>CAITNO010000077.1 GCA_903893795.1 Candidatus Hydrogenedentota bacterium | reverse complement strand
GACGGCTATTACGTGGCCTCCGTGGTCAGCGGTCACCTGTACCTCGACGTGAACGGCAACGGTGTGCAAGATGCCGGTGAACCCGGTCTTGCAAATGTGAACGTTCTGGTGACCGACAGCCTGGGCCATGTGCAGACTGTGACCACCGATGCACAGGGTGACTGGTCGGCCTCGGTGCCGCCGGGCACCACCACCGCCAATGTGGACGAGACCGATCCGGACTTCCCGTCCGGTGCGGCCCAGACCCAGGGCACTGACCCGACGACGGTGACTGCAATTGCGGGTACGAATACCTTCACAGACAACGATGGGTATCACGTTGTGTTGGCGGCACCCTCGCTGAGCGTGGTCAAGACGGCGGTTCAGGCCAACTACCATGTTGCCGGCGACGTGCTGACCTATACCTTCAAGGTGACCAACACCGGCAATGTCACGCTGACGAATATCACGTTGAGCGACCCGAAAGCGGCCGTCGCGGGCGGCCCGATAGCCTCGCTTGCTCCGGGTGCTGTTGACAGCACCACCTTCACCGCCAGTCACACGGTGAGCCAGGCGGATGTGGATGCGGGCAGCTACAGCAACACGGCCACGGCAACGGGCACGCCGCCTTCAGGACCGGCGGTTACCGCCAGCGACACCGTAACGGTGCCCGTGCTCGGTGGCGCCTCCATTCACCTGGTGAAGACGGCGGTGCAGGCCAACTACGACGCTGCGGGTGATGTGTTGACCTATACGTTCACCGTGACCAACACGGGCAACGTGACACTGACCAACGTGACCGTTACCGACCCGTCCGCGACAGTGGTGGGTGGTCCGATCGCCTCGCTGGCGCCGGGCGCATCGAACAGCACGACCTTCACGGCCAGCCACACGGCAACCCAGGCCAATGTGAATGCGGGCAGCTTCAGCAACACGGCGACCGTGACCGGCACACCGCCGAGCGGTCCGGCCGTGACCGACAGCGACACGGTGACGGTGCCTGCGCTTACCAGCGCCTCCATTCACCTGGTGAAGACGGCGGTGCAGGCCAACTACGACGCCGCAGGTGATGTGTTGACCTACAAGTTTGCCGTGACCAATACGGGCAACGTGACGCTGACCAATGTGACCGTGTCCGACCCGTCTGCGACGGTCGTGGGCGGCCCGATTGCCTCGCTGGCGCCGGGCGCCACGGACAGCACGACCTTCACGGCGAGCCACACGGTGACCCAGGCCAACGTTAATGCGGGCAGTTTCAGCAACACGGCGACCGTGACCGGCACACCGCCGAGCGGTTCGGCGGTGACCAACAGCAGCACCGTTGTGGTGCCTGCGCTCGGCAAAGCCTCCATTAACCTCGTGAAGACGGCTGTGCAGGCCAACTATGACGCCGCGGGTGATGTGCTGACCTACACGTTCACCGTGACCAACACGGGCAACGTGACGCTGACCAACGTGACCCTTGCCGACCCGTCGGCAACCGTTTCGGGCGGTCCGATTGCCTCGCTGGCGCCGGGCGCCACGGACAGCACGACGTTTACGGCCAGCCACACGGTGACCCAGTCGGATGTCGATGCGGGCAGCTTCAGCAACACGGCCACCGTTACCGGTACGCCACCGTCGGGGCCTGCCGTCAGCGGCAACGGCACGGTGACCGTGCCCGCGCTGAGCAGTCCGTCCATTCACCTCACCAAGACTGCCGCGCAGGCAAGCTACACGGCCGTGGGTGAAGTCCTGACCTACTCGTTTACCGTGACCAACACGGGCAACGTGACGCTGACCAACATCACGGTGACCGATCCGTTGGCCACCGTGACAGGCGGACCCATTGCCACACTGGCACCGGGCGCATCTGACAGCTCGACCTTTACGGCTAGTCACACGGTGACCCAGGCTGACCTTGACGCTGGCAGCTTTGCCAACACGGCCAAGGTGTCTGGGACCACACCTTCCGGCCCGGTGACAACCGGCACCGGCACCGCAACGGTGCCTGCGGTGCAGCATGCCTCCGTCAGCCTGGTCAAGCGGGGCACCCCGGAAACGTATAGTGCGGTCGGTGATGTCATCACCTACTCGTTCACCATAACCAACACGGGCAATGTCACCCTGTACAATGTGACCCTCACCGACATCCTTATTCCCGTGTCCGGCGGTCCGATTGCCTCCTTGGCGCCGGGCGCCACGGATAGCACAACCTTTACGGGAACCTACGTCGTAACCGCAGAGGACCTTAACAACGAAGGCATACACAATGTCGCCACCGTGCATGCGGACAACCTGTTCGGTCCGCCCGTGAGTGCCACCGACGCAGCCACGGTCGTGCGCGACCTCGGCAGCGGTTGCAGTTGCACCGGAATAGACTGGTCCGACCCGACGGCGATCATCATTGCCATCCTGTCCTTCATAGGTCTGCTCGTCGGGTTCCTGTTCATCGGCACCGGTGGACGTATCGGCAAGGGCTGATAAGAAAAGGGCAGTCCCTGCCACGGTCGGGGCTGTTCTAAACGCGGAAAAGCGGGGGAGGCCCATTGCGGGCCTTCCCCTTTTCAATAGTCCGGTGAAGGCGGGGGGCGCAAATCGCCACCCTCTGTTTCCTGGCATATTCTGCATGCTATAATCCCGCCTGTTGGTGGGCCTTGGGGGCCTCCGGCACAAGGAAATCCGTGCAATGCAGGCAAATGTGAGGCGTTTTCCGGAATGGATCCGGAGGCAATGGCCGTCAGGCGAGGCGCACCAGGAGGTTAAAGCCCTTCTGGAAGGCTTGGACCTGCACACTGTCTGCCAAAGCGCCCACTGTCCCAACCAGGGAGAATGCTGGAGCAGGCGCACGGCGACCTTTCTGGTTCTGGGCAACGTGTGCACCCGGAAGTGTGCCTTTTGTGGCGTTTCCCATGGCCAGCCCCTGCCTGTGGACATCGATGAGCCGGGAAAAGTGGCCCAGGCCGTGCAGCGGCTGGGGACAAAGCACCTAGTGATTACCTCCGTGACCCGCGATGACCTGGATGATGGCGGCTCCGCGCACATTGCCCAAACGGTCATGGCGGTCAAAGAGCGCAATCTGGAAACGACGGTGGAAGTCCTTGTTCCCGACTTTGGCGGAGATGCAGCGGCCATCGCGACGGTGCTGGCCTCCGGTCCGGAAGTTTTCGGGCACAATATTGAGACGGTCGAGCGCCTGCACCCGCAACTGCGCGACAGGCGCTACAGTTACCGTCGGTCCCTGGAGGTCTTGCAGACCGCGCGCGGACTCAGGACGGCCGGGTTTGTAAAATCGGCGCTTATGCTTGGCTGCGGCGAAACGGAAGCGGACGTGCTCGGCACGTTGCGCGACCTTCGTTCTTCCGGATGCGATGCCGTGGCCATCGGCCAGTATCTGCGCCCCGGACCCGGCAATGGTCCGGTGGCGGAGTTCGTGACGCCCGACCAGTTCAAAGTGTATGAGCAGGCCGCCCGGGAAATGGGTTTCCTGTTTGCGGTGGCCGGTCCATTTGTGCGAAGTTCATACCGGTCGGCAGAGTTGCTGGCCGCGGTTCCCGCAGAGAGGTGAACGAAGTCATGGCGATGTATACGGTGGTGTTGCCCAGTCTTGGCGACGGTGAAGATGCCCTGAAAGGCGGGAAAGTTGCCTTTTGGCTGGTGGAACTCGGGCAATCGGTCACTGCGGGCGGCGACCTGCTCGAGATTGAGACTGACAAGGCGGCATTTGTCGTGCCTTCCCCGGTGGGAGGCACGTTGCGAGAGAAACTGGTTCGGGAAGACGATGACATTGGTGTTGGTGACCCGCTGGCCGTGGTCGAACTCGATTGACGGTGCGGGCTGTAGAAAGGATTACACAATGAATGTGGGCGTGGGCATAATCGGCGCGGGAACCGTGGGCGGCGGTGTCATTGACATCCTTCTGGACAACACAGGGGTCATTGAAGACAAGACCGGTGTGCGGGTGACCCTGAAACATGTGGCCGAACTCCGCAGCGAGTTGCTCAAGGACTTCGTCCTCGACGGGGTTCGCGTCAGCGCCGATGCGGCCGACCTGATCGCCGACCCGGAGGTCAACGTGGTCTGCGAGTTGATCGGCGGCATTGGCGCAGCGCGCAAACTGATCCTCGATGCGCTCAATGCGGGGAAACACGTTGTCACCGCAAACAAGATGCTGCTGGCCAAGCACGGCCCCGAATTGAACGAAGCGGCCCTGCGCAACGGCGTCGAGCTGCGCTTCGAGGCCGCCGTGGCCGGTGCCGTGCCCATTATCAAGGCCATCCGGGAAAGCCTCGCGGCCAACCACATCCATTCCGTTTACGGCATTCTCAACGGCACCTGCAACTACATTCTGAGCCGCATGACCTATGAGGGCTTGGAATTTGGCGAGGCGCTGGCCCAGGCGCAGGCGCTCGGCTTTGCCGAAACCCCGCCGGACCTTGATGTCGAGGGGCATGACACGGCCCACAAATGCCAGATACTGGCCTCCCTGTGCCACAGCACCAAGGTCAACCTCGACGATATTTACGTGGAAGGCATCACCAAGCTCACCCATCTTGACGTGGCCTATGCCCGCGAACTGGGCTATCTCATTAAACTGTTGGCCGTGGTGAACAAGAAAGACGGTGAGATCGAGGCACGTGTGCATCCCACCCTCGTTCCCGAAACCCACCTGCTCGCGGCCGTGCGCAATGAGTTCAATGCGGTGTATGTCGTCAGCGACTGTGCCGATGCAACCCTCCACTACGGGCGCGGCGCGGGACGCCGTCCGACGGCCAGCGCGGTCATCGGCGACATCGTCGACATTGCCCGCCATGGTGCTGCCGTGCCGGTCGCCCCGTTCCAGTACACGCACGAGGTGGCAGTCCGCGACGTGGGCCTCATGGAGGGGCGCTATTACCTGCGCCTGACCACCAAAGACCATCCCGGCGTGCTCGGAAAGCTTTGCACCATTCTCGGCAAGCACGGCGTCAGCATCGCCTCCTGCATTCAGAAAAACCAGGAAAGCGACGAGCCCGTGCACATCATCATGATGACTCACGACACGGTGGAATCCAGCGTGGTGGCGGCCCTGGCCGAGATAGACAAACTGGACACCACGGCCGCCCCTGCCCAGCTTATCCGGGTTCTCTGACAAATCCCGGCGCGTCGGCTGAAAACGGCCCGCCGCAAATGCTATTCTACCCTTGGAGCCGGCCTGGCCGGCAGTGGACTGCGTCGCACCCGGCAGGATTCCCTGCACGCGAAAGGAAAAGGACCGACTCATGCGCAACAATGGAATTATCGAGCGGTACCGCGCGCACATGCCGGTGTCCGACGACACCTGCATCATTTCGCTGAACGAGGGCTCCACGCCGCTCGTGCCGGCATACGCGCTGAGCGGGATTATTCACCCGAAACTGGAAATCCACCTTAAGTATGAGGGGTTGAACCCCACCGGGTCCTTCAAGGACCGCGGCATGACCATGGCCATCACCAAAGCCGTCGAGGACAAGTACGAGGTGGTCATGTGCGCCTCGACCGGAAACACCTCCGCCTCCGCGGCCGCCTATGCCGCCCGTGCGGGCATCAAGTGCGCCGTGCTCATTCCGGAGGGAAAAATCGCCTTCGGAAAGCTCTCCCAGGCGATGATTCACGGTGCGACCGTCATTCAGGTCAAGGGCAATTTCGATGACGCCCTCAATCTCGTCCGCTCAATATGTCAGAATTTCCCCGTGGCGCTGGTCAATTCGGTCAACCCCTACCGCATCGAGGGCCAGAAAAGCGGCGCCTTCGAAATCATCGACGACTTTGACGGCATTGCGCCCGATTTCCAGGCCATGCCTGTCGGCAATGCCGGCAACATCACCGCCTACTGGAAGGGTTACAAGGAATACCTCGCCTGCGGCAAGAGCGATGCGCTTCCGCGCATGCTCGGCTTCCAGGCGGCCGGTTCGGCGCCCATCGTGCTCGGCCATCCCGTCGACAAACCGCAGACCTTCGCCACCGCCATCCGCATTGGCAACCCTGCGAGTTGGAAACAGGCCGTCGCCGCGCGCGACGAGTCGCTTGGCCTGATCGATATGGTGACCGACGAAGAAATTCGCGAGGCCTACAAGATGCTGGCCAGCAGTGAGGGTGTCTTCTGCGAGCCCGCCAGCGCATCCAGCGTTGCCGGACTGATTAAGCTGGCCGGGCAGGGCTTCTTCGACGCCGTGCAGCCCCGGACCGGCGAGAAGATCAAGGTCGTCTGCATCCTCACCGGACACGGTCTCAAAGACCCCGACAACGCCATCGCCTGTGCCGAACAGCCCGTGACGGTCGAAGCCAGGGAAGAGGCCATTCTTGAGGTGCTCGGTTACGCCGCACCCGCGCTCGTCTGAGCCCCGGCATGTACGCGGCTCTGTTTGACATGGACGGCGTCCTCGCCGACACAGAGGGCCTCATCTGCGAGGCTACCATCGGCATGTTTGAGGAATGCTACGGCGTGCGGATGAAAGAGGCCGACTTCCTCGCCTACGTGGGCACCGGCGCCATCCGCTACGTCGAGGGGCCCGCTGCCGACTACGGCATCACCATCGACACTGAAGCCGCCATCGCCCGCAGGCATGAGAACTTCGTGGCTTTGCTTCAATCGGGCCGTGAAATCGTTTTTCCCGGCGTCCTCGAGCTTCTCTGCGCCGTCCGCAACGATGCACGCTGGAAAATGGCCCTGGCCACCTCCACGCCCATCGACACCGCACAGGTCACCCTGCGCGCCGCGCACATAGAGTTGGGCTGGTTTGACGCGGTCATGCACGGTGGCCTGGTCACCCGCAAGAAGCCCGACCCGGAGATATTCTTGGCCGCCTCGGCCGCCTGCGGCGTTGAGCCGTCCCGGTGCGTGGTGATTGAAGACTCCGTCCAGGGCGTCGCCGCCGGCAAAGCCGCCGGGATGAAAGTGCTGGCAGTCACCAACACCTTCACCCGGGAACAGCTCACCGGCGCCGACCAGTTTGCCTCCACCCTCGAAGGCATCACCCCGGAGCACCTGGAACAACTGCTTTCATAGGGTGCGTGGAATTCTGCTCCGCAAAATGGAACGCACCGTCTTTGGCAAGCCCAAAGCCTGTTCGTTCTTGTTTTCCGTCCGTGTCAGTCCCTGTTCGTTCCTGCGGCGGCCTTGCGCCGCACCCCCATGATCCCAACCATCACCACTCCCATCGCCATCACCACCAGTGTAATCATGGATGCCGCAGGCGCGGGCATCACCACCTCCAGTGTGTACGTCGGTGAAGTTGCCGTCATCCCGGCATCGCTTACCTCGCAATAATAGCCCCTGCCCTGGTCGCCCTTTGCGGGGACAACAGAGAGCGTGGGGGAGTTGTCGCCCACGGGGATGTCCGTCTTGCCCAGTCCCGTAAGGAACCAATGATAGGACACCGTCCCCTCGCCGCCGCTGGTGTTCACCGAAAGCGTCAGCGTCCGTCCGGCCACGGCATGCACCTGGGCGTCTCCGGCAAGAGAGACCGACAGCGGCACCGACATCCGGTATATCCCGGCGGCACAACTCATATAGATCCTGCCGTCGCGCAAACGCAGCGAATCCATCCGGTCGGCATAGCGCGCCAGTGAGACGGGCACAGGTGTGGACCCAGCTGCGGCAGGTCTATAGAGTAGCAATTCACCCGGCACGCCCCAATTGTTGGCGGTTACATACACATTCCCGGCGGCGTCCACGACCATGCTGTCAATGCCTGAAAAGGCCGCCGGAATGGTCGCCCATTCATGATTTACCGGGTTGAGCGGGGCAAGCACCGGGTTTGCAATGGCTGCGGCCAGTTCCGCCGCGCTCCAGCGGAAGATTTTCGCCTGTCCGCTGGAGACGTATCCATGCGCATAGAACAGGTTGCCCGCGCTGTCAAAGGCCACTGGACCGGAAGACTCGCCGATTTCACCCAGACTCACCAGACCGTTCAGAATGCCGTCCGCAGGCGTCGACATATAATAGATGGAACTGGGGCCAAAGCCCACCGCGCCAGAGGCGAAGAACTGCGAACCATCCCGGGTGTCTATGCCCCAAAGACTGAGCGGTTGCACGGCAGAGTCATAGGAAGTCACGGGCGCGCCGCCCTGGGCGACGCTATAGGCGAAGTAGTTGTAGGTATAGCGGGCATAGTCGCCGCCGTCATTGAAAAAGACAAACGAACCCACAGCCGTAATCCGTGAGCCAGGAAACACCGCGGGGGATTGAAACACCTTTGCGGCACCGCCGCCAGCATCGCGGTACACGTTCAATCCGAGGGCGAAGTTGGGAACGCCGGTGGTGTAATACAGGGCTGCGGTGGAATCCCAGTCGAAACTGACCAGGGACTCGCCCGACGGCGCGGGCACAAATTCGGTGATGGCATACCCGGTCAGGTTTTCAACGGCAACGGCGGCCGCAGCCATGCCGGATGCGGTTATCAGCAAGAAGGCGAGGCACAAAGCGGCAAAACGGAGCGGGCGGGGAGTGGGGGAGAGGCAACTGCTCATGGACGGGACCCTCGTGTCATTCGGACCTGCGCCGCCAGGGCAGACGAAGAAACGGCCTGAACACGGGAGGGAATTCAACACGCGACACGCGTCTTACCTTCCCGCGAAGGCCGCCTCCATCAACTCCGATGGACGGCGTTTCCAATTCCGGCAGGTCTTCGGACTCACAGGCTATCCGCCAAAGGCGGAGTTCCTACTTGGCACCGCTTCCCAGGCCCAATGGCCCAGTGCGTATCGGGCGCTCATCGCGCCGTCTTGCGCCGTTCGTTCCTGATTACCGCTGCGGGGCAGTTCTGGATTCGCACCAGATTCCCTCTTAGCACAAAGAATACAGTTCTCTGCGAACCGGATTTTGGATTATAGCCCCTTTCCGCGATGCACGCAAACGGACGGCACAAGACCGTTTGAACCGTCTTTAACACTGCTATATACTTGCCGATGCCATTGGGGAAAGCATCAAGGAACACACAAGCATGGCCGAAAACAGAGTGGAATTGAGCGTTGTCTCGCCCGTGTACAACGAGCGCGAAACCCTGCCCGAACTGGTGGAGCGGCTGACTGCGGTCTTGACCGGCATGAACCGCAGTTATGAAATCATTCTCGTGAACGACGGCAGCACCGACGGCACGCGCGAGATGCTGTTTGCCATGGCCGAAGCCGACCGGCGCATTCGCGTCGTGGACCTCACCCGCAATTTTGGCCAGAGTCCGGCCACCTATGCCGGTCTGTCCCGCTCAGAGGGCAAATACACGGTGGTCATCGATGCCGACCTGCAGGTGTTGCCGGAAGACCTCCCATTGCTCGTGGCCAAGCTGGATGAGGGGTATGACGTCGCCGTGGGATGGCGGATGAACCGTCAGGATCCCCTGTTCCGCAAGTACGCCTCACGCATGTTCAACTGGTATGTCGCCCGAGTCACCGGCATGCCGCTCCACGATTACGGCTGCAACATCAAGGTGATGAAACGCGAGATACTGGACAGCATGTGCCGCCTGCAGCACCGCTGCCGCTATCTTCCCGCCGACCTGGCAATGGTTGGCGGCCGTGTTGCGGAGGTCAAGGTGGGGCATTCGGCGCGCAAGAAGGGCCAGAGCAAGTACAACTTCCTGAAACTGGTTCGCGCCGCGCTCGACATGCTCACGGGCATCACCGATGCGCCCCTGCGCCTGATTGGATTCTTTGGCTGGACAATGGCCCTCGTGGGTTCGCTGGTGGGCATCAGGGTCATCATTCTGCGGTTGACCGTCGGCGATATCCTTCAAATGCAGTCGGTGGTCGCGCTCTTCCTGTTCTGCTCGGGTGTGCAGCTTGTGGCCACGGGCCTCATGTGCGAATACATCGGGCGCATCTTCGTGGAAGTCCAGCGGCGGCCCTACTTCATCATTCACGAAGATCCCCCGAAGGATAACCCCGGCAACCAGTAGTGCCCGGGTGCGCGCCGTCTTTCTTGAAATGTATTAACGCCGAATCACGACCGTGATTTCTTTTCCCACCGCCTTGCGCACTTCCAGTGTTCCCGCCGACAACGGCAGTGCATGCAGCAGGTCGGCCAGCCGGGCCATGGCGCCGTCGTAGTCGATGCGGAGCCGCGCCAACGTGGGGGAGACCAGCGCTTCCTCCACCGCCGCCACGCCTGACGCCTTGCCCAAGGCTGCGGTGATTTCATGCACCACCGCCTCGTCGCCGGGCTGTTCGATGGAAAGCAGGACGAGGTCCTTTTCCTGCCGTCCCAGCAGCGTCAGCACCACCGCCACCGTCGTGTCGGTCACCAGTTTGCCCGCCGCGTCCGCGATGGCCTGATCGCCGCCGTCGCGCGGGTCTCCGCTTTGCACCACCGCTTCGGCGCCCAGCGCGTCCGTCAATTTTCCGTCCGAACCGGAAAACACGCGAATCGACACGCGCGCCCTGTTTCTGGTCATGTCGGGCGCCGTGAGCAGGGGTTCATGCTCAGAGGTGGCCTGCGCCGTGATGACCACCTTCTGGAGGTTCTCGCGGGCAAAATGGGAGCCCTCATCCACCGTGCCGCCCGTGACCGCCAACAACTTTTCTGTTTTGTAGATTCCGTCCAGTTTGTCGGGGCCCACAACATTGAACCCGTACTTCTCCAGTCCTTCCCGGAGCACCAGAAATGCCGCACCCGATCCCACCCTGGCGGGCGTTTCGGGGGTGGGCTGTTCGGAGACCACCAGCAGCACGGGCAGATTCTTTCCCAGGCGCGGCAGCATGGCCGCGGCGACGTCCTGCCGTAGCGGCTTCTCCAGCACAAAGGCGTCCAATTCCACCGTGGTGCTGTTGTTGGCCGTGTCGCAGCGCAGGAGGTCATAGCGCTGAATGTAGCCCGACGCATGGCGCAGCAGCACGCGGAAAGGGGCCATGTCCTCCATGTTAATCAGCGAGCGCAGCACATCGGTGATGATCTGCTCCTCCGCAGCCGCAACGGCATTGTTGCGCGCCGTAATGCCCACGCCGTCGGCGTGTCCCGTCATGCGCACTGTAAACACCTGTTCCTGCGCCCAAACCGCGGAACAGAGGACAAAGAGAAGCGCCGCAATGCCCGAAAGGGCCTGCAGCGCGGTATGGGCTGGGAAAGGGCGCATCGAATGGGTTCAGTCGCGCCCGCGGGCCAGAAAGAGCAGGCGCAGGAGCTGGAGCACGGCCGTCGCGGCCGCCGCCACATAGGTAAGCGCCGCGGCGCGGAGCACTTTGCGCACACCGTCCAGTTCATCGGTGGTCAGGTAGCCGCCCTTGGCCAGCGCCTGCACGGCGCGTCTGCTCGCGTTGAATTCAACCGGAAGCGTCACGATGGTGAACGCCACCGACGCGGCAAAGAGGTAGATGCCCAGATGCAGCACCCATAGCGCGCTGCCATGGCCGAAGAAGATTCCGAACATGATCAGCGGCCACGCCAGGGTGGAACCGATGGAGGACACCGGGTAAATGAAGTGGCGCAGTTTCATCGGCGCGTACTGGTGCGCGTCCTGGATGGCGTGGCCCACTTCGTGCGCCGCGATGCCCACCGCCGCGATCGAATCGCTGCCGTAGACGCCTTCGGAAAGGTTGACGATTTTCTGGGTCGGGTCGTAATGGTCTGTCATTTCGCCTGGAATCGCGCCGATATCAACGTTCAGCACGCCCGCGCTGTCCATGATGGCCTTGGCCGCAGCCGCGCCGGTCATGCCGGAACGTGTTCCAATTTGCGAGTACTTTGCGTAGGCGCTCTTGACGGACCACTGCGCCCACAACGTGAAGATAACGGCCGGAATCATCAGCAGAATGTCCGGGCCGTAAAACATGCCTGGCATCATCATAATGTTGTTTGCTCCTGTGTTGGGGATGCACCTTCAGACTTTTGTACCGGTGCGCGCATGGTGCACACGCCGTTCAGCGCCGCACCTTCTTCCATATTCAAAACGCGCACGCACACATCCCCGTTGACAACACTGCCCGCGGCCATCTTGAGCCTGCCGGGCGTGGTCACATTGCCGTTCACCTGTCCCGCAATGTCCACATTGCGTCCCGCCACCACATCCGCATTGAGCTTGCCCGTCTTTCCTATCGCCAAGTCGTTGGACACCTCAACACGCCCCTCCACGGTCCCGTCCATCTGGCACGAACCGGCCCGCACGTCTCCGGTGACAACGGCG
Source organism: Candidatus Hydrogenedentota bacterium (assembly GCA_903893795.1). Classification (GTDB taxonomy): domain Bacteria; phylum Hydrogenedentota; class Hydrogenedentia; order Hydrogenedentales; family CAITNO01; genus CAITNO01. The sequence continues at coordinate 47,180 of CAITNO010000077.1, read as the reverse complement.
GTCTTCAGCAGAAAAAGCGTTCCTTCAATGGTGAGGTCACCCTCGATGCGCCCGCCGATTTCCGATTCGGCGCCTCCCGTCAGGGAACCGCCGATGGTCACGCCTTCAGGGATAACCAGACGCTTGAGGTTGGAATTCCGCGCGCGACGCGTGGCGCTGTCCTCCGGGGGGATAACGGGAGAGCGGCGCATTTCCTCAACGGCCTTTCTGTGGCGGGAATCGCCCCGGCCCTGTTGCAGGGCCTCGTTGAAACGGTCTCCGAGGCGCGAGAAGATACCGCCCTTGCCCGAACGGGCAAGACCATCGAAGCTGCCCGAATCGGCTGTATTGGATTCCCCTTCCGGGGCAATGGGCTCGTCGAATTTGGCCATGATCAAAAACACCCCAAACGGTTGTCCATGTTCCGCACCCAGGCACCGACCTGCGGGAGGAGACGGCTTGCCATGTACGGCATCGTGAGTTTAACGGGTTGCCCGACTCTGTATCAAAGAGAATCTGCAAAAGAAGCGCCGAAACAACCAGAATATCCCACCCGTGCGTTTTCGTCAACCTTTTGCCCCGCTACTGTCTGTTCATTGTCAATTGTCCATTATAAACGGTCAATTGCCAAGTTGAGCCCCGACCCGTGTGACAGGTACACTGGCGCGGTCAAGGATGCGGAAAGGAGTCACGCCATGCACCTGCAACCCATGGACTGGGCTATTATTGCGGCCTCGTTGCTCGTTTGTTTTGTTCCGGCGCTGTTTTTTGGAAAGCGGGCGGGTAAAAGCACCGCCGAATTCTTTGCCTCCGGACGTTCGGTGCCCTGGTGGCTGGCCGGACTTTCGATGGTCGCCACCACCTTCAGCAGTGACACCCCCAACCTCGTGACCGACATCGTCCGCCGTCAGGGCGTGGCGGGCAACTGGTGCTGGTGGGCCTTCGTCATGACCGGCGTGGCCACGGTTTTCTTCTACGCCCGCCTGTGGCGACGTTCCGGCGTCATGACCGACTTGGAGTTCTACGAGATTCGCTATTCCGGCAAGGCCGCCAGCCTCGTGCGCGGCTTCCGCGCCATCTATCTGGGCCTTTTCTTCAACTGCATCATCATGGCCTCCGTCAATCTGGCCGCCTGCAAGATTGCCGGCATCCTCTTCGGCCTGCCCCGCTGGCAGACCCTCGTCGGCATCGGCCTGTTGAACGTCATTTTCGCCACCCACTCCGGCCTGTGGGGGGTGCTGGTCATCGACATGATCCAGTTCTTCATCAAGATGACCGCTGTCATTGCCGCCGCCTACTTCGCCCTCAAACTGCCCCAGGTGGGTGGGTTGCACGGCCTGGTTGAGAAACTTTCCGCGCCCCAGCTTGCCCCCGACGGCAAAACGATGCTCCATTACCTCAACATTTTGCCCGACTTTACCAACAACTGGGATATTGCCATCGCCGTGTTCATTTTGCCCATTGCCGTGCAGTGGTGGGCCGTCTGGTATCCCGGCGCCGAACCCGGTGGCGGCAGTTACATTGCCCAGCGCATGCTCTCGTCCAAGTCCGAGAAGGACTCCCTGGGCGCCGTGCTGTTCTTCAATGTGGCCCATTACGTGCTTCGCCCCTGGCCGTGGATTCTGGTCGGCCTGTGCTCATTGGTCGTTTACCCCAAGCTTTCCGACATCCAGACCGCATTCCCCAATCTGGACGCCAGCCTGGTCAACCATGACATCGCCTACCCGGCCATGCTGGTTTTCCTGCCCGTGGGCTTTGCCGGACTGATGATAGGCGGTCTAATCGCGGCAAATTCCTCCACGATCCTGACACATCTGAACTGGGGCGCGTCCTATCTGGTCCACGACTTCTACCGCCGGTTCATCAAAAAGGACGCCACCGAGCATCACTACGTGTGGGCGGGCAGATTTGCCACCATCGGACTCTTCTTTGCCTCTTCTGGCATGGTTTATGTCCTGCAGTCCGCCAAGGACAGCTTCGACATCATGCTCCAGGTCGGCGCCGGCACGGGTCTCCTCTACCTGCTCCGCTGGTTCTGGTGGCGCATCAACGCCTGGTGCGAAGTCGCGGCCATGATCAGTTCCTTCTTTGTATCCATTGTGCTGTTCCTGATCAAGATAAGTGTGCTGCAGAACCCTGTTACCAGCGATGTCGGCCAATACATTGCACGTTTCTTGTCCTACCTTGACAAGGCGTGGGGGATAAGCATAGCGGCCTCGATCAACGACTTCTTCAACTATCTTCAAACCGCCTATGGCATAAACTATTCGGCCGCCAGCCTGATAATCACCATCGCTGTAACGACATTATGCTGGATGCTGGTGGCATTCTTTGGTCCTCAGACAAGCCGCGGAACGCTCATTGACTTCTACAAAAAGGTGCGTCCCTTCGGACCGGGCTGGCTGGCCATCCGCCATGAAGCGGGCGTCACGGACGAAGAAGCCCGCGCCACCCATGAAAACATCCCGTTGGCACTGCTCGGCTGGGTGGCCGGTTGCACCATGATCTGGTCGGCCCTCTTCACCGTCGGCAACTTCCTCTACGGACGCACGGGATATGCCATGGCACTGTTTGTGGTGTTTCTCGTGAGCACAGCCGCCATCCTGGCCGTAATCAACCGCCTATGGTCCGGCAAAATGATCACCCCAGAACAGGAAAGGGCCGCCCAAGAGCAGTAGACGCGGCATCCTGCCGCGTTCTTTCAGCTTCAAAGGCCGGAGCAGGTTGCTTGGCCTTGGCAAGGCACCCGCCCATTCTTCCCATAAGTCCCATGGGTCACATAGGTCCCATGCTCTCCCCCAAAATACGTCCAACCATATCTAAACAGGGACCGGATAATCTCAATCAAACTCACACCGCCCTAATCCACCCACATAACATCTATTTTTGTCTTTTTCCGTGCGATTCCGTGTTTTCGTGGTTAAGAAATGCTCTTCTCCTCCTCTGCGTCCCTCTGTGCCCTCTGTGGTTCAAAATAGAGCACTCTCAGAGCTGTCAACCTATTCTGCTATTTAACGATCCAAACAGACGCAATCACCCATATTCATCCTCATCGTCTGTCGCTTCGTCCTCTTCCACTTCTTCATTCTTGAATTTGGGGTTATTCCCCGCAATCACAATCGTCACCTCCCCCTTAATCTCCTTCCCCTTGAACTGCGCCGCCAAATCGGCCAAGTATCCCCGGTGCACCGCTTCAAACTTCTTCGTCAGTTCGATGCACACCGCTCCCAGCCGGTTCCCCAGTGCCTCCAGGGCATCGGCCAGACAGGCCCCCACCCGGTAGGGCGATTCAAAGAGAATGAGCGTATGGGGTAGGTCCCGGTCCATCGCAAAGAAGCGTTGGCGCTGTCCCGACTTTCGGGGCGGGAATCCCTTGAACGTGAAACTGGACGAAGACAGTCCAGACGCGAGCAATGCCGTGGTGGCCGCGCTCGGACCGGGAATCACTTCAATCTTGTGGCCGTGCTCATGGCATAGCGAAGCGATGCGGTAGCCCGGGTCGCTGATTCCCGGATGGCCGCCGTCCGTGCAGACGGCCACGCTGCGGTCCTCGTTCAGCAGGCCCAGAATGCGCCGGGCGGCAACCTCCTCATTGTGCTCGTGATAGGAGAAGCGCGTGGACGGGGCCTTGATGCCGTACCGTTCAAAAATTTTCCAAGTGACGCGCGTATCCTCGCAGGCCAGCACATCCACTTCGCCCAATACCCGCACGGCGCGGTACGAGAGGTCTTCCATGTTGCCGATGGGCGTCGCGACCAGGTAAAGCGTTCCCATGCGGCGTCAGACGCTTTCAATGCGCGGGGTGATGACCGTCGCGCCGATGCGGTTCATGGCGTCGGCAAGCCGGATGCGCATGTCCTCGTTGTAATACATACCCACAATGGCCCCGCCCGACCCGGCATACTTGCCGTGGGCGCCCACCGAGCGGGCCAGCTCGACCATTTCCACATTGCGCGGGTCCAGTTTGAAGATGGTCTTGCGCCGTTCAAAATTTTTGTCCATCAGCGGCCCTATTTCCATGCCCCGGCCCGCCAGCAACAGGTCCCGGGTTTCCTTCGCGTAGGAGGCGAAGTCCTGCATCGCGTCAAGAACCTTCGTGTCGCCGTCGAGCCAGCGCTGGCGCACGTTGTTGTGGATTACCTCCGAGCCCTCGCCCAGGTCCTGGCGGTAGGCGAGAAAGAGGGGAGGCAGCAGCGACGGGTCAAGTTCCTCGTAAATGCCGTGCCCCTGCCGTTCCATCAGTTCCCGGTTGAAATCCATGAACACCACGCCTTCGTACACCTGGATGACCCGGTCCTGCAACCCCGCCGCAATGCCCAGTTCCTCCGTTTCCACGCTCAGGATAAGGTTGGGCAGGAAGGGCTTGGGAATGTCCACGTCATAGAATTCCATCAGGCACTTGATCGTTGCCGTGACCAGCGCGCTCGAACCTGCCAAGCCGAGGCGCCGCGGGATGTTCGAGCGGTACCGGATGGAGAAATTGACGTCGCGCAGGGCAATCTCGTGGGCGATGCAGTAGTCGTAGAACTTCTTGACGGCCGCCTTCATGAGCCGGATGCCGCCGTAATAGCCGTTGGCGTTCACGTCCTCGACGAGTTCGCGCATGCCCGCATACTGCGATTTGTCCTCCAAACTGGGCACGATCTCCAGTTCCGCATTCTCATACAGCGTCACCTTGGCCGAAAAATCCCGGATGATAAAACTGATGGTCTTCCCAAAATACCCGTCCGACGGGTTTCCAATCAGCCCTGCACGGGCATAAGCGGTCGCTTCACAAGCCATAACTGTTTCCTCATTGCCGATTGTTGTGCCTGAGCATACGTTTCCACCCCAATACCGTTCAAACAGCAGTCTCCACTGGGAGCGCTGGCATTCCTGCCGGCTATCTTCTTCCAGGTCGACACGCGGGGGATTTAGGGGAATGTCGGTCTAGGCCCATCGGCCACCAATTGTCCATCATCAAACACCCGCCGAAAACACCGCTCAAACCCCTCCATCATCTCCGCCATGCCCGGTGCTTCTCCCATCAGTGCCGCCAGCGAAGTGACCGGCTTGTCCGCGATGCCACAGGGGATGATACATCCCCAGTGTCCCATGTCGGGGTTGACATTCAGCGCCACGCCGTGGAAAGTGACCCACTGATGCACCCCCACCCCGATGGCCGCAACCTTGGCACCGCCCACCCATACCCCCGTAAACCCCTCCAAACGCTCGCCCACAAGGCCATATTCGGCGAGGAGGTTGATGACCACCTGCTCCACACTGCGCAAGTACCAGCCCACGGAAGGCTTCCGTTGGTTCAGGTTGAGAATGGGATAGGCCACCATCTGCCCCGGACCGTGGTACGTCACGTCCCCGCCGCGGTCCACCGGCAGCGTCTTAATCCCCAAGTCCTGAAGTTTCTCCGGCGTTGCGACCACATGGGAAGGGTCGGCCCTGCGGCCCAGCGTGATCACCGGGGCGTGTTCAAGAAGCAGGACGGTGTCTGGTGAATCGCCCCGCGCGACCGCCTCCCGCAGTGCCAATTGCCGAGCATGCGCGCTGGCATAATCCGAAAATCCGGGGAGTCTTTCAAAGACCAGAGAGGCAGCCATGGAGGTCGGCGGGCAATCAGTGGCCCATGAAGGCCGAATAGAGGGGCGTGCCCGCGAAGGCGAGATAGAGGATTCCCTTGTTAAGAAATTCCATGGGTATCTGGAGGATGCGCGTGTTGAACACGATAAGCATCAAGAAAAGCATGCTATAGGGGCCGAACCTGTCCACGAACTCACGGGCCGAGGGCGGCAGAAAATAGTCTAGAAGATGGTAACCGTCTAGGGGCGGAATGGGAAGGCAGTTGAACACCATGAGCATGATGTTGATGCCGATCAGCGTGATGAATATCACCAGAAGCAGCGGCAGCACGGGAGAATCCACCATCGCCCCTGCAAACTGGGCCACGACACGCAACACCACTGCGGCGAACAGTGCGACGAGCAGGTTGGAGGCCGGGCCGGCCAGGGCGATCAAGACGGGGTCACGGCGACGGTTCCGCAGGTTGCGCGGATTAAACGGCACCGGTTTGGCCCAGCCGATAAAGAAGCGAAACCCTGTTATCATCGCAAACAGCGGCAGAATCACCGTGCCGATGGGGTCCGCATGCCGCATGGGATTCAAACTGACGCGGCCCAAGAGCCGGCCCGTCGGGTCGCCGCAACGGTCCGCCATCGCCGCATGGGAAGCCTCATGCACGCAAAGCGAAAACAGCAGGCACATGTAATTGATGACAATCTCAGGAATGGAACTATGCAAAATAACATCCTTTCGCGGATATAACGTCATTCTACCGGAGCAACCCGAAACCAGTCAAAGCGCGGACGATCAGAATTCTTTCGCCCCATTGACAGAAAACAGAATTCCGCTTAGAATTATCCCGGCAGGTGTTTGGCCTTGACGCCGGTCCGGAGCCGGAGAGAGCAGAAGCGCCAATCACTTGCCGTCTGGCGGCTCAACAGAGGAGCGGGTGCAATGGGTGCTACTTCCAAGGCGTTGGAACTTGTGTTGATGGGGCTGGTGCTTGCGATTGCGCTCATCCCGCAGGAGGCGGCGCGCGCGGCCGATACCACGCCGCCGACAGGTACCATCATTATCAACGGCAACCGTTCCGCCACCAACACGCCCGATGTCACGCTGGCACTGACGTGGGATGACGGCGCCGGTGGTTCGGGGGTGTCGCGCATGCGCTTCAGCGACGACGGTTCGCACTGGAGCGCTTGGGAGGCGCTGATGGCGACGCGCCCCTACACGCTCCCGACAGGGGACGGGCACAAGACCGTGCGCGTGCAGTACCTCGACAAATCCAATAACCGTTCGGCGACCTTCAGCGACTACATTCTGCTCGACACCACGCCCCCAACGGGCAGCATCATCATCAACAAGGGTGACGCCACCACGTCCAACCTGAATGTTTCGCTGGGGTTGACCTATTCAGACGCCGGTTCTGGCGTGTCGCGCATGCGTTTCAGTGACAACGGATCCACCTGGACCTCATGGTTTCTGCCCGCCGCCACGCACGTGCACACCCTGCCTGCCGGGCTGGGCTACCACACGGTGCGCGTGCAGTATCTCGACGGCGCCGGCAATTACTCCGTCATCTACAACGACTATATCAAGGTGGTGGACCCTGCGGCAGGTACCACCGAAACAGTGATGCTGCCCGGCAGCGTTCCTTTTGAAATGGTCTGGATACCGGCCGGTTCCTTCCTGATGGGGCGCTACACCAACGAGGTGAACAGCGAGTATCATGAAAGTCCCCAGCACTCCGTGTCGGTTGCCGGGTTCTGGCTGGGCAAGTATCCGGTCACCAAGGCCCAATGGACGGCCGTCGCGGGCAGCACGCCCTGGGTTGGGCAGAGCGACCCGAACCTTGATCCCAACAGTCCGGCAATCTACGTGTCTTGGGATACCGTGCAGGCCTTCATTACCGGCTTCAACACGCTGTTGGGCAAGACCTACCGCCTGCCCTCCGAAGCGCAGTGGGAATACGCCTGCCGCGCAGGCACACAGACGCGCTTCTACTGGGGCGATGACCTCGATTACACGCTCATTGGCGACTATGCCTGGTATTCCGGCAACTGCTATCCCGATCACCAGTACGCGCACAACGTCGGTCAGAAGCTGCCCAATAAATGGGGACTCTACGACATGAGCGGCAACGTCTGGGAGTGGTGCCAGGATACCTGGCACGATGACTATACGGGTGCCCCTGTAGATGGCACAGCCTGGGGCGGCGCCGAAACCACGGCCCGTGTGGTGCGCGGAGGCATGTACAACGAGAACGCATGGATCAGCCGTTCCGCAAAACGTGACAATTATGCAGGTTGGGGCGCAATGACCACCGTCGGATTCCGACTCGCCAGACAATAACGCCTAACCAGACAGTGACGCTGCGAGTTCTCTTCTTTAGCCAGTCTCCAGATTGGCGTCGGGAAGAATGCCTCTCGCCTGCCCATCAATTGTCAACTTTCCATTGTCCATTTGTATCCCCCCGTTCACCCCTTCTATACTGATGCAGGGAGGAGGCTGGACCGAAAAAAGGAACTCGCAGGACATGCAGGCCGAAGACCGCGTCATACACTTTTGTGTGGAACTCATCCACCAGCCGTCGCCCTTCAACCGGGCCGCGTTGCAGCAGCTCTATTTTGATCTTTCAAAGACCCGTGCCAATTACGACAGCATCGAGGTGAACGAGGCGGGTCAGGCCCGTTTCTATTCGAACCGCGGCCAGGCCCAGTCCATCCTGCTGTTTCTCCCGGATCGCGCCCTGGTCATCGAGGAATGGGCCGACCTGGCGCTCAGCGATTTCGAGGAGAAGGTGCGCGTCATCATGCCCCGTTTGGGCGAGGCGCGGCAGATAGACCGTTTCATGGTCCATGCCGCCACCATCCGCTCCACCTTCGCGTTGACCCACTTTACCGATTCACGCGTCTTTCTGCTGGACGCCGCCTGCGGCCTTTCCGGCCATATCACGCCCCATTTCCAGCGCCCCGTGGCCACGGGCGGTCTGCGTTTCGTGCTTCCCGAAACGCCCGAACACGCCGGGGCGCTGCATGTCAACATAGAGTCCTTCCGCCACGGTACGGACGAAGTGTTCGTCGAGGTGAAGGGTGTCTACGGGAAACAGCCCGTGATGGCTGGCCAGGGTGAGGAGGTCATCCGTGACATCCGTCTCGTGCGGCAGTTTGTCAGCGAGCGGGTCTATGCGTTCCTGCAGCAGTTCGACCATCCCTCCGGGTCGGATGCATGAGCCGTCCGGCCATAAACATTTGGCCAGCCCTTCCCAAGTCCGTCATCCGTCCGGAAATCTACGGCCATTTTGCCGAACCTGTGGGGCGCTGCATCTACGAGGGCGTCTGGGTGGGGGAGAAGTCGCGCATTCCCAATGAGGATGGACTGCGCCTTGACGTGCTCGCCGGACTCAAACATCTGCGCGCGCCCGTCGTCCGCTGGCCTGGCGGCCGCTTTGCCGACGACTACCATTGGCGCGACGGCGTTGGGCCGCGCGCCGAACGCCCCCAAACCGCAAACATTTGGTGGCGTCAGGGCGAACCGAACGAATTCGGCACCAACGAGTTCATGCGTTTCTGCCGCGCCCTCGGATGCCAGCCTTGCCTGTGCGCCAACGTCGGTTCCGGCAGTCCCCGCGAGTCCCGCGACTGGGTCGAATACTGCAACTTTGGCGGCGATTCGTCGCTGTCCGCCCTGCGGGCCCGCGACGGCAGCCCCGGGCCCTACGGTGTCAAGTATTGGGGGGTGGGCAATGAAAACTGGGGTTGCGGCGGACGTTTTAGCGGCGGTGACTATGCCCGGGAATATGCCCGCCACGCCAACTATATGAAGGCCATGGACCCGTCCATCGAACTGGTCGCCTGTCTTAAGTCTTCCGTTGAAGGGGGATTTAGGGTGATGCCTTGTCAGGTGACCATGTCAGGAATGGCGGCGCACCATTCCGTCCAGAACGACTGGAACCGCGAGTTCTGCGCGGCCATGAAACATCCCGAACTGATTGACCATCTCGCGTTGCACCGCCACTTTTCCCGCGGTTCGGGCACGGACTTTAGCGACGGCGATTATCGCGCCCTCTTTGCAGACGTGCTAACGCTCGAACGCGACCTGAAACTTGCCGAAGCGCTTCTGGCCTGCCACTATCCTGACAAGTTCGTCGGAATCATGGTGGATGAATGGGGCATGTGGCACCCCGAAGCGCAGGTGGACAACGGTCTGGAACAGCCGCACACCCTGCGCGACGCCCTCCTGGCGGCCAGTGTGCTCAACCTCTTCAACCGCCAGTCCCACCGCGTTACCATGGCCAACATTGCGCAGACCGTCAACGTGCTCCAATGCCTTGCGGTTACCCAGGGCAACCGCATGTTCCTGACGCCCACCTACTACGTCTTCGACATGATGCGTCCCCACATGAACGCCCGGGCCCTCACCCACGTAACCGACAGCCCGTCCTACTCCGTCCATACAGACGAAGGGTCTGGTCTTAGGTCCCCCTCTGAAGGAGGCAGACCCAAAGGGTCGGGGGATGTCCACGGCGAGCCGCTGCTCGGGCTTAGGTCCCCCTTTGAAGGGGGCAGACCCGAAGGGTCGGGGGATGTTTGCGCCGTGCCACTGCTCGATGTCAGCGTCTCCATGAGTGGCAAGAAGGTGTTGCTAACAGTAGCCAACCGTTCCCTCGACACAGACTTGGAAACAGTGGTCAACCTGCACGAATCACGGGTCGCCTCGGTTTCCGCCAAGGTAATGGCTGCCGCCGACCCGCGCGCCTCGAACACTTTCGCCGTTCCGTCCGCCGTGGCTTCCAAGCGGACCAAGTCGGATTCGGTCGAAGGCGGAACGGTCATCCACAGCTTCCCCCGTCATTCCCTGACGGCGCTAACCATCACATTGGAATAGCGGCGGCCATGCAGGAGAAGGAAGTTCCGGTCATCTCGGTGCTGATGCCCGTTTACAACGCCGCAGAAACCCTAAACGCTGCGGTGGATTCCATTCGCAAGCAAGACTATCCGGATTGGGAACTCATCGCCGTCGATGACGGTTCCACCGACAGTTCAGGTGAAATTCTGAAACACTTGGCGCGGCAAGACCCGCGCATCCACGTCCACAGTATCAGCCACGGCGGCATCGTGGCGGCCTTGCAGGCCGCCGCTGCCCATGCGGGGGGCGCCTATCTGGCCCGCATGGACGCCGATGACCTTGCCAGGCCTGAACGGTTGCGCCTGCAATTGGACTGCTTCGCCGCCGACCGGGCCTTGAGCATCTGCGGGGGGCGGGTGAGCATGATGGGCGAGTCCATCGGCTTCGGGCGTCGGCGCTATGAGGACTGGGTTAACACACTGGTCTCCCACGATGCCATCGTCCGCGAAATCTTCGTCGAATGCCCCCTGCCGCATCCCACCTTCATGATTTCCCGGGACTGGTATGACCGGGTCGGTGGTTATCAGGATTGTCCCTGGCCCGAAGACTATGACTTCGTCATGCGCCTATGGCAGGCAGGTGCCCGCTTCGCCAAGCCCGAACCGGTCATTCTCGACTGGCGCGACCATCCCAAACGCCTATCCATGAACGACCCGCGCTATGACGAAGCGCCCTTGCGTGCCCTCAAACGTCATTATCTGGCGCCCGTCCAGCATGCCGGCCGTCCCATGTGCCAATGGGGGGCGGGGGAAGTGGGCAAGCGCTGGCTGCGCGAGTGGGGGAGTGTATCTTCAAGTTCCCCTTTGACGTGCCCGTCGAAGCTGCCTTGGCATAGGTGGAAGGGGGATTTTAGGGGAGTTTTCGGCAAATCCGTGATGGGTAACCAAGAGCATGCAACTCCGGTGGCCGTTGTGGACATTAATCCCCGAAAGATTGGCAGGACGATTCACGGCGTGCGCGTAATTGCGCCGGAGGAGTTGCCACCCCCGAGCGGTTGCTTCATTGTGGTCATGGTTGGCACTCCCGGTGCCCGTGATGAAATTCGCGACCGATTGCGTCCGATGGGATTTGAAGAATACAAGGACTACCTGTTCCTGGCATAAACACATGACATATTCTGAGGATTCTTGGGGAAGAGAAATTTTCGAGGAAAGCATGTCGGGGTGTACAATATGCCCCTAGGATGGGCCCGGATCTGGATCGGTATCCGGGCGCATTGCGGAAGATGTTCATGGAGTTCCTTGAGTTCGAAGCGTCCATTCCGTATATGACTTGGATGTAGTCACAGAATCCCAACTGTGGTTGGGCCGACAAGTCAGGGGCTGTCAGCCCCTCCCGCAATTAAGCGGGAATAATCGCTGTAAACCTTTTACCGGTGGAAAACGTTTCCAAAGATGAGTGATATGAATCCAGCCCGTCCGGACAGCTCGGGTACAGATGACACTGCGCTGGCGCTTGCCGCCGGACGGGGCGATGTTGCCGCGTTCGAGGAAATCGTGCGGCGCTATCAGGGTCGTGTGTACGCGACGGCTTACCGGGTGACCGGCAACCGCGAGGACGCGCTGGATGTCACCCAGGATGCCCTGGTGAAGGCCTATCAGAAGATAGGCACTTGGGCGCCGACCGGAAATTTTTTGTCGTGGCTGCTCCGCCTCACCACCAACCAGGCGATTGACCATCTGCGCCGGAGAAACCGGCGCAAGCAGGAACCGCTCGACGAGGCTTTTGTGGGTCAGACCGAGGGTGCGGCGGTGGAGCCGACCGTGGACAGCACCGAGAGCGTGGTGCGCGGCCGGGAAATAGACGCCCGGGTGCGCGGCGCGCTGGGCGCGCTGTCCAAGATGCAGCGCACCGTGTTTGTGTTGCGACATTTTGAAGAGTTTTCCCTGGCCGAAATTGCCGAAGAATTGGGTTGCACCGTAGGCAGCGTCAAAGTTCACCTGTTTCGCGCGCTCAAGAAGTTGCGCGTCGAGCTGGGTGACCTTGCGCCCGACAACAACCCGGACGAGCAGGACCCAATACCATGATCTTTTGGACGAAACAGCGAAAAATTGAGGCGTTGCTGGCCGCGTCCCTGTACGAGCCTTTGGAAGGCGCAGAGCGGCAAATGCTGGACAAGGCTTTGCTGGTCGACCCGCGCCTGCGGGCCGAAGCGGAGGCGCTGGGCCGTGTGCGCCGCGCGGTAAGCCGGGAGACGCCTGAATTCACGGGTGACCTCGTGCCGTTGCTTCACGCGCGCCTGATTGAAGTCACCCCGGTGCGCCGGGGTGTTATTTCATGGCGCCTGATTTCGGGTGCCACAGTGGCCGTGGGTGCGGCCGTGATCCTGTTCGTTTCGGTGGTCGGTGTGCCCGTAGGTCCCACGGGGACCACGGTTCGGGTAAATACGGTGCCGGTGGCGACCCAGGGAACGGCTTCTCCCGTCAAAACGGCGATTTCAGCGGCGGTCAACAAGGTGGCATCGCGCGACCTGCTCGGTGCCCGAAAGGTCTTGGATCAAGCCTTGGCAGGCAATCCGCAGGACGCTGCGTCGGGTGAGGCGCAGGAACTCCTGGCCAATCTGGAATTCACCGAATTTCAGCGCTATCCCGAAGCCTATGCCGCCTACGATTCTCTCCGCGCCCGCTATCCGAAAACTTTCATGAACAGCCCCGAGAGCATTCAGCGCTTCAATCTGCTTGATGAGGCCCGCCGTTCGGGCTATGCCCCCATGTATGCGCTCGATGCCATCAGGAACAATCCCTCCAACTCCTTTGAGAAGTGCGAGCGACTCGTTGCCCAGTATCCCGACTCCATGGTTGCCTCCCTGGCGATGAGCGAAATGCGCGGGATCGTGGGGCTTCCGGGACAACTGGACGGCTCTTCCCATGCCATTGCGCTGGAGAGGGTGCGCAACCGGTGCAGTGACCCGACGGCGGTGGCCCAGGTCACGCTCGCTCTGGGAAATGTGTACAGGGATGACCTGTGCGACACGCGAAGCGCCCGGCGCTTCTACAATGAGGCCGCTTCCAGCGGCCATGCGCCCATTGTGGCCCGCGCCCAGGAAGCCCTGGCGAAACTCACCGTGGACGCCCCCTGACCCCCCTGTGTTTGCGCTTCGGCTCCCGATGTGTTAACATTCTATGAATAAACCACTTGCAAAGATTGGGAGCCTTCCTGAGTGCCAGTATACAGCGGACTTGAACAGTATTTAATCCGTCAAGGATTGCTCGATGAAGCCCGCATGGACCGGGCCAAGAATGAGGCCGCCAAGAGCGGCGTCCATCTTATCCCCGTGATCTCCCAGTTGGGCTTCGCCCCGGCCGACAAAGTCTACCAGGCACTGGCCGATTTCTGCGAGATGCGCTTCGTTCTCCCCTCCAAGATGGACATTCCCCCCGAACTCATTGAAAAGGTGCCTGCCCGTTTTGCCACGCACTACGGCTTTGTGCCCGTGCAGGAACGCAACGGCACCCTGGTCGTCGCCATCAGTGAACCCCTTAACGCCCAGTTGCTCGACGACATTCGACTCGTGCTGAAGCGGCGCGTGGAAGCCGTGGTGACCACCCCCCAGGAAATCAGCAAGGTCACCAAGGAACTCTACGGCGTCGGTGCCGACACGATGGAGAAGATCCTTATCAATGCCGACGGCATGGAGGGGGTCGTGAATCTGGAAGGGGTCCAGATCAACTCCGACCTTGGCGACGACAGCATTGACGCCTCCATCATCAAGTTTGTGAACGAACTCATCCTCGAAGCCATCCAGTCGGACACGACGGATATTCATATCGAGCCCTTCGAGGAGAGCCTGCGGGTCCGGTACCGCATTGACGGCATCCTCCATCAGGCCCCGACGCCGCCGTCGATTCGCGGTTTCCACTCGGCCATCGTGTCCCGCATCAAGATCATGGCCAACCTGAATATTGCCGAGAAGCGGCTTCCCCAGGACGGAAAGATTCTCGCCTCCTTCGCAGACGCCCACTACGATCTCCGCGTCTCCATTCTGCCCACACCCCATGGCGAATCGGTGAACATCCGTATTCTAAGCCGCACCTCCATGGCGCTCACCCTGGACCAGTTGGGTTTCCTGCCTGAAGATATGGCGATATTCAGCAAGCTCATCAGCAAGCCCCACGGGATTATCCTGGTCACCGGCCCCACCGGCAGCGGCAAAACCACCACGCTGTACGCCGCGCTGTCCAAGCTGAACCAGGTGGACCGCAAGATCATCACCATCGAGGACCCGATCGAATACCAGTTGGCCGGGATTTCCCAGATGCAGGTGCAGCCCAGGATCGGTTTCGACTTTGCGCTCGGCCTGCGCTCCATGCTCCGTCACGACCCCGACATCATGCTCGTCGGCGAAATTCGCGACCATGAGACCGCCGAAATGGCCATCCGTTCCAGCCTTACCGGCCACCTTGTGCTGAGCACGCTGCACACCAACGATTCGGCCGGTGCCGTGACCCGTCTGGTCGATATGGGCGTCGAGCCCTTCCTTATTTCGAGCACCATGATCGCCTCCATTGCCCAGCGCCTCGTGCGCCGCGTGTGCCGCCATTGCGGCACGCCCCACGAACCCGATGCCACGGTGCTGCTCGACGAATTCGGCATCAGCCCCGAACAGATGAGGGGCGGCAAATTCCAAATGGGCAACGGTTGCGACGAATGCCGTCACACCGGCTACCGCGGCCGTTTGGCCGTCTATGAAATGCTGGCCTTCACCGAGCAAATCAAACAGATGACCGTCCAGCGCGCCAACGCGCTCGACATCAAGAAGGTGGCGGTGCGCAACGGGATGAAGACCCTGCGCTCCTCCGGTTGGCAGCGCATCCACTCCGGTGACACCACGCTCGAAGAGGTGCTTCGCGTGACCGCCGATTCAGAGGCCATAGGCTTCGAACTGGAAGGCGGCCATGCCCCAGTTTCGGTATGAGGTAAAGAAGGGCCCCGGGGCGGTTGCCAAGGGGGTCATCGAGGCGGAGAACCAGCGTTCCGCCATCGCGCGTCTGCGCGACATGGGCTATTTCCCCATCCGCGTGGAGGAGACCGAGGCGGAGCAGAGCAAGGACACCCTGCGCGAGGCCCTTGCGCGGGTTAAGCTCAAGGACAGCAATCTATTCTTTCGCCAGTTGGCGAATCTGTGCGAGTCGGGCATGATGATCACCCGCGCCCTGAGGACACTGGTCGAACAGACCGAGAATCCCAAACTGGCCAAAATAATCGACCAGCTTCGCGATGACGTACAGAAGGGCAGCAGCCTGGCCGAGGCCATGGACAAACATCCGGCCGTGTTCCCGGCCATGTATTGCAGCCTTGTCCGGGCCGGCGAGACCGGCGGCATGCTCGAAGAAGTGCTCTGGCGCATCTGCGCCTTCGGCGAGCAGGAGGAGGAGCTGCGCGGCAAGGCGGTGTCCGCCATGATTTATCCGGCCTTCCTGACCACCGTGGGTTCGCTGGCCATCTTTATCCTTGTTTCCTTCGTGTTCCCCAAGTTCATCAAGGTCTTTGAAGAGTTTCACGCGCAACTGCCCCTGCCCACCGTGATCGTCATGGCCATCTGCAAGTTCATGGGTGCCTGGTGGTGGGCCGTGCTGGCGGGGCTCGTGCTGTTCGTCGTGCTGCTGGTGCGGTGGTCCCGCACCGAAGACGGCAGGCGCCGGGTGGACGGGTTCCTGCTGAAAGTGCCCGTCATCAAGTCGGTCATCTTGAAATACGAGATGGCAAAGTTCTCGCGCACGCTGGGCACGCTCATGGACAACGGCGTGCCGATTCTGACCTCCATCAAGATCACGGCGGAAACCATGACCAACGTGCACATCCGCGACGAGGTCAGCCAGATGCACATCGGCGTGACCGAGGGCGACAGCCTGAGCGAGACCATGCGGCGCGGCAAGTTCTTCCCGCCCATGGTGATGAGCATGTTTGCCGTCGGCGAGGAAAGCGGGCGGGTAGGCACCGTGGCAAAACGCGTCGCCGACGCGTATGATCTTGAAGTGGACCGCGCGGTGAAGGCGATGACCTCGCTCTTCGAGCCGCTCCTGATAGTGGTAATGGGCGTGATTGTGGGCTTTCTCGTGATAGCCATGCTGCTGCCCATGCTGAACCTGAGTTCAACCATCGGCGCCTGACGGCTGTCCCCGCCGCGGCGGCCCCGGTGCGTTATACTATGGGTAGCTTGGCAAATAACCGTGGAGAGACTTCTATGAAACCGAATGGTGGTTTTACCCTCATCGAACTTATCCTGGTGACGGTGATCATTGGCATTCTGGCGGGCGCCGTGGCGCTCAACTACAGCGGTCGTGTTCGCGACACCCAGGTCCGCAGGTCGAAGATGGACATTGTGAATTACAGCAACGCTGTGGACACCTATGCCGTGGACAACAATGATGAATATCCCAAGGCGCTCAATGACCTGTACGGCGGAAAGCGGAATTATGTCCGCGAGATAAAGCCCGACCCCTGGGGGAATGCCTACATCTACACGCCGCCCACGGACACGCTGAAGGCCGACTACAAAATCTTTTCGGCCGGTCCCGACGGCGTTCCGGGGAATGACGACGACATCACCTCCAGTTCGGCGGATCCGTCCGCGAGCAAGGGAAAGAATCAATCCCAATAGCCGCGGCATTGAAGCCGCGGCATGGCGCAGCCCATGACCGCACTGAAATCACGCAAGACCCGTTCGGCGCAGGGTGCTTCCCTGCCGGGACTGCATGACCGGACGGGTTTTACCTTTCTGGAACTGATCGTTGTTCTTGCGCTGCTCGCGGTCATTTCATCCATCATTGTGCCCGTCTACATTCGTTCCATGAACGGCATTCAAATGCGCAGCGCCCGTGACAGCCTCATCGGGACGCTCCGCTTCATCCAGGAGTTGTCCGTCAGGGAGTCCCGGGAGTACCGGCTCTACATCGACGTCAAGAACAATCTCTACTGGGTGATGCGCATGGCGGAAGTGGTGGACAACGAGAAGCGCTTTGAACCCATCGCCGAAACATGGGGCGCCAAGACACAGTTGCCCGACCAGTTTGTCATCACCAACCTGAAGGCGCGCAAGGAAAAGCCCGAGAAGGCCCTGTTCATTGCCTGCCAGCCCAACGGGGCCTCGGACAAGGCCGAGATCAGTGTGCGGGACAGCCGGGCCAAGGGCAAGAAATACAAGATCCTGGTGCTCGGGCCCATAGGCAAGATTGAGATTCAGCCATGAGGCCGCGCAGCGTGCGGGGCTATATCTTCGTGGAGTCGCTCGTTGCCATGGCGGTGCTGAGCGTCAGCGCCGTGGCCATCCAGGAGGCCATTCACCAGGCGATTCTCGCCCGTGCCGAGGCGATGGACTACACCACGGCGCGCTTTCTGGTGGAGAAGGTTTTTGCCGACCGCATACTGGTATTTGAGCAGCCCGAAGGGGAGGGCAAAGGCACCTTTGACGCCCCCTTCGAGCGCTTTTCCTATTCCTGGGAAGTGAAGCGTGTCGAGATTCCGATGCCGCAGCTCCCGCCTGGCATGCTGCCCGAGGACATGAAGTTCTTCAAGGACAACTACGTCAAATACATTGGCAAACTGGGCGTGAAGGTGACCTGGTCGCGGGCCGGCACACCCTTCACCGCGACGGCCGAAACGCTGCTGCGGGCGGGCATGATCTGG
Source organism: Candidatus Hydrogenedentota bacterium (assembly GCA_903893795.1). Lineage (GTDB taxonomy): Bacteria > Hydrogenedentota > Hydrogenedentia > Hydrogenedentales > CAITNO01 > CAITNO01. Next base: position 29,114 of record CAITNO010000077.1, on the reverse strand, counting down.
ATGCCCCCGCCGCCGGACGACCTCGGAGTGCCGCCGCGATGAGAACCGGGACGCAGCAATCCGGACGCAGACTTCGGCAGGGTTTCACCCTGGCGGAACTGCTTGTCGCCACAACGCTTCTGAGCATCGTTATGAGCTCGGTCTATTTTCTGTTCAACACGTCGCTGAAGACGTGGCGGACCGTTGAATCGGGTTTTGACGCGCATCTTGAGGCCCGGGCTTTCATGTCCATCTTTTCCCATGAGTACGGAAATCTTGTCGAACGGGCGAACCACCTCTTTGAGGGCAAAGACGACACCATAACCATGTTTGTGATTGCCCAGCCGGAGAACCTTGCGGCGGGGCAAAGCAGGCGGCTCATGCGGGTGGAGTATTCCTACAACCGCGGCAAGAACGAGGTGATTCGCGAAGAGGCCTTTGTCGAGGCGGGCCTGCCGCCCCGGCCGTCGGAAGCCCATGAAATCAAGCAGGAACGCATGAAGCTCAGCAAGAAGCACCGGACCGTGCTGGTGAACAATGCCACGGCGTTCAACATCCGCTATGTCTGGGTGCCGCTGCGCGAGAATTGGGACCCCAAAACGCCTCCTGACCCCGTGCCCCCTATTTACATGGACGTGCACAAACAGCGGTGGGGCTTTCCGCAGGCCGTTGAAATCACGCTGGAGGTGACCAATCCGAAAGACCCGTCGGACAAATACTCCGTCACCTCCACTTTTCCGATGCGCGCGTCCACGACCAGGCTGCTGCCCGCCTTTCTCGACCTGCTATTTGGGTCCAAGTCATGAGGCGCCGGCAGGACGGCTTTGTACTCATGTGCGTGTTGTGGGTGGTTGCCATGCTCACCGTCATCACACTGGGCTTTGGCCACCGGGCCGCACTGGACCGTCGTGCCGCGGCCTATTCGCTGGACCATGCCGTGGCCATGGCTGCCGCCCGGGGCGCGGTGGAGCGGGGCATCATTGAAATCGCCAACCGTGGCGTCAAGATGCGCCTGCTTCCCGTAAACCTGCGCGGGGGCACCCACCTGGGCGAGGCATGGGCCACACCCAAGAACATCTACGCCGAAGGCAATCTCACGGCCGACGATTCCCTGAAGAACGACGAAGCCTCCTTCATCATCACCGACGAGGAGCGTTTCATCAACATCAACACAGCCCCGAAGGACCTGCTTGACAACATCAAGGCCATGGGCCGCCCGCTGGCAAGGCAAATATGGACCCGGCGCACCAAGGAGGAGAACACCGACGAGGGCATCATCCCGTTCAGCTCCATCGAGGAACTGCGCTACATGCGCGGCGTTGAGGATGATGATTGGCTCGGAACGGCCAAGAAACCGGGATTGAAGGACCTGCTGACCGTGTGGGGCGGGGGCGGGATTAACGTGAACACCGCGTCGAAAGACGTGCTGATGTGCATTCCCGGTGTGAAAGAGGGCGATATTAACGCCATTTTGGAGTATCGCGCCGGGGGTGACGGCAAGCTGAATACCGAGGATGACCGCGGTTTTATCACGCTCGATGACATGAGCCTGAAGACCGGAGTGCAGGGCGACACGCGGCAGGCCCTGAACACTTATTGCACCTGTGATTCCGCGTTCTTTAAGATTACAGGATTGGCCACGCGGCGCTCGGGACGCATCCGGGCCGTTTGTTCGGCGATCATTGTGTTTGGCGAATCAGGTTTGCAGACAGTGGACTGGCAGGAGAAGGCGCTTGGCTCATAAGTTTGAAAAAATAAGTGTGCTCCATTTTGACATGCACGGCGTGTCCTGGCTGCGGGCAGAACGCACGCCCGGCGGGCTTGCCGTGCTTGAGCAGGATTGCGAGCGCGGCGACTGGACCCAGGGCGACGCCTTGGAACAGGCGCTGAAAGCCTTTGTGGCGCGGCACGGCATCGCGTCGGACACGGTGCTGTCCGTGTTCCCGCGCTACGATGTCACCACCCGCATACTCACGCTGCCCAGCCAGGAGCACGACGAAATCGTCGGCATGATTCGGTTGAGCGCCGAGGAGTTTGTTCCCTACTCGGCCGAAGAGCTGATCATCGATCATTCCGTGCTGCGCCTCCTGCCCAGCGGCGAGTCATCCGTGTTTGCCGTGCTGGCACACCGCGACATGGTGGAGCGCCACCTGGCCGTCTTGTCCGCGGCGGGCCTGGAACCGCGGCAGGTGTGCCTCAGTTCCGCCTGTCTCGTGAACTGCGCGCTTGCCGCAGAGCCGAAGGGCCGCTACGGGGTGATTCACCTGGCGTCCGGCGGTTTTGAACTGGCCGTGGTGAATGATGGCCGCCTGGCCTACAGCCGCGGTGTCGCCTCCAGTCAGGATTGGGAGCAGGTGGCCCAGGATCCCACCGCAGGCGGCGGTGGCGGATTGATTCAGGAAAGCCCCGTCGATGAACTCGCCGCCGAGATCCGCAGTTCCCTTGGTGCCTACCGGCGCGATTCGGAAGACGGGGAAGGGGTGTTGCGGCTCTATCTGGGCTGTGACGGTGTGGACGTGTTCGCCCTGTGCCGGCATTTGTCCGATGAACTGGGTTTGGAATGCCGTCCCGCCTCTTTTGGGCGCGATGTGGGTGTGCAGGGCAAGGCGCTGGATCGCGCCCCCCTGGCCGCGCTTGGCGCGCTGCTCGGCGCCGAAGGCACCGTCCCTGTGACGATCAGTCTCCTGCCCGAACGCATCTCCGCGCGGCGCCATATGCAGAGCACGAAGCGGATTGCCATCCGCATCGCCGTTTTTGCCGCTGGCCTGTGCGTCGCCTTGGGTGGCCTCTACTGGCAGGCCGTGAACACCCGGGGAAAAGTCATTGCCGAACTTCAGGCCAAGGCCCAGTCTTTGGAGCCCAATGCCCGCGGCATTGCCGAGAAGCGGGAGCAGTTGACCATACTGCGGAGGCAGGTGGACCGCAAGGGCTCCATTGTGGAGCAGTTGGCCAACGTGGTGGACGCGTTGCCCGAGGGCCGCGCAAACATCACCCGCATCAGTCTGGACCGCGAGGACGGCATCAGCCTGTGGGGCCGCACAAAATCGGTGGATGATGTGGCGGAACTAGCCCAGAATCTGCGCAACAAAGCGGCGCAGGGCCTGACTTTCTTCGCCCATGCGCGCCGGGTTTACGAGCAGAAGGCGGTGGAGCAGGATTCGCCTGTGTTCACATACCAGGTGGACATCCCGATGACCGAGGAAAAAGAAAAAGATGGCAAGTGAGCGAATAAAAACGGTCGGCGGTGTCTGGGGCCGTCTCTCCGCACGGGAGCGCAACTTGGCGTTCCTGACGGGAGTCGTTGTCGGCGGATTTCTGCTTTTCTCCGTCGTGCGCATGGCCTTGACCTCGCTGCGGGAAATGGACGGCGAAATAGCCCGTCTTCAGGATGACATTGTGAATTGCGCCAACCAGATGGCCAGCCGCGAGGCCGTGGAGGCGCAGTACGCCAAAGTGGCGGCACAGCATTCAAGCGCATGGACCGAGCCCGAAATTCATGACAGACTGCGGCAGGAAATCTACCGGCTCGCCAGGCGCGTGCCGCCGCCGCTGGACGAGCGTGGCATTGCCGTTGAGAGCCAGGACAGCAACGAGAACCTGGTCGAGATCCCCGCGCTGGGCAAGGGGGAAATGGCTGAAGGCGGGGCGGGCTACCGCCAGTACCGCATTCCCCTGCGGATTCCCGCGGTGGGCATCAAGCCAATCATCGACTTTCTGGAACGGCTGCAGCAAAGCCCGCAGTCGCTAAGGCTGGACAAACTGGAACTGTATCGCGTGCCCGAGTCCGACCAGGTGGCGGCGAGCGTGGTCATCACGCGCACCATTGCGAATGGTGCCTCCTCTGCCTCCACGCCATCCGGGGAGGAAAAGTCCTCCGGCGCAGGCAAACAAAAGAGTCCCACTGCGGCCCCCGGCGCGGAACGCGCCGGGGGAGGGGGGCGCATTCCCCTTTCCGTGTCCGACTGGACAACGACTGGTTGCCGGGCCGAACTGGTTGAGGTTTCCGGAGCCAGACCCTATCTTGAAATCAAGGCTGAGTCCGACAATGCCACGGCAGAATTGGGCCGGAAACTCTCCGGCGATGCCGCCTACGAGGCCATGCTGGAGATGAGTGCATCCGGAAAGGCCGAATTTGGTGTGGCCATGGAAGGGGACAAGGCCTTCTTTCCCGACAGCGTCCCGTTGAAAAGCGATGGTGTCAAATACCGGTACGAGGTTCAGTTCGGCATTCCCGCAGAGGCGGCAAGGGGCAAGGTGGTTTGCCCCCGACTGATGCTGGCCGAAAAGGGAACCGTGGTGCAGATTCACAATATCCTACTGCGGAAGATGGTGGAGTAGCCTGTGGAACGCATTGTAAACATAGTTGGCGCAGGACTGATTGCGATCGTCATTGGTGTTATCGTGATGAACGTGGTCCATGACCCCATGAACAGCCAGCGCGCATACCTCAAGCAGGCGTTGGCCGACATTCACGCCTCCAAAGACGAGGAGGAGGGCGCACAGGCGGATTTTGAAAAGTGGAACAGCCTCATTACCGGCAAACAGGGTGTTTGGGCAGGCATGGTGCCGCCCCCTCCGCCGCCGGCCCCGCCGCCGCCGCCCGCGCCCGTTGCTCCGAACATTGCCCAACTGCTGAATGGAATCAAGGCCAGTCATCAGAAAGTGGGCGATAAAATAAAGATAATCACGCCTGAAAACCCCAAAGGCGCATTCTACGCCGTTGGTGACACTGTAAATGGCTTCACGGTGCAGTCTTTCGACAAAACCTCGGTGACACTTGCATTGGAATGGAAAGAGGGCAAGCAGACGCTTACACAGTCGATTCCCAGGGAATAGCGGCAAAACTGTCTCGTAAATCCCGAAGATGTTGTATTCTTGACGCGCATTGCGCTATATATAGTGTCAGATTCATTGGATTGAGCCGCGCGGCCAATGGGACGCGTGATTGCATAGACAGGCGGCGATGGACCCTGTAATGTCCGTCGCGGATGGAGATCGAACGGGTCTGTTCCGGCGTGCGGACGGGCCTCATGGGTAGCTTATGAGACGCTTCATGGTGATGACTGTGCGGGCTTTTGCCTGCGTGACCGTGCTGGGCACACTGTGCTGGCCCGTGTCCGCCCAGAGCCAAACGCCGACCAATGCCTATCCCAGCCCCTACTACCCAAGCACTGGCGGTCAGTACGGAAGCGGTTACGGCAACAATTACGGCGGCGGTTATGGCAACCAGCAGGGGGGGCTGAACAGTCCCCTGGGCACCTCACTCGGAGGCGGGCGAACGGGTTTGGGTTCCACCGGTGACACGACCGGCCAGGGACAGGGCGGAATGGGCGGACAGGGCACCGGCTCGCTCCGGGACCGGCACAAAAAAGATCGCAGCACCCGCAAGGGAAAAGAGGGGGCTGCAGCCACCACACCGGGTGACAACAAGGGCAAGGCGCCGGCTCCTCGCGGTGGCGCGGTTGGAAAGGCTGCGGCCGATGCGGGCCCCGGCAAGGATGCAAGCAAGCCTGCCAGCGCAAGCGCCGGAGCCAAAGGCGGCGCCAAGGGTGGAGGTGGCGGCGGTGGTGGTGGAACGACCTACACAAAAGGCGAACCCGGCACCGTGTCCGTCGCTGGCGAGGGCGCTTTTGAGCCCATTCTCGAACGCGACATCACCTACGGTGAAGTTCCTGAGGAAGGCGAGCCAATCACGCTGGAAGGCCCCATTGTTGTTGGGGAGTTTCTCAGCGCGATCAACCTGGCGACCAACTGGAACATACTCGTTTCGCCTGACCTGAAGGACGTGGAGTTGAAGTTCTGGATCAGTGAAACCACCCCCAAAAAGGCACTGGAGATTCTCAAGTTCTACAAGATTTACTACGAATACGAACCCGACACAAAGTATCTGCGCGTAATGTCCGAGGAGGAGCACCAGAAGCGGCTCTACGGCAAGCGGCAGCCCAAGGAATTCCGGGTCAAGAACATCGATGTCACCTTTGCCGAGTCAATGGTGTCTGCCCTGCTTTCGTCCACGGGGCGCACGATTACCGACCAGCGTTCCGGCGTCATCTATGTTTGGGACACCGAAGACAACATCAAGGAAATGGACCGGATCATCGAGCAGATTGACACGCCCCTGGAGCGTGCCCAGTTCAAGATAAAGCATGCCGATGTGCCCGACATTGAATCCGTGGTGACTGCGCTGCTTTCGCCCAACGGCAACATCATGACTGACACCCGCACCGGGCAGCTTTTTGTGTGGGACGCACCCAGCAACCTCAAGCAGGTGCGCATGGCGGTTGAAAGCCTGGACAAGCCCGTCGAGTCAAAGACCTTTGAACTTAAGCAGGTCAATGCCGAGGATGTGACCGACAACATTGAGTCGCTGCTCACCGAGCGCGGGACCGTCCAGGTGGATCCGCGCACCAACACGATAATTGTCACCGACCTCCCGACGCGTTTGGAGCATGTGGCCGAGGTGGTCAAGACGCTTGACAAGGAACTCGAGACCCGCAGTTGGGCCATCAAATACGCCGATCTGGACTTCATCGCGGACCAGATTGAGAGCTTGATACCGTCCCAGATGGGGAGCATTGTGGTCAATGATCAGGTAAACCAGGTGACGGCCACCGGCGTGTCGTCGCGACTGGACGAAATCGACAAGCTCATCAAGACTTGGGACATCAAGCGCAAGCAGGTCCACATCGAATCCTTCATTGTCGAGGTGTCCAACGACATCGAGCGTTCCTTCAGCATCAACTGGTCCTACTTTAGCCAGTTGAGCGGTCAGCCCTTTGGCATTCAGAGCGGCAAGGGCGGCGTGGTGGGCCCCACCAGCAGCACTACCACCACCAGCACGGGGACCGGCACCGGCACCGGGTCGACCACCACCACCACCAGTTCTCCGCTTCCGGGGAGCACGGGGCCCGGTTCCGGCGAGGCCATGCAGGTTGGGCAGTTGCCCTATGCCGTGCCTCTCTATGGAGCATTGCAGCTCGACTCCGCGGGCAAGATCGTCCGGCCCCAGCTCTTTGGGCTCAACGGCAAGCCGCTTATCGACCGTTATGTTGGGAACAAGCTGTCCGCAACGCTGGATTACCTGGACAAGCAGTCCAAGATCAACATCCTTTCCTCGCCGCGTGTGACCGTTCAGGACGGCGAGGAGGCCATGTTCCAAAATGCCTCCAGGGTGCCCTACGTGTCCGCATCCACCTACTATGGTGGCGGCTACGGCGGCGGTTACGGCGGCTACGGCGGCACTTCGGCGAGCAGTCTGTACGGTGCCACAAACAACACGAACCGGGTTGAATTCATCGACGTCGGCACCATTCTGACCGTGCTGCCGCGCATTGCCGATGACGACACCATCCTCATGGACATCAGCGCAGAGGACAGCACCTACGTCGACAAGACCCTCACGGTCAACGACCAGAAGTCCACGGTTCCCGAAAAGACCGTGCGCAGGGCCGACACGCAGGTGCGCGTCAACACAGGCGATACCGTAGTGCTGGGCGGTCTGCGCAAAGACCGCAGCAGCAAGTCGATGACCAAGACCCCCTTCTTGGGCGATTTGCCCGTGCTGGGCTGGCTCTTCCGCAGCCCCGACAAGCTCACGAGCAACGCGTCCCTGCTCATATTTATCACACCGACCATCGTGGATGAATCCACGTCCATGGAAGCGGTGGACCTGATGCAGGTTGACGAGGAGATGGGCAAGGATGTGCGCCATCTCAAGAAAGACATTTGGGGCCGCATTCAGGACAACGTCACCAAGGGCAAGAATGAGATTGTGGTGTCCATCGGCGCAAACGGACGGCTCTCTTCCGACGGGAAGGTTGTCACCGTGGAGGAATTGGGCAAGACGCTGCAGAACGTCAAGAAACCCAAGAGCACCTCACTGGTCATTCGCAGGCATCCGACCGCCCCGCTCGATGTGGTGAACAGCGTAATGGAGGCCGCGATGGAGGCCAACATTCACGTTGAAAACGAGGACGGCGGTTCTCCGCCCATCGTGCCCAGCATGTCTTCGGTGGAGGAGAAGGCGGTGGCGGTGGACGCTTCGGCCAAGGCACCGCCCGCAACGGCTGTTACGGACGCAAAGGATGTCTCCCCGGTCACGCCCGCAGAAGGCAAACAGGCACCGGCTGAAGCAATTCCGCCCCCCAAAGAGGAAAAGGCCCCTGAGGCCCCGCCGCAATCCGCGCAAGAGACAAAGGCCCCATAGGGGACTGCAATCCCATCCGGTCAAAATATTCATAGTACCGTCAACAGAGCCGGGCCAAGATGCAATAGGCCTTTTCGGTAACATGCCCAAATCCGGCAATACTGAAGGTGCTTTTGGACCTGAACTGGCCCCTCACACCCAATCTCTAATCCTTATGCCATTAACTATCAATTCTCAACTATCAATTGTCAATTCAGACTCTTGACTAATTCCTGAAAGCCCTTGTGCTCCTCCAGAACCTGCCCTGCGGCCGAGCGCAACAGGTCAACTTGGTCCTTGTGCAGGCTGAAGCTCGTGGGCATCTTGTTCAATTGCTTCTGCTGGTCCGCATCGGAGAGCCTGTCAAAGGCGACCTCAATGAATTTGAAGTCAACTTGCGGGTCGGCCGTGCCTCCGGAGACCTGCGCCCGCATCTTCTTAAGTTCATGGACCGTGTCCTCGTGGTCAATGAGCATCTTCATGTATTCGATTTGCGCCTGGCTGAAATTCTCCATCGGCGTCGTGGACGCCCGCAGCAGCACCGGCATCAGACCGAGCAGCTTTGCGCGCAGGTCCCATTCAGGATTCTCCCGGCACTTGGCGTTCACCGTGATGACGATAAATTTCTTAATCGTGCCGTCGTGAAGCATTTTCATTTGCTTGCGGCCCTGGTCATCCTGCCGCAGCAGTGTCACCACCGGCGACAGGCCGAGATTGTCCGAAACGCCACCGTCCACAAGATGAATGTAGCGGCGCCCGGGATACACATAGGACGCCATGTTCTTGGCATTGAGATAGGACACATCGTCGGGATCGGGGTCCTTCAGCGCCGCCCTGGCCCAGGGCGGAAGTTGGTTCTCGTCCCCCTTTTCATAATTCTTCAGGGCCACGGGCGTAAGCAGGCCCGGAAAAGCCGCCGACGCCGCGACGGAAAAGCCCAGTGGGCAGGAATTCAGGTCAGAGTCAAGCAGGTCGAACTGGCCTTGGGTGAATTCAAACCGCGTTCCCAGTGTGAGGTCGGTGGAATTGACGACGAGATAAGGGCGCTTCTTGCGGGCCAGCAGGTCCGCGTAGGTCTTGTGCTCAAATACGTCACGGTCAAACTGTTCGCCCAGCAGGTCGGTGCGCCCGTAGTAGGGCGACAGGAGTTTCGGGTAGTTGGTCACGTTCAGAACCGCGTGAATCAGCGTGCTCTGAATGTTACTGTAGAGCACTTTTTCCGCGAAGTCCTCAAAGATGCGGTCGCCGAACATGGCATAGTAGGTCGATGTGAGACTGCCCCCGGACACAGACGAGATGACATCCACCTCGTCCAGCAGACGGCGCCGCTTGCCCTCCCAAACGATCTCCGTGTCCCGGAGTTTTTCCAGGACGCCGTAGGAAAATGCCGCAGCACGGGTTCCTCCTCCGGAGAAGGTAAGCACCACATAGAGGCTGTCCGAATTGCCTTCGCCCTTTTCCAGGTTGGCGAAGCGGTAACCCTTGGATTGGTCAACCTGCTCCAGCGCTTTGTTCTGATAGGGCAGGGTTCTGCAGCCAGTGGCCAGAAGAAAAACCGCCAGAAGCGCAAGACAGAAAGAATTCCTCATTTCCAACACTCCGGTAGTAATCGTCGCGAACGCGAGTCGGCGGGAGGCTCCCCACGCGCACAGAGGGTAGCAGTCGGCGGTTCCCGGCGGCAAGTAAACACAAAAAGAGCCATCCCGGTCCGATGTGGGACCGGGATGGCTTCAAAATCAAGAGGGGGCGTTTAGGCCGAGACGGGCTTCACGTTGCGCATGCCGCGCGGCGCCTTGACGAACTTGCCGGCCTTGATATAACGGGCGCAAACCTTGATGCGGTGAACGCAACCGTTTTCTTCGATGACGCGTATGGTCTGGAGATTCGGTTTCCAACGGCGCTTGGTGATTCCGGTGACGTTCTGACCGATACCGCCCTCGCGCTTGGCCTTGCCTCGGCGAACCACCTTGTTTCCGGTGGAAGGGTGTTTTCCGCTGTACTGACAAACTCTGGACATGGCTTGCTCCTGAAACTATTCGTTGGGTTCATGCTTTAAGACGTGATATAATTCGTCCGAAGCTCGGGAACTATAGCATATGGGCGGACATTAATCAAGTCCGGCACCGCTGAAAGTCACCCGGTTTTCCCTCCCAACGGCGAAAGGTTTCCCACTTGCGATTGCGTGTTGCAGTTCTTATGACGGCAGCCGTCATGCTTGTTTCCGCCGGGTGTGCCCATCTGGGCAACAGGCTGGAGCAGCAACCCCTGCCTCCGGGCACACCTGCTGTTGCGGAAATTCTGCAGAGTTTGGCGCAAAACGAGCAGGGCCTGAAAGGATTCAGGGCCACCGGAACGGTGATTCTGCGCTCGCCTGAACTTGAGTCAACGCAAATCTCCCGTGAAAGCACCATTATTTTCCGGCAACCGCTGGATCTTTATGTTATAGGGCGCAAATACGGCACGCGCTTCGTTGAGCTGACCTGTGCCGGTCCCGCCTTTCTCATCCAGTTCCCCACGGAACGCCAATTCTATTATCGTCCGCTTGGCGAACGTTTCGAGACCGTCTCCTCTGCCGATATGGCCAAGGAAATGTTTCAGCCCGAGTCGTGGCGCGAGCTGAATCCAAAACAGGTGCGCATTCTGTCCTACGATGCGGCCACGCGTACCGCTTCCCTGCTGATTCTCGACACCAGGCATGGCAATCGTCCGCGGCGCCAGTTGGTGCTCCAGGGGAGCCCCTGGGTCGTGCTGGAAAACCGCCTGCTCGACCCTTCGGGGCGGGAGGTGGCCGTGACCACGAAAAGCGATTACTATGAACGCGATGGCGTGCGCTTCCCCGGCAAAGTCGAATCCATTTTCCCCGGTGAAAAGGCACAGATGAGCTTCACCATGCGCAAAATCGACCTCAACCGGGAAATCGACGCGAAGGTGTTTGACGTGGAGGGCGCTGTCAAGGAACTGCGCAAGCGGGGCTTTGCGCAGGTGGATACTCTGCGGGGACAAAGTTTGCAGAGCGCCGGCGACTTCAAGGGCGGCGGCGATGTGGATAATTTCAAAGACGACGATAAAGAACAGGAAAAAACAAAGTGAGCGGACATCGGCACTGTCTTATGGGCCTGATGCCCGAACAGATTACGGAAACCCTCGGACTGAAGCCCTTTCAGGGGCGGCAGATATTCCACTGGATACACAGGAAGGGCGTCGTTGATTTCGACGCCATGACAAATCTCGCCAAACCCCTCCGGGAACGCCTGAAAGAGGAGTGCGTGGCGCAGGATATGCGCATCGTCAATGTCCAGGTCTCGGAGGATGGCGGCGCAGCCAAGGTGCTTATTGAACTGCGCGACGGCGAGCGCGTTGAGTCGGTGCTGCTGCGCGACGGGGACCGCGTGACGCTGTGCCTTTCCTCGCAGGCGGGCTGCCCCCTGAACTGTGCCTTCTGCGCCACCGGCGCGGACGGTTTCCGGCGCAATCTGGACGCGGGCGAGATAGCCGGACAGGCGCTGCTTCTGCTGGCCGCCGGGGAAGTGCCGCGCGAGGTCACGCCAAACATCGTGTGCATGGGCATGGGCGAGCCCTTTCTCAATTACGACAATCTCGTGGCCGCCATCCACCTGCTCATGCACCCCGAAGGTCTCGAAATAGGCGCAAGGCGCATCACGGTTTCGACGGTGGGAGTGGTGGAGGGGATTGCCCGCTTTGCAGCCGAAGACTGGCAGGTGCGCCTGAGCATTTCCCTGCACGCGGCCAATGAAGAGCTGCGCTCGCAACTCGTTCCCTACAACAAGAAGGACAGTCTCGCGCGGTTGCGGGACAGTGTGCGCGATTATGGCGCCAAGACGGGCAGGCAGATCACCATTGAGTGGACCCTTCTGGACGGTGTGAATGACACGCCGAAGGATGTGCGCGAATTGCTGGCTTTTCTCCGGGGACTGAAGGCCTTTGTCAATCTTATTCCCTGGAACCCCGTCCCCGGAATGCCCTTCCTCTCTTCCACACGGGCAAACTGCATGAACTTCCTGCAAGGTCTGGAACAGGGTGGTGTAAAGGCGACACTGCGCCGGGAAAATGGCGGAGATATCGCCGCTGCCTGTGGTCAGCTCCGTGCCCAGCACGAGCCCCCAACCCCTGTCTAGCCCCGATCAGTCTCCGGTTCTTCCAAGAGCAATTCCGAATTTGCGAATCCCAGTTCTTCCTTTTCTATGGACTCGTGGAGCCTGTTTAACCGTTGTTCCACGGCCAGCCGCATTTCCTCCACATGCTCCTTGCTGTCCGAAAGGGGAACCGGAACCGACTCCCCAAAGGAAAACACGATTCTGCTGAAGGGCAGGGGTATCGGCAGGCGGTCCCACGAAGAAAGCCTTCTGCAACGCACAGGCACAATGGCCAGGGGGATGACGGGCAACTGTGCGCGCGCCGCCAGAATGCCAATGCCCGGTTTCGCGATGCGTCTCGGCCCGCGCGGACCGTCCACGGTAAAGCCAAGCTGCGGCACCTGCCGTGCCGCCAACTGCATTTCGCGCAGGCCCTCGGAACCGCCCATGGAGGAGGAACCCCGCACCGCCTCCAGTCCAAAGCGGCGTATGACCCGGGCGCCCAGCTCCCCGTCGTAGCTGTGGCTGGTCAGGGTATGGACATTGTGCCCGCGGTATATCCAGCAGGCCAGGTGCATGCTCTCATGCCAGAAAGCCACCAGCGTGTGCCCGTCCCGGCCGAGCGCCCGGTCAGCCTGCGCCCCGCCCCGCACCTCCACCGTGCAGGTGGTGAAGAGCGTTCGCATGATTCCGGCAAGCACCGGGGGAAACACCATCAAGCGGAATCGCTGCGACCACGAAAAGTTCCGGAGACTGTTGTATTTGATCTCTGGCAGTCTCAACGGCTTTCGAGCCCCCGGACGAGTTGGTAGACCACGCGGGTGCGGGGGGTGGGCAGTGACGCCGCCTGGGCGCGCCGCAGAATCTCACCGCTAATGGCCTGGATTTCCGTTTTTCTGCCGTTGCGCACATCCTGCAGCATGGAGGAGATGTTGTCTTTGGTTTGGCGGCAAAGTTCCTCTGCCGCCTCCACGAGGCTCTGCTGGAACCGGTAGCCCTCGGTGGCCGCCACTTTGGTTGCCTCAAGCACGAGGTCGCGCAGCAAATGGCGCACATCGGTCAATTCAAGCAGTCGCCCGTTGGGAACGTCAAGGAGCGCCGTCAGCGGATTGATGCCCGCGCTGAGGACTGCCTTTTCCCATATAACCTGTCCGGGCGTGTCGGTGAGCCTATGGTCGAAACCGGCGTCGCGGAAGACACTGCAGGCCAGGTCGGTGGAGCAGGAGGTCCATGCGCCGAACACGCTCTTTCCATGGGCGGTGTGCCGCACATGGCCCGGCGCAAGCAGGGTCACCGCCTCGGTGGACACCCCGGCAATGACCCGCGCACTGCCGATCATCCCGCAAAGCGTCTCCACATTGCCCAAACCGTTCTGAAGTGTGAGGACCGGGACTTCACCCGGAAGCCGCAGGGACGGTGTGCTGTGCGCCTTGGTAAACACCACCGCCAAATCCGAGCCCTGGGGAACCTGAGTGGTCACGGGGACGCGTTCGGAAAAGCTGTCGTCCGGCGCGTCCACGGTGATTCCCGACTTTGACAGCGTTTCGGCGCGCTGTGGTTTATAGTCGACGAGGTAGGTCTTATGCCCGGCCCGCGCGAGGCGCGCGGCGAAAAGGCATCCCATGGCGCCCGGTCCGATCACTGCTATTTTGCTCATGCCGGTTTCCAGTCAAAGTATCCAAATGAGTGTCAGATGGCCCGCACGAAAGCGCCGGACATGCCCGGTTTCTTGCGAAGCTCCGTGCATGCGGTCGATGCGGCGTTCTTGTCTTTATATCCCGTCAACAGTACGCGCGCGATTTTTTCCTTTTCGGAGTCCTGGATCTGGGCGCTCAGTCCGCAAACTTTCTTGACGTGCTTTTGGAGCGTTTGCGCCTTGGTTTGGCGTTCGGAACCGTCAAAGGACCCAAGTTGCACGGCATAGTTGCCGCTTTTGGCCGTGCCGGTCGTTTTGTCCGAAGCCGTGTCCGCCGCCGCGTCCGCCTTCCCTTTTGCCTTGGCGTCCTTCGAGTCTTTCGACCCCTTGGTGTCCTTGGCATCCTTGGCTTCTTTCGAGGCCTTTGCATCCTTGGCGTTCTTGGCGGGCGTTGCTTCCGTCGTCGTTTTGGCGGCGGGTGGAGCCTTGGGGTCAACCGGCGGTGCCGGGGTTGCATCGATCACGGGGGGATCCATCGCAACAAGCTGGCCCTGTGCCGCCGGTGCCGCGGTGTTCGTCTGAGCGGACGGAGTTGCCTGTGCAGCCTTCTCTTCAGCAGCGGACGGGGCTTGCGTTTCCGGCTTCTTTGAAAGGGGCGGGAGTTCTGTCACCCGTGCCGTGGTGGCGTCCTTCTTGGCGGCGGCTTCTGCCTCTTCCCGGGGCTGGGGCACGATGGGCGGCGGAATTACCTGTGCCGCTTTTGGGGGGGCTGTCGGCGCACTGGGTGCGGGAACAGCGGGCTCCACGGCCGCAGGCGGCGGCGTGGCGGCGGTGCCTGGTGTGGCCGAGGGAGGGGCGCTTGCCGCAGGAGCCGGGGGCGTGGAAGCTTTTGGAGCCGCTGCACCCGCCGTGGCGGGTTGCGCGGGGGTGGCTGCCTTTGGGGCACCGGCACCCACAGCGGCGATGGTGTATGTTTGCGTTGGGCCGGCATTTGCCGGGGATGCCGAAGCGGGTGACCCATCTTTGACTGGGGTCGCTGCTGTGGCGGGAGCGCCGGAATCAGTTCCCTTGGCGGTTTCCGCGGCGGGGGATTGGGACGCCATGGTGATGGGCCGGTCCACGCCGGCAAGCAAGCGTCCTGCGACAAAAGCCGCACCGAGAATGCCCAAGGCTATACATAGAAAGAAGACGGCTTGGGGGGTGCTGAATTCAGCCACGTGCGTGCTTCGGCCGTTTGTGGAGAGTTGACTTCTGATGATGGGCATGGCGAATTATCCCTCCTCGGAAACGGTCACATCAGACTCGGGCTCAGACTCGGGCTCAGACTCGGCCGGGCCTGCATCGGAAGGGTTTTCCTCCGGTGATGCAGTCCCTGCATCCGTTTCATCGGGATGGGCTTTGGGGGTGGCGTCATCGGCCGATGCGCCTTCCTCCAGTTCACGCAGGGAGCGCAGAAGCAACGCGCGGGCTTCATCCAGCTCGGCATAGGTGAAGTTCGGGTCACGAACCTCGATAAACTGGTTGCCTATGCGGTCCGTGTAAAGCGTGGTGCGAATCTCGCCGTCCTGCTCGCCCGATTCTTTAATTTGCCGGAAGACCTTTTGGCGGCGCAGAAGCTGTGCTGCCAGGAATGCCTTTGCCTGTTCCAACCGGTCTTCGGAGGCGCAGGCTTCATAGAAGAGGCGGCGCAACGGGGAGAAGACCTCGGGAGGTTGCTGGTCGGCCACTCTGGGATCGAAAAAGTGGGTCGCCCACGCGGAATAGGCCGCCCGGCTTAGTTGCGGCGTCCAGCAGGCGTCACAATAGTCGGCACGGACGAGCGCATCCTCCTCGGAAAAGGATACGGCGGAATGGATGCTTTGACTGTGCACGAACTCCGTTGAACAGTGTTCGCAGCTTCGCGCACTCTTTCGGATACTGAATTCCATGTGCTCTTTCTCACCGCTTCAAGGCCCCGGGAGGGGACACGACCACCACCCTTCTCCACTGTCAAGATTATACTTTAGGACAATATCTGGTGGCAAGGAAAAAAGAGCCGCAAGATATCGCGTTACTTGCCTGGTTTGGCGGGCGGATTCTTTTTGGATTCCTGGGGCTGGCGGGACGCACCCAGAATGCCCCCGCCGGTCTTGAATATGCTCATGAGCAACTGTCGGGGCAGGTCTATCACGCGCACCGCCTGGCTTGTCAGTTGCGCCGCGCCACTGACAAGGGTCACGCCCATGTTGGGCATGCCGGCCAGTTGGCTGATGGGTTTGGACGAGGGGCCGCTGAGGTGGAAGGCGAGGTCCACATTCTGCTTGGTGAGTCGGAGTCCTTCCAGATTGAAACTGTCGCGAAGCAGGGGGATCTGTTCCGCCGTGTCGGGGCTCACGCTGAGCTTGACGTTGTAGTCAATGTCTCCCAGTTTGATCCAGGTTCCATTGCCCCAAAGCGTCATACCCGGCAGCGCCACCTTGATGTTGTCCGTGACAATGGTGTCCCCCTTGAGCGTCACATCGCCGCTGAAGTCCGAAAAAGTGAGCGCGGACGGGTGCAACTGGCCGATGGTGGTGGTGAATTCGCCGCCAAAAGCCTTGCCAAGCGCATCAGGAATGAAATGGCCCTCGTTTGCGTAGAAGTGGGCCTTGCCGTCGAGGGTGCTGGGCTTGCTCGAGTCCATGGTGTAGTCAACGTTGCCGGAGACGCGCCCCTCAAGGACCTCGGGCAGGTCAATGTGACGAATGATGTAAAAGGCCGGGATGTTGTCCCACACACCGGTGAGGCGCATGGAGTTGCCCCCCTTTGCGTGGGTGTAACGGCCGTGCACCGTGCCTCCGTCCACATTGGCCTCAAAACTGGAAAGACCGGTTTCCTTACCGTTGTCGAAAACAGTGCCCTTGAAATCGGTTCCCTTCCAGGGGGGCATTTCGAGGCTGCCGCCGCTGAGATGGTACTCCCAGGTGCGCGGCGGTCCTTCATCGTCTTTCTTTGCCGGCCCGTTGGTGGTGTCGAGCGGCTCCAGCGGCAACAGCCAGGTCATGCTGGTCGGTGGAATGTGGGCGTCCTCGGCATGAATGACAATGGTGCCTGTCGGTTTCGCCTCGTTGCTGTTGTCCTGGGTCATTTCAAAGTGGGCGTTGCTGCACACCATCGGAAGGGGGCAGTCCTTGGGCACAAAGGACACGTGGTCGAAATCGCCGCCCAGCGTGATGATGTTGGTTTCGGCGCCTTTCCCGGCAGGCAGCCACTCGTAGAAGCCGTTGGTGGCGAAGGTGCCTGTGGCGGTGTAGGCAACGTTGATGCACTTGCCTGCCGTGTTGATGTCCAGCCGGGGCACATCCACGCGCACATGGGTCTGTCTGAATTTCAGCAGTTCCTGATTCCAGCGGTAATTCAGCGCCGCCTTGATGGTGGTCGCATCAATGGCCGCCTCGCCCCGCACCTCTATGGTCTTGTGCGGAACGATTTTGGCGTGAAGGTTCTTGATGGCCGCCCCCGTGCCGACGGGTTTGCGGAGCCACCATTCAAAACCGACCCGGGTCTGGGTCACGTCGGCCGAGGCGTCCAGCTCGATCAATTTTTCCGAGGCACTTCCGCTGCAGCGAACCGTTGCGGTGCCGTCGAGCATGAGTTCTGGAGTGGGCACATGAAGAATGGTTTTTTCAAGATTGGCCAGGGTGCCGTCGAGCGAGAAGGCGGCGCTTTTCTTGGCAAGGTCGTAACTGAAGCGTCCGAAGAAGGGCTGGCCGTTGATTTCGGCGCTGAGGGGATCGGCACGCAGGGAACCGTCGGAGAGCAGCGCGGAGCAGGAGAGCCGCGCAAGGGTTATACCCTTGAAGGGTTCCGAGACGCCCCCACTGAGCACCACAAGCGAGCCGGACGGTTGGCGGGTTTCGGAGTTCCATGAGACCTGAATGGGACCAAGTTCGAGTTTGGCCCCCGGCAACCCCAGGGCCCTCTTCGGGGCAAACTGAAGTTTGGCCGAGGCGGCTGTGGCCTCTGCCACAAAGGAGGGCGCCGCCGTGGTGCCCCGCAGTGTCGCCGAAAGACGGTAGGGAGTGCCCAATTCGGCCGAAAGGTCACCATAGGCCTCTGTGGCCGCGGGCAGGTATTGGGCAATGGCGGGGGCAATGGGGAGCCTGTCGGCGTTAATCTGCAAATCGAGCACGGGGTTGGGCGCGGCGAAGGAGACAGTGCCCTCCAAACGGCCCGATGCCTGGTCGGTGTCGAGGCGGCCGGCCGTGATGCCAAGAAGCTCTTTGGTGGTGTCGTACTGTGCGAAGAGGTCGAGTGAACCCGTGGCGGGGGCGAGGAAGGCGGGCTGCTTGGGACTGGCCAGTTTCTCAAAGTGCAGGTCCAGCGCGGCCGTGATCACCCCACCGGGATATCCGGCCACGCGCAGGTTGGGCGTGACCATGCCGCTCGACACGTAGGTCCGGGCCACGGGCAGGTACTGGCAGACGTCGTCGATGGAGACCGGCCCGGACTGGGTGCGCAGGTCAAAGTCTTCCAGCGAGGCTATCCGGCCAAAGACCTCAAATTTCTTTTCCGGTAGCTGGTTGACCATGCCGTTCAGCCGGGCAATCAGGTCCGTGGCTCCCGGTTGGCGGGACAGGTCAAAATCGATGTTGTCAACCCGCAAGTCGGCGCCGTTGACCAGGTTGAACAGGTGAACCGCGCATCCGTTGCCGCGGAGGCGAAAGGGAAAATTGGGAATCTGCGGCAAGGTGTCCGAGGTGCCGGTCTTGGTGAACCACTTGGCGCCTTCGGGCCGGGCGAGTTCAATAACCGCCCCGTCCAGGGATATTTGCCCCAGGGTGACATGCCCCGACAGCAGGTCGGCCAGGTCGAGGTTGATGCGCACCTTGGGCGCATCCAGCAGCAGGGAGGGCCCACCGCTCGGTTCCAGATGAATGCGCACCCCTTCGGCGGTCAGCCCGCGGAGGCCGTTGATGGCCACGGTTCCGACGCTGAAGTGGCCGCCAAGACGCTGGCTTGCCGTCGCAAGCAGGGTTTGCCGGATGTTGTCTAGGCGGTTTCGCACCATCACCGCGCCTGCGGCCAGAAAGCCAGCGGCAACCAGCAACAACAGCAGACCGGCCCTCAACCTTCGCCCGTAAGCGGACGGGGGAGGGTCGGCTGCGGTGTTTATTGTGCTGTCGGCCTTATTTGTCGGCGTTTTTGTCATCCGTTGTGCCGTAGCCTTTGGCGACCCAGTCCAACCGTCTCGTTTCGAGGATTCGGGCGCGGACGGACTGCGTCACCTCGGGATTGTCTTTCAGGTACTGCCGCGTGTTTTCCCGGCCCTGACCGATATTGTCACCGTTCATCGAAAGCCAGGAACCGCTCTTCAGAATAATCTTCTCCTCGATCGCCAAATCGAGGATGTCGCCCTCGCGGCTGATGCCCTCGTCGAAAAGAATGTCGAATTCAGCCTGCTTGAAAGGAGCGCTGAGCTTGTTCTTGACCACCTTGACCCGGACGCGGTTTCCGACGTTCTCCTCGTGGTCCTTGACGCCGGAGATGCGGCGGATGTCCAGCCGAAGGCTCGAATAGAACTTGAGCGCCCGGCCGCCGGTCGTCGTTTCGGGACTGCCGAACATGACGCCGATCTTTTCACGGATCTGGTTGATGAAAATGACCAGGGTCTTGGAACGGCTGATGATGGCCGTCAGTTTGCGCAGGGCCTGCGACATGAGCCGCGCCTGCGCGCCCATCTGCATGTCGCCCATTTCGCCCTCCACCTCCGCCTTGGGCACCAGCGCCGCCACCGAGTCCACCACAATCACGTCCACCGCGTTGCTGCGCACCAGGCTCTCGCAGATTTCGAGCGCCTGTTCCGCCGTGTCGGGCTGGGAAACGAGCAGATTGTCAATATCCACGCCGATCTTACCGGCGAAGGTGGGGTCAAGCGCGTGCTCCGCGTCAATGTAGCAGGCGATGCCGCCAAGACGCTGGGCGCTGGCCACCACATGCAGCGCCAGCGTCGTTTTGCCCGACGACTCGGGGCCAAAAATCTCCACAACGCGGCCCCGGGGCAACCCGCCGATGCCTGTCGCGATGTCCAGCGACAGGCTGCCGGTCGAGATGGCTTCCACCCCGTCCTTGAACGAGTCATCGCCCAAGCGCACGAGGGTGCCCCGTCCAAACTGTTTCTCCAGTTGCGAAATCGCGATGTCCAGCGCTTTCGCCTTGCCCTTGTCCTTGTCTTCTACATTGGCTGCCATGTGATGTTCTCCAAGTTATACTGAAAACCTTTTCACCTAAGCCGTAGTGTGACACATTCTTTCGTCCGTGTCAAGTCCCCTGTGTGATGAACAAAACAGGCCCATTCAACGCCCTGTTTTCACCATAATCTGGGGACTACCGTGGCCGTATGAGCAACTGCTTGTCGTTCAATTCATAGCCGAAATTGGCGAGCGGCCACTGTCGGATGAGGAGGTCCATGGCCGTGCGGATGCGCACTTTGTGCATGGTGCAGGGGTTGATGGGCACCTCGGCCAGCGCCTTTTTTGCGGCGACCTCCATGTTCATCTGCTGGGTGAGCGGGGTGAGCACACTGCGAAGGGGTGCGGGCTTGGCGGCAAAGGCCGTCTGGACCGGGTTTTCGCCCCGTTCCGGCACGACAACATCGACAACGCGGTCCAGTTCGGCCTTTTGTTCCGCCGATAGGCTGTTCTCGTCGGAAAGGAGCACCGTCTTGGGCGCGGTGTTGCGCAATGATGCGATGAAGAGATATTCCTCGGTGCAGTCAATGGCGATTTCCTGGGCCGGAATGCGGGCGGACATTAACACCGCCTCTAGCACCGCCTGGAGCGGCGCCTTGTCCATGAACATCTCGCCGCAGGTCGTTTCGGCGATGTAGTTGTCGGCGACAATGGTCGTTCCCAGGCTCTCACTGAGCACGGCGAAGACGTTTGCCAGCCGTGTTTTGGCGCCGAAGGCCACGGCGGCGCTCATGGCGGCAAAGTGTTCATGGAGACGGCCTTCCAGGCTGACCTGCAAAAGCCCCTCGTAGGGGGCCGGGTAGATGAAATAGGCATGGCTCAGCGGGGAGGCTTTGCATTCCACGGCATCGGCCAGTTGCTTTGCCAGCGAGGCATAGGGCTCATGCGCAACAGAGAGCGCGGCAACGGTGCGCTCCTCCAATCCGCTCAGCGCCACAATGCCGCCGCCTGCGTCCTGTCCCAGTTTGCGCACCACGTCGCCCAACGGGCCCGTTTCATGGGCAAAGGAGACTTTGGGGAAAGTGGCCACCGCTGTGGGCGCGGCAGCCGGTGCCTTGTCAGGGGGCTTCTTGCCGTGTTGACGGTCCTTGGCGCAGGCGCCAAGCACGGCAACGGCAACAGCCAGACTCACATGGGTCAGACGGCGGAGGAACATGTTCGGAACTCCGGAAAAACGGGGCGTTTTGCGGTTCGACAGGGCGCACCCGGCGCCTTCCAAGCGGGCCAAGCCATTCTACTACCATCACTCAATTCCATTCACCTTCCCAAAGTTTCTTTTCCCGTGCAGCGAACACGGGGAGACTCCAGGCGGGATCACTCACTTCGGCCCCTGTTTTCCCGAGCTGCGGTTTTTCCAATTGTCAATTCCCCCGGCAAGCACGTATAATACGCGGCATGATGCTTATTCTTCTGGCCATACTGGGGTACAGCACCCAGAATGAAGCACTCTTCGCGGGCAGCGTTCCCGAAAAGGCATCCACTTTTCAGGTGACAGTGAAGGGGTCCGAGCCTTTCTACGCCGGAATACGGTTAAGCGGCAAGTGGATTGAAGATGCAAGCACCGAAATTGGCCCCCGGCAGGAGGTCGAACTGGTGCCCGATGCTCCCTGGCAGACGCAGGAGAGCTACCGGGTCCTGCGGTCGAAAGTTGAAATGAAATACGAAGCCAGCGCCATGCGGCGGGACCGGCTGCGAAAAACACTTTCCGCACAGGGCTATTCACTGCGTGAAACGGCCAACGGCTGGCGCCCGGTGCGCGACACCGATGCGCAGTATGCCGACCGCATGCGCAAGATGGCCGCCGCGTTGCAGCGGCCCGCGGCCGAAGCGGTCGTCGCCGAGGCAACCCCTGCCGTGCCCGACCCGGCGGTGGGTGGCAAGCTGAGCCGCAATGTGTTGTCCATTCTGCTCTTTGCCATTCCTGTGGTCTGCCTGGTGGCAATCGGTTTTGTGGCCAAGAAGCTGGTGTTTGACAGAGACGACCTGCAGAAGGCCTAGTCTGCCGCGGCCAGCGGGCCGGGAACACCGGCAAGGTCGGCCGGGACTTGTGGAGGTGGCGGACATCGGGTAACTGCCCTGCCTGTGCCTCCACGCGAGTCAACGGTCCTGTAGTGGATTAATCCAGTGAACAAGGAACTGAAAAACCATGCTTTACAGTGAGTTCGGACGCACCGGCGAGACGGTTTCGCGGCTAGGCTTTGGCGCGATGCGCTTTGAGCACCCCGATGACAGGGATGCCATGGCCGCCGTGGTCACCCATGCTTTCGACAGGGGAATCACCTATTTCGACACGGCCCCCTTCTATTGCGAGGACAAGAGCGAGGACATCTGCGGGTCGGCCTTCCGCGAAATGAAGAAGACCGGACGTCCCTTCCTGGTCTCGACAAAGACCATGGCGGCCACGCCCGACGAGATCCGTGCCCAGTGCGAACGTTCCCTAGAGCGGCTGAACGTGGAGGCCATAGATTTCTATCACGTGTGGTGCCTCGTGCAGCCCGAAGATCTGCCCAACCGCAAGAAACTCGGCGCGCTCGACGCTTTTAGGAAACTCAAGGAAGAGGGCTTGGTCCGTCATATATCCGTTTCCACCCATCTGGAATACGACAAGGTCGGCACCATGCTGGAGGAGGGCGAGGGCCTCTTTGAAAGCATGCTGATCGGTTTGAACGCGCTCAATTATCCGCTCCGCTATCCCGGCGCAAAGGCGGCTATGGAACACGGGCTCGGCGTGGTGACCATGAACTCGCTGGGCGGCGGGGTGCTGACCCAGTACGCCGACCGTTTTTCGGCTTTGCTGGAGCCCGGCGAGACGGACATGGTCGAAGCTGCCCTGCGCTTCAACCTGTCCCTGCCCGCCGTCAACACCGCGCTGGTCGGGTTCCGCAATGAGGCGGACATTGACAGCGCTGTTGCCGCCGTGGACCGTTTCCGGCAACTGTCCGGGGCGGAGGTGGAGCAGATTCAGGGGCGGATGCACGGCGCGCACAAGGAGTTCTGTACCCAGTGCGGCTATTGCAGCGACTGCCCGACGGAAGTGCCTGTGGTCCGTCTGATGGACGCGTACAACCGTCGCATACTGGAGGGGCCGAAGGCCGCCATGGACCAGATGAAATGGCATTGGTGGACGCCCGATGTGGAGAAACTGCTGGAGGCCTGCGTGCGCTGCGGCCAGTGCGAAAGGGACTGCACCCAGCAATTGCCCATACTCGAAAGATTTGATCAGCTTCGGAAGGATTATCAGGAACTCAACGCATAGGCAAAGGCCTGTGACGGAAACAACAGCACAGCAGGAAGGTATCGGACATCATGCATCACATGGCGGAATTGTTCCACAAGAGTGTGGATTTCACGGAATACGGCATCGGCTACTTCGAGCGGTTGGCCCACTTCTTCTCCATCATTGATCTGGAGGTGATGGGCCGCATCGCGGACGCCCTGGACAAGGCCCGGACGGACGGGGCCGCCATTTACTTCATCGCCAACGGCGGAAGCTCCGCGATTGCCTCGCACTGGGTCAACGACCTGCTCGTCGGGGCGCAGCTCGGCGACCGGCCCGGCTTCCGGGCCTATTGCCCCACCGACAACTCCTCTTCGGTCACAGCCATCGGCAACGACAGTTGCTTTGAGAACATATTCGCGGCCCAACTGCGGGTGCACTTGCAGCCCGGCGATGTGGTGTACGCCATGTCCGTCAGCGGCAACAGCGAGAACATCGTGCGCGGGCTTCAGGCGGCGATTGACAAGGGAGCCACCACCATCGGCGTCAGCGGCATGACCGGCGGCCGCATGCTCGGCCTCTGTGACATCCCCCTTCACATTCCCGCCACCGCAGACGAATACGGTCCCATCGAGGACATGTTCAGCATCGTCGAACACCTCATCGCGGGCTATCTCACGATGAAGGGCGGAAAGATGATGCACCACTAGCAGGCAGCGCCCTTTCCCGGCGCAGCCGAAGACGCGAATTACCAACAGCCCAGGGCGCAAGCCCCGGGTTGTCTATTTCGCCGCAACGTCGTAGGCGACGAGCGCGTCGCCGTGGCGCAGGTAAAGCCGGCCGTTTGCGATGGCGGGATGGGCCCAGTGCTGGTCCGTGCCCTCGGTTAGGTCAAAGTGGCCGGTGCGCTCATAGCCTGCCGGGGAGGTCTTCACGAGGCTGACCGTGCCCGCCTTCGGCCCCTGATAGACATACAGCATTCCGTCCGCCGCCACCACCATGCCCTCTTTGACCTCTTTCGAGGTCCACATCACCTTGCCCGTGGCCATTTCCAGGCACACCAGCTTGCCGCCGGACTTGTAGCCCGTGCCATAGAGATAACCGTCCAGCAGCACGACCCCGTGATGGAGGCAGTCGAGCGTGGTGTCGGTCCATTTGGACTTGACGGAACTGCCGTCCGGGGAGAGTTCCAGCGCCCCGCCACCGACCCCGTCGCCGCCGGTGTAGTAGACCAATCCGTTGCTGTAGACCGGCGTCACGGCGTGAATGTCCCAGGGCACTTTGTGGGCAAACGACCACAGCAGTTTCCCTGAATCCGGGTCAACGCCGATGATGGACCGCGCGGTGCCTGTGAGCAGGATTCGGTGGCCGTTGTGGTTCACGATTATGGGCGTGCAGTACGAAGCCCGGTCGTCGGTGCCCTTGGCCGCCCACAGGGTTTCGCCGGTGTTCTTGTTCACCGCGGCAACGAGCGCCCCGGTGCCGCCGGGCGTGCAGATAACCTTGTCGCCGTCCACCAGCACCGACTCGGAAAGCTGCCACGTGATGTTCTTGGCACCGAAACGCTCCAGAACATTCGCCTCCCAGACTTTTTCGCCCTTGGCCAGGTCAAAGCAGTACAGCACGCCCAGGCCAGACATGAGATAGAGCCGGCCGCCTTCGATGGTCGGCGTTGCCCGTGAACCGGGCGCCTGTTCCTCCACCGATTCCTTGCCGTAGGGGAGGGTCTTTTCGAGCGCGCCCGTGCTTTCGTTAAACACCAGAATCACGCCGGTCTCGTCCTCCCGCCTGCCGGTGGTGTAAACCTTGCCTCCCACCACGGACACGGAAGAGTAGCCTTTGCCAAGTCCCTTTGCACTCCACGCGACTGCGGGACCGCCCTCGGGCCAGGATTTCAGCAGGCCCTTCTCCTGAAAGACGCCCGTGCGGTCGGTCCCGCGAAACTGGGGTGAATCAACGGCATGGGAGAGGACCGGAAGCACGAGGGCAAGTGCCACGCCCAATAGCATCATCCTGTTGCGCATCTATTTATCCTTTCGGGGGTGAAGGCAGAATTATCCCTGAACGCGGTGTTGGAGACAAATCGCTGTTCGGGGAAGGGCGGGTTTTTCCGTCTAGGGACGGGTTTTGTACACCCAGATGGCGGCGCTTTGGTCACGGTGATGCGGCACGGCCACGTAGAAGTTGCCGCTGGCCGGGTCGAACAGGGAGGTGCGCGCGCCTGCGGAAGTGGTGATGTTTGCCACCACCTTGTACAGGTAGGGGTCCACCTGGCTGATGACCGTGATGTAGCCCTGTCCGCCTGTCACATAGATCCGCTTGCGCTCCGCGTCGAAGTATAGGTCGTCCGCCTCACCCACGCAGTCCACCTTGCCGATATAGGAACCGACCTTGGTGTCGTATACCAGCACTTTGGCGCGGTTGCGGCAGCCTATAAAGAGGCGATGATTCGCCTCATCGAGGGCCATGGGGAAGTTTTCATGGGCCTCCAGCATTTGCCAGTGCGCCGTGATTTGCAAACTGGATTTGTCGATGACGACCACTTCCCGCGATTGGGGGACGTTCGCGTAGATGTTGTTGCCGTCCTTTTCCACTTGGAACGCCTCGGGATGGCCGTCCAATGCAACCTGGGCCAGTTTGGACGGAACCGTGGTGTCTATGACGGCCAGCGCTTTTCCATAGCCAAGATAGGCGCGTTTGGAGGCGCTGTCGTAACGCAGATTGTCCGCGTCTTTCAGTTCGTTCACGAAGCGCACGAGATTGAGTTTTTCGTCATAAAGGCGGAGCACGCCGTCCTCGCCGCACGCCACGGCGATTTCATGCGATTCCGGCAGGATCATCACGCCCTGGGGACCCTTGGGTCCGGCCAAAGGGCGCATGCGCTTGCCCTGTTTGAGATCCACCACTTCGAGCGAGTCGTTCGTGAGGGCGGAGACATAGAGCCGCTCGCTCTCCGCGTCTATAGCCATGTGGTCGATTCGTCCGTCTATGGCACCCAGCGGAATGGTCTTGACCAGCACAAGGGGTTGCGGCTGTCCGGCATGGGCCGTGCCCAGGCAGATACCGAGCAACAGGGCAATAAGCGCAATTCTGTTCATTTAATCTCCTTCATCACAAAGGTCGCACTGAATCTCTATTCTAGCACGGCACCGCGAATTTGGCACGTTTTTGGCAAACTTCGGGACCGTTGAGGACCGTTGAGGTCTCTGGCAGTGAAGACGAAAAAACTCTATACTGATGGGGCACACCGAAGGCCACATCAAATGCCACCGGCAAACGACGGCAGGGAGGCGGTTTCATGGAGCGTCAGAGAATTGATGAGATAAGATGGACCGGTCCGGTGATGCTTGCGCTGGTGGCGCTTCGGACGCTGATCGGCTGGCATTTCCTTTATGAGGGGCTCGTCAAACTTGCCAATCCAAACTGGACCGCCGCCGCCTATCTGAGGAGCACGGAATGGCTGCTGTCGGGGTATTTTCACGGCATCGCCGCGAACGAATTTGCCCTTCGTGTCGCCAACCTGATGAACATGTGGGGACTGACGCTGATCGGCCTGGGGTTGATGCTTGGCTGTTTCAGCCGCTTGGCCAGCCTGTTTGGGGCGCTGTTGCTGGGGCTTTACTACGTGGCCCACCCGCCGCTCGCGGGGCTGGGGTTCGGCCTGCCGTCCGAAGGTTCCTACCTCGTGATTGACAAGAACGTGGTCGAAGGGGCCGCGCTGCTGGCACTGGCCTGCATTTCCACGGGCCGTTTCATCGGGCTGGACGGTCTGGTGCGGGCGCTTCGGGGTGTGCCGACCCTCGCCGAAAGCGCGGCACTGAAAGAGGGCGCCCCTCCGGATGGGGCCGTGCCGGCCACTTCGGTCGGCCGACGGGAACTGCTCAAACACCTCTTGCCCATTCCGGCGATGGGCGCCTTCGCCTACGCGTTTCAGGAGCGGAGAGGCTGGGAGAGCCTGGAGGCGGAGCACCTACTTTCCCACATGAGGGAACGCAAAGCCGATGCGGTGTCCGGCGCTTCGGCGAAACGGGTGGATGTGGCCGAGCTGGGCGAACTCAAAGGACCCATGCCCCGTGCCAGGATTGGCAACCTGGAACTGAGCCGCATTTTCCTGGGGGGAAACCTTATCGGCGGATGGGCCCATTCACGCGACCTCATGTATGTCTCCGACCTCGTCTGCGCCTATCACACAGACCGCAAGGTCTTCGAGACCTTCCACCTGGGCGAGTGCTGCGGCATGAACACCATCCTGACCAGTCCCCGACTGTGCCGGGTGATAACGGATTACTGGAAGAAGGAAGGCGGCAAGATTCAGTTCATCTCCGACTGCGCGATGGGGGGTATCATGGAGGGCGCCAGGGTGTCCATCGATGCCGGCGCCCACGCCTGCTACGCCCAGGGCGGAGTGATGGACCGGCTCGTGGCCGAGGGCGATTTTGACACCGTCGAGAAATTCCTCGAACTGGTGCGCCGCAGCGGCATTCCGGCCGGACTCGGCGCGCACAAGCTGGAAACCGTGCAGGCCTGCGTCGACAAGGGGTTCAAACCCGATTTCTGGGTGAAGACGCTTCACCACACGGACTACTGGTCCGCCAAAACCCAGCCGGAACAGGACAACATCTGGTGCGTCAATCCTGAAGAGACCATCGCCTACATGGAGCATTTGGAACAGCCCTGGATCGGCTTCAAGACCCTGGCCGCAGGCGCCATTCATCCCAAAGTGGGGTTCCCCTACGCGCTGAAGAACGGTGCCGATTTCATCTGCGTCGGCATGTATGACTTCCAGGTTGTCAAGAACGCCAACCTCTTCCTGGATGTGTGGGATAAAGTGCAGAAAGACCCCGAAGGCCGCAAGCGGCCATGGCGCGCATGAGCGGAACGGCGTTTCCAGTCCGATGGGCATATCTGGCCTCTGTCGCGGCGGTTGCGGTACTGCTCGGAATTGGCCTCTGGTGGTTGTCAAACGGCCCCAGGGAAGAAGTGTTTTCAGGGGACACGCAAGGCAGCACCTACTCTATCAAGGTTGTCATGTCGAAGTTCGAGAAGGGTCGGCGGGTGGTTGTTGAGAAGGCCATCGCGGACCGCTTGGACAAGATTGACCGCGAAATGTCCCTGTATCGGGATGATTCCGAGTTGGTTCGGTTCAACCGGCTGAGGGGTGTCGAGCCTGTCGTGGTCTCCGCGGGTCTCATCGAGGTTTTTCAATTGTCACGGTTGGTCAGTGAGGCGAGCGGCGGCGCATTTGACGTGACGGTGGCGCCGCTCGTTGCCGCGTGGGACTTCGGTCCCGCCGCAACCGGGGCGGCGGCGGCGCCGTCCGATACCGCACTGGCGGAGATGCTCTCGCGCGTGGGGTACGACAAAGTCGAGGTGGACGCTGTGCGGGGCACGCTGCGGAAAACTGTCGCGGGGGTGGCCTGCGACCTGAACGCCATCGCCCAGGGATACACTGTCGACAAACTCGCCGAAGGTCTTATCGGCTTGGGCTATAGGGATTTCGTCGTGGAGGTGGGTGGCGAGGTGCGGGCCATGGGCCGCAACGCGTCAGGAGTTCCCTGGCAGGTGGCCATTGAGAAACCCGTGTTTGAGGGGCGGGAGATTGAGCAGGTGATTCCCCTGGACAACATGGCGCTGTCCACTTCCGGCGATTACCGTGTCTGCGCCGGTCCAGAAGTGCGCGGGTGGCGGTCCAGAAGTGAAGCACCCAGGATGTTGATTATGTAGTTGTTGCCGTGGGTTGTCAAGGTGCTGTTGAGGTTCCTTCTTGCCTCTGTTCCCTCCCCCTAGGGGGAGG
>CAITNO010000076.1 GCA_903893795.1 Candidatus Hydrogenedentota bacterium | reverse complement strand
TTGCCTGCGCACACGTCGGAGGCCGTCGCGCCCGCATCGGTGTAGGTTGCGCCGCATTCAACCGTAAGCGCGGCAGAGCCCGTGAGGCTGATCACCGGTTTCGTCGTGTCGGACACCGTCACCACGCGCGTCACCTGGTCGGCCGCGTTGTAGCCGTCGCTGACGTTGTAGGTCACCGTGTAAACGCCAACCACGGATGTGTTCACCGGGTTGCTGGTCACAATGCTGGCCGTAAGGTTGCCCGCGCACACGTCGCCGGCGGTCGCGCCCGCATCCGTGTAGGTTGCGCCGCACTCGACCGTAACCGCAGCGGAACCGGCAAGGGAGATCACCGGCGCCGTCGTGTCCACGACTTCGATGACACGCTCGCCGTAACCGAAATTCCACTGCGTGTCGAAGGCCAGGTACTCGACAAAGTACTGACCGGGCTTCGCCAGGTCAACCTCGTCGCCGAAGGTCTGAATAATCGAAGTTTTATCCCCTTCGCACTGGTCCCAAGCCGTCGCGCCAAGTTCGGCGTAGCTGCCCTGACTGCATTCGATGGTGAGCAAGTCAGCCCCATTGAGGGTCACCACGGGGGCCAGCGTGTCGGTAACCGTCACCACGCGCGTCACCTCGGCGGCGGCGTTGTTGCTCGGATCCTTCACGTTGTAGGTGACGGTGTAGGTGCCGGCCGATGCCGGCACCGGGACGGGATTCACGGTGACGATGGCCGCCGTGAGGTCGCCGGCGCAGGAATCGCTGGCCGTGGCGCCAGTGTCTGCGTAGGTGGCGCCGCACTCGAAGGTAACCTCGGCGTCACCCGCAAGGGTAATCACCGGGATCGTCGTGTCGGAAACCGTCACGACGCGCGTCACCTGAAGCGCATCATTGTGTCCGTCATTCACATTGTAGGTCACGGTGTAGACGCCAACTGCCTTGGCGTTCACCGGATTGTCGGTCACAATGCTGCCCGTGAGGCTGCCCGCGCAGCTGTCGCTGGCCGTGGCACCCGCATCAGTGTAGGTCGCGCCGCATTCAACCGTAAGGGCCGCCGAGCCCGCAAGGCTGATGACCGGTTTGGTTGTGTCGGAAACGGTCACCACGCGCGTCACCTGCTCGGCACTGTTGCCATTGCCGTCGGCCACGTTGTAGGTCACCGTGTAGACGCCGACCACATTTGCATTGACCGGGTTGGAAGTGCTGATACTGGCCGTGCGGTCGCCCGCGCAGGCGTCCGACGCCGTGGCGCCTGCGTCTGTGTAGGTGCCGTGGCACTCAACCGTCACCGCCGCGGAACCCGTGAGGGTAATCACCGGCTTGGTCGTGTCGGAAACGGTCACCACGCGCGTCGCCGTCTGCGTGTTGCTGGACGGATCTGTCGCGGTGTATGTGATGGTCTGGGCGCCGAGGACAGCGGTGTTCACTGTGCCCATCGTGGAAACCGACACAGAGCCGACACAGGAGTCAAGCGCCGTGGCACCGTTGTCCGCATAGGAGCCGCCGCACTCTGCCGTCGCTGTACCCGGGACGACTGTGATCTGGGGCTTTGTCGTGTCAGAGACCGTCACCACGCGGGTGACCTGGTTCGCATTGTTGAAGCCGTCGGTCACGTCGTAGGTCACGGTGTAAACGCCGACCACTGCCGGGTTCACCGGGTTGTAGGTCTGGATGCTGGCCGTCAGAGTGCCCGCGCACACGTCGCCGGCGGTCGCGCCCGCGTCGGTGTAGGTGCCGCCGCATTCAACCGTAAGCGCCGCAGAACCCGTGAGGCTGATGACCGGCTTTGTCGTGTCTTCAACCGTCACCACCAAGGTCTCAGTTCCCTCGTTCGCGTGGCCGTCCGTGGCGCTGTACACCACATGATAGGTGCCGACCGACGGGTTGGATGCCACAAAGCCGTCCAGGTCCTTGATCGACGCCGACAATGCACCGTGGAACCAGCCGTCGCAGCCGTCCAGGGCCGTCGCCGTCGGGAGCGTGGTGGCCACGCCGCACTGCGCCGTTTTCGTGTTGCCGCCGGTTATAGTCACCACCGGAGGTGTCGTGTCTTCAACTGTCACGGCACGCGTCGCGGTGGCCGTGTTGGCGTAGCTGTCGGTTGCCGAGTAGGTGATCGTGTAGTCGCCCGGCACATAGGTCGCCACCACCGGCTCGTTGGTTGTCACGGCAGTGAGGTTGGAGAAGGTGGCCGAAACGGGCGCAACCGTATCGCCGTCGTCAATCCACATCTGGGCGATCAGATAGGCGCCGTGCTTCATTTCCCAGCCCGTAACGCCGAGTTCATCGGTGCCCCAGTCCCAGGTTCCGGTGTTCCTGCTGGCTCCGTTTATAAGCGCCAGCGAGGTGGTTCCGTCACCCTTGACGTGGAATTCAAAATTGAACACGCCACGGGTCGCGCCTGCCGGATTGCTGACGCCCCTGTCATGGTTGTTGTAGTCGGACAGATATGCCGTGTTGCTGCCGAACCACAGCATGGCGCTGTCGTTGAACATCCAGTCCTGACCCGCGGCAATCGCCGCATCAACCAGTTCCTTGTCCACAAGCGCGAACTGAAGATAACATCCGGACCGGAGGGTGCGGACGTCTGCCTGACCGGTGATTTTCACGTCCGTGTTGGGCCCAAGATAGATGGTTTGGCCCGCACCATTGGCAACCGAGTAGGCGCAGTGGCCCTCGCCGTCATCGACAGCGTCCGGACCTGAGTTGGCGTCGACGCCACTGAGCGTGCCGCTACCCAGATTGATCGTCTTCCCCGTTCCCGTAATCGTCACGGCAACCGGGCCGCCGCACGCATCCAGCGCCGTCGCGCCGGCATCCGTGTAGGACCCGCCGCATTCGACCGTGCCCGGGCCGCCGTTAATCGAGATCACCGGCGCCGTCGTGTCGGAAACCGTCACCACGCGCGTCGCCGTCTGAGAATTGCTGGACGGATCTGTGGCGGTGTAGGTCAGCGTGTACGAGCCAACCGTGTTCACATTGACCGAACCGGAGGTGCTCACCGACACCGAGCCGGCGCAGGTGTCACTCGCCGTGGCGCCCGCGTCCGTGTAGGAGCTGTGGCATTCCACCGTCGAAACGCCCGAATTCACCGAGATGACCGGCTTGGTAGTGTCGGAAACCGTGACCACGCGCGACACCTGAGTCGCGCTGTTGCCGTTGCCATCGGAAACGTTGTAGGTCACCGTGTAAACGCCGACCGCAGCCGGGTTGACCGGGTTGACCGTTGTGATGCTGGCCGTGAGGCTGCCCGCGCACACGTCGCTGGCGGTCGCGCCCGCGTCGCTGTAGCTCGCGCCGCACTCAACCGTCACCGCCGCGGAGCCCGTGAGGCTGATGACCGGCTTGGTCGTGTCGGAAACGGTCACGACGCGCGTCACCTGGTCGGCGCTGTTGCCATTGCCGTCGGCAACGTTGTATGTAACTGTGTAAACGCCAAGGACATTGGGCGTCACGGGGTTCGAAGTCTGAATGTTCGCCGTCAGGTTGCCGGCGCAGCTGTCGCTGGCCGTCGCGCCCGCGTCGGTGTAGACGCCGTGGCACTCGACTGTCACCGCCGCGTCGCCGGCAAGGGTGATGACCGGATTGGTCGTGTCCTGGACCGTGATCACGCGGGTCGCCAGTGCCGTGTTGTTCGACGAGGCCGCCTGCACATTGTCCCAATAGGAGGTGTAGTCCTGGTGGCTGCCGAAGTCGTAGGACTGGACAAACACCTTGGTCAGGTCCTGATGTCCGAGTTGGACCGTGTCGTCGGTGTAGACGGTTTTGCCGTCGATCTGGTACACGAACGAAGTTCCGGTGCCAATAATCGCAAGCGTGTGCCAGCCTTCCGTCACCGGCTCGGACACATCCACCGCACCCCAGCTGCCGTTATCCACCTGCTCCGAATCAAAAATGTGCCAGGCGGTGCTGATGTTAGTGGACGCGGGGTCGAAGTAATCGTTGCTGTAACCCACCGGGTCGTAACGCCGCAACCCGATGCTCGGATAATCCGTGTAGGTTCCTTCCCCGCCACCGGGCAGGCCGCCCACCTGGGCCCATATCTCCGCACGGCGCAGGTTCGCGCCCTGCACCATGTCGTGGCTCACGAACAGAGAGCCGGAAACCACCCAGCCTGCCGGCAGGGGCGCAGCCAAAAGCCGCTGACGGCCCTTGGTGGCCTGGAAATTGTACACCGTATAGAGGTTGGGGCTGGCAACGACGCCGAGCGCAAGCCGCGAACCGCCCTGGAAGGACGCCACCGCAAAGCTCGTCGGGTCGGCACGGTCCGCGACCCATGCCGCATTCACCGTGTCAAAGGGATCGCCAAACCCGCCCGCGGACGGGTCGGAAACCGTGTAGGTGATCGTGTACGGGCCGGGAACGTTCACGTCCACCGCGCCCGAAGTCGTCACGGTCAGCGAACCGGCGCACGCGTCAAGCGCGGTCGCGCCCGCGTCCGTGTAGGACGTGTGGCACTCCACCGTCGGGTCGGCGCTGTTCAGCGTGATCACCGGCTTGGTCGTGTCGACCACCGTCACCACGCGCGACACCTGGGTCGCAGCGTTGTAGCCGTCGCTCACGTTGTAGGTCACCGTGTAGACGCCGACCGCAGCCGCGTTCACCGGGTTGTTCGTCTGGATGGCGCCCGTCAGGGTGCCCGCGCAAACGTCGGCCGCCGTGGCGCCCGCATCGCTGTAAGTCCCGCCGCACTCCACCGTCACCGTGGCAGAACCCGCGAGGGTGATGACCGGCTTGGCCGTGTCGGAAACCGTCACCACGCGCGTCACCTGGGTGGCGCTGTTGCCCTGGCCGTCGCCCACATTGTAGGTCACGGTGTAAACGCCGACCGCGGCCGTGTTGACCGGGTTGACCGTTGTGATGCTGGCCGTGAGGCTGCCCGCGCACACATCGCTGGCGGTCGCGCCCGCATCCGTGTAGCTCGCGCCGCACTCAACGGTGAGCGCCGCAGAGCCCGTGAGGCTGATGACCGGCTTGGTCGTGTCGGAAACGGTCACGACGCGCGTAAGCGTGGTGGCATTGTTGCCGTGGCTGTCCGCTGCCGTGTAGGTCACGGTGTAATTGCCCACGATCGCCGGCGTCACCGTGCCGGTGACCGTCGCCGCCTTCGGTGCGTCGCAGTCATCCGCGACCGTCGCGCCGAGTTCGGAGTAGGTTCCGCCGCATTCCACGGTCACTTCACCGGTGCCGGAAGCACCGCCGGTAAGGGTGATCACCGGCGGGACAAGGTCCCTGGATACCACGATGGCGACGGTGCCTGCTGTTGCTGTTTGGCTGGACACCTGACCCGGGGCCACATTGAGGCCGCATGCGTAGGTGGTCGCGCCGAGACGGTAGCCCTTGGCATTGAGTGCGGTGGTGGCTTCCTCCGGCGTCATGCCAACGACGTTGGGAACGGTCGTGTCATAGACCCAGACCTGGATCTCGGTCCTGGCCAACTCGTTGGCGGGAATGTGCTCCGCACTCTTGTTGTAAACGGCGAGGTAAACACTGTAAACGCCCGGAACGTCCGGGTTGAACGATGCATCGTACCAGTTGATGCTATAGGAGTTTTGGGCGATGTTATAGGTGCCAGCGGCGGTCCAGTATGCATCCCAGCTGGAATTGGCCTTGACACCGGCGGTCATTGAATTCGTGCCGAGATAATGGTCGGGCTTGGGGTTGAAGGGGTTGGCGGGATCCGTGAAGGGATCGCCAGCGTAATAGTCCGTTGCCAGCGAGCGGTCTTTGTCCAGACCCAGTTCGTAGGAGTAATCGGCAATCTTCTTGCCGAGCGCACCGTTCACGTTGTCGAAGTCCGCATTCACTGAGAAGGTCAACGCCCAGATGGGTGTGGTCGTGAGCGTCGTGTGGTGGCCGACAGGATAGCTGTAGGTGTTGGTGGTGCCGTTCCTGTAGGACCATTCGCTGCGGGACGCGTTGGTCGGGGGGAAGTAGCGCATGAAGGCGCGCAAGCCGACTTCCACTCCGTTGCGCCGGTCAATGCTGAAGCCTTGGTTATAGTTGGACCAAAGCAGTCTCTGGGTTGCGGGATTACCGCCGGTAACCAGGTCGGGAGCGGGGTAGGCATTACCCCAGGAAACCGCCATCGCCACCCGTGAGCCGTAGGCTACCAATGAGTCCGCCGCAGGATCCTGGCTGATAATGGAGCCCGCCGCCACGGTGGCACTGAACTGGGGCGTCAGCGTGCCGGCAACCAGATGCGCATTGGCGAGAGCCGCCTCGGCATTGGTTCGGGTCATGCCCACAACGTTGGGCACGGTGCACGGTCCGGTGGAGATCACCAGATTGACCGCGCTGTGGTACAGGGCCGCACCGCCTGCCGCCGGTGTCTGACCGATCACCAGGCCGGACGCAACCGTGTCGTCGCAGGAGTAGGTTACCGTGCCCACCGTCAGGAGGGCGGCGGCAATGGCGCTGCGCGCATCCGCCTCGGACTGCGCGACGGTGTTGGGCACCGTGACTTGCACGGTCACAGACACCGTGCAGGTGGCGGTCTTATAGTTGTCCGTGTCTGTGGGCGTGTACGTCACCTCATAGGAGGTCGTACCTGCGGGCGGCGCGGTGGTCGGGGCGGTGAATGCAAAGGTGCCTCCCGCGGGCGAACCGGTGCCGCCGGTCAATGTGGCGGACGCGAGCGTCTGGCCGCTCATAATGGCGGCAGCGGTCGGATTCGCCGTGACCGATGACGTCGCCTTGGCGATCTCGAGGGTGCCCGATGCGCTGCCCTGATAGTTGGCTTCCACAAGGGTGCCCACAACCGCGTAGGACCCGGCATTGGTGGGAACGGTGGATCCGCCGTCATAAGTGAATGTCACTGTCTTGCCAGCCGGGACTGTGACCGCGGTCGCGGACTTCGCCGAACCGTCGTAGGTCTGGCTGAGGCTTCCGAGGGTGACCGTCGCGGTCGCCTTGCCAATTACCAGGCTGCCCGTGGCGCCGCCCTCGTAATTGTCCTCGACAACGGTGGCGACAACGGCATAGGTGCCAGCGTTCGTCGGGGCAGTGGCGCTGCCATCATAGGTGAACGTGACGGTCTTGCCGACCGGGTCGGTGACCGCGGTCGCGGACTTGGCCGAACCGTCATAGGTCGGACTGAGTCCGCCCAGGGTGACCGTCGCGGTCGCCTTGTTAATTGTGAGTGTGTCGGAGGCGCTGCCCGCATAGGACGGGTCGTCAATGGTCGCGACAACGGCATAGGTGCCCGCGTTGGTCGGGGCGGTGGTGGAGCCGTTGTAGGTAACCACAACCGTCTTGCCCGCAGGCGCGGTGTCTGCCGTCACCGACTTGGGTGTGGTGTCAAATGTCTGAATCAGGCGGCCCAGCGTCACAGACGCGGAGGCCTTGTTTACTTTCACGCTGACCATGCAGGTTGTGGTCTTGTAGTTGGCCTGGTCCGCCTCGGTCGGCGTGTAGGTCACCTCATAGGTCGTCGTCCCCACAGCGGGCAGATAGGAGGGATTGGTGAAGGCCCAGGTGCCGCCCGCCGGAGCCACTGAAACACCCGATGTGTTCAGCGTGGCATCGGCCAGCGTCTGGCCGTAGTGGATTTCCGCCGCCGTCGGCGCGGTAGTGATGGCCGGCGTTCCCTTGTCGAAGGTCACGGTGACGGTGCGCGGTGCGGTAACCGCGGTGGTCGTGTAGGTATAGGGGAGGGTGAACGGTCCGGACTTGGCGCCCTCGACGCTGTCCACCACGCTCACAATGACCCAGCCCTCATGGGGGGTCACGGTGATGAGGCTGGTGAGGTCGTAGCCCACGGCGACGGGGGTCGCGGAGCAGGTGCCGAGGCCGTCGGCCACGGTGCAGGTGATGTCGTTGGTGTCAAGCGCGAAGGTCGCGGTGACGGTGCGCGCGGCTTCCAGCGCCGTGGTCGTGTAGGAGTAGGAGGTCGTGAACGGACCGGGCTTGGAGCCTTCAACCGTGTCCACCACGCTGACGATATGATAGTGCGCGGCGGCGGTCACGGTGATGGTGCTGGTGTAGCCCGCGTTCAGCGTGGCCGGGGAAGCGGTGCAGGTGCCACCGTCAACGTTTTCCACGTTGCTGGTCGCGGCACAGGTGATGTCATAGCTGGGAACCGAATAGGCGACACGGAAGCCGTAGCTGGTATCTGTATCCCAATAGTAGTAGTTGCCGAAGTGCATGTCGGGTCCGAGGGCGCCGCGTGCCGCGTTACGACCGCCAAGGAAATACTGGTTCCAACTATTACCCCTCATCACGCGGGACGAACCCGTTTCGGGTCCGGTCGGGTTCGTCATTGAACCGCCTGCGTAATAGGTGTCGGAGAACCAGTCCTGGCACCACTGGAAAACGTTGCCGTTCATGTCATAGGCGCCCACCGGGCTGGGACTGTCAATCGTATCCTCTGGGACAGGGTTGTTGCTCGAATAGAGCGTGGGGTAACCGACCTGGTGCGGCGGGCCGCTGAACCAACCCACCGGGAAGGTGAGGGCGCACGGCATGTCTATAGCCCAGCCACTCGCATCCGTGATAAGGAATTGAAGCGGGTCCAACCACATGCCGTTACCGTGAAGTGCGGCTGTCTCCTCACCGTCCACCGTATAGGAGGTCGCGGTCATCTTGTCCATCTTGCATGCATAGACCCAGTGCTTTGTCCCGTCCCAGGCGGCGGCGCGTTCCCATTCCGCTTCGGTGGGCAGACGGTAGCCGCCCGGCGTGGGCGGTGCCACCACGAGGGGCCAGTTTGCGGAGCTCATGTCGTAGCAGGGCGTCTTTCCCTGCATCTGGCTCAGCCAGTTGCAGTAGGCCACCGCGCCAAACCAGGAGATCTCCACGACGGGGTGCGTGTCCATCGAGAGTATTGTGGGCGGGTGGTTGCGGTCCGTGCGTGTCTTCGATGAAAACACGCCGTCCACGTACTGAATGTTGCACCAGTCCTCGGTGATGAACAGCAGGACCTGCAGATTACCGCCAGCATAAATATCGCCTATGCCCACCCAGGGCGCACCTGCGGCGCTCTTGAGCAATCCCTGGGCCAATGCCCAGTTCAGCACGTCGCTGTATTCTTTGTTCGTGACGATGAACTTGCCAAACTGGTACGCGCCCAGGGTGACGTCGTGCACCGGCCGTTCCGAATCCCAGCCGTAGTTTTCGTCATCGGTCGGATCGGTTGTTACGCCTGGTATGTAGGGGGCTGCACCCATGGAGAAGGTTCCCGCGGCCACGGGCACGGTGGGCACTTCGAAGATGGAGCCGCTGACCGCAAGGGATTCGGTCTGCGCTGCGTTGCGGACCTTGAAGTAGACCGTCTTGGCGCCGCCGCCGGTGCTCAGGGTGAAGGACGGGGCGGAGGAGTAGTCCGCCCAGGAGGCGCCCTCAAAAGTGGCGGACTCGCTGGCCATGTACTGCGTGGGCGTGCCGGTGCAGGTGTTGGCCAGGGTCACCACGGGACTGGCAAGGTTCGGGTCGCCAATGACGGCGAAGCTGGTCACCACGGGGGCGCCGGTCGCAGTGAAGCGCGCCTGCACCGTGATATTTCCATGAACGTTTGCATCGGTGCGGGTGGCCGTGAGCACCATGTCGCTCCACTGGGCGAAGGAATGGCCGGAATCCGCCACGGCCGTGACGGCCGAGCCGCTGTCGCCGTAGGCCACGGTCTGCGGGGTGTCGCCCGTGATCGAGCCGTTTGCGTCAGCCGAGTAGGTCAGGGTGTAGGTGTTCGCAAAAGTCGCGGTCACGGTGATGTCGGCGGTGACATTCACGTCGGTGCGCGGATTCTGGGTCGAGTGATCGCTCCACTCCACGAAGTGATAGCCCTGCGTGGTGGGCGTGGCGGTCACGGCCGCACCGTCCGTGCCGTAGTCCACGGTCTGCGGGGAGGTGCCGGCGATGGCGCCGTGGGCGTCCGCCGAATAGGTCAGCGTAAAGGTGATATTGGCGGCCATGGGAGGCGTCGTCCACTCGCTCGGCAGCCCCAGTTCCGTATCCACTGGGGAGGCGGCGCTGTTGCGCGCCTTGGCCGCGAATTCATAGATGTGGTACGGATTAAGCCCCGTCACGGCCTTCGTGCCCCAGCCGGCCGCAGTCGCCCAGGTTTCCGTGTCGCCCAGCGTGCCGTCTGCCTGCACCCACTTGTTCAAGATATCCGAGTTGTTGCCGTTGTCGTTGTCGCC
The DNA here is from genome assembly GCA_903893795.1 of Candidatus Hydrogenedentota bacterium. Classification (GTDB taxonomy): domain Bacteria; phylum Hydrogenedentota; class Hydrogenedentia; order Hydrogenedentales; family CAITNO01; genus CAITNO01. Next base: position 49,687 of record CAITNO010000076.1, on the reverse strand, counting down.
GGACTGAATGGCGTATTGCGTGACGGCCGAGTTGCCGTCGCCCGCCGTGATGCTCACCTTGATGGAGGTGGCTGTGTCGCCGGCCACGGTCGGCACCGCAGGCACGGTGGCCAGCGTCCATGCCGAAGCCGCGGTTCCCAGGTCCGTCACGACGGGCGTGGGCGTGGCGGCGTTGCGCGCCTTCACCGAGAAGGCATAGTTTGTGTTGGCGGACAGGCCGGTGACGGTCTTGGTGCCCCAAGTGGCGGCGGTGGCCCATACAGCAGAGGCACCCTGTGTGCCATCCGCCTGCACCCACTTGCTGGTGGTGCCGCAGTAAATCGCATATTCCGTCGTTGCCGGATTGGTGTCATCGGCGCCGACGGCCACATTCAATGTGTTAATTGCGGCTCCGCCCACGGTGGGGGCGACGGGCACGGCGGCCAGCGTGACCGCAGAGGCACCGGCACCCAGGTCGGTTGTGGCGGCGCCGTTGTGCGCCTTGACCTCAAATTCATAGCTCTTGTTGGGCGTCAGGCCGGTGACGGTCTTGGTGCCCCAGTCGGCCGCGGTGGCCCCGGCTTCGGTGGAACCCAGAGTGCCGTCGGTCTGCACCCACTGGCTGGTGGTGGTGCAGTAAATCGCGAAGGTGGTGCTCGTCGGGTTGGTGCCCGCGTTGACGGCCACGTCCACCGAAGCGGTGGTCGCGCCGTTCACCGTCGGGGCGGTGGGGGTGGCGATCACGATCAGCGTCTGGGGGGCATCAGTGGCTGCATTATAGTTGTCAGCCTGGGCCTGACTGGCCGTGATGACGGCCGTGCCCGCGGCCACGAGGGTGACGGTCGCGCCGTTTGTGCCGGTGGTGGTGGCCACACTGGTGTTGCCCGAGCTGAAGGTCGCGGCATTGCCGGAAGCGCCGCCGGTGGCGCTGACCTCGAAGGGCGCATCGCCGATTTTCTTGGCGGCGAGCGGGGCGAAGGTGATTGCCTGGTCGGCTTTGTTAATTGTCAGGTTTGCGCCGACGTAGGTGATGTCGTAATTTGCGTTGTTGGCGTTGGTGATGGTGCCCGCCTGGATGGCGTAGGGGTTGCCGGGGACTGTCTCGCCGGAAACGCGGGTGAGGGATCCGCTCAGTGCGTCGGAACCCACGAGGCCGGACGTGGAGTAGGTAAGTGCCGGGTCGCTGGTGCCGTAGGTCTTTGATTTGGCGGCGGCCGTCACGGTCGCGGCCTTGCGGTTTACGGTGAGTGTCTGCGGAACGTCGGTGGCTGCGTTGTAGTTGCCGTTGCCGAGCTGGCTGGCGGTGATGGTGGTGGTGCCCGCTGCGAGGATGGTCACGGTAGTTCCGCTGACGGTGGCCACGCTGGTGTTGCTGGAAACGTAGGTGACGGCGTTGCCGGACCCGCCGCCGGTGGCGGTCAGTTCGAAAGTGGCGTCGCCGTAGGTCTTCGCGGCAAGCGTGCCGAAGCTGATCGTCTGCGTGGCCTTGACGATGTTCACCACGCGCGTCGCCTGCTGGATATTCGGGAGGCTCTGGTTGGTGGGGTGGTCGCTTACCCTGTAGATGACATTGTATGACCCGCCGACAACCGTCCGGTTCACGCTGCCCACGCCCGTGGCGACAACGCTGGCCGTGATGTTGCCCGCGCAAACGTCCTGGGCCGTGGCACCCGGATCGCTGTAGGCGGCGGAGGGGCTGTACTCGACCGAATAGGGGCTACCGCCGGTCATGGTGATGACCGGTTTTATCGGCGTCATCCCCGTTGCCGGCACGGTCAGCGTCTGCGTAACATCCGGAGCGGCATTATAGGTGCCATTTCCGGCCTGCTTGGCCGTGATGGTCGCGGTGCCCGCACCGACGAGAACGATGGAGGTGCCCCCCGTCCCCGGGGTGGCCACGCTCGCATTGCTCGAGATGTACGTCACCGCCAATCCTGACGATGCCGTCGCCGAAGCGATCGGCGTATCCGGACAGGCGAGTATGCCGTCATGGTTCGGCCCCAGAGGGCCGAAGGTGATTGTCTGGTCGAGCTTGACGGCCCATGCGGGCGCCACGCCCAGCAGAACCGTGACCAAGGTCACCAGCAGCATCGTCCGGATTGAGTGTTTGCAATTCATGGCACTAAGCCTCCTGCGTTATCGCTTGTGGAACTACAACCGCCACAGAGATTTTTTGAGCATTGGAGCAAGCGTTGTTGCGCTGCTCCTGAGATGGGTCTGAAATATCAGCACTCCCGCACGGTGCGCAAGAATATATATTGTCATTGATGCTTTTCGCCGCCGGGAAGGTTGAATAAAAAAAAGCGCGACGGCCGGATATGGCTGTCGCGCAGGGGTCTTCTTGCAATACGGTGCGGGTGTTGATTGAGGATGGGCCCGCACAGGCCATGGAAAAGGAAGAATGTCCGGAAGCAACGAGAGAGAGCTCTTCGCTTTGCCCCTGGTACTGTCCTCTGTGCATGTCCTGCGGGAAAACTGACGTGATGATATTCTCGTCAAAACTTCGACTAAACACCTACCGTCCTCCGTGAACCAACCTCGGCCGTCCCCGAATCTGATTGTGGATTGCCCCCATATCAGAGTTTCGGGCGTCCGGCTTCGGACCTTATCCGTACCTGTGCGTACTGCCCCGATCGTGCGTGCTGCCCCCGATCAAGATGCGAAAACTCTCTCCTCAAAACTGTAATCCACACCCCGTGCGTACTGCCCCGATCGAAATGTACTACCCCCGATCTAAGGTGTGGAATTTCTTTATCTAAAACTGTGTTAAACACCACCGACACTACCCATGTCGGGATATTCGATAACTTCTTTTATCACATTCATGGCGAATCTGTCAAGCAAAAAATATCCTGGCGGGTCCCCTCCCCCGCTTTTCGGCGGGCACAGTCACATGAATACTTTGTGCAAAAGCACTTTCCTTCGTGAGGACATGGGGGCGTCTCAGTCATAAGCGCCTGCACTGTCAACAGTTTACCGCTCCGCCTTGGCCACAGCCTCCATAAGCATGCCGATAACGGGTGTTGATCCCTCCCCGTCGACGGAATTCGCCCAGTTTGGTCCTGCCGCCACTTTCCCGCACCCGGCATTTGTTCTGGCGGGCACGTGAATCCGCAAGGCCTCAGGCTGGCGCAGCAGGGCGAGAAAGGGATTTGACAGCGCAAAACCACTGTCCGTACCATCGAGACGCCGCCTTCGCGAAAGTATAAGTCCGCGCGCGGGCGGAAGGGTCTGCCGGCAACCTCGTGGAAGGCCGGTTATATAAGGAGGAATACCGTTGAATTGCACCCTGCGAGCCCTGACAGCACTTGTTGCCGCTCTTGCCTCGGTTTCCACAGGCGCGGCTGCCGCAACGCTCCCAACCACACAGGAGACGCTCAAGAACCGGCTCGCGAGCGTTCATTTCATTGACTTCGAAGACATCACCCCGGGCGAAGGGCTCCTGCAGAAACGGGCGCGTTACACCTTTGACCTGTACAAGACGTACACACCGCAGCATGTGCTGACGCTGAACTATTCCAATGAGCCGAGCGACAAGGCGTTCCCGGGCGACACCATTGGACGTTATCTTCTGTCCACCACACTGCTCTCCCGCGCCCTGCACGAGCCGGAGCCGCAGACATTGAAGGAGGTCAGATTGAGGCGCTGGGGGCCGCCCTTTACAGGGTGAACGGCGTCACGCTGGCGCCCTTGTGCGATTTGACTGACCGGCGCGACACCCTTAACCGTGCCCATGGTGATTCCATTCAGGTGCTGTTTCGGGATTGAATGCCCTCTTTATGCCATTGACACAAGGCTGCAGGACGGTCCAAATGATGCGTTGAATATGCGCCCCCCGGAGCGGCGCCAAGTTCCCGTTCAAATAGAGACAGATTTCAGAGTGCAAACCAATCGGTCTCATTCGTACCTTCAGAACTGGCAGCAGGCAAGGCAAACACGGCCTGGGTGCCTCCGCCCTTTCTGTCGGAGAACGTGAGCATGCCACCATGTTCGCGGGCTATGTTGAAACAGGTCCAAAGCCCCAAACCCATGCCTTTCTCACTCCGCTTGGTCGTGAAGAAGGGCTTTCCCAGTTTATTCCGATTCTCTTTGGGTATCCCTATTCCCTCATCGCACACCAGGATCAGCGCAGCGCCGGAGACGGGGTCACGGCGCGTCGCCACGCGCACAGAACGTTCACTGGAGTCAAGGGACTGGCATGCGTTTTGAATCAAATTGATCACCACCTGCTCAATGCGCTGGAAGTTGCCCAGCACCGGCGGAACGTCCTGGCCGTATGCAACGGAGAAATGGTGGGTGCAGCGCTTCACCAGGCTGCCCGTCAGCACTATGGCCGATTTCACAACATCGCTTACATCGACGGCCGACATCTCCTCCCTTGGACTGTGGCGGGCAAAATCCCGCAGTTCATCGACTATCAACGCGATGCGCCGCGCATTGGACAGCGCACTGGCGATTGTTTCCGGCACTTTGTCCCGGCATTCAGAGTACTCCATGCCGCCCAGGACGAAGTCGCCGAAATCCCGGTGAAAGCGGTCCAAAATGGGCCGGGCACTTTCCCATATGTCAGTCAACACATTCACACTGGACATGATTGCATGGTTGGGATTGTTGATCTCATGGGCAACACCGGCCGCCAAAATCCCCAAGGAGACCAGTTTGTCGGCCTGAATCAACTCCTGGTTGCGGCTTAGCGTGTCCTCCAGCGCGTTGACCTCCTCCGTGACATCCAGCAGCGTTCCAAACATGCGCACCGGAACGGCCGAATTGCCCGGTTCAACCTCTCCCTGTTCCCGAACCACCCTCAATTCGGAGTTCGGCGTCACAATTCGGTATTGCAGGGTATAGTTCTCCAGCCGGTTCAGCGCCCGGTTTGCCTGTTCCCGAACCCGCCTGCAGTCATCGGGGTGAACCAGTTTGAGAAAGCGTGCACGGCTTATGGGCAAGGATTGGGCGGGCAAGCCGACTATGCGGAACATCTCGTCCGACCAGTCCAGTTCATCGGTGATGACATTCCACTCCCAGGCACCGATACGGGCCGTCCGAAGGGCCTCTGCCAGGCGGCGCCGGCTTCTGCGCAGTTCCTCCTCAACCCGCTTGCGCCCGCTGATATCGCTCAACACCACACGGAATACGACAATGCCTTCTTCATCCCAGGCAGGGTATGCCTCCACCTGAACCCAGCAGGAAGCGCCGTCATTTCGGCTGAGGCGCACATCGCACACCTGCCTTGTGCCCAATACTACAAGTTGTTGCAGGCACCGAAGATAAAGTTCCTCGTCGTCTTCGAGTATAAGGCTGGAGAAAGGATGCCCGATCTTCGCATCGTCGCCGGAGCCCAGCAACACCAGCGCGGCGTGATTCGCTTCCAGCAACAGTCCGTGCCGGTTGAGGGTGCAACATGCGACTGAGAACAGGTCGCAGGCATCCAGGCGGCCCGGCTCGGCCATCTCCGGTTTTTTGCACACCGAGTGCGTTCCTGATTCTGCCCCGTTCCCGTTCAGCGCGCGAAGCGCCCTCCCCGAGTCCGCGCATACCGACGTCCTGGTGTCTCCAGGGGCCTGCAGCACCCTTTTCGCCAGGGCATTTTCGTCCTGTGCGCATGCCCCGCCTCCCCCGTTGCATATCTTCTTCGTACTTTTCATCGTGCTCACCCAGATTCGGTCAGCCGCCCCTGCAATCGTTCATCGGTCGTGGCCGGCTTTCAATTCCATCCGTTTAAGCCGCAGGGCCTGCAAACGCACCCTGCACAAGTGGGTGACCCGCCGTGCCGCGCGTCGTCGCGCAAATTCTAAGAGGGCTGACCGCATATTCAAATTGTGTATTGTCCAGCGCTTCAAATGAACTGGATTGAAGGGTGCATCAGGTGAGGATCCGCCCGGTGCCCGCAAGGTGCTTCCTGCGTGTTTCGCATTCGCACCATACTTCGCCAAACAAGAAGGCCCTGGGTAATATTTCAAAACGCGGCATTGCTGACAGGCCCGCGGCGGCATTTCATTCCCCGCCACGATGCCGCACTGCGGGCCAGAGTCCTGGAGCAGTGCGGCCCGCAGGCCGGACTTGGCCGCAAATGGGTGTCCATTCAATCACACCCGGCATATGGGGCGGCTGCGCCAACAGGCCCTGTAAATCGGCATATGGCCATGTGTGCGACAAATGCGTGTCATAAAACGGACACCCATTGGGCGACGGTGCCACCCCGGAAAACACTTCATACTTGGGGGAACGGGCGTCGGGGGACTTGAACCTGTTCGGCACGCGTCTTGCTGTGTGCACAGGAGTGGTGGCGCCGACGTTCTTTGCCATGGCCGACGCGGCAGGGAAGCAGGGATCGTCCAATACTGGGATGCACCACCGCACACAAGTGAATGACAGCGGGTGTCTGGGGTTTCCAGACGCAACGAAAGATGATTGGAACATTTTATGAAACATGCGGTGTCACCGGCCAGATTTCTGCTAAGCATGTGCCGCAGGGGGACAGCCACCATTTCCAGCCAATGGCTCGACTTATTCGAGCCTGTCGGTGCGTTGGAAATGGTGGCTGTACCCGGGTTCGCGAAGTTCCTGGGCGTGGTGACTCGGGTACAGGCACCCGTTTCCGACACGCGACAGTGCTGCCGTCCCCTAGCCTTGGATGGAAACAGGAGCCAGTCCCCCGGCGGCTTTATGCCGCGAATCTCCGCCGTGGGCGGTCTGAGGCTCGCTATTGCATTTACGGCGATGGGCGTGCTTGGATTCGCTGAAACGGCTTCCGCGCAGCAGAAAGCCAAAGACAACGGGGTCTCCAGAAAAGTGATCACGGAGCAGGCCGTTGTAAAGACCAACACCCTCTACACTTTTCCCGCAGCCCACGCGGCTGAAAAGGAGGAGCGCGCCCAAACCCCACTCCCGCCGGCCGAGGTTGAATACCGCATTGGGCCTGGGGACACGCTGGAATTTCAGCTTCTTGACGACACGCAGATGAGCCGGGATGTAAAAGTTCGCTACGACGGCTATATTTCGCTTCCCCAGATCGACGAGATCAAGGTGGCAGGCATGACGCGCACCGATGCGCTGGCCGCGCTGAACGGCGCCTATGTGAGCGTCTACAGGAAGCCGCACCTCACGCTGACGGTGAAAGAGGCGGCGAGCAAGTCCTTCTTCATCCTCGGCGAGGTTGAAAAGCCGGGAGAGTATCCCTACACGCGCCCGCTTTCAGTGCTGGAAGCGTTGAACACCGCGGGCGGACCGCGCATCAACAGCTCTTCAGGTGACACCTACGTGGGGGCGCAGGGCCAGTTGAGCAAGGCCTTCATCATACGCCACCAGGAGGGGCAGCGTGAGGTTCGTGAGTACGATCTCTCGGGCCTGCGCCAAAGCGGTGAGAACCCCTCGGACGCCCCCGTGCTGCCCGGCGACACGATCTACCTGCCTGAAGGGATGAACCTGGTGTACGTCATGGGCGAGGCCGCGAGCACGGGCGTATTTCCGCTGGTGGAAGGCATGGGGGTGCTCGAATTGCTTGCCCGGGCCGGGGGCGCCGTGGAGAAGTCGGCCCGCATGCGCAGCGTGGTGCTACTGCGGCAGGTGGATGCGGAAAACACCGAGGCCATGCTTATTGACCTGCGCAAGTGCCTTGACACGGGCCAGAACCCGAGGCTCCAGGCGGGAGACATCCTTTACGTGCCGCGGGGCTCACTGGTGCGGCTCTACGACAATCTGATGCGATTCACACGCCTTGCGGAAACGGCGTCACCGCTGCTGAACCTGTACACGCAGGGATTCGACGCCTATTACAGAAAAGACCTGTACAAAGTGCTTTTGAAACCCAAGGGGGGTAGTTCCACGGGAGTCTCGGTGCCGACGGGCAGTACGGGTGCAGTGGCGGGGCGCTAAGCCCCGGCGACGCGCCGGAAAGGAATTTCGATGAATATCAGTTCAGGGTCAAAAGCGGCCCTTTCGAAAGATGAAACGCGAAAGATTGATTTGAAACGCCTGCTGCGGCTGAGGCTGCCGCTCATGCTGGCGGTGTTCGCGGCGCTGGCCGTTCCGGGAACCGCCGCCGTTTGGAAGCTCATCCCGCTGGAATACAAGGCATCGGCGGATGTGCGGTTCCTCGCTTCCACACCGCGGGTCATGAACAGCGATGCCCGCGAGAACGGGGTGCCCTATGAGAAGTTTCTCAACACGCAAATCGCGCTGATCACGGGCAACGCGGTGCTTTCCCAAGTGCTGGAAGACCCGCAGGTGCGCGCCTGCGACGCGGTCGCCCACAATTCGGCCCCGCTGGAGTTCCTCAAGGCCGTGATCAAAGCAGAGACCGGGGTCAACAGTGAACTGGTGACCATCTCCTGCAAAATGCGGGACCGCGACACGGCGATGCTTCTTGTGGACAAGACCCTCGCGGCCTACATGAAGTACGCCCTTTCGGAAGAGGCAAACACGGGCGGCGAACGGTTGCAGGTGCTGCTGAAAGAGCGGGACCGGGGACAGGTGGAGCTGGACAGCCAACTGCGGAAAATAAGCGACCTGCAACAGCAGGTGGAAATGCCCTCGGGCGGAGCCACAAAGGATCGTCCCGAAAGAAGCTCGGCCTACGAGACGCCGCATGCCCGGGCGGAAGAGGACATTTCACGGTCTGACAGCAAATGCACGCTGCTTGCGGGGCAGATCGCCAGCGTGGCGGATCTCATCAAGAAATACAAGGCGGCGCCCGGCAAGCCGCTGTTTGAGATGGGCGTCGAGGACAAGGTGGCCGCCGACCCCCGGGTTGTTGCGGCGCGGCAGGAGTTCATCAAATCAGACGCTGAATTCGCCGGTGTCGCGGAGCGCTACGGCGAAAGCTCGCCCCAGCTTGAAGTGGCGCGCGGCAGGATCAATGCGCTGAAGGGCCGGGTGGTGCAGGTCGAGTCGGCGGCGCGCGGCGAGGTGGTCTCCTCGATGCAGGCGCTGCTGGAGAAGGACCTGGGCGCGGCAAAGTCCGAACTGGAGGACGCGAAGACGCGCAAGGCGGGGTTTGAGGACCTAATCGAGAAAGAGCGCGCGCGGTCCATGGAGGCCTCGAAGACGCTTGCCTCGGTTGACGAACTGAAGATACACGCCGAGGAGTCGCGCTCACTGCTGCGCGCGGTGCGGGATGAAATCACCTCGATTGGGGTCGAAAGCAACGCCCCCGCGCGGGTAAAGATTGCGTCCCCTCCCAGCGTACCCTCGGGTCCGGGCACGGGCCGGCGAATGCAGGCCCTGTTCCTGCTGCTGATGATGTCCGGCGCGGCCGGGCTGGGCGCGGGATTTCTGCGCGAAATCACGGACCAGCAAATACGGTCGGAAGAGGACCTCAGCTCCGTCACGGACAGGCCCGTGCTCGCGTTCATTCCGCACACAGGCAATTCATTTCCGGCGCCGGCGCATGCTTTTGCCGGCAGCAGCAGGGCCCTTGCCCTCCATTCGGGCGGCGAGGGTTTCCGAGGCCGTCAACGCGCCTCGGCAGTGGCCGAAAGGCCCGACACAGCGATTGGAAACGAAGTGCGGAAGATTCTCTCCAGCTTCAGTCTGGAGCGCGGCGTCAAGACGGGTGGGGTCGTGGGTTCCTGCGTGGTCACCAGCCCGGCTTCGGGCGACGGCAAAACTCTGGTCACCTGCAACCTTGCCATAGCCCTGACCCAGGCGGGCAGGAAGGTGCTTGTTCTGGAAATGTCGCCCAAGGCGGAGCTTGAAGAGGCCCTGGGCATGAAACCCGCAAGGGGCCTCAGTTGTGTGCTCCTCCGGGGAATGCCGCTGATGGATGCCGTGCGCCCCACGGCCTTTCCGGGCCTCTACCTGGTGGGCGCCGGTCCCCAGCCGGAATCACTGACAGTCAAGGCGGCTTCAAGGGAAATGGCCGACCTGATTGACACCGCCAAGAAGGAGTTTGACCATGTGCTCATTGACACGCCCCCCATACTGGCAACGTCCGACGCGGGCCTGCTTGCGCCGGTCGTCGACGGCGTTGTGCTTGTTGTCGGGTCAGGTGTGTCCGATACGGACATGGTCCGTCAGGCGACGGAGGAATTGCGCCGCACCCGGGCCAATCTGCTGGGTGTAGTTCTGAACTGCGCACGGCTATCCTCCACGAAGCCCCTGCCCGGCGCGGTGCGCTATGAGGACTACCTCTCGAAGAAGCGCGCCGCCCCGCCAAAAGCTGCCGGGCGGGCGGTTCAGAACAGCCGCCCCGAGGGTCTAAGGCCGGCGATTACCGGAGGCATTCGGATCGGGACCGCCGTTGGCAGAACCGGGCTTGGTTGATCCACCGGCAGGTCATTGCGGTTAACCTGACTCCAACACAAATTCATTATTGCAGCAATCACGCGCAGACGCGCCCCGAATGTGGAGGTGATTGAGATGAAGGAAGAATCAGACGTGCTGGCTTTGGCCGAAAGTGGCGAAGCCACAGCACTGGGCGGTATGAAGGGACTGCGAAATCTGGCCGGCCGGCGGAAGGTGGACATCTGCGGCGTCATGGTGGACCGCGTCAGACTGGAGGAATTGCTGGATTGCGCCATGATTCGAGTAAAACGGAGAAATCCGGGTTACATCGTCACGCCGAACGCGGACCATGTCTGCCTTTATCACCACGATGAGGCGTTCCGGCGAGCCTATCTGGAGGCGAGCTTCGTTGTGCCCGACGGTGTGCCGCTCCTCTGGAGTGGAAGACTGCTGGGCACTCCCCTGATTCAACGGCTTAATGGCACGGACCTTGTCCATGCCATATGCAAGCGCGCGGCGGCCGAAGGACGCTCGATCTTCCTGCTTGGCGCCGCGGAGGGCGTTCCCGCGCAGGCGGCGGCTAAGCTGAAGTCGCTTTATCCCGGACTGCTTGTCGCCGGAATGCACAGCCCGCCCATGGGTTTTGAGAAAAGCGCCGAGGAGAAAGCCGCCATTCTGGAGCGGTTGCGCGCGGCCGCGCCGGACATCTGCTTTACGGCCGTTGGATCGCCGAAACAGGAAATCTGGATGTGGCAGCACTGCCAAGAAAGCGGCGTTCCCCTCATGATTGGCGTGGGGGCTTCGCTGGACTTTATCGCCGGCAACAAGCGCCGTGCGCCGCATGTGTTTCAGAAAGCCGGACTCGAATGGCTGTGGCGGCTCTGCACCGAGCCGCGGCGGCTGTGGCGGCGCTACCTGGTGGATGACATGTTTTTCTTTGTGCTGCTGGCCCGGCAACTCGCGTCGCTGTATGCAGTCCGGCACCGCAGCCCCCGTACCGCCGTGGAAAGGAATCTCGGCGTATCCGCCGAAAGAGCCACGTTTCGGAGCAGTTGACCGTTCAAACGGAACGGTTATGTGAGAGGATGCTGCAATGACCTCTGCAAAGCGGAGCAATGGTTGTGTTGTGATAGGCCGCAACGAGGGCGAACGCCTCCCGGCCTGCCTGAAGTCTGTGGAGCACTGGGCGAACCACCTGGTATACGTGGATTCGGGCTCGCATGACGGCAGTCCCGGCGTGGCGAGGCTGATGGGCGTTGACACGCTGGCACTGGATGACTCCGCGCCGTTCACGGCCGCGCGGGGGCGAAATGCCGGCCTGAGACGGCTGCTGACGGTCTGTCCTTCCCTGGAGACGGTTCAGTTTGTGGACGGGGACTGTGAACTGTTCCCGTCCTGGTTTGAGCGCGCGCGCGGCATCCTTGAGGAGCATTCGGATGTGGCCGTTGTCTTCGGGCGCCTGCGCGAGCGCCACCCCGAGAAGTCTGTGTACAACCGGCTCTGCGATGTCGAATGGAACACGCCCCCCGGTGAAGCGGCAAGCTGCGGCGGGATCGCCATGATGCGTGTGCGGGCGCTGCGGGAATCGGGGGCATACAATGAAGGGCTGATTGCCGGAGAAGAACCCGAGCTGTGTTTCAGACTGAGGGAAAAGGGCTGGAAAATACTGTGCATCGAGGCCGATATGGGATGGCACGACGCGGGCATGACCAAGTTCGGGCAATGGTTCAAGCGGAGCGTTCGGACGGGACATGCCTATGCCGAGGTCAGCCGGAGATTCGGTGAATCACCGGAACGGTTCTGGGTGCACGAAAGGCGCAGCATAGAATTCTGGGGGCTGGTGGTGCCTACGGCAGCCTTGTTCCTGGCCGGTCTGACGGGGCCGGGCAGTTTGCTGCTGTTGACTGGATATGGGGCACTGGTGGCCCGCGCGTACCAGGTCGTGCGCCGGCGCGGCATTTCGCGCATGGACAGCGTCCTGTATGCCTTCTTCTGCGTGCTGGGCAAGTTCCCGCAGGCATGGGGGGTGCTGTCCCACAGCTTCGGTACGATGACCGGCCAGCATCGCGGGCTGATTGAATACAAATGACCGGGGCCTCTCACCATCCCCTGGCGCGACGGCCCGCATGCCGGACATTGGGCAACGACGGAATTCACGGAATGGCGCGGAGTAGCAGAGCCGCAGCCAATAGGGTTTGGAGTCGTGCTGTCTTTGTCCCCCTGGAGGGGGGTGCCGCGAAGCGGCGGGGGGTGTATGCCCCGCACACACAGGAATCGTCTTCTCTTTCGAACATCTTGGGACATAGTAAAACGGAAGAAGACAGAAGGAATTTGGAGATGGATGAACGGGATGAATCAAAGGAGCATGGCTGCATCCGCAACTTCAGAGGAAGAAGATGGCAGGCAGGAATGTCTGCCCCACATTGTGTGATTCCACCGAAGCTTGGGGCTGTGCTTAGACAGCCTTCGGATTCATGTCAGGTAACAGACAACGTGCGTTGCCGCACACTTTCGCAAGTGCTCCGTTATGTGCGACTTATGCAATGTGTCCGTTATCTGCCCCCAGAATCTGACATCCTTTGGATGTGCCTGTCAGGACACCAGAATGTGCCGGACAGCCATTGGAGAGGACTTATACAGGAACGCAGCGGTGGCATGTCTCTTGCTCTCAAACAGCGAAAAGAGACCGCTGTAATGCGGCCACAACGTGTTGGAGGATTCTCCTTCCCCAGAGGATATGAGACGCTGTCCGTCCTGACATGCGGCAGCGCTCCAAAGAGGCAATAACATGGCACTGCTGGAGTGCCAAGATTCTCACTTCGCAGGGCGTCGGTGGTTGCGAGTCACGCGCTTTGCGACGGCGGGCGGCGTGTCTGGAGCCTGTAACTCCAGGCACGCCGATACAAACTTAGCGACGTGTGCAAAGCGTTGCTGAATATGCGGTGAATGGGTGTTGGCAGGCAGGCTTGCCCGGCCGGATATGGGTGGGTGCCGGCGACGGACATAACAATGGCGAACGCCTACCGCCGAGCTTCGTTCAGTCTGCGGTTAAGCGCGGGCCTGGAGATGCCCAGCAGTCGGGCGGCCAGTGTCTGGTTGCCTTGGGCACGGCGCATGGCCTCTTCGATGAGCAGGTCGTTTGAATGGGCCAGCGTGGGCAGCCAGTCGAGGGAGGCATAGGGGCTTTCCCCATTTCCGTTTCCTGACACGCGGCCGTCCGCCGGGTGGGTGAGGCCAATGTGCGACTCAAAGACCGCCATGGACATGATGTGCGACTCATGGTTGGCGACCGCATCGACCACCATGCTTTCCAGTTCCCGCACATTCCCGGGGAAGGCGTAGGTTGCCAGCAGCGTGTGCAGTTCCTTCGGGGGCGAGGGCTTCTTTCTGTGCAGTTCCGCCGCGGTCTTTTCGAGAAAATAGTCGAGCAGTATGGGAATGTCATCGGGGCGTTTGCGCAATGCGGGCACATGGACCTGATGGGTCTTCACCCGCTGGTAGAGGTCCGCGCGAAAATGCCCCGATGCCTGCACTGCGTCAAGGTCGGTGTTGGTCGCGCAGACGAGCCGGGCATTTGTCTTCTTGGCCGCATCGGAGCCAAGCGGATAGAACTCATGCTCCTGGATCACGCGCAGCAGCTTCACCTGCGACGACTGCGGAAGGTCGCCTATTTCGTCCAGGAACAGCGTGCCCCCCGCCGCCTGCTCGATGAGCCCTTTTCTGGGTTCCTCCGCACCGGTGTAGGCCCCGCGCACATGACCGAAAAGCGTGTCGGAAAAAACATTGTCGTCCACGCCCGCCACGTTGACGGCGACAAAGGCCCCGGTGCGCCCGCTCAGGGTGTGAATGGCGCGGGCGATCAACTCTTTTCCAACACCGGTTTCCCCCGTCACGAGCACGGGCCAGAGGCTTTTGGCGATGCTTTCACAGTAGCGGAAAATGGCAAGCATTTCGGCGTTGTTGGTGACAATGCTGGAAAAGGCCTCCGGAGACTTGAGCACGCCGTCATGGCGGCTGTCCCGAAGGATGTCCACTTCGCTGCGCAGGTAGCGCAGCTCGATGGCGCGGCGAACAACCGGGATAAGGCGGGCGCGCTCGACCGGCTTGAGCAGGTAGTCATAGGCGCCCGCCCTCATGCACCGGACCACCGTGTCCACCTCGTTGGATGCGGTCACGATGACCACGGGCACCTCGGGCCGGATGTTGACGATGCTGGGCAGCAGGTCTTCGCCGGACAGGCGCGGCATGCAGAGGTCAAGCAGCACCAGCGAGAAGTCCTGGGAGCGGAGGAGATCGGGAACGGTCCGGGGATCCTGGCAGGGCAGGATATTGGTGATTCCCGCAGAGGCCAGGGCGCGTTCGTTGGCCTTCAGCGCCGCCGAATCGTCGTCCACCAGCAGCACGGGAAGATCAGGTGAAATTATATCGCTCATGGAAGTTTCCCCGGTTCGCGGGGAAGTGCGGACGTAATCATCCGCCCGCTCGATGCCGGGGAATGCTATCCGCAATGTAACGGGAGTGGTCTGCCTGACCCAATGTCACGGCGGACGCACTGCCCAAAGCCGGAAACAACCCAGCGGTGCCCGCGGGGTTCACACACCGTTTCAATTGTTTACAACACACAACAGAACGCGGTGGTGGGTGCATGTATTCCAATGGGTGTCCGAAAGAGAACGGTCAGAAGTGGCGAAATGACGTCACTTCTGACCGTTAAACCCGTGTTGCCCGCATTGTTGCGGCAGGGCGTTCCGCCGGATGTGGTGCATTCAGAAACCCGTCACCCCGCATTCTTGCCCTGAACAACCTCCCGAAAGGTCTTGAGCAGGATGATGAAGTCCTGATACAGGCTCCAGGAATCTATGTAGCCAAGGTCAAGGCGCAGCCATTCCTCATAGGAGAGGCTGTGGCGGCCGCTCACCTGCCACAATCCGGTCATGCCCTGTTTGACACTGAGACGCCGCCGTTCCCCCAGGGTATATTTTCCCGCATCCGCCGCCACCGCGGGACGGGGCCCGACGAGGCTCATCTCGCCCTTCCAGACATTGAAGAGCTGGGGCAACTCATCGATGCTGTGCTTTCGCATGAACGCGCCAACGCGTGTCACACGGGGATCTCTCTTTATCTTGAAGGCATTGCCCTTTACCTCGTTCTGCGCTTCCAGCGCCCGGCGAAGTTCCTCGGCATTCGCCACCATCGAGCGAAACTTGACCATCTTGAAACGGCGCTGGTTGCGGCCGGCCCGCTCTTGGAAGAAGAAAATCGGCCCTTTTGAGTCGAGCTTTATGATGATGGCAACCAGAAGAAACAGCGGTGACAATGCGGCCAGAAGCAGCGAGGAGCCAATGAAGTCAACGGCTCGCTTCATCGCCAGCGCAACCCGGCTTTCCGTGACGGGAGAGAGTGAAAGCATGGCCATGTCGTCCGCCACTGTTTCACCGTTCCAGGCATGGTGCGACTTGAACAGATCGGCCAGCATGTGGACCACCAGGCCGCCCTGTTCCGCCTCCCGGCCGATTTCCTGGATGGTCTCAAAATTGGACCGCAGGGTCAACCCGACGAACAAATCGTCAATGGCGTTTTCCCGCAGGACCGCAGGCAGCGCGGAACAGGCGCCGAGATAGGCCGTGCCGTTGCCGCAGAATTCCGCGCCGCGTTGGGCGTCGTCATCGAGCACGCCGATTACGGTGTATTCGCGCCCGTGCCGGATGCGCTGCAGCAACCGCGCGGTTCTCTCGTTTGCGCCGATGACGAGCGCATTGCGGCGCAGCCACCCCGCCCGGTGAAGGACGGCCGTCGCGGCCAGCATCAAGAGCCGCACCGACGCGATTGCCGCGATGCCGCCCCCGTAAAACGCCGACAGAAAGCCGGGTTCCAGCCCCTCGCGGGAGAAGAACCGCATGAGCAGCGCGCTGCACCCCGCCGCAAGGGCGGCATTCAGCAGCAGCGCCCGTGAGAACGCGGGCATTTCCTCCAGGCTTCGCACCCGCCAGTAATCGCGCCCGGCCGTGACGGCCAGCCAGCACCCGCCAAGCAGGAGCAGGTGAAGGCAGTGCGCCGATATCGCGCGTCCAAAGGGCCCGGGAAGAGTCATGAACACGGCTGCAGCATACACCAGGGCGAGGCCCGCAAGGTCCCCAACCGCGACCGCCTGGCTCAGCAGGCTGTCCAATGCACGCCTTTTGCGAATCATCATCTGTGTTCTCCTTCGTCGGCCGCCGCCCATGACTCATACCGGTCGGCAAAGGCGGCCACGGGCATTCATCGTTCGGCTATTGGGAAAAGAGCAGCATTCCTGATATCAACCCAAAGAAGACGGCGGAAAGTGCCGTGAGGAAGGGCGTCAGCGCCCCGCCCCGCACGGAACTCAGTGCCGGGGACGGATTGCGCTGGGGACCTTCAACAAAGTCCATGGAATTCTCGGGCACCATGCACCATGTCGCACCCGTGCCGCCGGGCAACGGAAGGAAGTCGGCCACCATGTGCACAGGCACACCCGCCTCCTCACAAAGGTTCAGCACACCCTCCGCCTTGTCGTAGGCGGAACGCAGTGGAAGGCACACGTACACGCAGTCGATGACCCGGTCAATCATCAGGTGTTCAAGGGCGGCAATGGGACCCAGGCAGGGCACTCCGTGCGCTTCCAAAAACTCCCGCCGGTCAAGGTCGTCGTCGACAAACCCCTCAATAAGACATCCAGGGGAAAGCTTTTCCCGAAGAGACTTCACCAGGTGACCGGCGCGCTCATTGGCACCGACTATCAGTATATGCGGCAGGTTCTCGTCCTGGCGCTGCGTATGGTTCAGTTGCAGATTCATTGCTGAATTCCTTTCATGATGATTGCCGGCAGCGTGAAGACCTTTGATTGCCCCGCCACACTGGATAATCACCGACTGTATGCGCTTCAAGCACTCTCCGACAGCAACAGAGTTCCCGCTCATGGGTGCCTGTTGTCACTGTCGCCTAACTGTCTTGAAGGCAGAGCAAGATGTGTGCCGTAAACGAACGTGGTTCACAAACTCCATCTGCTTCGGCACTTGTGGCGGTTTCAAGGGTTGGGAGGGGCAGATAATGGGTGTCCACATCTTGACGCAGACAGGGCCAAAGTGATGCGGGGGCGATGTGTCGCGAATCTGGGCCGACACCCAACATACGAAAGGGCCGCTCCAGCAGACTTGCAGCGTATTGGCAACGCTTGACCGGCAGCATAGTCAGCAACCAGAGCCGCCTGCAGAAAACCCGCTCCCCATGCACAGCTACCCGCGCAGCCCCGACGGATGACCGCCCCAGCCTCTCAGGCGCCTTCGCGCACCACTGCTTCCGCGTCAAATGGATAGGGTGTGCCCTCGGGAAGCTTCGTAAAGATCAGTGAACGGCGAAAGAGGAACCACTGTTCATGACGGATCAGGTGCGGAAGAAAACCGGACTTCTTGCATCCCTTGAGCGATGGAATGTTGTGCTGCTCAACGAAGGTGAGCACGTACCGCGCGCCGAGCGTTGTGCCCTGTTCGGCAATGCGCGCCATCGCCGAGGGCATGATGCCTTTTCCCCGAAACGCCGCCGGCGTCAGCGCATTTTCCAACAAGGCCTCATCGGGTGCCAGCACGGGAAAGGTGCCGTTGAAAAAGGCCTGAATCTTCTCGTTTTGCTCCGGACCCATCAACCACTGGATATAGGTAGGCGCCCCGTCCTCGGCGACCCCGACGTAGCAGGTGGGGACCTTCGCGTTCCAAAAGTCCAGCCGGGAGTAAAGGTCGGCCTGATCGGACGCCGGAAGGTCCGCCACATTGGCGAACAGTTTGGTGATGTCACCCTGTTCAAGCCGGCGGATGATGATGGGAATCTTCGCTTCAGGTGCCGGAAAGGGAATTTGCAAATCACGGCGCAGACAGTAGGAGTAATTGTTGTAGTAGACACGATGCGCAAGTTTCTGTCCGATTTCACGAAACCGGAACTGTTTCGCAAGCAGCACGATATTGCGCCAACGCGCGCGCATTGAATTCATCCGTCCATCCTCCGGGGCATTGAGGAGCCCCGTTTGTATCCAGGTGCCGCAACGGTGAAAACACCGCAACCGCCCACGGCAACGGTCGCTTCAGCGCGCGGGTTGAAAGCGTGCGCTATCCGGGTGCCAAGCGGCCTGCGGCTATCCATGATTGAGCCGCTTTTCCAGGCGCCGAGCCAGCGTTCGCGCCACGGGATGCAGGGACGACTGCCGGATCCACTCTTTCGCCCGCATGCGCGCATGGTGAAGCGCGCCCGTGAGCGAGGGCCGTTCACAAAACCCTTCCGCCAGCGGGATGGTGCCGGTGTGGAGTTTCTCTTTGTACGGGGCATAGCCTTTCCCCAGGTCAAACTGGGCGATGCCCACGCTGTCCGCGTGGCGCAGCATTTCGAGCAGCAGGAGCGTTCCAGGCGAATAGCGCCCGTGCGCATGGTCGTAGGCAAGAATCCAATAGTGCCAGACGGAAGGCGTGCGCATGCCGAGGTGGGCGGCCACCAACGTGTCGCCTGCGTACAGTGCCGACAGCATTCCGGAAAATGAGGGCGCCTGGGATTCAATGATCCGGTACAAGAGCCTGCGCGACCATGGAACGGCAAACACATCGGCCACCTGCGTGTCCCGGTACTGTTGGCGTTTCCACCGCAGGAGCTGTTCGACAATGGCAGGGTCCGTGCTGTGCGGGACAAAGCGAAGCGGCCCCAATTCATTCTCCATAGCGCGCTGATGACGTCCTGCGGTCCGGATTTCCATGACATGGGCGGCCTTCTTGGCCTGGAAGAATGCGTCATACCCGCTTTCGAGACTGATTACGTAGGAAGGCCCGTAGTGCCTGTGTCCTGGAACGAAGGCTCGCTGCGCAGCCAAGAGGTGGTCATATTCGAACACATGGAGTTTGCAGGCGCGCAACAGTGCCTTCGGGTCAATCCAGGCATCGTCGCGCGCGATGATTCCCTGGTAGTCAGAGAGCGGGCCACCCACAGGCCGACCATGCACACCGTTCCGCTGATGCGGGAAGAAAGCGACACTCCCATGGTCCTCAAGGACGGCGACGCGCACATCGTCACGCACATCGGCCACGGCCTGCGTGAATTCCGGGGCGAAAAAGGGACTTGCCAGCAGCGGGTTTTCCGCCTGGACCCGGCGCCACGACCCTATATGCCCGGCGTCAATGTCCTCACCTTGAACAACCGATATCTTCATGCCGTCCGTAATCCTATATCCGCGTTCGCCGCGGCTGGCAACATCAACACACTGAACGGTGCCCATCTCCTGCTTCGCACTCCGAGTCCCAAAGGACACGCCCCGGAATGGGAAAAGGCGCTAGCCGTCTGAAGCGGTCCGTGTAACTTTGCCGTCGAGGAGTGCCTGTTCCTGGCGCCCGAAGAGGGCGGCTGCATTTTTCTTCAACACACGCTTGAGCAGGGACGCCCAGGGCATCCACCGGTACGCCCCCAGAAGTTTCAATCTGAACTCAATGGGTCCATCTCCCGGCTCCACACAAACCCGCCCCACAGGCGAGCCCGCATCCAGCAATGAAGGGACCGGTTCTATGGTAAAAGTCTTTTCGTAGCCCGCCTCACGGGCGGCGCGCTCCTCACGGGAGGACCATTCTCCAAAGGGGTAAGAGAAGAGGCGCACGGGTTTTCCGGTCATGGCCTCAAGCCGTTCACGCGAGTGGGTCATTTCCCATATCAACGTGTCGCTGTCCACCTCGGGCAGATGGGGGTGGGTGATGCTGTGCGAGGCGATTGAAATCAGATCGGCCGGGAGCGCTTTAAGCTGCTCCTCCGTCATGATCCGCTTGTCTGAATCCGGTCCCGCGCACCATCCCGGCGTCTTTCCCATCGAGGCGACGGGCATAAATATGACGGCCGGGATATTTAACCGTGCAAGCACTTCCAGGGCATTTTCTGCCACGGACACGAAGCCGTCATCAAAGGTAACCGCCACGCCGAGACCGGAGAGAGGACGCCCCCCACCGGGAGCATGCTTCGATGTGTTTTCCAACCTGCCGCCCGAATCCAGCCGGACAGGGCGTGCGACCTTGAGCAGCAGGCGCATTTGCCATTCAAACTGTTCGCGCTCCCCCCGCTGCACGCCGTGGTAAAGAAGCACAACGCACCGTGGTCGCCGCAGGAGCCCCGCCCATCCCAGCGCATCGCGCCAGGATAAGAACAGCACCCAGTAAACGACGCTTATCAACACCTTGATGCTTCGCAGCGGCTCATTCATGGTCAGGCTGGCACCTTATTCCGATATGCTCATGCTCTCATCCCACCCGGGATAACATAGTCACGAACAATAGATCGTTAAACAGGCTGTGATGCAAGAACATTTCCGCATCATGCCGCCCACCTCAGCCTGGAAGGCTTTCCGCGCCTGTCCGAAATCTGACACCTGTTCTTCCCCGTGTAATAGTCTTGCAGGTCATACAATGCCGCTATATCACTGCCAACGGCGCGGGACGTTTGTGTCAAGGCAAACACCCCTGTCATTTCTGAGCATTTCCCAGCGTGGGTGGAAGTTTGGCGATACGCTCATACAGGGCGCGGGCACTTAATTCATGCACCCTGGCGCTCCAATGGGGATCATGTGGGAGCCGCCGCTCTTTCACGGGCAGGGCACTGACCGGACCGCCGAGATCGACATAGCATAGACTGGTCCCGTTGTCCAACGAAGACAAATGGGCGCGCACGTCGGCGCTTGTGGGGGACGTTGCCTGGACAATCAGCACCGCGTTGGGATTGTATTTCAGGAGACTCGCGTGGAATTCGCGCAGTCGCTGCAGCGACTGCCGCCACAGGTCCTCGGGGATGGTGATGGCGTCAGCGGGGTCGGTCACGCCGTCGGGCTTTTGGCTGCGGCCCAACTCTTTCACCTCATTCCTATGCTGCCACATCCACTGCAGGCCATAGGCGAATCTGTAGAGATGGGAGTGCGTCTGCAGGAAGAGCCGGACGGGACGGGTTTCGACCGGTGTGGGTCCCCCTCTTGCCAGGAAAGTTGCATCGTCGTAAGCATCGTTCTCGCAAAAGGTCAGGACCACAATATCCGGACGCAGCGTGTCGAAATGGTCCTCCGCATAACGTGTCTCCTGCACTGTGCCCCATCCATCCACCCCGGTGTTTATGAACCGGAACTCCCGGCCATTCTCTTTGAACAACCGCGCGAGCCTGCGGTCAAAGCGGCTCTCCAGGTCCAGCGCAAAGCCCATGGTGTAGGAGTCCCCCACGAACAGGACGGTTTTGCCTCCGGCCACGGGCGGATCCGGTTCATCGTCGCGAAATCCGAGGGAGTTGATGCGCAAATCCATCACAAAATCGCTTCCGGGAAAGGGGTATTGTGAATGCTGATTGGCCTTGTAGAGGTGGCCATAGCGGGCATCGGGGGCCACCCAGTCCTCATAGGGCCGCTGCGGCCACAACAGCCGCACGGCACCCTCCAGAACGAGCATTGCCAGGATTGCTGAAAAGCCTGCCGAGAACAGAATTCCAGCCCAGAAACGCATCCGGGGTTTTCTTCCGTTCGCGCCAGTCGCGGCCCTCTCAGCGGTGCCCATAAGCTCGCTCTCCTGTCTTGGCACCAGCATTTCCTGGCGCCCTGCATGTGAATATTTCGGAATGCGCATTCAAGACACGCGTCAAGCAACCGGAAACTATTTCCTAGCCCGCATTCGCTTGTGCCTTAACACTGACCACTGCTTTTTGAGTCCCCGTGACTGGATGGGAAGAGTGCGTTGACACCTCTGGTGAGTGGTATGAGCAATCCCTGTTTGATTCCGAACAGGCCCGGCTCGGCTTGCATCACTTTCACCTCTTTTGGATGTTTATTCGAAAACAAGAGGGAATGAGCCGGGAGGTCCCTCTTGTTTCATGCAGTCGGGAACAGCGTGGCGGTGCGTTCAGCACATTGCCTCCCACGCTGCCCCACATGCGGACGGGACGCCTGGTCACCGTCCGCGGGAAAGGAGACCTGACGTGAAGGGTATTGTGCTTGCGGGCGGAGCCGGTTCTCGGCTGCATCCGCTCACCGTGGCGGTGAGCAAACAGCTCCTGCCGGTTTACGACAAACCGATGGTCTACTACCCGCTGAGCGCGCTGATGATCGCGGGCATCCGTGACATTCTGCTGATCTCGACCCCGCACGATCTGCCCATGTTTCGCCGGTTGCTGGGAGACGGGGCGCAGTGGGGCATCTCAATGAGCTACGCCGAGCAGCCGAGCCCGGACGGACTCGCACAGGCCTTTCTCATAGGCGAGAAGTTCATCGGCGACGCCCCCGTAAGCCTAGTGCTTGGGGACAACATTTTCTACGGTCACGGCATCACCCGAAACCTCCACGAGGCGGCCAAGCTGAAAACGGGCGCGCTCATCTTCGCCTATTATGTGAGCGACCCCGAGCGCTATGGCGTCGTTGAGTTTGACGGTGAAGGCCATGCCATCAGCCTCGAAGAAAAACCGGCCCAACCGAAAAGTTCTTATGCGGTGCCAGGCCTGTATTTCTACGGGTCCGAGGTGGTGGACATAGCCAAGACGCTCACGCCCAGCCCGCGCGGCGAACTGGAAATAACCGATCTCAACCGGGTTTACCTGGAGCAGGGAAAACTCGACGTGAGCGTGCTGGGGCGCGGCGTGGCCTGGCTCGACACGGGCACCAACCGCAGCCTCATGGAGGCGGGCCAGTTTGTGCAGGCCATAGAAGAACGGCAGGGCCTCAAGATTGCCTGTCTGGAGGAAATAGGCTGGAACAGCGGCTGGATCGGTGAAAAGGAAGTGGAGCAGGCTTGTGACCGCATGGGCAAGAGCGCCTATGCGGGCTATCTGCGGGGTTTGCTGAAACGGCGGGTGATTGCAACATGACCCGGATCACGACGACACCGCCGCTCTTTGCACGGACGCACGTTTGGGCCGTTCCCTTAGGGGCTCCCGGACGGCCACTGTCTGACACTTTAACTCTTGGAGCTTTTTGGCCATGTATTTCCTAACCACCGACATCAAGGGCCCAATCATCATAGAGCCCGATGTTCACCGCGACGCCCGCGGCTTTTTCGTCGAGTCCTACCATGCCGACAAATACCGCAAGGGCGGCATCGATGCGGTCTTTGTGCAGGACAACCAATCCAAGTCCGTGAAGAACACCCTGCGCGGACTTCACGGCCAGTTCCAGCATCCGCAGGGCAAACTCATCCGGGTGATTGAAGGGGAGATTTTCGATGTGGCCGTGGATGTCCGCCGCGGTTCCCCGACTTTCAGCCGCCATGTGTCCGTCCGGCTATCGGCCGACAATTTCCGGCAGTTCTTCGTTCCGCCCGGATTTGCCCATGGCTTTTGCGTGTTGAGCGGCGTTGCGCAGATTGAGTACAAATGCACCGACTTCTACCGCCCCGACGACGAGTTTTCCATCGCATGGAACGAGCCGGAGTTCGGCATTCCCTGGCCCCTGTCCAATCCGCTCCTGTCCGACCGGGATCGCAGTGCCCCTTCGCTGACGGAGCTGGCCCACCGTTTGTGGGAACCCGAACACGCCACTGCATGATGAATGATCATGGGGCAACCGTGCTGACATGCGAAGGGGCGGTGAATTGAGGAGTTGCCGATAATGCGCGTTCTTATTTTGGGCGTTCGGGGCCAGCTTGGGCGCGAACTGGAAGGCCGCCTTGGCGCTAAGCACCAGGTGACGGG
Organism: Candidatus Hydrogenedentota bacterium; assembly: GCA_903893795.1. Lineage (GTDB taxonomy): Bacteria > Hydrogenedentota > Hydrogenedentia > Hydrogenedentales > CAITNO01 > CAITNO01. The sequence goes on along the minus strand of CAITNO010000076.1, from coordinate 25,801 downwards.
CTGCGACCTGCCTGAATTGGACATCACGGACCGCCGCCGGGTGTTTGAGGCGGTGGCCGCCGCGCGGGCCGAACTGGTAATCAACGCCGCGGCCTACACCGACGTGGAGCGGGCCGAATCGGAGCCCGAACTTGCGCTGCGGAGCAATGCGGCCGGGGCCGGCCATGCGGCAGCCGCCGCGGCGGCCATCGGCGCCGGGGTGATCTATTACTCGACCGATTTTGTGTTCGACGGAACGAGTGACACACCCTACACCGAGGAGGCTGCCTTTCCTGACCTGGTGCCGCTGAGCATGTACGGGAGAACCAAGCTCCTGGGCGAATCGGCCACCCGGTCAGAGAATCCGAAACACCACATCATCCGAACGGCCTGGCTCTACGGGCCCGGCGGCAACAACTTTGTGGAGAAGATTCTGGCGGCGGCCAAAACGCGGCCTGAACTGCGGGTGGTCTCCGATGAGGTTGGAAGCCCCACGCACACGCTGGACCTTGCCGAGGCCACCCTGGCACTCTGCGGGACAGCCCCGCCGGGCACCTATCACTTTGTCAACGGCGGGTCCTGTTCACGTTTTGAATTTGCGCGGGCGGCGCTCGAACTGGCCGGGATCAGCATACCGGTGCACCCCTGCCCCGCGGCCGAATTTCCCACGGCGGCGCGGCGGCCCGCGCGCGCCGTGCTGTCGACGGAAAAATACACCAAAGCCACCGGCCGCACACCGCGAACCTGGCGGGATGCGCTGGCGCATTACATTGAACGGCGGGAGAAACACGCATGAAAAGAATACTGGTCACCGGCGGAGCGGGGTTCATCGGCTCGGCCTTTGTGCGCAACACGCTGCGCGATTATCCGGACACCCACGTGGTCACTTATGACAAGCTTACCTACGCGGGCAATCTGAACAATCTGCGCGGCGCGGATCCGGCGCGGCACACTTTTGTACAGGGCGACATCGCCGACGGGGAGACGCTCGGCACGGCGATGGCCGACTGCGACGCCGTGGTGAACTTTGCCGCCGAGAGCCACGTGGACAGGAGCATCATGGGCGCGTCGGACTTCATCCGCACAAATGTGGAGGGGGTCAACACCCTTTTGGCGCAGGCGCTCAAGCTGAAGGTGGGACGCGTGTTGCTGGTCTCCACAGACGAAGTTTACGGCAGCCGGGAGGACGGCTCCTTCAAGGAGAGCGACCCGCTCCATCCGCGCAATCCCTATGCGGCCAGCAAGGCGGGCAGTGAGCTGTTCGGCACGGCCTACTTCGAGACCTACGGCCTGCCGGTGGTCATCACGCGCGGCTCCAACACCTACGGCCCTTTCCAGTACCCCGAGAAAGTGCTGCCGCTCTTCGTGACCAACGCCATAGACAGCGAGCCGCTGCCGCTCTATGGCGACGGCCGCAATGTGCGCGACTGGCTGTACGTGGACGACCACTGCGCGGGCATCGACTGCGCGCTGCGGCACGGCACACCAGGCCACGCATACAACGTTCCCGGCGGGAACGAGCGCAAAAACATTGAACTGACCCGGCGCATTCTGGAACTGACGGGCCGGGGCGAGGACTTGGTCAGGCCCGTGGCCGACCGCATTGGCCATGACCTGCGATACTCCATCGACGGTTCAAAGCTGCATGCGCTTGGCTGGGTGCCGAAGACCGCCTGGGATGACGGCGTCAACGCCACGGTGCGGTGGTACCAGGAGAACGAGTGGTGGTGGCGCCCCATCAAGTCGGGTGAATTCCGCGAGTATTATCAGCGCCAGTACGGGGATCGCAAATAGCCGCCGGAGCAACGGACCTGTTCAGCCTTCGCGAGGCTGGATGATTCTGGCCGGGATTCCCACGGCGACGGCGTGGTCGGGCACATCGCACAGCACCACGGCATTGGCCCCGATGCGGGCATGATCCCCTATCCGTATCCCCCCGAGCAGTTTGGCTCCCGCCCCGATGGACACTTCACCGCCGATGCACGGCACCTGGGGACCACCTTCGCGCGTCCCAACCGTCACCTGCTGAAAGATGATGCAGTTGGGTCCGATCAGCGCCTCGGGATGGATGACAACACCATTGGGGTGGGGCAGTTCCAAGCCCCCGCCGACATGGGAGTTGAGTGGGATATCGGCGCCCGACACGGCGCTCCAGAAATGGTGCATCAGCACCTGGTATTTGCGGGGTAACGTGCAGAGCCCCCCCCCTTTCGAGCGCCAGTATTGATAGCGTCTTATGCAGCGCAGCAACTGCCGTCCCGGGTCCCACCACCGCAGCAGCGCCTCGCGTTTCCAGTCCGGCACGGTCGCACTGATTTGAGCATACTCAGTCATTCTGCCTCCTTCCGCCGACACACGCCGTTTCCCCCAAGAATGCCGCTCTGTTGAAAGAAGCGGGATGATTCGGGAATAAAGAACGGCATTGATGGCACAAAAAAGCATTCACGACTGGACTTTTCCCAATTCTCGTGTATAATTGATGTGCGCAAAGTCGGTCAGGCCCAATAAACCTTCCTGCCTGCGCAAAATGTCCTGTCTAATCCGCCACCGGAAAACCTGCAATCCTGCGCTCCGCGCCGATGCAGAAATATAGTTTATACAGGCCTGTCCGAAGCTTTTGGCTTCGCGCAGGCCGCCCGCCTTCGCAAAGTGCGTGACTCGCATCCACCGACGCTCTGCGAAGTGAGACTCGTTGCACTGTCAGTGTGCCTTGTTGCTGACTCTGAGGAGTTTCACTATGTGGTCAAATACTCCATCGCCACCCCTGTCACGCAAGCTCCAACGCGCTAATGTTGGTCCCGCCCATCAGGGTGTGCTTTTCTCTTCCCTGCATCAGGCAAAATCCATGCCGACTGCCCCGTATGGTCACAACCCATTGTTGTCAAACGGGTTAAATAGGATATACAGGCACACAGGCACAGTCCAAAGGGTGTCCGTTTTTGACGGGTCCAGACTGCGCCTCCACCCTAAGTGGAACGGAAGAAAGGGATTGACCTCCTGTAAAGCACTGCGTCAGTGTGAGACATTGGACATGTATTCGCCCACGGGCCGCAGCCCTTCCCCATGGCATGGAAATTTGGGGTCTTGGAACAGCCACCGCTTCAAGGGCAGCACTCCCATCACCGACAGCTAGTGCGCTGAAAGATGGGAGGCAGACGTCGCCAGCATAGCAAAGGTCACAGGCAAGTTCCGCCATCCCCACGGCACACTGCAACAGTTTAATCCCCAGTTCACAAATGTACTTCCCGCAGTTACCGGCTGCGGGCAGTATCGCCCGCCTTCGCAAAACGCGTGACTCGCATCCACCTACGTTTTGCGGGATGAGACTCTTCCGAGGAGCATCTGTCGTTCAAGAACCCACCATGGAGTCTCCATATGCTGAACAGAACAGTTTCAATCAACCACCCTATTCCCCTGTGGCGCACCCTGCTTGCCACGGCCGTGGTTCTTTTCCTTTTCGCCGCCGGCCTCCCGGCCTGCGCGGCCACGCAAAGCGCCTTAACCATATCACCGTCGAGTGTCAACTTTGGCACCGTGGCGGTCGGCAAGACGGCAAGCGCCTGTGTGGTGCTTGGTGTCAACGGCACGACCGCGCTTCACACCAGCCTGATCAAAATCACAGGCGTGCAGGCGGGCCAGTTTACCTCGAACGATCAGGACTGGTACACGCTGAACCCGGGTCGGCCTGTCACGATTACGGTGACCTACAAGCCGACCGTTGCGGGCAAGGCCGCCGCCTCATTCATGGTCACCTCGGATGATCCCCGGGGGACCGTGGGCATTGCCCTGACCGGCCAGACCACCGCTGCCGCCCCGAACCTGGGCGTCTCACCGGCCTCCCTGTCCTTCGGCAATGTCGCCGTGGGCGCGGCCAGCGCGGCCTCGACCGTGAAACTCAGCAACACCGGCACGGCCGCCCTCAGCGTCAGTTCACTGACACTGGCCGGTGCAAACGCGGGCGACTTCCTCCTGGCCGCCACCACGCTGCCGCTGCAAATCGCAGCGGGCGCGTCCGCGAATGTTTCCCTGACGTGCAAACCGACCGCCGCAGGCGCGCGCAGCGCCACCCTCGCCATCGGCTCCAACAACCCCGGCGGCACCGTGTCCGTGGCCCTCACGGGCCAGGGGACTGCCCCGAATCTGAGCGTCTCGCCTGCATCTCTTTCCTTCGGCAATATCGCCGTGGGCACGTCCAGTGCGGCTTCGACCGTGACGTTGAGCAACACCGGCACCGCCGCCCTCAGCGTCAGTTCACTGACACTGGCCGGTGCAAACATCGGGGATTTCGTCCTCTCCGCAAACCCGCTGCCGCTGCAAATTGCCGCAGGTGCCTCTGCAAGCCTGTCCCTGGCCTGCAAGCCGACCGCGGCGGGCGCGCGCAGCGCCACCCTTGCCATTGGCTCCAACAATCCCGGAGGCACCGTGACGGTGCCCCTCACGGGCCAGGGCATCGCCCCGAACCTGACCGTGTCGCCGACCTCCGTCACTTTCGGCAATGTCACTGTGGGCGCGACCAGCGCGGTCTCCACCGTGCAGTTGGGCAACACCGGCACCGCTGCGCTCACGGTCACCTCACTCTGCCTGACCGGCGTCAACGTGGGCGATTTCATCCTGTCTCCGGCCACGCTGCCGCTGCAAATCGCGGCGGGTGCGTCCGCGAATGTTTCCGTGCTGTGCAAGCCGACCGCCACGGGCGCGCGCACCGCCACCCTCACCGTCGGGTCCAACAACCCCGCAGGCACCGTGACGGTGCCCCTTGCGGGCCAGGGCACGGCGGCAGCCGCACCCAAGGCACAGCTTTCGCCCGCGTCCCTTGATTTTGGTGCCGTTGCCATTGGGCAAAGCGCCTCGAAAACTTTCACCATCCTGAGCACCGGCACACAGACCCTGCAGACCAGCAGCATCCAGATCACCGGCGCCCAGGCCGCCGCGTTCACGTCAAACGATGCGGACTGGTACACACTGGCACCGGGCGTATCGGTTAGCTTCACCGTGACCTTCACGCCGGCGGCCGCCGGGGCGGCCAATGCCCAGATTGAAGTCACCTCCAATGACCCGGCGGTCAAGACCGTGCTGCCGCTGACCGGGTCGGGCTCCGGCACGGCGGCGCAGCCGCTGTTGCAGGCGTCACCGACAGCCGTCGCCTTTCCCAGTGTCGTGGTGGGCACGAAGTGCGCCGACGCGGCGCTTCTGTTGAAGAATGCGGGCACCGCGACCCTGAGCGTCACTTCCCTGGCGCTGTCGGGCGCGAACGTCGCCGACTTCACCCTGACCGCACCGGTCCTGCCGCTGCAAATTGCGGCGGGCGCCACCGCGACTGTTTCGCTTGCGTGCAAGCCGACGGCAACGGGCACGCGGACAGGCACACTCACGATCGCCTCCAACAACCCGTCCGGAAACGTCGCCGTGGCGCTGACCGGAACGGCCACGGCAACGGGCGGAACGACCACCAGCCACCCCAATGACGGTTCGGTTGCTGGCACCAACTTGAGCCCCATTTCTGACTGGAGTCCCGAGTGGGCCTTTGTGGACTGCTTCAAGACCTCGCGGGACTGGATCTCCGGCACGACCGACACCTTCCAGGACTCCAGAACGATTCCGGTGGACGCCCACAACTGGCCCACCTCGCTCCAGTCGGGCCAGGTGGCAAGGTCACTGCTGTTCTGGGGACAGGTGAACACCTTTCCCAGCGGCGACTACATCGTGCTGTACGACGGTTCCGGCACCCTGGCGTACCAGGGCTCGGCGACCAAAGTCTCCGGCACGGCGGGCCGCGATGTGGTGCATGTGGACGCCTCCCAGGGCGGCTGGCACTTGCTGATTACCACGACCACCCCCGGCAACTACGTCCGCAACATCCGCGTCATCATGCCGGGCGGTTCCTCCGCGCAAGACCCCTACTCCTGGTATGCCAGCGCCGCCACCTGCCCCAATGGCGACTACAAGTCCTTTGAGCAGACCTACCAGACGCAGTTCTTCCACCCGATGTTCCTGAACACCATCAAGAACTACAAGGTGCTGCGCTTCATGGACTGGATGGACACCAACAACTCCGAACAGGCGAACTGGACGGATCGCCCCACCCCGGCGGACGCACGGTGGTCCCTGAAGGGCGTGCCCGTGGAGATCATGTGCAGCCTTGCGAACACGATTCATGCCGACCCGTGGTTCAACCTGCCCCACCTGGCGACCGACGACTACCTGACGCAGTTCGCCACCGTGGTCCGCGACCAGCTTGCCCCGGATCTTCACGCCTATCTCGAGTACTCGAATGAGGTGTGGAACAGCCAGTTCGGCCAGGCCGCGTACGCGCAGCAGCAGGGACTGGCGCTCGGGCTTGACACAAACGCCTACTACGCCGAGTCGAAATTCACGGGCCTGCGCAGCGTCCAGATGTTCTCCATATTCGAGCAGGTGCTGGGCGGCACGTCGCGGCTCAAGCGCGTGCTCGCCACGCAGGCCGCCGGATGGTACCTGGGCGAGGTGGAGCTGACATCCAACAACGCCTATCAACACGCGGACGTGCTGGCCATCGCGCCCTATTTCGGCACGGAGTACGGCAGCCCGGCCAATGCGCCGACCACGCAGAACATGACGGTGGCGCAGTTGCTTGCGTCCATCAACAGCACCGAACTGCCCACGGTCTACACCTGGATGGACGCCAACGCCAAGCTCGCGGCCAAATACGGGCTGGAAATGGTGGCCTACGAGGGCGGACAGTCCCTGATGGGCTATTTCGGCACGGAGAACAACGACACGCTCACCGCGCTGTACAACGCGACCAACCGCGACCCGGGCATGGCTCAGGTCTACACCAACTACCTGAACACATGGAAGTCCTATGGCGGCGGCATGTTCATCCACTACCTCAACTGCCTGAACAACTGCAAGTGGGGCTATTGGGGCACTCTTGAGCGCCTTGACCAGGCGCCGGGCACGGCGCCAAAGTACACCGCGCTCCAGCAGTACATCGAGAACAATCGATAAGCGTCGCTTCCAGCGGACCGGGAACCCCGTTCTCCCAAAGTGGAGGACGGGGTTCCTCTTTTTTTACCTCCGGGCCAACCCAGCAGATGATGCAGGCCGGATGGGCCGTAGGAGAGGAGCAGGAATAAACCGCTCCCAAGGACGCTTATTGGAAGGGGCAGGAAACCATGAGGAGTACCGGCTGTGATGACGATCCTTGCGCGGCATGCCGCAGCCCGACCGTTTCGGGGCCTGTGGACGACCCTGCTTGCCGTGGTGCTTCTTTGCGGCATTTCTGGTGCCGATGCCCCATCCACCAGTCAGACGGCGCCAAAGGCGGCAAGCGGTCCGCGCTATGCCAATGACGGTTCCGTCGTCGGAACCAATCTCAGCCCAATCTCCGATTGGAGTCCTGAATGGGCCTTCCTTGACTGTTTCAAGACCTCCCGCGCATGGATATCGGGCACGGTGGAAAGCTTCCAGGATTCAAGAGCGCTCGCGCTCGATGCCCACGGCTGGGTAACGTCGCTGCTGCCGGGTCAGTGCGCCAAGACCCTGCTTTTCTGGGCGCAGGAGGGAAGCTATCCGAACGGTGACTACGTGGTGCTCTATGACGGCGCGGGCACACTGGGCTATCAGGGGGCGGCGGCAAAAGTGTCGGGCACGGCGGGCCGTGATGTCGTCCGAGTGGACGCGTCCAAGGGCGGCTGGCAATTGTGGATCACCGAAACCGACCCGGCCAATTACCTCCGCAACATTCGCGTGATCATGCCGGGCGGAGGCTCATCCAAGGACCCCTTTTCGTGGTGGCCCGACGCGACATCCTGCCCCCACGCCGATTTCGAGCCCTTTGAAAAGACCTACCGGACGCTACTGTTCCATCCGGCATTTCTAAAGACGCTCAGGAATTACAAGGTGCTGCGTTTCATGGACTGGATGAGCGCGAACAATTCCACACAGCAGCACTGGGAGGAGCGCCCGACCACCGGGGACGCGCGCTGGACGGAAAAAGGCGTGCCTGTAGAGGTAATGTGCGCCCTTGCCGGCACCCTGCACGCCGATCCCTGGTTCTGCCTCCCCCACCTGGCCACGGACGACTACCTGCGCCGGTTCGCCACGGTCGTGCGCGACCGCCTGGCCCCGGATCTTCATGCTTATATTGAATACTCGAACGAGGTGTGGAACGGAAGTTTCGAGCAGGCGGCTTATGCGCGACAGCAGGGGATGGCCCTCAAACTGGATGCCGCCCCCCGCACGGCGCAGGCCTGTTACACCGCACGGCGAAGCGTGCAAATGTTCGGCATATTCTCGGAGGTCTTCGGCGGCACACAGCGACTTAAGCGGGTGCTGGCCACCCAGGCCGCCGGTTGGATCCTGGGCGAGGCGGAAATCACGCACATGAAGGCCTTCCAACAGGCCGATGTGCTGGCGATTGCGCCCTATATCGGCATCGACTTTGGCAACCCAGAGAACCAGGCCGCCACGCAGAGGATGACGGTGGACGATCTGTTCAGCGCCATCAACACAAACTCGCTTCCCGAAGTCTGCGCATGGATGGACACAAACGCGGCGCTTTCGCGAAAGTATGGCCTTGCGCTGGCCGCTTATGAGGGGGGGCAGTCCCTGGTCGGCCACGGAGGCGCGGAGAACAACGAGGCCCTATCGGCCCTGTTCGACAAGGCAAACCGCGACCCGCGCATGCGCCAAGTCTACGCGGACTATCTGAATGCCTGGAAGGCACGGGGCGGGGGCATATTTGTCCACTATCTCAACTGCCTGAATTATACGAAGTGGGGCCGATGGGGCAGCCTGGAAACCATGACCCAGGCCCCGGAGCAGGCGCCCAAGTACAGCGCCATCCAGGACCATATTGAGAGGAACCGCCGGAGCCCGGAATGACGGGCCGCGCCGCACAATCGATACATATCTTAGGTTTGTCGCGGTCGCCCCCAGGGCACTGCAGTGAACATGAAAGGAATTCATACGGCGCACTCCGGGTTACCTATGCAAGCCAACGAGACGGACCCTGCGGTCCGTGGAGGTGCGTTATGGACGGTTTGACCGTCGGTTATTTGTCAAGCGTGTACCCCGCGCTTTCGCATACGTTCATATTTCGTGAAATACGGGCCTTGCGGGCGCTGGGCATGGAAGTTAAAGCCGCGTCCATACGGTTGCCCGGCGACCTTGACCGCATGACCGTCGAGGAGCGTGAGGAAAGCGGCCGCACCTATTATGTCAACAGCACTTCCTATGCCCGGTTGCTGGCGGCCCATTTGCGGCTGCTTGCACTGCAGCCCCGCGGCTATTTTCGCGCAATGGGCTACGCCCTGTGCCTGCGAAAGATGGGGTCCCTGCCCCTTTTCAAGCTTGCGGCCTATTTCGCGCAGGCGGGACTGCTGATGGACTGGATGCGCCGCGAGGGTATCTGCCACCTTCACGTGCACTTTGGCAACCCGCCCGCCACGGCCGCGATGATCGCGGCCCATGCAGGGGCCGCCCCCTTTAGTCTGAGCATCCACGGCCCCGACATTTTCAATGACGAGGGGGCCAACCTGCTCGCGGAAAAACTCGACAAGGCCCTCTTTGTTCGCTGCATCAGTCACTTCTGCCAAAGTCAGGTCATGCGCCTGACGGCATTCCGTCAGTGGTCCAAACTGCACATCGTGCGGTGCGGCGTGGACATCCGCACCTTCAGTCCGCGCCCTGTCCCGAACAACCCTGTTCCCCAAGTCGTCTGCGTGGGACGGCTCGTCTCGGCCAAAGGACAGTATGTGCTCCTGCAGGCCTGCGACGAGCTTCGAAAGCGCGGCGTCCCGCTGCACGTCACTTTTCTGGGCGACGGCCCCGAGCGTCCTGCCCTGGAAGAGGCGGCGGCGCGGCTTGAATTGCGCGATCTTGTGACCTTCCTGGGGGCCGTTGGGCAGGACCAGGTGCACAGCCACCTGGACCGCGCCGACCTCATGGTGCTGCCCAGTTTTGCCGAGGGCCTGCCGGTGGTGCTGATGGAGGCCATGGCCAAGGAAGTGCCGTGCATATCCACGCGCATCATGGGCATCCCCGAACTGATTCAGGACGGCGTGAACGGTTTTCTCGCGCCTGCGTCAGACTGGCTCACGCTCGCCGACAAGATGGCGCTGCTGCTCGGCGACGCTGAACTGAGCGCCGAGTTTGGCAGGAAAGGCCGCCTCGCGGTCATGGAGGCGTACGACATGGAAACAAACGGCAGGGCCATGCACGACCTCTTCGCGCGTGAAGTGGCCTGTCTGGGCGCGCAGGCGAGAGGCGGTGCGGCATGATTCTCTTGGCAGCTCATCTGCTGTTATGCACTGTGGCGCTTGGCTGCGCGGTTATGAGCGCCTATTTACTCATTGTCACCGTGGCGGCCTACGGACCAAGACCCCTCCCCCCCGTGACGGTGGATTTGCCCCGCTGCGCCGTGGTCATTCCCGCGCACAACGAGGCATTGCAGATTGGGCGTACACTGGAATATCTGGCGCGCTCCAACTACCCCAAGAACCTCTTCCAAGCCCATGTCATCGCCGACAACTGCGACGACAACACGGCAGAGATTTCGCGCGCGGCAGGAGCCGTGGTGCTCGAACGAAGCGACCTGGACAACCGGGGAAAAGGGCAGGCGCTGGACTGGTGTTTCCGCGAGCACACCGAGGTGCTTCGGGAGTATCCGGTCACGGTAATCATCGACGCCGACAGCATGGTCGACCCCGACTTTCTGGCCGCCATTGCAGGCCGCGTGCTTGAGCCGGGCGTGGACGCCGTGCAGGGCAACAACAGCGTGGCCAACCCGCAGCAGCACTGGCGCACCGCCCTGACCGGGGCGAGTTTTGCGCTGGTCAACTGCGTGCGCCCAGCGGGCCTTGCCCGGCTGGGCGCGAGTGCCGGTCTGAAGGGCAACGGTATGGCCTTTCGAAGCGGGCTCCTGGAACATCACGGGTGGCCGGCCCATTCGATTGTCGAAGATGTGGAGTTTGGCGTCCGCCTGCTGCTGGAAGGGTGCCGGGTCGTGTTTGACCTGAATGCCCGAATCAGCTCAGACATGCCCGCCGGCCGGCGCCAGGCCGACGCACAGCGGCGGCGCTGGGAATTCGGACGCCTTGAGGTGGCCCGCCGCTATGTCCCGGCACTGCTGCGGGCCATGGGGCGCGACGGGGTTGCCCGCTATCTCGGCGCGCTCATGGAACTTGCCGTGCCGCCTCTGTCGGTGCTGGCCCTGTTGGAGGGAGGCGGGCTGCTGCTTTCCCTCCTTGTACACCCCTTCTGGACGGCCATTTTTGCCCTCTGCATTGCGATGACACTGCTGCATGTGGTCCTGGGACTTTACTGGTGCCGCATGCCCGGCCGTGTCTGGCTGGCCCTCGTGGCCGCGCCCCTGTTTCTGCTCTGGAAAATCGGCGTCTACGCCGGTCTGGCCGTCACCCGCGGCCAGAAGGGCTGGGTGCGAACGCAGCGCGACGGGGAAGCCATTCCGGGCAGTGTTGGCCGTCCCCAGGGGCAGAACGGTCAGCTCTGATGTTTGCAGCAACCATTCCAGACCAGCCCCGGCGGAACACAGCCCATGAAGCTGTGGCGGCAAAGGGGCTGCACGGTTGCTTCCACATTGAACCGTGGAGCATGGGGTCATCATTGACCGTCACCACCGTGGAACAAACACCGTGACGGCCGGGCTGCGCGAACCCGCCCAACCGGGCACGCTCCAGAGGCTTGCGCTGCGCGGCGGGCTTTGGACGCTTATGGGCCACGGCGCCGCGCAGGTCATCCGTCTTGGCGGCAACATCTTGGTGGCCAGACTGCTGTTCCCCGAGGCTTTCGGGATCATGGGAACTGTCTTCGCGATGCTGATTGGCATCACCATGTTCTCCGACATCGGCCTGGGGCCGGGCATCATTCAGGACCCGCGCGGCGCGGACCCCCTGTTCCTCCGCACCGCGTGGACGCTGCAAATCATCCGCGGCGCCTTTATCTGGCTTGTTTCATTTCCGCTTTCGCTGGTCATCTACTGGTCCAACGGTGAGTCCCTGTTCCTCTGGCTCATCCCCGTCGCGGGTCTTACCTGCGTCCTTTCCGGATTCAACTCCGTGTCTCTCATCACGTGCAAGCGCCGCCTCCACTTCGGACGCATGACCCTCCTGAACCTGTCGGCCAACGCCGCGGGCACCGCCGCCATGATCGGCTGCGCCTGGGTCTACCCCACCGTGTGGGCGCTGCTCATCAACGCATTCATCAGCGCGCTGATCATGCTTGCCGGCAGTTTTCTTTTCCTTCCTGAAATACCCATGCGCTGGAAGTTGGACCCCGATTCCGTTCAGGGCCTTGTCCGCTTTGGCCGCTGGATTTTCGTGGGAACGGCCCTGACCTTTCTGGTCTCGCGGCTGGACATCTTTATCCTCGGAAGCGTAGCAGGCATGGCCGTGCTGGGCGTGTATGCGACGGCGAAGAACTTTGCCTTTGCGGGGCTCGATGCACTGGGCATGCTCGCGTCGACGGTGCTGCTGCCCGTTTACTCCCGCCTTGCCGAGCGCGGACCCGAAGCGCTGCGAAAACAAACCCTCAAAATGCGCGCCCTGCTGCTGGCCCTTTTCCTTCCCCCCTTCTGGGTGCTGGCGATCACGGGACCGCACCTGATTGCGTTCCTCTATGACGGCCGCTACCAGGACGCCGGGTGGATGATCCAAATTTTGGCGGCCGGGGCGGTGGGCACGGCGGTCTCCGCCACGGTGGACCAGATGCTGCTGGCCCAGGGCGATTCGTTCCGCTACATGCTCCAGCTTGCGTCGAAACTGCTGCTGCAGCTCGCGGGAATGGCCCTTGGCGCGCATTTTGCGGGCCTCCACGGCTTCATTGTCGGGCTGGCCAGTGCTGAACTGCTCAATTATCCCATCCTGATGGGGATGGTGCGGAAGTACGGCGTCTGGCTGCCGGGCCTCGACGCCGCCGCATATGCCATTTCGGCTGTTGTAATACTCACCGGCTGGCAGCTTGTTTAGGCGCCCAGGGCCTGACAACGCGCCGCCTATAGGAGTCCGGCTATATGGAAGGCCACATTAATTATCTGGTTCCCATTGCCCTGATGGGATGGTTTCCAGCCACGCTCATCTTCTTCCTGCTGCTCCCAGCGCACCGCGCCGTGCTCCTGTCGTTCCTGGGCGGATGGATGTTCCTGCCGGTGATCGAATACAAGATCACCTTCCTGCCCGCATTTGACAAGACGGCGGTTATTTCGCTGGCCGTACTTTTGGGGGCACTCTGCCTTGATACGGGACGTCTGCTGCGTTTCCGTCCCGGCTGGATAGACATCCCCATGCTGCTCGTCTGTTTCTGTCCCATGGGCTCCTCCATTTTCAACGACCTTGGCCCGCGCGACGGTCTTTCCGAATCGGTCCATGAGGTCCTGCTCTGGGGGCTTCCATGGCTCATTGGACGCCTGTATTTCACCGATTGGGAGACGCTGCGCGAGCTGGCCATTGGAATCTTCGTGGGAGGGCTGGTCTACGCCCCTCTGTGCCTGTATGAGATTCGCATGAGCCCCCAGCTCCATTTCCAGGTGTACGGGTTTCACCAGCACTCGTTTTTCCAGCACATCCGCTATGGCGGGTACCGCCCCATGGTGTTCATGCAGCACGGGCTCATGGTGGGCCTCTTCATGGCGGCGGCCACCCTGTCGGGGGCCTGGCTCCACCATAGCGGCAGCCTCAAGACCCTCTTCGGTCTGCCCCTGCTGCTGCTTGTCTTCCCGCTCCTGGCCATGACGCTCCTCATCAAATCGGTCGGCGCCATTGTGTTGATGTTCGTGGGAATGGCCACGCTGTACTGCGTGCAATACCTGCGGTCCGCCTTTCCTGTTTTCGCAATCGCCGCCCTGGCGCTTCTGTATCTTTTCGTGCGCATGACCGGCGTGATCTCCAGCGCAGATCTGGTGGCCGCGGCCAACGCCACACTGGGCGCCGAACGCGCGCAGTCGCTGGAAAGCCGCCTGACCAACGAGGACATGCTTACGGTGCGCGCGCTGGAAAGGCCGGTCTTTGGATGGGGCGGCTGGGGCCGCGCGCGGATTCACGACGAGACAGGGCGTGACATCACCATCACGGACAGTCTTTGGATTATCTGCATTGGCAACAAGGGAATTCTCGGATTGGCGGCGCTGCTTTTTGCGCTCATGCTTCCAACCCTAATGCTTCCCCGGACCATTTCCGTCCGGCTGTGGGCCCGCCCGGAAACCGGAGCATTCGCGGCCTTTGCAGTCATACTCCTGCTCTGGACCGTTGACAACCTTCTCAACGCCATGATCAATCCGGTTTACCTCTTGATCGCGGGCGGACTTGGCACTTTTGAAACGGGCGAACCGGTTTTTGACGACACCGGGGAGTGCACTGATGAAGATGCTTCAGAACCCGGGCCGGACGACTGCGCGCAGAGCCCTGTGCATGGTTGAACCACTGTTTTCATGCCTCACGGGGGGAATATCAGGGCCGTGCCTCCGGTTGAACAAGGGGAGTCGGACATCAGCAGGGCGTGACTCCTGCTAGCTACGACAAAATAAAAAGGCCCTGACCGTTTGGACCGCAAGAGCCGACAGAATCCGCTTGCTTACTCCGGGGTTGAAGTTGACGCCCCTTTGGGATCAAGCACCCCGAAACAGGGTGAAGACGTGACCGTCACCGACAAGAAGCGCCCCATTCCGCTCCTGCAACGCTTGTTGCATTCGGACATCATAGGAGATGCGTCCACCTATGCGGAAGAATGGGGCTCCCACTTCGACTTCATGTACCCGTTGACCAATGACCGCAAAATGTGGGTGGAGCAGCTTGCCCAGAAAGTGTTTTACTGGACCGGGATTGCCGATCTCTACCGGCGTGCGCGGCACCGCCGGGGCGCGACCATTCAGATGTACCACAGCGTTTCCGGCCCCGAAGAGTCGCGGTGGATTGACCCAAGGTTTACCATACCGCCGCAGGAATTTGAGGCGCAGGTGCGTTTTCTGGCCGCGCACAGAAACGTGGTCCCCTTCTCCGGGCTGGTGGACATGCTGGAGAGGGGAGAGAACCCCCCGGCGGGAACGGTGGTGATCACCTTTGATGACGGCTATTTGGACACGCTGCGGGTGGCCGCGCCCATTTTGGAAAAGTACGGCCTGCCGGCGATCGTGTTTCTCGTCACCGGCTATATTGACCGGGCCCAGAACCAGTGGGGCGACGAGCTGTTTTCCCTCTTTGTGTCACACACCCGAACCAATGTGAGCCTGCCCGAGATTGGCCAGCCCACCGTGGACCTGCGTGATGCGCGGGCCAAGGCCGGGGCCTACAGCGCGCTGCTGTCATGGTTTATTTCGGCCCTGCCCGGGGCGAGAACACAGATGCTGGCACGTCTGGCCGATGAATTCCGCCCCAAGTGCAAAGCTCCGCGTCTTACGATGAACTGGGAGGAGGTTCGGGAGCTCACTCGGAAATATCCCGGCATCGAGATCGGCCTGCACAGCGCGGAACACCTGGACATGACGGCCCACGATGGGGCCACGGCCGAAAATGAACTGGAAGAATGCCTGCGCGCGACACACCGGGAACTGGGCATCAGGCCGGAGCACTTTGCCTTTCCCTACAACCGTGTGTCGCCGACAGCCCGCGCACTGGTCCGGCAATACGGTTTCCGCTCCGCCGTGGCTTCCGGCGAAGGGGTGCTAATTTCGGGCAAGTCGGACCGTCTGGCATTGCCGCGAATGGAAACGTGCAGATCAATATCCCTCTTCCGCTTCAGAACGGGCGGGGCCTATCCGGGGCTTTCCCGGGCCATGTTGAGGTACTCATGAACACCGCACGCGTCTCGGCCATTATCGTCTCGTACAACAGTCTGGGCACCATTGACGCCTCGCTGGGTTCGCTGCGCAAAGCGCACGATGCGGGCTTCCTGGACTGCTTTGTAGTGGACAACACCAGCAGCGACGGAACGGTCGCGTTTGTGGCCCGGGCCCATCCGTGGGTCACGCTCATCGAGAGCGGCAAGAACCTCGGCTACGGCCGCGGGTGCAATCTCGCACTCGACCGCGTCACCACCCCCTATGTGCTGTTCATGAATGCCGACGCCGTGATCGGGCCCGAAGACATACTCACACTTGAACGCTTCCTCGAGGAGCATCCGGCCGCGGGCATGGCCGCACCCGCCCTGGTCGAGACTGATGGCGGTCTCCAGGGCACCCGCGCCCTGCCGACACCAGTAAGCATTCTCGCCGAGGCGGCGGGCACCACCGCCGGCCGGGCCGACGAACGCCTCATCCATCCCGGCGGCCAGCCCTTTGAGGCGGAGTGGCTGTGCGGGGCGGTGCTGCTTGCCGACAGTGTGCTGTTGAAGGAATTGGGTGGCTTCGATCCCCGTTTTTTCCTGTATTTCGAGGAGACCGACCTGTGCCGTCGCGTGCGCATGCGCGGACGCCAACTGTGGGCGGTCGGCGAAGCCGTCGCCCGGCACGCGGCGCATGACAGCGCGGCCAAGACCCAAAAAGAAATGTACGAGGGGTGCATCGCCGAACACTATTATCCAAGCCGATTCTACTATATTGAAAAACAGTACGGACGGGCGGCCGCCATGGCCACCGACGCCGGTGAGATCGCGCTTCTCGCGGGACGCGCCCTGCTCGGGCGCATCGCGCGCCGTTCCAAAGGCCGTCTTTCTCAGCGCCTGCGCGCGCCCGCCTTCCGTCCACCAAAGGCATGGCCTTCACCATGAAAGTCACCGTCATTCGCCCCGCTGAACTGGACAGCGGCCTGCTCGATCGCTGGAATGCGATTGTCCGCCAGAACGCGGCGTTCGCAAGCCCCTATTTTTCCCCAGAGTACACGCGGGCCGTAGCCACCGTGCGCGATGACGTGTGCGTGGGCGTGATGCGGGACGGACAGGACATCGTCGGCTTCTTCCCCTTCCAGCGCGGACGGGGCCGGGTAGGCAGACCGGTGGGCGGCCCCTTCACGGACTGTCAGGGAGTTGTGGTTGAGCCCGAGGCCGAGTGGTCCGCCGCGGAGTTGGTGCGCGGATGCGGGCTGGCCATGTGGAGCTTCGACCATGTGATCGCGTCCCAGGAACAGTTTCGGCCCTGGCAAAAGGTGCTCACCTGCTCGCCTGTGATGGATCTGCCGGACGGATTCAACGCCTACACCGAAACCCTGCGGCGGAGCGGTTCGGGACAGATGCAGCGCCTTGGCCAGAAACTGCGGCGCCTCGAGCGCGAAATTGGGCCGGTGCATTTTGAAATGAATTCGCAGGATGTTGGCGTCCTACACCAGCTCCTGGAATGGAAGAGCCGGCAATACCTGGACACGGGGCTGGTTGACGCCTTTCGGTTCCCCTGGACACAGGCCCTGCTGGAACAGATTCTATCCATGCAGTCCGACAGTTTCGGGGGGGTGCTGTCCGCGCTGTATGCGGACGGCCGACTTGCCGCAGTGCATATGGGCATGCGCAGCCGCACGGTCTGGCATTATTGGTTTGTCGCGTACGCGCCCGATCTCGCACGTCACTCCCCCGGCCTGCTGCTGCTTGTGGAAATGGCCCGCACCGCGGAGTTTATGGGACTCAAGGCGATTGACATGGGAAAAGGCCCCGAGGAATACAAGAGCCTTTTCGCCACCAGCGCCGTGCTGCTCGCCGAAGGCGGGGTGGAGCTGCCCTCGCTTGCGCGCACGCTGCGCGCCGCGCGCCTGCGCACCGAGAACTGGGTGCGGCAAAGCCCGATCTTCCCCATCGTGCGCAGACCCGGACACCTGCTGCGCCGCGTGGAGGCGAAAAACCTGTTTCGCTGAGCGCTCGCAGTGCGCGTTTCGGCTGTCCACCGTGCCGACGTTTGTATCCGGGAGGGAATATTGCCTAGAATTAATTGTTGAGAAAATTGGAGGTCCACTGTGGAACAAAGACAGGTATATCTTGATAACAATGCGACAACACCACTTCATCCGGAAGTGGTGCGGACGCTGACGGAAACAATGGCGTGTTTTGGCAACCCTTCGAGCATGCACGGGTTTGGCCGGGAGGCCCGCGGGCTTGTCGAGGAGGCCAGATCGAACGTGGCTTCGTTTATCGGCGCCCTGCCGGAGGAAGTCATCTTTGTCGGCAGCGGTTCGGAGGGCAACAACACCGTTCTGTCCATTCTGGCCTGCCAGTCCGGGCAGTGTTCCTGCGACCGTGACCACAAAATCCATATTATCACGACCGCCATCGAGCACCCCTGCATCCTGGAGACTTCAAAGTGCCTGGAGGGCCATGGCAGCCGCGTAACCTATCTGGGCGTGGACAAGCACGGAAAGATCCGTCTTGATGAGCTTCGCGCCAGCCTGACGCCGCAGACCGGTGTGGTCTCGGTGATGATGGCCAACAATGAGATCGGGACGATTCAGGACATCCGGGAAATCGCCCAGATCGTGCATGCGGGGGGTGCGCTTTTCCACACGGATGCCGTGCAGGCCTTTGGAAAAATCCCCATCAACGTGGTTGACCTCGGGATCGATTTCCTGACCGTCTCGGCGCACAAGATTTACGGTCCCAAAGGGGTGGGCGCGCTGTATGTGCGCCGGGGCGTGCGGTTCTGCCCGCTTATCCATGGCGGACACCAGGAACGGGGTCGCCGGGCCGGCACGGAGAACACCCTGGGCATCGTGGGGCTGGGCAAGGCCGTGGAGTTGCGCTCCCGCGAGATGGCCGAGGAGGCAATCCGGATCGCCGCGCTCAAGAAAGCCCTGAAAGAGGGGATTGTGGAGCGGATTCCCGATGTGTGGTTTAACGGGCATCCGACCGATTGCCTGGCAGGCACGCTGAATGTATCCTTTGAAGGCGCCGAGGGCGAGAGCATGCTGCTCTACCTTGACCTCGAGGGGATTGCCGTGTCCACCGGATCGGCCTGCGCTTCGGGGTCGCTGGACCCGTCGCATGTGCTGATGGCCACGGGGGTTCCGGTCGAACGGGCGCACGGTTCCATCCGGATGAGCCTTGGCCGCGAAAACACAATGGAAGATGTGGATTATGTCTTGGACAAACTGCCCGGAATCATAAACAGGATTCGGGAAATGTCCACTGCCTACACGAGGAGATAGTTCTTGAGCACTCACCAGTCATGGGCGTACAGCGAAAAAGTCAAGGATCATTTCGTGAACCCGCGGAATGTTCTGAAGGATGACGAATATAAAGAAGACGGGCGCGGCATTGTGGGCAATATCCAGTGCGGCGACGAGATGCTCGTCGTGATCAAGGTCGATCCGGAAAACGGTACGATTGCGGACTGCAAATGGAAAACCTACGGGTGCGCCAGTGCGATTGCCAGCACCTCGGCCATGTCAGAACTCGTCATGGGCATGCCTATCGATGAAGCCTTCGGCATCGGTCCCAAACAGATTGCCTCGGCCCTCGGCCAGCTTCCCGACAATAAGATCCACTGCTCCGTGCTGGGGGACAAGGCCCTGCGGGCAGCCATCAACGATTACTACACCCGGACCGGCCAACCGGAAAAGGTCATCAAAGAAGAGTCCCGCATCATCTGCAAGTGCATGAACGTGACCGACCACGAGATTGAGGAGGCCATCCTCGAAGGCGCCCGCACCTTCTTGGAACTTCAGGAGAAGACCAAAATGAGCACTGCCTGCGGCAAGTGCAAAGACGATGCCGAAACCCTGCTCAAAGTCTACATGAAAAAGCACTTTAGCTGATTCTTCTTACCGAAATTCTACACAAGAAAAACCTGCCGAAAGCACATACAATGTGACGTCCGGCCAGCCTTGCCAAACTCTGGAGGCTGGCCGTTGTCTTTGTTGGTGCTGTTGTGCGCCAAATGCACTGATGAATATCCCCGCCACCCCACAAACAAAAAAACAGACACCCACGATTTCTCGTAAGTACCTGTCGAAAGATGGGATAAGCTCAGACCGTACCCCCGCCATATTGCCCATGTTGACCATGTCTTTCACATTCTGTGAGCACAGCCAGCAACCACCTGTTTAGCCGGTGGCTTGAGAAAGGCCCCAAAATGGGGCCTAATGGTTGATGGGAAATGCGGGGGCAAGACGGCGCGCACTTCTTTACGGAAACCTTACTCCTCCTTTGCCGGAACTATGTTTTCGGTCGCTATTCTGCACACGTGGCTGGCATATCGCCGTCACACACACACAAGGAGATGTCGAACATGAAGACCTTTATCCAAGGGAAACTAATCGGAGTGATGACCACGGCGCTTTTATTCGCCGTGGTGCTTTTCGTATCTGGGTGTCCCCAGAATACGTCGACGACGACCGGAGCCCTCAATGTCACCGTCAGTCCGGCGTCTGCTGTCGTGGTTGTCACAGGACCGGGCAGTTTCACGCAAACCTTCACCGGCAACCAAATGCTCGCAAACTTGGCTCCGGGCCAGTACGTCGCAACCGCGACCGCAACCGCGTTCCACGCTGTTTCCAGCGCAATGAACGTCGTCGCGGGCCAAAGCTCCCTGATTCCACTGGTTCTGGAGCCGATTGCGGGCATCACCAGCGGAGCCCTCAATGTCACCGTCAATCCGGCGGCCGCCATCGTGGTTGTCACAGGTCCGGGCAACTTGATGCAGACCTTCACAGGAAGCCAGATGCTCGCTGATTTGGCTCCCGGCCAGTACATCGCCAAGGCAACCGCGACCGCGTTCCATGATGGTTCCAGCCAGATAAACGTCGCCGCCGGCCAAACCTCGCAGATTTCATTAAGCCTTGATCCGATATCCGAGGGAGCCCTCAACGTCACGGTCAATCCGGCGTCTGCCGTCGTGGTTGTCACGGGACCGGGTAATTTCACGCAGACCTTCACCGGCAACCAAATGCTCGCCGGTTTGACTCCGGGCCAGTATCTCGCGAAAGCGACCGCGGCCGCGTTCCATGATGGTTCCAGCGAAATAAACGTCATCGCTGGCGAAACCTCACAGATTTCATTGATTCTGGAGCCGATGCCCGTCATCACCGAGGCGCCCCATGCAGTGTATCGTGACAGGCAGGGCAACCTCGTCCCGATTGATGCCGCCAGCACGGCCTCCGGCAAGTTCATCTTTTACGCGTGGCTCGAGGACGAGCCCCTGGGGATCATTCCCGCCAATCTGGAAACCCCCACCTTCACGGATCCCGGACAACCCCTGCCCGGCGAGCAGGATGAGACCGCACCGAGCCACACACAGAATCTCGCCTGCTCGTGGGTCGGTTATGAGGACGCCACGGGGAATGTATTTGCTGTCATCGGCGCGGATGTCCGCTGGGAGCTCGACCAGTGGTGGTACGGAAGGGTCAACAGCATGCAGTTCGGCACATGCGATGACAACCGCACCGCGTCCGGGTACGGAATCATCGACGACCAGGCCGACACGCGCACCAACAATTCCCACCTTGCGGCTGAGCGCTTTCCTTTTGTTGCGACCCAGTATCCGCTCTACAACCGCACCGGACTCGGAACGCCTTTTGTCGACGGCATGACATGGGTGACGCTCTTCTCGCCTGATGCAATCGCCGAAGGCCGCATGGTCGCCGTGGCGACCGTCAACGGGGAAGAGGTCGGAAAGCAGATTCTGTTCAAGACCTTCGCTCCCGCCCCGAACCTTCAGATCACCAAGACCGTCAGCCCGGAAATCGTGAACCTCGTTTCCGGCACCGCCTCCGTCACCTGGACCGTCACGGTCAGCAATACCGGCGAGGGCGACGCCACAAACGTTGCGTTGAGCGACTTCCTGGCATCCGGCTCTGGGGCGAGTTACTCCCTCGGCGCCCTTCCCGCGGGCAGCGCACCGGAAGGTGACGGCTTCACCAATTCCTTCCCGATCCCTGCGGGCGGCTCAAAGACCTTCACCTTCACGGCCACGGTCACCGAGGCCGGCACCTACTGCAATGAGGCCAAGGTCATTTCCTACAGCGCCGGCAGCAAGACCTGGACCCCGGTCGATCTCAGTGCGCAGGCTTGCTTCACCGCCCTCGAGTCAGACCTGGGCATCATCAAGGACTTCGTCGCCGCTGACAACACGACGAGCCTCGGCAAGTCGCTGACCGTGGCGGCCAATGAACCGGCCAGGCTGCGCGTGCGTGTGGTCAACAGCGGTTCAGGTGCGGCAACAGGCGTGCAGGTCCACGACGAGCTCACGAGCGGCGTTCTCGCAAACTATCAAATCATCGGCGATTCGCCGGGCACGCCGAATGCCATTGGTGGATTTGATGCCGTCATCGGCGACCTCGCCGCGGGAGCCACCACGACACTGCTCTTTACGGTCGCGGCCTCTGTTGACGGCCTTTACTGCGATATCGTTAACGTCACGGCGACTTCCGGGACCATCGGCATCGGCACTGACATGGCCTGCCTGACCGTGGCCACGCCCAACCTCGCGATCACGAAGCTCAATGCTCCGGACAGCGTTCTTCCGGGCGCATCCTATACCTCGACCATTGTCGTGACCAACACAGGCACGGCCACGGCCAACAATGTCGTCATCAGCGACCTGCTGGGCCTCAACACCGTCGCCAATGTCCAGGCCATCTACGTGAGTTCCAGCCTGGACGGCGTGGGCGGCGTGCTGGCCGGCAATGTCGTCACAGCCAACGGGACCACTCTAGCGGCGGGTGACAGCGTGACCTTCACCGTCGTGAGCCGCATTCCCCTTGGTGCAGCCAAAGGCACCTACTGCGACACGGCGACCGTCACGAGCAGCAACGCCGCCACCAGGGAGGCCACGGATTGTGTGGCAGTTCCGGCCTTCTCGGCCTTGCAGACCCAGCTTGTCGACATCGGTGATCCGGTCGCGGTCGGGAAGAACGTCACCTACTTCGGCGTGTTCTTTGTCGAGCCGCACTCCAACGAGGGTGTGCAGAATAACAAGATGACCTATAGCTTCGGTCTCGCCAACCCGACCGTGCTTGGCATTCCCGGCGTCTTCCAGATGGTCTCGACCCAGATCTATCTCGACACCAGCCCGGTTACAGACCCGGTAACGGGCCTCGTCCTGTCGGATGTGTCGAATCCCTCTGCCAGGCTTCTGACGGCGGGCGTCGACTACACGGCCGATAACAGCACTGCGGGACTGCAGTTGATTGTTATGACCCCGAATGTTGTCCTGCAGCCCGGCACTGCGCTCTATGCCGTGCATTCCGTTCTGGTTCCGGCCGGAACGGCAACGTACCACACGTACACCACGAGCTACATCTGGGATTCTGTCGGGACAGTCGACCCGGCGCATACCTATGAAGCCAGCTCATCCGAACCCACAACCGTCCTCCCATAGGGGGCGGCATGCCCCGTGGATAACCACGGGCTGATCATCAACCCAAAACACAACCCGCGGGAAACATCCCGCGGGTTGTCTTTGTTTGGTCATGTGGAGCTTTGCATGATTCGAATATGAACAAAAGGAGACCACGGATGCTCGTCTTTCGCAGAAACTTGCAGACTTGTTCTTAACCAGTCCAATTTAACCCATACTTGACGATTTGCTTTCAAGATAGACCGCGGGGAATTTTCAGCAGGTCAGAACACCCTTTCCTTTCCCGCCCTTTGAGAGTATACTGCATTTTCGGAGTGCAGGAGACGCGAAGCAGTAATAACTACAGTCTCCCCTCCCAAGGCTGTCTTATTGAATTATGCCCCCATGAAAATCGCGGAATCCATCCTGAACGCTTTGCATCAGCCCGTGCTGGTTCTTGACGGGACGCTGCGGACCCGCATCACCAACCCCGCCTTCTTTCGGGCCTTCGGGCTGGAAGCCGCCGATTCAGAGGCGGACTTCATCGAAGCGTTTGTCACAGGGGACGTCTGCGACCCCCCGCTGCGGACGACGTTGACCCCACTGCTCATTGACGGACTGGAAATCGACGAGGTCCCCACCCTGTGCACCCTGCCGACGGGGCGGCGGGTCTTTCTCCTGGTGAACGCCCAGCGGATCCGCGTGGAGGGTCTGCCGGAGATGATTCTGGTGGAGCCGCGGGACATTTCCAGGCAGCAGAAGGCCGAGCAGTGCATTCAGGAGTTGAGCAACGCGCTCCAGGAGCATGTGGCCGCCGTGGATGCGGCGAACAAGGAGCTTGAGTCGTACAGCCATTCCGTGTCGCATGACCTGCGGACGCCCTTGCGCTTTGTGAACAGGATTGCGCACCAGTTGCTTTACACCCCCGGCGCGGAGCTTCCGGCGGCTGCCGCCGAGCAGGTGAACATGATCCTCCAGGCCACGGATGAAATGGGCCAACTGATTGAGAAACTGCTTGTGTTTTCGCAGGCAGGCCGCGTGCCGCTGAAGAAGCGCCGCATGGACCTGCGCAGGCTCTTTCAGGAAGTGGTCAAGGAACTGCAGCACGAGCAGGGCGGTTTCATTGTTGAGATTGTGGTCGAAGATATGGCTCCGTGCCAGGGTGACCGGACGCTCCTGAAGGAGGTCGTGGCCAACCTGCTGACCAATGCCCTGAAGTTCACGCGGCGGCGCGAAAGCGCGCGGATTACGGTCGGATGCAGGGAAGTGGACGGCGAGACTGTCTACTTCGTGCAGGACAACGGCATGGGTTTCGACATGAACGATTCAGACCTGTTGTTCGTTCCATTTCACCGGCTGCACAAAGCAGTCGAGATTGAGGGGACCGGCATTGGTCTGGCGCTCGTGAAGCGCATCATTGACCGGCACGGCGGCCGGATATGGGCCGAGGGCGAGCGCGACAAGGGCGCAACATTCTACTTTACGCTGGGCAAAGAGACGGCGGAATAGCGCATTACCGCGCCAAAGGACCCCAAAAGTTGACCACAGCCACAAAGACGAAAATTCTGCTGGTGGACGACGACCAGAAGGTGCTGCGGGAAATCCGGTCCCACCTGGAGAGGCTCGGCTACGAGGTGACGAGCGCTGAGGACGGGTCTTCCGCCCTGCGGCTGGCCCAATCCATGTCGCCCGATCTCGTGGTGCTGGACATCAACTTTCCCGAGTCTGTGAGCACAAGCAGACTTGCGGTGGACGGCATAGAGGTGCTGCGGCGGCTGCGCGAGTCGGGTAGTGTTCCGGTGCTCATGCTCAGCGCGACGAACATCGCGGCCGTGAAGGTGATGGCGCTCAGCATCGGGGCGGATGATTACGTGTCCAAGCCCTTTGACATTCAGGAACTGGGCGCGCGGATTGAGGCGATTCTGCGCAGGACCGGACAGGAAACCGCAGGGGAACGGGTGCTGAGTTTCCGCCGTCTGCGGCTCGATCCCGGCGAGCGGCGCGTCTGGAAGGATGGTGTGCCCGTTGAATTGACCAGCATTGAATTCGATATCCTCTACGCACTGGCCCGGCGTCCTGAACACGTATTCACGCGCGAGAAGCTTATCGAATATGCCTGGAAGGACAACAGCTTCTGCGTTCCCAAGGCGGTGGATGTCCATGTCGGGCACGTCCGGAAGAAGCTTGAGGATGACCCGGCCCGCCCGGCCTTCATCGTCACCGTGCGCGGAACCGGTTACCGTTTCGAGGACCCGGTGGGCTAGACAGGCCCCTCCGGCACGGTCGCACCATCCCGCCCCTGATTGCCAAAACCTTACCAGAACTTTACCTAATCTTTACCAAAGACACGCCCGATCTTCACCTTGGGGCGTTATGCTATGTGCGTGGAAACGTGATGGCCTTTTGTGAAGACCCCCCACCGGGCAGATGGAGACAATTTCATGTTGAATGAAGTACCAGTGGATATTCTTGTGGTGGAAGACAGCCTCCGAGAGCGGGACTCCATCATCGATGTACTGAAAACAACCCTTCTGTCTGCGCCGGTCCAGAAGTGCGCGGGTGGCGGTCCAGAAGTGAAGCACCCAGGATGTTGATTATGTAGTTGTTGCCGTGGGTTGTCAAGGTGCTGTTGAGGTTCCT
>CAITNO010000075.1 GCA_903893795.1 Candidatus Hydrogenedentota bacterium | reverse complement strand
GGAACTCTGGGGCCGTTCCATTCATTTCTCCGGCTTCGTGGCCAATAAAGCTCAAAACACCAAGCCGCAGAAATGTTCTTTCTCTCCATATTCTGCTCTGTTATACTCAACAAGGCACTCTTAAAAGGGCCAAACATCAGAAAGCGGCTGAAAGCCGCTTCTACGAATGCCCCGCGAATGCAAACACCCCTGAATTTGTTATGATGCCTCATTGGGTTAACGGGTAGCCGTTTCATTCTTGAGTGCGGTGCCGTCGTCCCATAACTAAAGGTTTGGCAAGTGCACCTTCTGGGAACCACAGCCCGCCCATTGCGGGTGGCCATCATCGGCAGCGGACCGGCGGGCTTCTTTACCGCTGAGCCCTTGCTCAAGTCGCATGTCCACTGCACGGTCGATATGTTCGACCGGTTGCCCGTGCCCTTCGGACTGGTGCGGGGTGGGGTTGCACCGGATCATCCCAAAATCCGTAGTGCGGCGCGGGCCTTCGAAAAGCTGGCGGACCACCCCAGTTTCTCTTTTCTGGGCAATGTCACCATCGGCCGCGACCTCACCATCGAGGAACTGCGGCACTATTACGACGCCATCGTCCTGGCGACCGGGGCCGAGGCCGACCGGACCATGGCCATCCCGGGTGAAGAACTGCCCGGATGCCATTCCGCCTTTTCCTTCGTGGGCTGGTACAACGCCCATCCCGATTTTACGGATTGCCACTTTGACCTGTCGCAGGAAACGGCCGTGGTCATCGGCGCGGGCAATGTAGCCTTGGACGTGGCGCGCATCCTGCTCACCCCGGTGGACCGGCTTCGCCAGACCGACATTGCCCGGCACGCACTGGACGCGCTGGCCGAAAGCCGGGTTCGTCAAGTGCATATTGTCGCACGCCGGGGTCCCGCCCAGGTGAAATTTGCCCTAGCTGAACTCAAGGAAATGGCCGCCATACCGGGCTGCTCGCCGTTCGCGCTCAAAGAGGAACTCCAATTGGAGGACGCCTCCGCCCAGGAAATCGACAGCCCCGATGCGCAGCGCATCATGGAAGTGTTGGGCGGTTACGCGGAGGAGGAGGCGGAAGCCTGCGGACGCCGGACGTACTTTCGGTTCCTGCTCAGTCCGAAGGCCGTGCTGGGGACGGACCGGGTTCAAGCCGCCCTGTTTGAACAGACCCGGCTTGTCGGCCCCCCCTTTCGGCAGCGTGCGGAGGGTACCGGCAAGCTCATCGAAATCCCCTGCGGCCTTCTTTTTCGAAGCGTCGGTTACCGCGGCGTGCCCATCCCGGGACTGCCATTCCATGAGGAGGACGGCATCATTCCCAACACGCTCGGAAGAGTCGAACACAGCGGTCGGGCCATGCCCGGCATCTATGCGGCGGGCTGGATCAAGCGTGGCCCCTCCGGTCAAATCGGCACCAACAGGCCCGACGGCCATGAAACCGGCAAGGCAATCCTGGCGGACGCAAACCTCCTGCTCCCCTGCCCTGAACCGGACACAGCGGCGCTCAGGATGCTGCTTCAAACGCGCGGCGTGCGGTCGGTCTCCTTTGATGACTGGCGCCGAATCGATGCGGCCGAAAAAGCCCAAGGAGAACGGGTCGGCAAGCCTCGTGAGCGGTTCTCCCGCATCGAGGACATGCTCGCCGTCATCTGCCAGCCATAGCCATGCGTTATCCAACTGTGCCGCAGTGAGTTCCACCTTCATATCGAAGAAATAAAGCCTTGAACTTGTGGGCCGAAAATGGTATACTAACGCTCCAGCCAAGAAGGTGAAAACTCCTGCGCGGCGACGATCAGCACTTATATTCATTCATTATGACTTGTTTTTGTGTGTTTACGAGACTTTACGGCTGCAAAGGAGTTGTGGATATGGCTAAAGGGATTTGGCGCTATACGATGACGGCCCAGGAGCAAAAACTCTGGGACAGTACGGAACTCAAAGGGTGGCGTGTGGCCATGGAGGCCTATGTCGAGGACGAGGCGCGTGAGCGGGGATTTGCCAAATATTCGATTACGAACCGCGCCAACGCGGTGGTGGCGGAGAATACGGTAAAAGCCCTGCCGACGGCCCCACAGCCGGCAGCCACCTGAGCCGCCGTAATTACGGCCTGCTCAAGAGTCACAAGTTCGCGCCGGGAGGCAGTTTAGCCTCCCGGCGCTCTTTTTATTTCCCCACCCTGCCAGAAGCCTCCGCCGATGGCAACGAAAGGGAGACACACCCTCAAAACCCTGCCTGAAAGAATGAAAATGAGCTTTCCCCCTCCTTTCATTATCAATTGTCCATTGTCATTTATCCATTAAAATGACCCTTCATTTGCGTCGGCCACGGTCTTTTCGCTATACTCCCGCCGCTTCTCTTTCGGTGCCGAGGTAGCTCAGTTGGTTAGAGCGCTGGATTGTGGATCCAGAGGTGCTGGGTTCGACCCCCAGCCTCGGCACCATTCGTTCAAATTCGCGCCACGGGCGCCCTCCCCGACGGGGATGGGGGCTCGGTTTCTTTTTATGGGGCCGATGCGCCGTGCACTTCCGGAGGGAATGAGGCCATGGAGAAGATCGAACCGCAAACCCTCAAGGGGTTTCAGGACCTGCTCCCGGGCGACATGATTGCCCGGGCTGCCGTCATCGAAACCGTGCGCCGTGTCTACGAGCGCTACGGTTTCCTTCCCATCGACACCCCCATCCTCGAAAGGATGGACATTCTCACCGGCACCGCGGGCGGGGACACAAACAAGCAGATTTTCGAGCTTTCCACCCCCGAAGAGGAGCCTGCCGCGTTGCGTTTCGACCTTACGGTCCCCTTCGCCCGCGTCATCAGCCAGTACCGCGAAGAGATCAAGCTCCCCTTCCGCCGCTACGCCATGGGTTCCGTGTTTCGCGCCGACAAGCCGGGACCGGGGCGTTTTCGCCAGTTTACCCAGTTGGACATTGACATCGCCGGGGCGGACACTTTGGCCGCCGACGCCGAAATCATCGCCGTCATGTGCGACGCCATGCGGGCGCTGGGACTGGGCGCGCGCACGGCGGAAGACGGCACCCGCATCCGGCCCATCTTCGAGATGCGCATCAGCAACCGCAGACTGGTGGACGCGTTGCTGGAAGGAAACGGTATCACCGAACCCGAGACCATCAAACAGGTCCTGCGGGTGATGGACAAACTCCAGAAAATAGGCCTCGACAAAATGCGCGAGGAACTGGGTCCAGGACGAGTGGACGAGTCCGGCGCGCCCATTGCCGGGGTCAAACTGTCCCAGGACCTCATCGAGCGCATCACGGCCTTTGTGGCGGTTTCCGCGCCGACCCGCACGGCACTGCTGGAAGCGCTGGCCACCCAACTGCCGCAAAATGAGCAGAGCGCCCAGGCGCTTGATGACATGGCCGAACTGGCCCGCTATCTCGACGCGCTCGGTGTTGCCGAGGACGAGGCCCCCTACGACCCCAGCCTGACCCGCGGACTGGACTATTACACTGGTCCCGTCTATGAGATAGGCCTGCCCGCCGCGCCCGAGTTTGGCTCTGTCGGCGGTGGCGGCCGCTACGATGAGCTGTGCACCCGCTTTCTGGAAGAGCGCGTGCCCGCGACCGGCGCGTCCATCGGTGTGGACCGGCTTATCGCCGCGCTGGCCTCCTTGGGCATCGTGAAGAAGCCCAAGACCAACGTGCAGGTCAGCATCGCCACCGTGGGCAAGGTTCCGCGCGAGGAAGTATTCCGGCTCGCTTCAGAACTGCGCAATCTGGGCTTCAACACGCTCACCTACCTGGGCGGTAAGAAGAACATGAGCGCGCAGCTTTCCGACGCCGACCGCTATGTGATTCCCGTGGCCGTCATTCTGGGCGAGGACGAACTGGCCAAGAATCTGGTGTCGGTGAAGGATCTTATCGCCGGGAAAGCCATCCGCGAGGGCATCATCGACCGCGAAGCCTACCGCAATGCGGGACGCCAGACCCAGGTAACCGTGCCCCGTGCCGAAATGGAAACCGCTATCCGTAAAATGCTCGACGCATAGGCGCCCGGTCGAGTGGCCGATATTTGTTTAACATGGATGAACAGGATGTACAGGATAAGAGAATAGCGCTGCCTTGCATCATCCTGTGTATCTTGCACATCCCTGTCAGTTTCTTCTTGTTAAATGCTGGAGAACCATGACGTGAAGACCATCACCGTTGAAGTGCGCGAAGACCATCTGGAAACCCTCGCGCGCACCAAGCCGATGACCGCGCTGGCCGAGCTCATCTGGAACGCGCTGGACGCCGAGGCGACCAGTGTGCGCGTTGATTTCGAGCAGAACGAAATGGGCGGCGCCAGCCGCATCCGCATCAGCGACAACGGCCATGGCCTCGACTACGACGAGGCCTTTCTCGTCTTCCGCAATCTGGGCGGGTCTTGGAAACGAGACAACCGCCGCAGCGCCGAAAGGCGCCGCATGCTCCACGGCAAATTCGGCAAGGGCCGTTTCCGCGCCTTTTCCCTGGGCAATCACGTCTCCTGGAACACGGTCTACGCCGATGCCGAAGGCGTCACCTCCGCCTACGGCATTGAGGGACGGGCGGACCGGTTGGGCGAATTCTCCATCCATGACCGCCGCCCCGCCGACGGCACGAACTCCGGCATGGTCGTCGAGATCAGCGATGTCTATGACAGCAGTTCGCTGCTCCGCGGCATCAAGGCGCAGGAGGAAATCACCAACATCTTCGCGCTGTACCTGCGCCAGTACCCCGACACCCGCATCGTCTTTGACGGCACCCCCATCGATCCGGCCAACGCCGAATCGCGCTACTACAATTACACCCTCGAAGAAATGGTCATGGAGAACGGCGAGCGCGTCATCGCCGAACTGGCCGTCGTCGAGTGGAACAAGCCCGGAAAGCGCGGCGTGATCCTCTGTGATGAGGACGGGTTCATGCGCTTCAACGCGCTGCCGCGGCTGCATTTCCGCGGTTTCAGCTACACCGCCTACCTCAAGTCGGCCCATGTGGCCACGCTCGACCGCGAGGGGTTGCTTGAAGCGGGCGACCTCTGCCCCGATGTGCGGCAACTGCTGGACGCAGCCCGCAACCAGTTGCGCGAGCACTTCGCCCTCCGCGAGGCCGAGGAGGCGCAGGATCTGCTCGCCTTCTGGAAACAGACCGGTCTATACCCCTACGAAGCCGCCCCCCGCACCGACAGCGAAACCAGCGAACGGCGCATTTTCGACATTTATGCCACCCACCTGAACCGCATCTTTGCCGATTTTGCCAACGCCCGGCCCCGCCACAAACGCCTCACCCTCAAGCTCATGCAGGAACTGGTCCACCTCGAACCCATCCGCATTGCCCGCGTCCTTGATGAACTCTTGCAGTTCCCCGAGGAGGCCGAGGATGAGATCATGGGCATGGTGGGCGTTTCGGGCGAACAGAACTTGACGTAAGCGGGAGTTTGTCCGGCCCGCACTGCGGGCACCGCCGAAGCGCGGTTTCCATCGCCTCAGGGAACATGAGACTGACCTTCGGGCAGGACAATCTTGGGCGCGTGTGCGTGAGGAGATTCTGTCTGAACTGTCCCAGTCGGCAGCCTTAAACTGACTTTCTCTCACTTCTCACGCGAAGTCAGTTCCCATGTTCCCTGGCATGTCTATTCATCATTCTTGATTCTCAATTCTTAATTCGCCCTCCCCGTCACGTCGCGGTGTACGACCGCCAGTAAAGGAACGCGTACCAGTAGTTCATCCACCGGCGCGGGTCGCGCATTCTCCACAGGGTTTGCAGAATGTACCGGGGCCGCAGGTAGTACCGGCGATAGGCGGACTTCACCGTTTCTGTGAGATGTTCGGCGTCGCGGTACCCTTTGGGGACATAGGAGGGCCGCAACATGTCATCCTCCTCCACTTCCAGTATGACGCCCTCCTGCGCCGCGATGGCCGCGAGGGCCGTGCCTGCCTTGACGTGGTAGGGATAGAAGATGAGCCAGTCCACATTCAGCTCACAGACGAAACGCAACGTCTGCTCGGCCAGTTCGGGGGTGTCGTAGGGAAGGCCGAAGATCACCGAACCCCGGATTTCCATGCCCGCTTTTCTGGCACAGCGCACCGCATTGCGCGCCTGGTCGAGATTGGTTCCCTTTTGAATGGAATCGAGCAGGAACTGGCTGCCCGATTCCAGCCCGTAATAGACGCTGTAGCAACCGGAGGCCGCCATCCGCTTGAGCATTTCCACCGAAACGGAGTTCACCCGCGCCTGAACCGTCCAAGTGATGCGGATGCGCGCCTCGTCCAGAAGATCGCAGAAACGTTTTATCCAAGAAGAATTGATGCAGAAATTGTCATCCCAGAAGATTAATTCGCGAATGCCGAAGTCCCGAACAAGCTCTTTTACCTCTTCCAACACGTTTTCGGGGGAACGGCGCCGGTAGGAAGGCGCGTAGGCCCCGCCCTGGTAGCAGAACTTGCACTTGCCGTAGGAACAGCCCCGCGCCGTGATGATGGTGGTGGCCGGAAGGCGGTGGTACTGGTTGGGAAGCGGAATGTAGGCCTCCTGCCGGTAGATGCTGCGCAGGGGAAAGGCCATCTCGTCCAGATTCTTGATGAGCGGCGCCTTCTCCGTCGCCCGGACAACGCCTTCCGCATCAGTGTAAATGATGCCTTGAATATCTGCCAGGGGACTGCCCTGCTCCAGGGCCTGGAGCAGTTTGGGCAGCACCGTTTCGCCCTCGCCGGGCACCACAATATCCAAGAAAGCACAGTCCCGGAGTACCTGCTCATGGAAGGAGGTCACATGGGGGCCGCCCATGATTACTTTCAGGGCGGGGTCGGATTTCTTCAGCGCCTCCGCCAAGGCGTAGGCGGGTCCGGCAAGCTTGGTGACGCAGGAAATGCCCACCACATCGGGTCGAAGCGCCAGCACCTCTACCGCCGTCGCGGCCACATCGGTCCCCAGGATGGCGGGGTCCACAAAACTCACCTCATGGCCCGCCTTTGCCGCCGCCGCCGCCAGATAGCCCACGCCCAGCGGCGGCAAATTGCCGCGCTTGATGCCGGTCCCGGCACTGTAGGCGTTAATCAGGTCAAATGGCGGCAAAACCAGTGTTAGTCTCATCAGCAAACTCCGTCGGAGACATCGCCGGGCATGTCCTCAATTGCGGCCTTGAAACAACCGGCCCACCCCGTCAGCATCACAGGAAGCCCTGTGGTGTCGGCAATCCGCGAATAGACCACATTGCCGCTGAAACCCTCTTGCAGAGTTTAACATGGCCCATTTCACGGGCACAACACGCCGCCGCGAAAGAAAGAGGCTGGAAGCCTGTTCTACTTGAAGGCGGAATCCCGCCCGGCTCCTACTGGTGCGAACCCCGGCGGAATGCGTAGTATAACAACCGGTCTGTAAAGATCATTCAGCAAAGGAGAAAGAGTATGCCTGTGACACCCCATATGGAAAAGCACTTCACCGCAGGCGAAACCGTGCGCGACGTCGTGATTGGCATGTCAGACGGGTTGACCGTGCCTTTTGCGCTGGCGGCCGGCCTGACCGGCGCGGTGTCGCAAACCCATGTGATTGTGACGGCGGGGTTGGCCGAAATCGCCGCCGGCTCCATCGCCATGGGACTGGGCGGGTACCTGGCCGCCCGGGGCGATGCGGAGCATTATTACAGTGAACTGGCGCGCGAGGAGGAGGAGATACTCACCCTGCCAGACACGGAGGCGGAGGAGGTGCGGGAAATCTTCACCACCTATGGCCTGACGGACCAGGAATGCGAGACCGTGGTCGCTTCCCTGCGCCAGCGTCCCAAAGACTGGGTGCGTTTCATGATGCGCTTTGAACTGGGGCTGGAGGAACCGGACCCCAAACGGGCCTGGCGCAGCGCACTCACCATCGCCGGCGCCTATGTCCTTGGCGGGTTTATCCCGCTGAGCGCCTATATCTTCATGCCCACTGCCCATGCCGCGCTGCTGGTGTCCGTGGCGGTCACCCTGCTGGCACTGACCGTTTTTGGCGGTGTAAAGGGACGTTTCACCGGCGTTCCCGTGGCGCGCAGCGCCATCCAGACCATGGTCGTCGGCGGACTGGCGGCGGCGGCCGCCTTTGCCATTGCACGGATGATTTCTTAGCCGCCCCCGGTCTGACGGCGCAGGGCCTTCATCCCCGTGAGACGTCGCGTGATTGCGAACGGGCGCACAAGAAAATGGTACACGGCCATCGTGACCACGAATGACACCGTCAGCAACAGGACGACCCGGACATACAGCGGCAGGGGCAGGTGGATAATGTACCAGCCGGGAACCACTATGCCCGCCTGGTGCAGCACGTAGACGGGCAGCGCCGATTCGGCGAGATAATCCAGGGCGCGGCTACGATGGTTGAGGTGTTCCCGTCCGAAGCCGAGCAGTCCGACCAGGAGGCAGTAGCCCGCCGCAGTGCCGGGCACATAGTAGGCGATGTGGCGCATCTCCCCCGACCAGTCCGGATGGGACCAACCCCAGATGGTCAACCCGGCCAGCAGCAACCCCGCAACGGCGGCGCGGCGCCATTCGCGCTGGATGGCCTCGGCGACGGCAGGCTGACTGCCCAGAATGAACCCAAAAGTCATCATGGTGCTGTAGTAAAAGAAATTCGCCCAGTCATTGTAGAGGTTCTGATAGCCAGGCCACCAGATGCGCAGGATGCCCTGCATCAAAATAAGTGCCGGGATGGGCCGATAGATATGCCACGAATGGCGCAACACCAGGCCCCCCTCCTTTGCCAGAAGCCGACGAAAAAGGGGCATCCACAGCAGCGTGAACACAAACAGGTAAATCAGGAACCACAATTGGCTCCAGGTGAAGTAGTCGAGGCTGGTGAAGAACTTCGGCGCATACTGCCGGAAGCTCAGGTCCTGGCCCGTCATCATCACCCGTTCATAATAGCCGACCACTAGGCATAGCGTGGCGGTGCCCGCCAGAAAGGGGATAAGGATGCGGTCGACGCGCTCGCGCAACGCGACGCGTTCCCCCCGCAGTATGATCGACGCATGCAGCGACCACCCTGCCAGCACAAAGAACAGCGGCATGTGCCACAGGTGAATAAAGCCGGTGAAGTTTCCCAGCCAGGGCGACAGGTCCGGACTCTTTATCGGATAGTACGGCGGCACGTCGTACACTTTGCCGACATGGAAGGGAAAGAGAAGAAAGGTTGCGAACACGCGCAGCCAGTCGATGTCAAAACGCCGCTCATTCATGCTTGGACTTCCGCCTGAAACCTGGGCGAATGGTACTACGCGGCTCAGGCGGAGACAAAACCCATGGGAAGTATGGGGTGATGGGATAGAATCATTCCTGACAATCGCGGGAAAGTCGCGGCACGCTGTTTCCGAACACCTCTGCGACCAGGCGGGTTACGGGGAAGTCATCGGGCTTGTTGTGGTCACGGCACTTCTTAAACTCGGTGTGCCCATCGGCATAGAGAACGTTGGAACCGGCCGGCGTGTGGTTGCTGTCACCCTTGGCCGTGCCGATCCGGTCCCACAGGATGGGCACGCGGGAAAGATTTGACAGGACTGCATCCTTCAGTTTCCGTACCATCTCGGGTATCGCACCGCCCGCCCCGCGCGTGGCGTGCACCTCTATATCAGCCGTGCCGAACCAGCTTTCCGGCAGGGCATTGCGCGCCTCGACAAGCGCCCGGGCCTGTTCGTCGCGCATGAGTTCGTAGCCTGTGTAAAGGTAGAACAATGCGGTGACGCAGTCGGGATGAAACGCGCCAATCGTTGCGCCGGGGTGTTCGATATTGCCTCTGAGCGTGAACGCGCCCTGATGCTTAAGAGGACTGTCCGGACAGGTCAAAATATCCGGGTTGGTCATGTATTCGGGATAGACCGCAGTCATGCTCGCCATCCAGTTGCCGGGAACGGGACTTACCGGGGGATACATACCTTTTGACTCGATGGCATACATCTTAAGAATGAGCCCCATTTGCTTGAGGTTGTTCTGGCAGGAGACATGACAGCGGCAAGACTCGCGTGAACGCACCAGTACCGGCAAGAGAAGCACTGCTAGCACAACAATCGTGGTGACCACCACCGGCACTTCCCAAATCTCCATCTTGCGCATCGTGCGAACCTCCTTTAAGGGTTGCGTTCCGGCTGGGAGCGGTCCACACGGTGGGTACGCGGGCAACGGGCACGAAGCATGCCTAAGACTGGTTCGATTAATCCGCGCAGTCGCGCGAACGCTGAGGCAGACTGTCTCCGAAAATTTCCGCTGCCTCGCGGGTGACAGGGAAGTCATCCGGTTTGTTACCCATTCCATACTTCTTGAATTCAACATGCCCGTCGGCATAGAGGACATTTGACCCAACCGGCGTGTGGTTGCTCTCGCCTTTGGCCGTGCCGATGCGGTCCCACATGGTGGGTATGCGGGAACTGCGCAGCCGGTCCCTGTCGGAATCTTTCAGTCTGGGCATGGACAGAGCTGCCGCAGCGCTTTTCCCCTTTTTTGCTGCCATGTTGATGTCTGTCATGGTCAACAAGCCTTCTTGCCTTGCCGCACGCGCGGAACAGAGCGCCCGGGCCTGTTCATCCCGAAACAGTTCATAGCCGGTGTAGACGTAGAACAGCGGCGCGGCACAGTCGGGGTGAAACGAGCCCACCTTTGCGCCGGGATGTTCACGGTTGTCCTTGAGCACAAATGCGTCCTTGCGACCATGGGGGCTGTTGGGACAAATCACGATGCGCGGGTCGGTCAGGTATTCGGGATAGATCGATGCCATGCTGACCATCCAACTGCCCGGCACGGAACTGACAGGCGGATAGGAGGCACCCTTCGACTCGTTGGCGTACATTTTAAACACGAGTCCCATTTGCTTCAGATTGTTTTGGCAGGAAGCTCGATAGTGGACGTCTCCCGGCTGTGCCAACGCCGGCAGGAGCAGGACGGCCAGCACGACCGCAACACCGATTATGGTCAGCAGTTCCCAAAGCTTCATTTTGCGCATGGGGTGATTCTCCGCGTTAACCGTCCGCCCTACTGCGAACGGTCTTACGGAGTACTACGCGCGAAGCGCGCCCAAGTTCATTTCTTGCCGAAACAATCGGTGAAATGCCTCAACACGCCCGGCGTGGCGGGAAAGCCGGTGCCCGAAAGGAGGAAGTCCACATGACCGTCAAGATAAAGCACATGGATTCCCTTGGGGGAGTGCGGCGTGGTGGCGGGATTGTCGAACATGACCGGGATACGGCTTTGCTGTTTGGCCGCATCGGCCGGATTGTCTTTCTCTTCGACAAAGTTCTTTTCCACACCGTCCCGGAGCCAATGGAGAATCTCTTCGCCCCATTTCAGATCCGTGCCGGGTGCGGCATGGGGGAAGGTCAGCAGGCGCAGAAAATCCTGCTCGTTCCTGATGACCCAGCCCAAATAGACATATTGGCTGGCAATAAGGCGGTGCGCCCGGTCCCAGTCGGGCGGGCTCTGGGAAAGTGCCTCTTTCAAAGGCTGCAATTCCGGGCGCTCCGGCGCACTGGGGCAGAGGAGAATGGTGGGGTCGGTGAGGTATTCGGGATAGATGGCCCTCAGGTCAACCACCCATGTGCCATCCACGGAAACCAGGGGAGGATAGGCCCCCCCGTGTTCATTGGCGTACATCTTGAAGACAAGTCCCATCTGCTTTAGATTGTTTGGGCACGACGAGCGGCGCGCCGCCTCGCGGGCCCGCCCGAGGGCGGGCAGGACAAGGGCCGCGATGACGAGCAGTGTGCAACAAGCAGCCGCAAATTCCAGCAGACTCCGACGGAACGCGAAGGGTGACCGGGTTTCTTTTGCGGCTTCGGCCGCCCGGACATGGCGGAGAGTTCGTTCGGCCAGTCCCACCGGGGCCGAAACATCGGGCAGGCTGTCGAGCACGGACAGAGCGGCCCGTTCCGCTTCCAACGCGGCGTGGCAGGCGTCACAGACAGCCACATGGGCGTCGATCCGCCGGGCCTCCTGTTCGGACAGGAGCCCCAGCGCATGTTCGCGCAGAAGCGGCTGCACCGCCCGGCATTCTCTGGATGGGTCTGTCATGGCCAGATATCCCGCACGGCCTGCATCAGGAAATGCACGGCCTTGTTCATGCGCGACTTCACGGTGCCCACGGGCACCCGAAGACTGCGCGCGATTTCGTCATAGGGCACGTTGTCGTATCGCGCCATCAGAAACACGGCCTTCTGTTTGTCGGGAAGTTCGTTCAGCGCCTCCTGCAGCCGCGCAGTGGCCTCGGCTCTTCGCGCGGCCTGCGCCGGGTCCGCGCGCCCGTCCGCAGCCTGGTCAAGGGGCGCGGGGCCGTCGGCATCCGGCCCGATGGGCGCGTCGAGCGACACCTCCGGATGCCTGCGCCGACTGCGCAGGCGATCCCGGCACAGATTGGTCGCTATCTGGTAAAGCCACGGACGGAAAGGCGCGCCAAGACGGTACCTTGCCCGGTGCTGGTAGACCCGAAGGAAGCTTTCCTGAAACACATCCTCCGCGTCGGCGCCATTGCCCAGCATCCTGCGCAGATAACCGTAGAGGAGCGACTCGTAGCGCCGAAGGAGCAGGGCGAAGGCATCCCCGTCGCCGCGTGCGACGCGCCGCATCAATTCCTCGTCGCTATGTTCCACTGAACTATACGCCACGGTGGCTCCCCGGGTTCATTCTGCTGGCCCTAAACCATTGTATACCATGGACCGGACAAAATCTTCCGGCGTTTTACTGAATACTCATTCAGATACTTGCTGCAAAAAAAAGAACAATCTCTTGACGTCCCCGCTTTTTGCCTGTACACTGCGAAGGTCTGGCAAACACAGAATTCTATGCGGTATAGGTTTGTCAGGGGGGAAGTCGTGTGACAGGGAATGGAGAGGCAATCCGGTCTGGAAGTGTCAGGTGGTGCGTCTACGGAGGCGCACCGTGGTCAGGACAGGGCCGTACGATGGACGGCCGGACAAGGAATGCACTATGTATATCAAGGTCGGGCGTGCGTCGGAAACTGCGGGAAAGGGCGCCACGTGGCTCCCCGGATTGGTCTCGATCATGCTCCTGTTCACGGCCCCGGCTTGGGCGGCCGGCATTTTCCGGGTGGACGCATCGTCATCGGCGGTTACGCCGGACGGTCAGTCATGGGGCAACGCCTACAAGACGCTCCAGGCCGGCGTGGACGCCGCCTATGCCGCAGGCGGCGGTGAAGTCTGGGCGAAGGCTGGTGTTTACGCGGCGGCCACCAATCCGGTCGTTACGCTGAAATCCGGCGTGTCGCTTTACGGCGGCTTTGCGGGGTCCGAGGCGGCCCGCACCGAGCGCAGCCTTTCGGCAAATGCCACCATCATTGACGGGGGCAATACCAGCCGTTGCGTCAACGGCGCGGACAGCGCCACCCTCGACGGTTTCCTGATCACGCGGGGCATGTCCGACGGCGGCGCCGGAATGAACAATGACCATGCCTCGCCAACCGTGGCAAACTGCGCCTTCATCCGCAATTCGGCCGTCAGTTTCGGCGGCGGAATCTACAACATATCGTCCGCGCCGATGGTGGTAAACTGCACCTTCGTCCAGAACAGCGCAGGCTACCAGGGCGGCGGAATGAACAGCGGCTCGTCCTCGCCAACCGTGACGAACTGCACATTCGCCTTTAACACGGCCACCTCCCAAGGGGGAGGCCTGTACAACGGCGATGTGTCCTCCGTTCCCAAAATCACCAACTGCATCCTGTGGGGCAACACGGCGCCGAACGGACCGCAGGTGTTCAACAGCGCCTCCGTCCCCGTGATCACCTACTCCTGCGTGCAGGGCGGCTTTGCGGGCACGGGAAACATCAGCGACGACCCGACGCTGATAGACACCAACGGCGGCGGCAGCGTTCAGTTGTGGGCCGGCTCCCCCTGCGTGGATGCAGGCATACTGACCGGCGCGCCCGGCACGGACCTTCTGGGCCATCCGCGCCCCCAAGGCACCAAGGTGGATATGGGCGCCTATGAGGGTGCCGCCGACCCCGCCAACATT
This sequence comes from Candidatus Hydrogenedentota bacterium, assembly GCA_903893795.1. GTDB lineage: Bacteria > Hydrogenedentota > Hydrogenedentia > Hydrogenedentales > CAITNO01 > CAITNO01. The sequence continues at coordinate 8,107 of CAITNO010000075.1, read as the reverse complement.
ATCACACTGATGATTCAGGTTGCGCCCTACGGTGCGGGACACACCAGCCCGGCCGAAAACGCCCACTTGTACGTGCGCGGTGAAACCGCCGTGGTCACCGCCCAGGCACTGGGGATGCGCTGGACAGGATGGTCGGGAGACGTCACCGGCAGCGAATTGTGGGCACACGTGGTCATGGACACGGACAAGACGGTGACGGCGAATTTTGCGCCGAACACGGTTTATGTCAACAAGAGCAACAGCACCGGTCCCTGGGACGGCCGCTCATGGGGCACGGCATTCCGTGACATCCAGTCGGGAGTGAACACGGCGCTCGCCGACGGCGGCGGAGAGGTGTGGGTCAAGGGGGGCGTCTACATCGCGGCAACAGACCCCGTGGTGACCATGAAGCCGTCGGTGTCGCTCTATGGGGGCTTTGCGGGCACGGAATTCGACCGCAACGCGCGCAACGCCGTGGCCAACACCACGACCATTGACGGGGAAAACGCGCGACGTTGCATCATCGGCGCCAACCAGGCCACCCTCGACGGCTTCACTGTCACGCGCGGCCTGTCCACCGGCGACGGGGCAGGCATGTACAACGTCTCCGCTTCGCCGACCGTCGCGAACTGCACCTTCTCCGTCAACAAAGCGATCACCGGCGGCGCGGGCGTCTGCCGGGGCGGTGGCATGTACAACTTCTCCTCCTCGCCCCTCGTGACGGGTTGCTCGTTCACGCAGAACACGGCAAGCGGCGGCAACGGGATCGGCGGCGGCATGTTCAACGCCGCGTCGTCGCCCGTGGTGACGGACTGCCAGTTCACCAACAACACGGCATCCAGCACCGGGGCGACGCCTTCCTCCGGCGGCGGCATGTTCAACAGCGCCTCCTCCTCACCGATGATTTCCAACTGCAACTTTATCGCCAACTCGGCCACGGCCGGCGGCGGCATGTCCAACAGCGCCTCCTCGCCGATGATGACGAACTGCTCCTTTTCCTCCAACACGGCGAACAACGGCGGCGGCATCAACAACGACGCCTCCTCGCCGTTCCTGGACAGATGTTCCTTTTCCTATAACATCGTGTCCTCCGCCATCCCCGGGGGAACGGCCTATGGCGGCGGCATGTGCAGCAGCACCGCTTCCGCACCCACGCTGATCAATGTGCTGTTTACCGGCAACGGGGCCTACTGCGGCGGCGCCATGGCCAATCTCGCCTCGTCGCCCGTGGCCACTAACTGCACCTTCACACTCAACAGCGCCGCCACCGGCAGCGCCCACTACGGCGGAGGCCTGTACAACTCCGGCGCATCCGCCTCCCCCAAAATCACCAACTGCATCCTCTGGGGCGACACCGCACCGGGGGGACCGGTGGAAATCTACGATGTTTCCGCCACGCCGGTGGTGGCCCATTCCTGTGTGCAGGGCGGCTACGCGGGCACGGCAAACGTCAGCGGCAACCCCCTGTTTGTCTCCGTGCCCGGCGACCTTCGCCTTCAGGACGGCTCGCCCTGCATCGACACCGGCACCTCCTCCGGCGCGCCCGGCATAGACATCCGTGCCGTGCCCCGCCCCCAGGGGGCCGAGGTGGACATGGGCATCTACGAGATGGTGCCGGTCACCTCCCCGCCGGTCCTGCTGGTCTGCCCGGGCAACTTCTACGCCACCCCGAATGGCTCCTGCGAGGTTGTGGTCCCCGATATCACGGGAACCATGTACGCTCTGGATGACCATGACCCCGCCCTGCAGGTGACCCAACTCCCGGCCGCGGGAACCCTGGCCTCCGCAGGCTACACCAGCGTGACGCTGACGGCAACCAACGACGTGGGACTCTTCAGCACCTGCTATGCGACGCTGATCGCCCTTGACACCCTCCCGCCGGTCATCACCCGGCTGGGCACCACCCCCGTCACAGTCGAGTGCCACAGCGCTTATACCGATGCGGGCGCCACCGCCACGGACAATTGCTCCGGCGACCTGACCGCAAGCATCAGTGTTGAAAACCCGGTGAATGTCAACGCGCCGGGAAGCTACACTGTCCGCTACAGGGTGTCGGATGCAGGCGGAAACAGCGCCGCCGAAGTCACGCGCATCGTCAATGTGGTGGACACCACCAAGCCGGTGATCACCCTGACCGGCAGTGCCGACCTAAGTATGGAATGCGGCTCGGCCTACGTCGATTCGGGAGCCACCGCGGCGGACCTGTGCGGGGGCAACCTGAGCTCCAGCATTGTCCTCACCAATCCGGTAAACGCAAACGTCCTCGGAGTGTACACCGTGCGGTACAACCTGTCCGACGCCAGCGCCAACAGTGCCGTCGAGGTCACCCGCACCGTTAGCGTGGTGGACAGCACCCTGCCGGTCATCACGCTGCTGGGCACCTCTGCGGTCACCGTGGAATGCCATGGAACCTACACCGACGCGGGCGCAACGGCCCTTGACGCCTGCGCCGGTGACCTCACCGCCAGTATTCTGGTCACCAGCCCGGTCAACGTGAATGCGCCCGGCGCCTACACCCTGCTATACAACGTCAACGACGGCAACGGAAACAGCGCCCTGGAGCTCACGCGCACGGTCAACGTGGTGGACACCACCCTGCCGGTCATCACGCTGCTGGGCACCTCTCCGGTCACCGTGGAATGCCATGGTCTGTACGCAGACGCGGGTGCCACGGCGCTGGATTCCTGCGCCGGTGACCTGACCGCCGGCATTGTGGTCACAAACCCGGTCAATGTGAATGTGCCCGGCGCTTACACCGTGCTCTACAACGTGAGCGACGGCAACGGAAACAGCGCCCTCGAGGTCACGCGTGTCGTCAATGTGGTCGACGGCACCGCGCCGGTCATCACGCTGGTCGGAACCACGCCGGCCACCGTGGAATGCGGCAGTTCCTACATCGATGCGGGTGCAACCGCCACGGACGTCTGCGCAGGCACGCTGAGCGCGGGCGTGGCGGTCACCAACCCCGTCAATGTGCATACGCCTAGTGCCTACACCGTGCGGTATAACGTGAACGACGGCAATGGCAACAGCGCCGCGGAAGTCACGCGCACCGTCAACGTGGTGGACACCGCCAAACCGGTCATCACGCTCCTGGGCCCGGCCCAGGTGACACTGGACTGCGGACAGAGCTACACCGATGCGGGCGCCACGGCCAGTGATGTCTGCGCGGGAGACCTGACAGGCGCCGTGGTCACGGCGGGCCTGCCCGGCTCCGGTCCCCTCGGGCCCGGAAACTGGATCGTCACCTACAACGTGCCCGACGGCAACGGCAATACCGCCGACACGGTTTCGCGCACCGTCACCGTGCGCGACAACTGCACCCTCACGGTGAACGCCGTGGGAGACACGCTGATCAACACGGCAATAGGCTACCACGAGGAAATCTCCGTGACCGCCACCAATGGCGTGGGTTCGCTGGGTTACCAGTGGTACAAGGAGGCCGGTTCAGGAAAAGCCTTTGACGCCCTTCTCGGCGCCACGGAAGCCACCCTGGTCTTTGACCCGGTGGATGCGGACTCGCCAGGCGGCTATCTCTGCGCCGTGTCGGACACGGTGACCACCGTCAATGGACCCGTTTTCACCCTGCTGCTTTCCATTACGACGCCCGTGACGGGACTGCTCGGGCTGGCCACCGCCGCGGCGGCCTTCGGTCTGGGCGGTGCTTTCACGGCACGCCGCAGAAAACAATAGCGTCACGCACAAAGGCATAACAACGGGCCACAGGAGTTCAGCCTCCTGTGGCCCTTCCTTATGCTCTTTCCAGCCCCATTATTTCCACCATTGCCACCCCCTTCCCCGCACCGCCGCCCGCAGCCTTTTCACGGTCCGCGACCTTTCATTCACCGCCCACAACCTTCTCGACCCACGCGCCAAAGGCGCACTAGAAGACAGCCCGGGGCAGCGCCTCGGGAAAAGGGATTACAGCGAAAGGCAAGCGCTGAAAGTGCGCAACACCCGCGTTTTCGTTAGGTCCTTGCCGCTCGCAAGCGTCGCCATAATCCCATGAATTCCGTCAACTCGGAGAATCGCCTTCAGTCGGCGGCTCATATGGCCCAGGCTCTATGTGTGATTTACTCCTATTACACCTGCTTCACTATATACAGAACTCTTTTTAATAGGGAAGCGTCCCCGTTTTCACGTTTTCAAGACGGACGCCTCCTCGGTTTCCGAAGGTGGACATATCAATTCACACGGGAAGTATCACCACTTTGCCTTGCTCAAAAGCATTATTTTCTCAGCGATTCGGCGGTTCTATAACGAGATCGGGGCGAGACAACCACCGCCGCCGCCAGAATACCAGAATCCCTGTCACCATCATGCCCGCCAGAGCAAGCGCTGCGGGTTCCGCAGCGGGCATGTTGGGCTCGAGGACGCCAATCTGCACGGAATTGCTGGAACCCCACCCGTCCCCCGTCAGTTCGCAGAAGTAGGTGCCTGCGTCCTTCTCCGTAAAATGGTCGACGTGGTATATGTCGGACGTGGCGCCGGGAATTGCCTCACCGTTCTTCCACCACTGATAACCAACCACGCCGTCAGGCTCCCCTGCCGACAGGGTTAGCGTCAGGTCCTCGCCCAATTTGTATCGGGTGCGCTGGTCCGTGTCGATAGTCAACGAGACGGGCGTCAAACACCACACGTCATTGAGAAAGGTATGATCTTCGAGCATCCCTCCGAGTACCCAGATCCTCCCATTGAACGATAACGCTGCCTGAGCGAGACGCGGTTGCCAAGCGCCGTTTGCTACTGACCGCCAAGTCGCGCCGTCATCGGAACGCCACACCTCATTACTCGCGTGGAAATCTTCCTCGTCCCAAGGATAATAGACGTCGTAACCCCTGTCCAAGTCCCAAAGTTGATTGTCGAAGTCGACAAATGTGTTCTGGTATCCAACGCCATCAGCAGGAGCACCGTTCCACCTGACCCCGTCGGGTGAATAGCTTGCGTCATGAACCCATACCGTTACACCATTCTGGTCTGTGTAGGTGCCACCCAAAACCCAAAGTCTTCCCTCGAATACCGCACCATGGGTACAGCGGCCACCCCAACCGGCGCTTTGGACAACCCGGGTCCAGTCTTTGCCATCCGAGGAATTCCACACATCATCGAAGTAGTTGGGGGTGGTAACATCCTCTCCGCCAAGAGCCCATAGTTTGTTTTGAAACACCGTCACTAGGCAGCCCCACCGGGATGCGCAAGGAACACTGTTGGCAACCTGAGTCCAGTGTACCCCGTCGGGGGAATTCCACACGGCTCCGGACGCCGACCAAGTGTCTATTGTCCATAATTCGTTTCCCAACACGAAAATCGCACCCGCCCCAATCCAATCCGTCAAGCCCAATTCACCCGTCTCGAACCTCCAGTCACGTCCGTCGGACGACGACCACACGTCCTTCACCAAGCCGGACCCAGTATCGCCATCGCCTCCGATAACCCACATTCTTCCCCTGAAGTTGACGGCGGCATGGTAAGCGCGCCCGGTCCACGGCGCCACCCCAGTGACTTGAGTCCAATAATAGCCGCGGTTGGCCGGCTGAGCGACCGCGAAAGGAGATAAGAACAGCATCAGGCCAACTGCATATGCGATGGCGCCTGTCGGCAAGGCGTTGACCATCCGAAATCTAGCTTTCACCGTTCCAATCCCTCAATGCCCCGTCGAACGGCCTTTCTTTTCCGGAGCATCACGGCCGCCACGGCCAGGGTTAGTCCAAACGCTAGCCCAGCCGGAGTTGCGGCGGGCATATTGGGCTCGAGAACGCCAATCTGCACCGGGCTGGATGAACCCCACCCGTCCCCCGTCAGCTCGCAGAAGTAGGTGCCTGCGTCCTTCTCCGTAAAATGGTCGACGTGGTATGTGTCGGACGTGGCGCCGGGAATTGCCGCACCGTTCTTCCACCACTGGTAGCCAACCACGCCGTCAGGCTCCCCTGCCGACAGGGTTAGCGTCAGGTCCTCGCCCAATTTGTATCGGGTGCCCAGGCCCGTGTTGACGGTTAACAGGACGGGCGTCAGGCACCAGACATCATTGAGGCTGTTATTGTCATCGAGTATGCCACCGAGAACCCAGGCCTTCCCGTCAAACGTCACGATCTGCTGAGATACCCGTTCCTGCCAGGGAGCGTTCGGCATCTGTCTCCAGTGCGCGGCGTCCAGTGACCGCCATACTTCGTTACGATAGTAGACTTGCTCATATTCCCATTCTCCGCCTGTATCATACGACCTGTTCATGTCCCAGAGTTGGCCATCGAACACATTGAACTCGTTTCCGTACCCCACGCCATCTGCATCGACACCTTCCCATGTGCCTCCGTCGAACGTATATGCTGCGTCGTGCAGCCATATCGTATCCCCGTTCAGTGGAAAAATAGCGCCACCCAGTACCCATAGTTTATTTTGGAAAACGGTTCCGTGAGGCACGCGCGGCCCCCATGCGGTTCCGCCAGCGCCAACTTGATTCCAGTGGAGACCATCTGGGGAATTCCAAATATCATTATAATAGGTTTGCTGGGTTTCGGCATCCGAGCCGCCGAGAATCCATAGCTTGTCCTGGAACGCCACCACAAGGCATGCCAATCGGGGCGCCCATTGGGCTCCCGCAGCGACCTGAGTCCAATTCACCCCGTCGGGTGAGTTCCAAACGGTGCCGGGGTGGTCCCATGTGTCAACTATCCATAAGCTTCCATTGAGAACAGTAATAACCGAACTGTTCAACCAGGCAAGTCCGCTTGCTTCCAACGTCCAAATTCGTCCATCGGTCGAGGACCATACATCGTGCGCGTACTCCTCTGTATCTCCTCCACCGATGATCCACATTCTATCCTTGAAACTGACGGCAGCATGTCCATAACGCGGAGTCCATGGCGCAGCAGCAGTGACCTGCTTCCAGTAATAGCCTCGGTTTGGCGGCTCAGCGAAAGCGAATAGCGAAGGAAATGATAGAATCCCGAAAAATATCACGATAGCCGCGAAGAGGTTCTGAAATATGTGTCTTTTATGCATCACGCATACACCTCACTGGTATGTACTATATGAGTCGGTTATGTACATGTTTTCCAGCGTAAGGGGAACACCGTTGGCTATAACAATGCCTGTAGCGTTCAAATTGCCCGGATCATCGGCCGCTGAAGCCTTGAGAAGGAGAAGATTCCCCGCGTCATCGACCAGCGCAACCGTCTTTCCTCCGGAACAGTCGGAGGGGAACTGCACACGGAAAATCGCGGTCCTGCCCGCGTCGGGCACCAGCGGTTCTGCCCGCCATTCCATCAGTTCGCCCGCCAAATAGATGTGCCCCGCGCTGGTGACGACCGTCTTGCGGACTTCGGCACTGTCGCGCGCGATAAACCGTATCCCCGATATGGGAAAGTCAGGGACAGGAAAGTCAGGGACAGACCACGCAATACCGTTCCACCCGTGGAATTAACGAACTTCTGCTCCTGCATTGAACAGTCCGTGCCAGAATCATTCTGAAGATGTCTCACAGCGCCCCCTCCCGCTCTGGTGCCGCCAGCGGGTGGACGTGTTTTCTTCGTCCGGCAATCCCCTGTTGTGGAAAAGTCCTTTGGGTGGCCGCAGGGCGGCGGCATTCTGGGTTGAACGCTGTGAGTCCCATGCCCAAAGAACACCCCTTTTCGGCGGCAACCCCGCCCTGTGACGCGTGCAAGAATTCCCGGCACCGCCCTGTGCGCGGTTCCAGACACGACTGTTGACTGTTATAGTGGGTTATCATGGGGCCAACAGTCAAGCGTCCACCGTGTCCCCAAATTGCCGGCGCGACACTTTCAGCGCGGCGCCACTTCAGGGGGAGATGCGTTGACCCGAGGTAGCCTCTCCGCATTACAGAGTAATGCCTCGCGGCAAGCCCGGGCTATACTCCATAACCCCGTTGGAGTTATCGTTACCCACTTTTTCCTAGGAAATTTTAATCATTCTAATCTGTTGGTATACTCCCCCTTGACTTTGGTATACCAATTGCCTAGACTTCCCTTGTGGTTGACAGTTTCAGCAATGCGAAAACAATCAACAAAGCGAGATTATACAAATGGCAAAGACACCGGTAAAGAGGGCAGAGCGCAAAGGTTGGTCATTGGTAAAGAAAGATAATACCTACTATGTCAAGACGCGACTTAAT
>CAITNO010000074.1 GCA_903893795.1 Candidatus Hydrogenedentota bacterium | reverse complement strand
CCCGCCTGCCGAGGTTGGTACCGCAGGCGTCCCGCCTGACACGCCACGCCCCAGATGGTGGTCCCGTGGCAGGCGGGACGCCTGCGGTACGCGCTGGCCCTTTCCACCCCGGCTGGCTGCGGCACTCCTCATCGCCACGCTGTTCCACCTGTCCATGGTGACGGTCTTCCGCATCGTGGTCGTTTTTCCTGAAACCAAAGCCAAGTACTGCCAGCTCCAGATCTTCTCTGAAGCGCCCCCCACGCCGGATGCAGGCACGCCCGTGCGGGCTGGTGGCGGCGAACTGGTCCTGCGCCGACCCCTCCTGCTGGCCCAGGCCCCCGAAACGCGGGTCGAGTTGCCCACCGTGGACTTCGCCGAACTGGACCGCCTGCGCGTGCGCAGCGAAGCCGGCACCGACCCGGCCGCCCTGGACCGCGTCTTCGGCCCCACCGACAGTTGGGCCAGGTTTGCAGGCGGCCTGCAAAACATTGGCCAGTCGCTGCGCGAACTGGCTTTCCCCGTCGCACCGGCCGCTGACGAGAAGGTAAAGCGGGCGGCCGCCAAACATCATCCCGCCCCCGGTTACAACGGCGAGGTCGTCTGGGATACCGAGCCGCGCGACCGCGAACTGCTCTTCTCGCCGCCCGTCAGCGCGCTGGCCAACACGGCCAATGCCAAACTGCGCTGGCCCATCGAGATGGTGCTGACCGTCAATCCTGCCGGGCGCGTCGTCAACGTGTGGTGCGCCGCCGTGGACGAGGCGGGCGTCATAGAGGCGATCCAGATCGCCGCCCTAAAATATCGCTTTGCCCCCCTGCCCGCCGACGCGGGCGGGGAAAGCGCCGCCGCAGGCAAACAAATGGGCACCCTGTTCATCCGGCCCGCGGAAGAACAGCCATGATCACCATCAGCCTCACCACGGCGGTCATCCTCTATGCGGGACTCATCCTCCTCGGCGCGGCAACGCTCTGGCTCTTTGGCGAACTGGGATCGCGCCGCACACTGCGCGTGCTCGAAAAGCAGAACCTCTGGCGCTGCGCCTACTGCGGCTACGTCTATCTTGACGAAAGCGCGGGCCTCCATTCCAAATGCCCCCGCTGCAACAGCATCAACATCATCGAAGAGGCCCAGGACCGCGTCGTCGCGCGGGAAAAGGAGCGCTTTGTGGAGGCCCACCCGCCGCCCGTCGAACCACACAACGATGAAGACGATCCCCGCCGCAACCCGTCCCGCCGCAAGCGCCCCGGCGCCGGAAGCCGGGGACCGCGAAGGCACCGGTAGGTAGAGTGGGGTGTACGAAGTCTTGGGCAGCTATACGGAGCGCGCCTTATCCGTTGCTCTTCCAGCAGCACGGCATCTTCCGTGATTCCCGATTTCGGGACCTTCCAAGAAAGCGTTCTGCCGGACGAAGTGCACATTGGTGCAGTTCTTTGACCGAACCGCGTCAATTATGCGCGCTCTTTGGCTCCGGGGATCCTACTTTTGTGCCCGGTTCCGGTTTTCCGAGGTCGGCACGGGTGCGCTTCAATGCTTACAGATGCGGATTGCGGGGATGGTTCACGCGGGTGTTGGGCAGGTCGAAGAGTGCGGTGACGCGGCCGCCCAGATCGTCCAGGGTAAAGGGCTTGCGGATGAAATCGTCAAACCCGTAATCGCTCAATTCCTTGACTTCCTCGTCGCTGATGAATCCCGACATCGCCAGAATGCGCGCGTTGCGCGTTTCGGGGCGCGACTTGATGCGTTCGCACACCATGCGGCCGTCCATGTCGGCCAGGTTCACATCCAGCAGGATCACCTGCGGATTGTGCTCAACGATCATGATGCCCGCCTCGAATCCAGTCGAGGCGGTGATCACCGCGTAGGCCTCCTCCTGCGATAGCAGCGACGGGATGAGGTCAAGATAGTAGGGGTCGTCGTCGATCACCATCACCCGCCGTTCGCCCTCTTCCAGCCGTTCCAGCGGGATGCCGTGGCTGAGCATGAACTTGCGCAGGCTCAGGTAGGGAATGCGGCGGTCGCCGCCGGGGCCCAGCCGGTATCCGTCAATCTGGCCCAGGTCAAACCAGCGGGATACCGTGTCCGCCGACACGCCGCAGATGGCGGCCACTTCACCGGTGGTGAATACGCGAGTCTTCATCGACGATCCTTTGTTTGCGGTGTATTCGTGGACATCCCATTTATCGGGGTATGCGGGACGGGCCGGAATTCTAGCATGATACCCGGGGACGGGGTCAAAGAATTCCCGCTAAGGGACAGGCGAAAAGGCGCTGCGCGAGTCTAGCCTGACCACGCCTGGGAGAGGGAGGCCCTTTGCTCAACCCTCAAAAGAGCAGTCCCTGGTCCGTGTTCTCTTCAGCGGCCGGTTTGCGTTTGCGCTTGCCGCCGGGCGCGGCGTCTTCCGCCGGAGGGGTCTCCGTCTCGGTGGGGCTGTCCTCCGCCGCAGGAAGCTCGGTCGCCGCAGGCTCGTCCACGGTCACCGGAATCTCCGCTGCCATGGGCGCTTCCTCCGGCTCCACGACGATGGGAGCGGGGACTTCCGCAGGTGCAGGGGGTGCAGGGGGCGCCGCGACCGCAGTCGGCTCGGGTGCAACCGCTTCGGCAACTTCGGCCGCCTCAGTCACAGGCTTGAGGCGCCGCTTGCGTGTCGGCGTCGCGTCCTCATGATGCGCCGATACGCCGGCCGCCGAAGCGGCCTGTTCAAGCCGGGGCGGTGCCTCGCCTCGGCTCATGCAGGAAATGTCCTGTTCGAGGATGGGCATGGTGGTGCGCCAGGCTTTGCCAATCTTGAATCCGCGGATGCGGCCTTCCCGGAACATCTGGCGGACGGTCAACGGCTGCACCTTGAGAATCGCGGCAACCTCTTCCACCGTAAGCATCGTATCCAATCGGCGTCCTCCAAGCCCAAAATCGGGCCGTTTAGCGCATTGTACACAAAACGATAAAAACGGACAAGCGAAACTTCCGAAGGAACAAGGACATGCTCAACCTTGAATGGGATTGAATGCGTCCGGGGTGCGAGCCGGGACAAGGGGCTTTCACATTCAACCCCATTCGGTGTTGGCCGGATCGACTTGTTTTCCGGAGCTTCCCTACGGTCACCTCCGGCCACTCACATTGGTCCCTCCGGGACCCCAAATCTTTCTAAGGCACGTTGCAATTCGGTCTTGGCTGCGGCCGTGCTGTTCAGGGACGCAGTGCGTGCAAATGCACCCACCGCATATCACCATCGTTGCAGTACTTGACCTTGCGCTCCCAACGTTCCAGCAGGTAATCCCTGTCCTCCTGGTCGAGGTCGCATTCCGGGTCTTCCGCACTTGCACGAATGCTGTCCGTTTCCCGCTGCAGGATGTCTATGAAGGTGGCGGTCCTGTCCTGCACCTCTTGAAACCCCGCCTCTTGAAGGAGGGCGCCGTAGGCATCCAAGGCTTCCAAATGGTATCCTGCGCCGTTCGCGTAGGAGATGAACGCCTCCGACAACGGTCCGGACGCGCCTGCCGCTATGACCGCTCTGGCGGAAGTTCCCGCAAGTAGGCCAAGACCGCCGCAGTACCCTTCTTGTACGCCTCGGCCAGATCCGGATGCAGCGGGTTGTCGTCGAGATATAACTCCGGCAACTGCGTGAGCCGACCCAGTGACTCCGGCAGCGACGTCAAGGCGTTGCCGCAAATATTGAGTGTCTTCAACTGCATGAGCTGACCCAGCGACTCCGGAAGCGACTTCAGATGGTTGAAAGAAAGGTCGAGATAACTCAACTGCGTGAGTTGGCCCAGCGACTCCGGAAGCGACTTCAGGCCGTTATTGGCAAGTTCGAGGACCTTCAGTTGTGTGAGTCGGCCCAGCGACTCCGGAAGCGACTTCAGGTCATTGCGGAAAAGGTTGAGATGGGTCAACTGTGCGAGTTGGCCCAACGACTCCGGCAGCGACGTCAGGTCATTGAAGGAAAGACGGAGCACGGCCAACTGTGCAAGCTGGCCCAGCGACTCCGGAAGTGTCACCAGGGCGTTGCTGCCGAGGTCGAGCCGCTCCAACTGTGTGAGCTGGCCCAGTGACTCTGGAAGCGCCGTCAGGGCGTTGTCAGAAAGACGTAATTCTCTTAACCGCGTGAGTTGGCCCAACGACTTGGGAAGCGCCATCAGGAGGTTCTGGGAAAGGTCGAGGACCTGCAGCTGCTTGAGCTGGCACAGCCACTCCGGAAGCTCTTTCAACAGATTGAAAGAAAGGTCGAGATAGCTCAACTGCGTGAGTTGGCTGAGCGACTGCGGAAGCGGCATCAGACGGTTGCCGCGAAGGTCGAGTTTCCCCAACTGCGTGAGCCGGCCCAGTGACTCTGGAAGCGAGGTCAAGCGGCTGAAGGAGAGGTCTAACCCGGTCCCGTCGCTTCTCCGCGCATCCTCAATCGCCTGTTCCGCAAGTCGCTGTGCCTCCTTATCCAGTTGATCAAGGGAAATCTCAAAGACAACGGTTGCTTGTGACGCTGCCAGGCCGGGAAGCGTCTGTTTGCCGTCGAGACCCAGTCCGTACAACTGCGTGAGCCGACCCAATGACTCCGGAATTACTGTCAGGGGGTTGCCACTGAGGTCGAGCCAGCTCAACAGCGTAAGTTGGCTCAGCGACTCCGGAAGCGATGTCAAGGCGTTGCCACGAATATTGAGTGTCTTCAACTGCGCGAGTTGGCCCAGCGATTCCGGGAGCACCGTCAGGTTGTTGTTGGAAAGGTCGAGGACCTGCAACTGCGTGAGCTGCCCCAGTGACTCCGGAAGCGACGTTAGGCCGCCGTTGGAAAGGTCGAGGACCTGCAACTGCGTGAGTTGGCCCAGTGACTCCGGAAGCGACGTCAGCGCGTAAAAGGGAAGATGCAGTTCTGCCCCGCCGCTCGTGCGCACTTCCTCGATCTTCTGCGCCACTCTTTTTCGGTAGAGTGCTTCATTCTGGTCCATGGTTGACCTTTTCGTATTAGCGTTCTGGTGGCAGGCGTGTCTGCCGCGTTTCTGGCGACAACCCGCCCCGCCCAGAAACTGCCAGCTCAGGCATCACCCAAACAGGGCGGCGCCGGGACGGCACAGCTAAGGGCGAAAGAATACAGCCAAAGCGGGATCGTTGCCGCCGCGCTCCACAGGGGCGCGCGGAATGGCCACTCTCCCGCACGAACCCATGGCGGAGACCAGCATATACGGCAAAGCGCGGATGTGTCAATCGGGTAAATACAGGAAGTGCAATGATTTAAGATTGTTCGCGCCGCCATTGGCACCCCTTAGTCATGGCCCCCCCGGACGGCACCCCCTACTGCGTCTTTCCGGGTTTCCGTGCATGGCAACGCCGGTTCGGGCCATGCTATACTTTCGCAGGTTTAGGGGGGCGTGTTTCGCAGTGTGGCGGCGCGCCCGTCCACTTCCGTATGTTTCCCCGCCGATGCTGCGGGGCGGTCCGTAAGAACTTACCAGTCAGTCCAATCGAAAGGGAGCCTTCCATGAGTTTTCCGCTGGACGTCAGCAAGTACAAGCCCGTCGCCATTGATCCGTTTGCAGGCGGCGAAGCCACGCCGGAACAGTGGGCGCAACTGCTCACCAACATCCAGGTGGTGCGCGACACCATTGTGTTCTTCACGGCCATCGGCGGCGCGAAAGGCCTGGGCGGCCACACCGGCGGCGCATACAGCATCGTGCCCGAGGTGCTCATCGCCGACGCGTTCATGAAGGGCAGCGACAAGGTCTATCCCGTCTATTTCGACGAGGGCGGCCACCGCGTGGCGATTCAGTATGCCATGTCGGCCTTCAACAGCGAGATGCCCTTTGAGAAGCTGCTTCAGTATCGCGTGGCGAACGAGGGTCTCTACGGCCACCCCGAGCCCGATGCCGCGCTGGGCGTGAAATTCGCCTCGGGCCGTCTCGGCCACATGTGGCCCTTTGTCAACGGCGTGGCGCTGGCCAATCCCGGCAAGGTGGTCTTTGTGTTCGGCTCCGACGGTTCGCAGATGGAGGGCGACGACGCCGAGGCGGCGCGTTTTGCCGTGGCGCACAACGTGAACGTGAAAGTGATCGTGGACGACAACGACGTCACGATCTCAGGCCATCCCTCGCAGTACCTGCCGGGCTACGACATCGGCAAGACGCTCAAGGGCCACGGCCTGCACGTGGACACGGGCAACGGCGAGAACGTCGAGGCGCTCTACACGCGCATGCTCGACGCCGTGCGCATGGCCGGACCGGTGGCGCTGATCAACAAACGCAAAATGGCCCCCGGCATTGCGGGCCTCGAAGGCAGCCATGCCGGCCACGACGTGATTAACAAGGAACTGGCCCTGGCCTATCTGCGCGAAAAGGGCCACACCGAGGCCGTCACCTATCTTGAAGGCGTGAAGAAAGTTTCCAGCGGCGGCAGCTACCGCGGCTGCACGACAGAGACCGCCAGCAACCGCACCGAATTCGGCAACATCGTCAACGGCATCCTCGACCGCATCGGCGAGGCGGCCGGCATCGAAAGCCTGCTCGTGGTCGACTCCGATCTCGAAGGTTCGACGGGCCTGAAGGGCATCCGGGTCAAGCATCCCGAGGTGTGCATCAACGGCGGCGTGCAGGAGCGCGGCAATTTCTCCGCCGCAGCGGGCTTCGGCTTCAAGCACGGCAAGCAGGGCATCTTCAGCACCTTCTCGGCCTTCCTGGAAATGATCATTTCCGAGCTGACCATGGCGCGGCTGAATGAGGCCAACGCCATCTGCCACTTCTCGCACGCGGGCATCGACGACATGGCCGACAATACCTGCCACTACGGCATCAACGTGATGCTGGCCGACTGCGGCATCGCCGAGGGCGACCACACGCGACTCTACTTCCCCGGCGACGCGCTCCAGCTTAAGAGCGCCGTGGAGACGATCTGGAATGACCCGGGCGTGCGTTTCGTGTTCACGCTCCGCAGCGTGGTCCCCTACATCCTCGACAGCAAGGGCGAAAAGCTTTACGGCGGCGACTACAAGTTCGTGCCGGGCAAGGACGAGGTTGTGCGCGAGGGCACGGCGGGCTACGTGGTCGCCTACGGCGACATGCTCTGCCGTGCGCTCGACGCCGTCGAGCGCGCCCGCGAGGCCGGCATCGACGTGGGCCTGATCAACAAGCCGACACTCAACGTGGCCGACGAGGACATGCTCAAGAAGCTGGGCGCAGCGCCCTTTGTGCTGGTGGTCGAGAGCCAGAACATCAAGACCGGCCTCGGCTCACGCTTCGGCACCTGGCTGCTCGAGCGCGGCTTCGCGCCCAAGTACGCCCACCTCGGCGTGGCCAAGCCCGGCAAGGGCGGCCTGAGCGAGCACATGTTCCACCAGGGCATCGACCCCGACAGCATCCTCGCGAAGATTAGGTCCATGGCTGGCTAAAGGATAAAGGACGAAGTTAGTGCCGCCCCCCGGAGTTTTCCGGGGGGCGGCTTGTTCATGCTGCCGGTCCGGTGCAGATGGCAACTGCGGCACGGCAGATACGCCCTGAAGGGCACTCGCCTTGCTGGGAGCCTCCAAAGTCCTGGATTTCACCGGCAAAGGAGCGCTTCTCCCTATACCCAGCAGAACTAGAGTGTTGTAATGTTGAGATGCGGTATAGCCGCACGAAGAAAACCAGCCTGCCGCGTATTGATGTGTGACCGTTTCCAAATCCGCAGCAATGGCATTGTAGAGTCCCCCTTGCGTTCGCGCCTTGGCGTTGCGCAAGAACGCCTTCACCTTGCTCCACATCTTCTCCATGGGGTTGAGATCGGGACTGAAGGGGGCAGGGACAGCAAACGTGCCGGGACAGATTCGACAAGCTGTCTGGTTTCCCCGTTGTCATGGGCGGACAGATTTTCCAGAATAACGATGTCGGCCGGGCGCAGGGCCGGGACCAGCACCTCGCGCATGTACTCGCGGAAGATATCCCGGACCGTGGCGCTGTCGACCACCATGCAGGCTTGGGTGTCGTCCAGCCTGTGGAGACAGCGCCCCAACGGGGCATTTAGCTATTGTTGTTTCCAAGAGGAACGGCGGCGTGAACCGTGGTCCCGCCCGGGCCGGATTCAATGTGGAAGGTTCCTTTCAGGAGATGAAGCCTCTCCTGCATGCCTGCCACGCCCACGCCCCCGCCCCCGCACGAACGGTGCTGTTGTATGGCCGCGAGCGTAGCCTCGGGGATTCCCCTGCCTTCGTCCCGCACTTTAAGAAGGACCGTGCCGGCGCTTTGCCCGAGTGTGACGCGGGCGGTGACGCTGTGCGAATGGCGGTGTATGTTGCCGAGGCACTCCTGCACGATTCGGAAAAGGGTCAGTTCAACATCGGCCGGCATCCTCGCGAAATCGGGCTTCACCTCCACGGTAACGCGGATGCCGCTTCGTTTGGTGAATCCGTCCACGTACGCGCGCAGCGCCGGAATCAGTCCAAGCTGGTCCAGCAGCGGCGGGTGGAGCAGATAGGACAGTGTCCGCACCTCCTGCGCGCATTTGTTGGCGAGATCGAGGGTGCCCTCAAGAATCTTCGCCTGTTCCGGGCTTTTCTCGGGCAGGTCGTCCTCGATTTGCCCAATCATCATGACCATGGCGGCGAGGTCCTGGGCCACCGAATCGTGCAGTTCCCGCGCCATGCGGCGCTGTTCCTCGTCGCGCACGTCCAGCAGGCGGCGTGAAATGCCCTGAAACGCCTCTTCCGCACGCTCGCGCTCGGCAATCTCCGCGGCGAGCTCGACCGTCCGCGCCTCCAGGTGCTTTTTGTCTCGGGCATATTCACGCGCAAACGCAACGGCGACAATCTGCAGGAAGAACGCAAAGAAATACCATGCGGCATAGCGTATGAAACCCGAGTCGCTGTCAAGACCGAGGGCGGAGCCGAGGGCGCTCAAGATGACGCAGACGAGGAGCAGTGCGCCGACCACCATCCAACTGAACGGCAGGCCCCCCCGGCGGTGTCTCAACCATACGCGCCATGCGAGTTCCGGAACAACCACCAAGGGAAAGCATTGCATCGCCGTGTTGCTGACCCAGGGCGTCTGGATATGGGCAATTTGCATCAGGACACCGGCGGTCAGGTACAGGGGCAAAGTACGCCCAGCGCGTCCAGTGAGAAGCAGTTGGAGCAGGGCGGCCCCGCTGATCATGCTGAACGGCATAATCCCAAGGAAGAACACCGCGTAGGACCAGTACCAGATGGGTCCGCTATAGCGGTAGACTTCGGAGACATGGAGCGATGTCAGGGCCAATATGCAAAGCAGGGCCGTCATGCCGTAGTAGATGTTTTCGCGTCGCAGGGGGTAATGCGCGTACAGGGCAAAGTGGAACAGAAAAAACACGATGAACACGCCTATCAGGACGATCCTGTGCAGGGCATACGCATGGTCATTGACGGCCAGGCGCTCCTGTTTCTGAAGCGCCGCCTCATAATCCCGGATGGAAAAAATGAACCGTGCCTCTTCCTTCTCCCGGCCCAGCGCACGCTCCAGGCGCCACTTTTCAGGATTCCAGCGCACTGCGACCAGGCAGTCCGCCTGAAACGGCACGATGCACCGTGGCGTTTCCCCTGTTGTTGGGTCAATGAACTGCAGGTTTGCCACCCGGGTTCCGTTCAAAAAGACCTGTGTGTCCGGCTCATGGGAGGAGAGTGAGGTGAACGCGACCGGTCGGCCAATGAGGTCCGGGGAAAAATGGAGGTCAAACCGGAACCAGACGGGCGGAAAGGGAGGCACAGCCCGGGGATTGTCCAGCGGATATTTGAAAATGTCCGCCCTGTCCCAGTCCTCATCGTTGAAACCGGGTTCCTTCCACTGCGGATCGTCCCCCAGGCGGCAGCGGATGGGCGCCGGTTTGACGAGGATGCCCTCCGGCCCGGAGATATCCAGCGCCTGACTTGTTATGGTTACACTGCCGCGGGTTTCACCGGCCGCGTTCCACGCCGCCGCGCAGGCAAACACCGCCAGAACGGCGAGCCGCATGCCGCTGCACACGGTTGTGCGCACCGTTCTTCTGGGCATGAACCTTTCCCCTTTCCGCCTTTCTACGGTCAAGAAGCACACAGGTGGCGCCGCCAATATGCGGCACCCACACTGTATATGATGCGAGTGTTGACGCGTATATGCAAAGTGTTCCTCCAGTCCCGCTTCTTGCGGCCATGCGGTCGGCGCAAATTTGGTGCAACATGGACCGTAGTTTGTGCTAATATTCCCGTAGGTGACAAACTGTGGAACTCAAGCTTTTACGGATACTTATAGCCGATGATCATGACATCGTGCGGGAAGGGTTGCGGGCGCTGATCCTGTCGCAGGCAGGTTGGTCCGTTTGCGGCGAGGCCGCAACGGGACGCGAAGCTGTGTCACTGGCGTTGCGGCACAAGCCTGACATTGCGGTGCTTGATTTCAGCATGCCCGAATTGAACGGCGCCGACGCCACGCGGCAGATTCTGAAGGCCCTTCCCGAAACCCACGTGCTTGTCATCACCATGCACGACTCCGAGCAGTTGGCGCGCGAGGTGCTCACCGCGGGAGCGCGCGGCATGGTGCTCAAGACCGATGCCCGGCGGCATCTGGTGGCGGCCGTGCAGGCGCTGGCCGCGCGCAAAACCTACTTTTCCGAGGGGCTGTCGGGGTTGTTGCTGGACCATTTTCTGAATCCCGGACAGCAGGCCAAGGACGGGCCGGCCGCCAAAGAGCGGCTTACGCCGCGCGAGCGCGAGATCATTCAACTCGTCGCTGCCGGCAAGCCCAGCAAGGAAATCGGTCAAATCCTCGGCGTCAAACCCAAGACGGTCGAGGCGCATCGCGCCAACATCATGAACAAACTGGACCTGCATTCGGTCGGCGAACTGGTCCGCTACGCCATCCGCAACGGGCTCGCGCAGGCCTAACCGGGTAGAATTACCTAGGTGTTTGTCCCTCCCTTTTCTTGGTGATACCACCAATTTCCCTTCCCGCCTTTGCCCTATATACTCCTCACAGAGGTTGGACCTCGTCAGTTCGCCGAATGACGTGCGGTGCCAAAACACAATGGAGTATGCGCTATGAAAAAGACATCATTGGGACTTGGGCTCATGCTGGCGGCGGTGCTGCTGGCGCTTGGGGTGATGCCGCAGCCGGTCGCGGGTGCGGTGACGGACACGACGGCCCCGACGGGCACGATTGTCATCAACGGCAACCAATCGTGCACGAACTCGCGCAATGTGACGATCGCGATGACTTGGGCCGACGAGGTGGGCGGTTCAGGCGTGGCCCGCATGCGCTTCAGCAATGACGGCTCGACCTGGACGGCCTATGAAAGCCTGACGGCGTCGCGGTCGTACCAGCTTCCTGCCGGGGACGGCTACAAGACGGTGCGGGTGCAGTTTATCGACCTGGCGAACAACCGCTCGATCACCTACAGCGATTACATCCGGCTGGACACGGTGGCGCCGACGGGCACCATCATCATCAACAAGGGTGATTTGACCACGACGAAGCAGTCGGTGACGCTGGGGCTGACCTATGCCGACAATGCGGGCGGTTCGGGCGTGGCGCGCATGCGCTTCAGCGACAACGGCTCCACCTGGACCAACTGGATGTACCCCACCGCCACAAAAGCCTACAAGTTGCCGAAAGCCGACCTCGGCTACCAGACCGTGCGGGTGCAGTACCTGGACGCCGCGAACAACTACTCGCCCGTGTACAACGACTACATCAAGCTGGTAGAACCCGCCGCCGGCACCGAGGAGACTACCCTGCTCCCGGGCAGTGTGCCGCTGGTGATGAAGTGGGTATCGGCAGGGACTTTCGCCATGGGCAGTCCTGTCACGGAGTCTCTGCGCGGCGCCGATGAGGGTCCGCAGCACTCCGTGACGTTCGCCAGCGGCTTCTGGATGGGCAAATTCCAGGTGACCAAGCGGCAGTGGTACGCGGTCATGGGCACCACGCCCTGGACCAGTTATACCCACGTGTCTTCCGACCTGGACTCTCCCGCGGTGGGCGTTTCCTGGGATGATATACAGTCCTTTGTCACGGCGCTGAACGCGTTGACAGGCAAAACCTTTCACCTGCCCTCCGAGGCGCAATCGGAATACACCGCCCGTGCGGGCACGACGACCCGGTTCTGGTGGGGCGACGACCCGAGCTATTCCATCATTGACGCCAACGCCTGGTACTATAATGATTGTCTAAACGACCAGTATGCGCATGTGGTGGGACTGAAGCTTCCGAATGCCTGGGGCTTCTACGACATGTGCGGAAATGTGCTGGAATACTGCCAGGACTATTATCATGACAGCTACACGGGCGCGCCGACCGATGGCAGTGCGTGGATGTCTGCTCCCGCAGGCAGTTACCACGTGTTGCATGGTGGTTGCTTTGCGGGTGACTGGACCTATGCCCGTTCTGCGCACCGCAGTAATAATACCGGCGGTCACTACTTCTTCGGTTTCCGCCTCGTCAGGTAGTTGTTGAAGACTGAAGTATGAATTTAGTGCCGCCCCCGGAACTGTCCGGGGGGTGGCTTTGCCGAATGGGATGATGCGCGGTGCCAATCACAACGGAGTGTATGCGATGAACAAGAAGTCTTTGGGTTTTGGACTCACACTGGCGGCCGTGCTGCTGGCGCTTGCGGTGCTGCCGCAGCCGGCGGCGCGTGCGGTGACAGACACGACGCCCCCGACGGGCACGATTGTCATCAACGGCAACCAATCGTGCACGAACTCGCGCAATGTGACCATCGCAATGACCTGGGCCGACAATGCGGGCGGCTCGGGCGTGGCGCGGATGCGCTTCAGCAATGACGGCTCGACCTGGACGGCCTATGAGAGCCTGACACCGTCGCGGTCCTACCAGCTTCCTGCCGGGGACGGATACAAGACGGTGAGGGTTCAGTTCATCGACCTGGCCAACAACCGCTCCATAACCTACAGCGACTATATCCGGCTGGACACGGTGGCGCCGACGGGCGCCATCATCATCAACAAGGGCGACCTGACCACGACGAAGCAGTCGGTCACGCTCGGGTTGACCTTTGCCGACAATGCGGGCGGTTCGGGCGTGGTCCGCATGCGCTTCAGCGACAATGGTTCGACCTGGACCAACTGGATGTACCCCACCGCCACGAAAGCCTACAAGCTGCCGAAAGCGACGCTCGGCTACCAGACGGTGCGGGTGCAATATCTGGACGCCGCGAACAACTATTCACCGGTGTACAACGACTACATCAAGCTCGTGGCGGACCCGAACGAGGAGACGATCATGCTCCCGGGCAGTGTGCCGCTGGTGATGAGGTGGATCCCGGCGGGGAGTTTCGTCATGGGCAGTCCGGATACGGACCCGAACGCGATGAACTGGGAATGGCCGCAGCACACGGTGACGCTGAGCGGCTTCTGGATGGGCAAGTATGAACTGACCAACGCCCAAAGGCAGGCGCTGACGGGGTATGAGCCGAACACGAATCCGAACGAGCTCGGTGTCGCGAATGCGCCCGCAGTGTTTATCAATTGGAATGACGCGCACACCATCCTGACGGCACTGAACACCTGTACCGGTAAGACTTTCCGGCTGCCCTCGGAGGCGCAGTTCCAATACGCCCTCCGCGCGGGAACGACCACGCAATACTACTGGGGTGATGATGGAAGCGATGCGACGGGAAGTCAATATGCCTGGTGGAAGGGAAACACGATGGACGTCGGCGAGAATTACGCGCATTTGGTGGGCCAGAAGAAACCCAATGCGTGGGGCCTGTACGACATGGCCGGCAACGTTGCGGAGTGGTGTGAAGACGACTGGCATTCCAGTTACAGCGGGGCGCCGACGGACGGCAGTGCCTGGGTGGACTCTCCGAGGGCTGAACGGCGGGCATCTCATGATTACGGGTTGTCTGACCTCGTGGGGGCCTTCCGGTCTGCAAACCGCACTAAGTATGGACCATTAGCCAATGGCTGGTCCATCGGCATGCGCGTCGTGCGGATTCCGTAGCCGCTTTTCGCCGTTGCGTCCCGAGCGGGCGCAACGGGACATCTCTTGACCTTCGTTCGCCC
The DNA here is from genome assembly GCA_903893795.1 of Candidatus Hydrogenedentota bacterium. Classification (GTDB taxonomy): domain Bacteria; phylum Hydrogenedentota; class Hydrogenedentia; order Hydrogenedentales; family CAITNO01; genus CAITNO01. The sequence goes on along the minus strand of CAITNO010000074.1, from coordinate 76,005 downwards.
GCCTTCCGGCGGGCGAACTTCTTTTTGCCTGGGAAAACCAATGCTCCTGATTGGCGCTCTCGAAAATATACGCCCCGTGATTCAGGACCCCAACAAAAAGATTGGCATTCCCGGGGGAAACATTCGAGAGCCTTTTGCATCTTTTTCGCAGGGATCCAGCAGGGAACGTACTTTCCACGGATGTTTGCGCCCCACCATCTGTATAACATTCATGCAACAAGTCCGCACGGAGCGACCGTTACAGGTCATCGGGTCAGGCGAATGTGAACGCGGGCATGAATGCCGCACAATGGAGTGGATACCATGAAAAGCACGTTAAAGGCTCAAGGGATTGTTTATACATTAATGTTGGCGGCGCTTGCAGGGTTTGCCCCGTCGGGCGCCCGCGCCGTGGATACCACGCCCCCGACAGGCACCATCGTCATCAACAACAACCGCAGCGCCACCAACACACTCAACGTCCTCCTGGCGCTCACCTGGAGCGACGGCGTCGGGGGCTCGGGCGTGTCGCGGATGCGTTTCAGCGATGACGGCGCGCATTGGACGGCGTGGCAGGCGCTTGCCGCGTCTGACACCTACGCCCTGCCGGTGGGACCGGACGGCCACAGGACGGTGCGGGTCCAGTTCCTGGACAAGGCAAACAACAGTTCCGCGGTGTGCAGCGACTACATCCTGCTGGATACCGCGCCTCCCACGGGCGGCATCACCATTAACAGCGGTGCCGCGACCACGAACAGCCGATCCGTCACGCTGGGACTGACCTGGGCGGACGGCTCGGGTTCGGGCGTGTCGCGCGTGCGTTTCAGTGATGACGGCGCGCACTGGACCGCCTGGGAAGCGCCCCAGGCCACGCGCCCTTACACGCTGCCGGCAGGCCTTGGCAATCACACCGTTCGCGCGCAGTACCTTGACGGCGCCGGCAACAACTCCGCCGTGTACAGTGACTACATCAAGCTGGCGGAGCCCTCCGCAGGCGCGTCGCAGACCGTGCTGCTGCCGGGCAATGTGTCGCTGGTGTTGAAGTGGATTCCGAGCGGGGAGTTTACCATGGGCAGCCCGGACAACGAGCAGGGTCGGGTCGCCAATGAACAGCCGCAGCACCTGGTGACGCTGCCCGGGTTCTGGATGGGTAAGTATTCGATCACCAAATCGCAGTGGAAAGCGGTGATGGGGACCTCGCCATGGACGGGCCAGGCTTTTGAGCTTGCCAACGGGAGCAGCCCGGCCTCGCTCGTGTCCTGGAACGACGCGAAGGCGTTCTTGACCGCGGTAAACAGCGATACTGGCAAGACATTTCGGCTGCCCTCGGAGGCGGAGCGGGAATATGCGGCCCGGGCGGGGACGACGACACGGTTCTATTGGGGCGACGACCCGAACGGCTCCATGATCGGCGATTACGCATGGTATGCGGATAACGCATGGTCGGCAGGCGAGCAATACGCGCACATTGTGGGCCAGAAGCTTCCAAATGCCTGGGGCCTGTATGACATGAGCGGAAATGTGTTCGAATGGTGTGAAGATGACTATCATCCGGACTATACCGGCGCCCCCACGGGAGGGCAAGCCTGGGTGGATACGCCCAGGGGTTCGAACCGAACAGCCCGTGGCGGCTCCTGGTACCAACTTTACACGTGGGCCCGCTCTGCAGACCGTGTCAATCCCGCGCCGGACGTGACTGACGGCCAATATGGTTTTCGTGTGGTGCTGACGCCGTAGTTATCCTTGGCGTCTACCCTTTTCCTCGCCGTCGCCTCGGATGCGAAAGCACGGCTTCCGACAAGGGATCTGTCTTCGGTCGTGGGAGCAAGTGCCGCGGCAGGGTGGCCGCCGTCGAAAAAGAATACACCTACCCGCCAAAGTGACTGCAAGGGGGTTGCCTACCCGACGTGCTTTTCGGCGATGTAGCGGTTGGGGTCGGGGGCGGGGGTGCGGCGCAGGAGCAGTTCGGCGACAAAGCCGAGACCAACGCCGACAGTGCCGACGCAGACGATGACGAGGCTCATGAGCATCATGAGCAGAATGATGGCGGTCATGGCGAGCTGTTCGCCGTAGTTGGCGCTGCTGAGGAAGAAGGTAACGAGCAGGGAGGCGACCACGGCCGCAAGCAGCACGGCCACAATCATGGCCCCGCAAAAGAGAATCATGCGGCCGAAATACTGTCCCGGCGCGTCGCCGTACTTGGTCAGAAAGGCCGCGGTGATGGTGTCCAGCGCGCCCCGTCCAAAGCGGTCAAAGCCGTATTTGGACTTGCCGAAACGCCGGGGCTGGTGCGCCACGGGGATCTCGGTGACGCGGAACCCGAGGCTCGCCGCAAAGACGGGGATAAGCCGGTGCATGTCGCCGTAGAGAGGCATGCCGCACACGGCCGTGTTGCGCATGGCCTTGAAACCGGTGTTCACATCGTGGATCGGCAGCTTGAAGGTGCGCGCGATCCAGGCGTTGTAGATGCGCGACGGAATGGTCTTGTGCCAGGGGTCGTGGCGCCGGTGTTTCCAGCCGCAGACCACGTCGTAGCCGCCCTCCTCGATGGGGACCAGCATGCGCGGGATCTCGCGGGGATCATCCTGCAGGTCGGCGTCCATCGTGACGATGATGCCGCCCTGGGCGTGGGCAAAACCCACGGTGAGCGCGATGGTCTTGCCGAAATTGCGGCGCAGCCGTATGGCGTCGATGTTGGGGTGCTTCTCGCGCAGTTTGACAATGCGCGCCCACGAGTCGTCGGTGCTGCCGTCATTCACAAAGATGATGCGGTGCGAACGCGCGCCCATCTGCGCGATGATGCCCTCGGCAAGCGGCGCGATGGTTTCCTGCTCGTTGAAGACCGGTATGACGAAGACTACCTGCATGGGCCGATTGTACTCCATCGGCCGTGCGGGGAAAAAATCGGCGGGAGAGTGCCCTGCCGATGGCCATTTCAGGGCATCCGAGGCAACGCAGCGGGCGCCCTTTCCCGGGCACAGGGTCTCTCCCGATTGGCCGCCCCCCTGATGCCCGCCCCATTACCCGTTTCGCCGCTGACCCCCTCCGTCCCATCTTTACCTTGCCGCGCCGAACCCTGCGCGACTACAATCCTCCCCATGACGGACAATCTCTTTGAACATGCCGCCGCCGACCGCATCCGCCGCGAGGCGCCGCTGGCCCGGCGCGTGGCGCCGCGCACGCTGGACGACATCGTCGGCCAGGAGCATATCCTGGGTCCGGGCAAGATTCTCCGCCGGGCTATCGAGGCCGACCGGGTCACCTCGCTGATCCTCTACGGCCCGCCCGGTTCGGGGAAAACCGCCCTCGCCCGGCTTATCGCCATGCGCACCAGTTCGGTCTTCGCCCCGCTCAACGCCGTCACCGCCGGGGTCAAGGACCTGCGCGAACTCATCGCCGCCGCCCATGAACGGCGCATCCATGACAGCCGCAAGACTATTGTCTTTGTGGACGAAATCCACCGCTTCAACCGGGCCCAGCAGGACGCGCTGCTGCCGGACGTGGAAAATGGAAAAATCACGCTTATCGGCGCGACCACGGAAAACCCCTTCTTCTCCGTGGTGGCGCCGCTGCTGTCGCGCTCGCAAATATTTGAATTCCGCCGTTTGGACGATGGCGCGCTGGTCACCCTGATGGAGCGGGCGCTGGCCCACCCGGAACGGGGCTTCCCCGAGTTGGAGGTGGCGGCCGACCCGGAGGCGCTGGCCCACATCGCCCGCTATGCCGAGGGTGACGCCCGGCGCGCGCTGAACGCGCTCGAAATCGCCCTGCTCACCACCCCGCCCGAGGCGGACCGCATCCACATCACCGCCGACGTGGCCGCCGAGTCGATTCAGCGCAAGATGCTCCATTACGACGGCTCGGGCGACGAGCATTATGACGCCGCCTCGGCCTTCATCAAAAGCATGCGCGGCAGCAACCCCGATTCGGCCGTCTACTGGATGGCCCGCATGATCGAGTCCGGCGAAACGCCCCGCTTTATCGCCCGGCGCATCTGCATCCTGGCCTCCGAGGACGTGGGCAACGCCGACCCCATGGCCCTGGTGTTGGCCACCGCCGCCGCCCAGGCCAGCGAGTTCATCGGCATGCCCGAGGCGCGCATCATCCTCGCCCAGGCCGCCACCTACGTCGCCTCCGCCCCCAAGAGCAACGCCGCCTACCTCGCCATCGACGCCGCGCTCAAGGATGTGCGCGAAAAGAAGACCGTCGAGGTGCCCGCCCACCTGCAGGACACCCATTACAAGGGCGCCAAGCGCCTGGGCCGGGGGGAGGACTACCGCTACGCCCACGACTACGAGGGAGGATACGTGCCCCAGGAATACGGCGTGCCCCGGGGCACCTACTATCACCCCAAGGAGCAGGGCCACGAGACCCGCATCCGGGAATATCTCGCCGAACTGGACCGCCGCGACGCCGAACAGGAAGAATCCCTTTGACATGAATGGACAGGATGAGACAACCTGGCACAGCCGATAGCCGCATCCAAGGCATAGAAAAGAGCTGAACCACGGAATATTATGGAGCAGCAGAGCCGCAGCCAATAGGGTTCGGAGTCGTGCTGCCTCTGATCCCCCCTGGAGGGGGGTGGCCCGAAGGGCCGGGGGTGTATGCCCCAGACAGGAATCGTCGTGTTCTGCGAACATTTTTGGACATAGTAGTACGGAACAAGGCATAAGAGAATTTTACATGGATGAACAGGATGCACAGGATTAAAGCGTGCTGCGGCCGTTGGGCCCAGCAGAAGAATATAGAATCCAGAATTCAGAATTCAGAATGGAACACAGAAACCGGTGGCCATGGCAAGTGGACAGTTTCCACCCGGCGTTCGGAGCGCTGAAAGCGCGGCACAAACGGCAACACGTTCTTAATCCTGTGCATCCTGTATATCCATGTTCAATTGTCTTTCCGGCATGAATGGAGGAACCGATTCCATGACCGAGTCCCCTGAAACACAGTCCCCATCGAGTCCCGACCAGATGCCTCCCGCCCCTCTTCACCCTTCACCCCTTCCCCTTCACCCTTCTATCCCTTCCCGGCGCAAACCCTTTCTCTGGGGCTGCGCCACGGGCGTCCTGGCAACCGTTCTTGGCCTCGTCCTCCTGATGGCGGGCCTCGTGGCGCTGAGCTACCTCAAGCCCGTGCAGGACTACTGGGTGGCCAAGAAACGGGAGCAGCTCAAAACCATCGCCCCCGGTTCCGGCCTCCCCGGCGACTATTCCCTCAAGCTGGAACAGGCGGACGGCGCGCCCCTCGACCTGGAAAGCCTCAAGGGAAAGACCGTCTTTCTCCATTTCTGGAGTCCCGCCTGCATCAACTGCCTGCCCGAACTGGCCGGGCTCAACAAACTGCACCAGTCCCTGGCCAGGTCCGATGTGGCCTTCGTGGCCGTGGCCATTGCCGGCTTTGACGACCTGCCCGCTGTGGCGAAGCAATACGGCGTCGGATTCCCGCTCTATTCCTACAAAAAGGCCCTGCCCGCGCTCTATCAGGGCGGCACCCCCGTCACCGTCATCCTCAGCCCCTCGGGCGATGTGGTGCTCAAGCACAAGGGTTCGGCCAAGTGGGACTCCCCCTCGGTCACTGCGCTGCTGAAAGGGCTTTCCGCGTTTGCCCCACACCCGTCAACGGCAGTCCCGTGATCCTCCACAGTCGCGCGCTCCCGGGCCTGCCCGCGAAGGCATTCCAGCGCCCCGTTCGTAATTGCGGATTCGCAATTTCCACCGCTCCGACAAGCGCATTATTCATGATTCATGCTTGTTCGGGGATGCGGCCCTAGCTTTCCTGGCGGTTTTTATTACGTGTACTTCTTGTATGAGGTTTTGGCTTATAGCGGCGTTTTGCGAGAGGCCTTGCTTACCCAGTCTTCTCTACATCCAATTGCGGACGTTTCCCTCGTTTCTCAAGTGTAAAGAGTATGAACATATACAATATCCAAAACGAAATCGCGCTGCACACGCCCCAGAGCAGTGCGCCGCTGCACATCTGCCGTACTCGCAACCACGATACGCCCACTTCCAGGGCAGATTCTGCCGGTTTCGCAGGGTTGTAATGGACTGAAACGGACTTGTCTTTCGTGTATCGATCTATCGTCTCATACGCCCATTTTCGGTCCACTGAGTTTTCGCCCGAAACAAGATAGATATGGTTGCCGTGGTGCTGCTTCATCCCGACTTCATAGGTGTACCTGACGACGGGTTCATAAAACACCGTCGTTGACCCGCCGCCGCCGTATCGGCCCGAGCCATGCGATTTACTTGTTCTTACGAAGGCTTCCGTCACTGTGCCGCGCGCCGACTCCCAACCCGTGCTTCGCCATCCATCAACGATTATGTAGCCGGCCATGCCAAGGCAGTACAGCGTTGTAACAAGAAAACCCAATGCCATGAAGATAAACGCGCCGAGGCAACCAATTTGCGTAATAGCATCCGAAAGGCCCGCCTTTTTGGGATTATTGGGGACAGTCACCTGTTAGATATCCTTTGCCCCTGGGCAATTCTGGGTCAGGCCACTGTTTAGCATCCTTCCACGGTCCGATCCCGATGTGAATTGCAGGACACTTTCGCCTTTTATACAGTGTGTCCGTGCGGGCACAAGGTCCCCGCAAAGAGAACCCTCCCGCACCGCCCCCGCATGTGGCAGAACCGCCGTCATTCCCTTTTTCATGTTAGTGTACCCTCTCCGCCAGCCTCTTGGTTTCCCCTGCGGCAAGAATTCCCGCGCGCGGGCGTCACCCCTGAAAGTTCGGTTACATCACCCACTGCCTGATGCGTCCATTAACCTATCAGAGGCTGTAGGCTTTGTCAACAAAAACATTCAATGCGTATTTATAGCAGTTGGGAGGGTCTCGCCTAATACTTAAGAATACGAGTGTGCGGGCACTTCTCTTGGCGGTCCCGTCAGATCGGCCTGCGAATGATCGCGCCTGTTCGCTAAAACGCGATGGTCGTGAAGTGCAGAGTGTTCACCTTGTGCAACCTGTTGCCCGCCATGCTCTGTCGCGCGCATATTAGTAAAATGTGTCGTTTCTAATTCATTGACAGATGCCACCCGGCCTGCATATAATGGCAGAAGAACGCTAAGGCTTTTTATAATAGGAACTTCCGGTAGGTTGAGGTCGGCAGTCATTCGGACCACAGGCATATACGCGCCCCCGAGGGCGGTTCGGGTATTCTCGCCATGACACACGCGACGGCAAATGTTGGCAAGCCCATGTGGGTGCCCCAAAGGCACCGACTGTACGGTTGATTTAGATTGCGTCCGTCCGACTGCGCTCCTCCTGCCCGACGAACCATAACCACGTGTTCCTTAACGGAACCAGGAGGTAGGGTGCATGCCGATTAGCATAGTCATTCCAGTGGCCGCCGCTGTGGGCGGGCTGGTGGTGGGGATTATCATTGCGATGGTCCTTTCCCAATTCCGCGGCAACAGTGCCGTCAGCAAGGCCAAACGGGAGGCGGCCCAACTCATCAGCGAGGCCGAACGCAACGCGTCGGGAATCGTCCGGGACGGCAAGAACGCCGCCAAAGAACTCGAAATCAATCTGCGCGAAAAACTGGAAGGGGAAAAGCGGGAAGCCCGCCGTGAAATGGGCGAGGTCGAAAAGCGCCTCGTGACCAAGGAACAGGGCCTTGACGCCCGCGCTGCGGCGCTTGACAAGACCACGGCCGAAATGACCACCCAGGAGCGCAACCTGGTCGCCAAGGAAAAGGCCAACGAAAAGGAGCGCGAGCGCCTGAACGGCCTCATCGCCGAGCAGACAAGCAAGCTGGAGGCCATTGCCGGACTCACGGCCGAACAGGCCCGCAGGGACCTCTTCGCCCGTCTTGAAAACGAGGTCAAGCGCGACTGCGCCCTCGAACTCAAGCGCATCGAGGACGAGTTGCGCGAAAACGCCGACAAGAAGGCCCGCTGGATCGTTGGCGAGGCCATCCAGCGCTGCGCCTCCGACCACACCGCCGAAACGACAGTCTCCGTGGTGGCCCTGCCCAGCGACGACATGAAGGGACGCATCATCGGCCGTGAAGGCCGCAACATCCGCGCCCTGGAAAACGCCACCGGCGTGAACGTCATCATCGACGACACGCCCGAGGCGGTGGTGCTGTCCGGGTTTGACCCGGTCCGCCGCGAAACCGCCCGCATCACGCTGGAACGGCTGATCCAGGACGGCCGCATCCACCCGGCCCGCATCGAGGAAGTGGTCGAGAAGGTGACCGAGGAGCTGGCGCGGACGATGAAAGAGCGCGGCGAGGAAGCCTGCATGGAGGCCGACGTGCACGGGCTGCACCCGGAAATCATCAAGCTGCTGGGCCGCCTGAGTTACCGCACCTCCTACGGCCAGAATGTGCTGCGCCACTCGCTGGAAGTGTGCCACATCGCCGGCCTGATGGCCGCCGAACTGGGCTGCAACATCCACGAGGCCAAGCGCGCCGGACTCATCCACGATTTGGGCAAGGCCCTCACCCACGAGGTCGAGGGCTCCCACGCCGTGCTGGGCCACGACCTGTGCAAACGCTACGGCGAGCCCGAGGCGATTGCCAATGCGGTGGGCGCGCACCACGGCGAAATGCCCATGAACACGCTCACGGCCGTGCTCGTGCAGGCGGCCGACGCCATGTCGGCGTCGCGGCCCGGCGCGCGCAGCGAGATGCTGCAGAACTACATCAAGCGCCTGGAGCAGTTGGAGCAGATTGCCATCGACTTTCCCGGCGTGGACCGGGCCTTCGCCATTCAGGCGGGCCGCGAAGTGCGCATCGTGGTCCAGCCGGACCGGGTGAGCGACGCCGAGGCCCTGCAGCTTTCCCACGACATCGCCCGCAAAGTCGAAGCCGAGATGACCTATCCCGGCCAGATCCGTGTGACCGTCGTGCGCGAGACCCGCGCCGTCGAAATCGCGAAGTAACCCAAAACAGTCTTGCAAGCCGAAATCCCCCCGCGCGAACAGCGCGGGGGGATTTCTTTTTGATGCAACCGCATCGAGGCTTCCTGTTTCATTCTGTCAGTGAAAAACGAAGGGAACTCTTGGGGATTGGCGGAATAACGTGCAGAAAAACGCCCGCCACGAGGGCGGGCGCCATGGGGAAACTCTCAACGGTGACAAGCGGGAACGCCGGTCCCGAATTTCGGGCTCAGCCTTCGCGGATCTCGCGCTTTTCGGCGTCGTAAATCATGCGTTTGCCGGTGTCGCAGGCCATGACGCCCATGAGACAAGCCACGGCATGCTGGTACCCCGCGTCGATGGAGGCGTTGGGCGTTTTGCGGGTGCGGACGCACTGGATCCAGTCCAGCATGTGGTCGGGCATGGGCACCTCCTCGATCATTTTCTTGTCCTTCACGCGCCCGTCGGGCTTGCCCGCCCCCTCGTCGGTGATGAACGGATGCTCCCATTCCAGCAGGTCCATGGTGGCCTGATCGCCGAAAATCTTGAAGGTGCTGCCGTTGCCGTTGCCGAAATAGGTGGAGTAGGTGACCATGAAACCCTCGGGATAGGTCCACAGGCACTGCGTCTGATCCTGCACGTCGAAGTTGTGCTCGTCCTTCCAGGTGAAGGTGCCGCCCAGCGACACGGCGTTCAGCGGGAAGCCCGCGCCGGTGATGTAGTGGACCAGGTCGATGTAGTGGCTGCCGAACTGGGGAATGAGCCCGTTGCAAAAGCTGCGGTAGCCGTACCACCCGCTGTAGCGGTCGGAGGAGAAGGGTTCGTCGGGGACCCAGCCCAGAAACTCCTTCCAGTCCACGTCCGCGGCTTTGGCGTCCTTGAGCCTGCTGTACCAGAAGGGGCGGGTGCCGTTGCGCTGCTGCTCGATGCGGGCGACCCTGCCCAGCACGCCGGTCTTGTAGAGTTCGCGCGCGCCTGCCATGGTCGGCATGCTGCGGAGCTGCGTGCCCACCTGCACCACAATGCCGCTCGCCTTGACCGCGTCCACGGTGGAGGTCAGCGCCGCCATGCTGTGGGCCAGCGGCTTTTCGCAGTAGGCGTCCTTCTTGGCCTCCGCCGCGGCGCTGAGGCAGGCGGTGTGCAGGTGGTCGGGCGCGGCGATCATGACCGCGTCCACATTCCTGTCGGCGATCAGTTCGCGGAAGCTGGTGTACTTCTTGGCCTCCTCCCCGTACCAGTCCTTGGTCATCTTGGCGGCTTCCTCGCGGACGGGGGTCCACACGTCGCAGACCGCGGTAAACTGCGCGTTCTGCGCTTTGTCGTAGCGGTGCAGGCCGGGCATGTGGGCGCCGCGGCCGCGGTCGCCGCAGCCGATCATGCCGACGCCGATCCGGTCGTTGGCGCCCAGAACGCGGGCATAGCTGGACGCGCTCATGGACATGGCGGTGGCGGCGCCGGCCACGGTGGCTGCGCGCAGGAAGTCACGGCGTGTGGTTTCGTTCGGCATGTCAGGGTCCTCCTGGTTGTTTATCCCTTGTCGGCGATCCAAAGCCTCGTCTGCTGGGTGACGGAGAGGGCGCGGCCGGGCAGGAATCCGGCCCGGTCTGTCCACTCCCCCACCTCTTCAAAGGAATAGGTGCCCCCGCCCGGCGTGTGCACCAGCATGTGAAGCGAGAAGATGAGGCTGAAGGGCGGGCCGGAATGGTCATTTTCCACTAGAAAGTCTTTTATGATGATGGAGCCGCCGGGTGCCAGGGCCTCATAGGCCCTGCGGAACACGGCCACGTTCTGCTGCGGACTGAAGCTGTGGATGATGTTCGACAGGAAGACCATGTCGTAGGGTCCTCCGTAAGCCTCCGCCAGGCAGTCGCCGGCGATGTAGGAAAAGCGGTCCTGCTGGCCGGCCGCCGCCACCTTTTCCCGCGCAAGGGCGATGACCGCAGCGCGGTCAAAGAGTGTTGCACGCATCTGCGGATGCGCCTTCAGAAAGGCAATCGAGTAGGTGGCCGGGCCGCCCGCCAGGTCGAGCATATTGGTGTAGCGGGAGAGGTCCAGACTGCGCAGCACTTCGGGCGCGCTGAACGAGGCCACATTGTCCATGCCGAGAATGAAATTGCGGAGGGCCACGCCGGAAAGTTCATGCTCGCGGATGTTGCTGCAGTTTCCCGTGGCCACGCACTGGGAAAGCTCGGCCCATGCGGGCCAGCTTGCCTGGGTGTGGCGCAGAATGTCGCCCTGCCACGCGGGGGCGCCGGGCACGAGACAGGCGGAGGCGGCTTTCCCGTTTTGATAGGCGCCGTCCTTCTTGGCCACCAACTGCAGGGCTACGAGCCCGTCGAGCAGCATGGTGGTGCCGCGCAAGTCCCAAGCGGTTTTTTCGGCGACAAAAGAGGCGGTGACGGGCTGTTCAAGGAGGGTGAAAACGTTTCCGTCGAGGGCGGTGAAGAGGATTTGGGACCGCTTGTAGGCGTTGGCAATCGTGTTGACCTGCCCCATCAGCTCCATCATTTCCTGCATGACGGTTCCCTTGCCGGTTTGGCCCTCTTGAAATCTAATCCATCCGCTCGGGCGGCGCGTAGTGGAAATCGGGGTTCTTGGCGGAAGTGGCGCTGTCGCCCGCAGGCACCGCTTCGGCGCCCGGACCATTCGGGTTTGCTGCAGACTCGGCGGGCGGCTCGGGCTTTGCCTCTGTTGCGGTGGCGGATGACGACTCTGTGTAGGGGTGGCTGTCGGCGTCGCTCTGGGGGGTGTCGGACCCGGACCCATAACCGCCGCCGGCCACAAGTTCGTTGGAGCCGTCGTTCTTCTGCTCGGGCTTCTTCTCTTCCTTGTCGCCGGTTTTCATGAGCGCATCGAGCAGTTTCTCGGGGTCCTGGCGCTTGAGCTTGTCGAATTCGCCCTTGAGCGGGTTCACTTCCTTGGCCAGGTCTTCGCGGATTCCCTGGATATAGCCCTGCAGGTCGCGCGTGGCGCGCAGGAAAATCTTGGCATATTCGGGAAACTTCTCCGGGCCAAGCACAATCAGTGCTATGACCGCAATGAGCAGCATCTCGCTAAAGCCGATACTCTCGAACATCCTGGCGTTTTCCTTACGGCTGCAATTCAGTGGTGCGGTTCCTGCGCCGCACCACGACGTAGGACATCCAAATGCTTGCCTCGTACAACAACACAAGCGGAACCAGCATGATCGTCATGGACAGCGGGTCGGGCGGCGTGAGCACGGCGGCCACCACCGACAGGGAAACGATCACAATTTTGCGGTAGTTTCGCAGCGACTGCGGCGTCAGCAGGTCCATGTAGACCAGCACCAGCACGACCATCGGGAACTGGAATGCCAGCGCGAAGGCGGCCAGGCACTTGACGATGATCGTCAGCGTCTCGTCGAGCCGAAGCTGCACGTTCACCCACAGGGGGGTCCACTCAAGCAGGTACGGGAGGACCAGCGGAAACACGCCAAAATAGGCCACCGACACGCCCAGAAAGCCCAATCCGGCACACCCTAACAGGAGTACCTTGACGAGTTTCCGCTCGCCGGGCTTGAGCCCCGGAAAAATGAAGGCGCACAACTGCCAGAGGATGAAGGGAAATGCAAAGACCAACCCGCCATAGGAGGCGATCTTCAGCTTCACCTGAATCGACTCGAAGGGATTCATGATGGTCCAACTGAACGGGCGGGCTTTTGAGGCGCTATCAGAGGATGGCGGGGTCGGCCCAGTTTTGGACGCGGGGGTTGCAAGGGCGTTTCCCGGCGCCAGAGCCCCGGAAAGGACCGGATCGAGGGGCCGCTTGAGCACGTCCAATATGCGGTCCGAGAAGATGTAGCAGGCAATGACCGCGACCACCACCGCAATCATGGATCTAATCAGGCGGTCGCGCAGTTCACCGAGATGCTCGGTAAAGGTCATCCTTGCTTCTTCTTCGGTCATAAACCCGCGTCCTGTTGGGTGTGGTCAAATTGGGTCGGAAAAAGAACCCAAGCCCCGGCGTTTTCCCCGCATCCGCGCGGCTGGAGCGGCAGGCGCCCGGCTTGCGGCACGGCAGTCAGTCTGACTGCTCTCCTGACAAGGCAGTTTCACCGTTTCCGTCGACCATCTCCTTGATTGCCTTGCCGGGCTTGAAGGAAACCACCCGCTTGCGCTGGATGGGCACGGCATCGCCCGTGCGCGGGTTCCGTCCGGTGCGCGCGTTTCTCTTCTTTGTCTCGAACACGCCGAAATTGCGGATTTCCAGCCGGTCACCGCGCGCCAGCGCCTCGAGAATGCTGTCCAGCGTGGTCTGCACCACGCCCGCCACCTCATTCTGGGTGAAGCCCAGCCGTTCGGCGACATCTATCACAAGTTCACGCTTGGTCAACGCAAGTTCCTCACGACTGAATGCAATCCAAAGACGCCTCCCGGGAAACAGGGCGGAAGGGCGCACAGCCTCAGATGACGGCTACCTGGGAATGGTGGTGCCCATCCCGAGCGCACTCTTGTACATGGTGCCGATTCCACCAATGTCGAAAAAGATGACAATGGCAAGAGCCGCTATCACCGCCCCAATGATCAGGAACGTCTTGGTGTTGGAGCTCATTCCACCGCCGCCACCACCGCCACCGCCGCCACCCATCATATCGTTGGTGGCCAGGAAGACGCGCTCGCCGCGCTCGGCGCGGGACTTCTTGTCCTCGATCACGCCCAGGGTCTCGTTGATGGAGATGAACGCGCGATGCCATTCGGTTTGCAGCTTTTTGAGGGCCACTTCCGACTGGGCGTAGATGGCCTCAAGGCTTGTGGCGCCACTCACGATGTTCATCGTGTTGCCGTCAAGTGTGTAGTCGTTCGCCAGCGTATCCTTGAGCACCCGGTGCTCGCGCGCCAGCTTGCTCTTTATCTTGAGAAACTGCTGCTCCAACTGGGCCTTGTTCACGCCCGGATTGGGGTAGGAAGTGAGGACCTGATTGAACAACAGCCAGTCGTTCATGAACTCCCTGGTTAGTTCAGTCCGGCGCTCCAGTTGCTCGACAATCTTAAGCTGTTTTTTGTTCAGAGCCATGGTAAGAAAACGCTCCTGTGGACGAGATAAAGACCCTTGAGCCAAACAGGGCTACTTTAGCACACGTCCTGTGCCATGTCAAACGCCATGGACGGTAAGTTTTTGGCCGTTGCGGTTTTACGCATATTTTACCGCTTTCGGATTGACGGCAAAAATGGCCCGGTGTCGGGGGTGAATCAACCCTTGGCGCGGAAGCCCATGAAGTTCTTGATCATGGTCTTTCCGTGCTCGGTCAGGATGCTTTCCGGGTGGAACTGGACGCCCCAGACCGGATACTCCCGATGGGCCACCGCCATGATCATGCCGCCGTCGGTCTCGGCGGTGACCTCCAGGCAGTCCGGACAGGTCTCGCGCTTGATGACAAGCGAATGGTAGCGGGTGGCTTTGAACGGAGAGGGCACCCCGGCGAAGAAGGGGTTGCCGTTGTGCGTGATGGAGCTGATCTTGCCGTGCATGATGACCCCGGCGCGCACCACGTCGCCGCCGTAGGCCGCGCCCATGCTCTGGTGGCCCAGGCAGACGCCCAGAATCGGGTATTTCGGCCCGAGCCGCTTGATGGTCTCGATGGAAATGCCCGCCTCGTAGGGCGTGCAGGGGCCGGGCGAAACCACGATGCGGTCCGGCTTGAGCTCATCGATACCGTCCACAGTGATGGCGTCGTTGCGGAACACCCGCACATCGCCGTCCAGCTCGCCGAAATACTGCACCAGGTTGTAGGTGAACGAGTCGTAGTTGTCGATGATGATAATCATGATTCGAGCCCCTTCTCGGCAAAGTCCACGGCCTTGAACAGCGCCTTGGCCTTGTTGACGGTTTCCTCGTATTCGCGGTCCGGGTCACTGTCGTAGACGATGCCCGCGCCTGCCTGCAGGTAGGCCATGCCGTCCTTCACCACCATCGTGCGGATGAGGATGCAGGTGTCCATGTCTCCGTCGTAGCTGATATAGCCGCAGCCGCCCGAATAGGGGCCGCGCCGTTCGGGCTCCAGTTCGTCGATAATCTGCATGGCCCGGATTTTGGGGGCGCCGCTGACGGTGCCCATCGGGAAGGTCGCCTCGATGGCGTCAAAGGCGTCGCAGTCGGGCTTCATTTTGCCCGCCACCTCGCTGACGATGTGCATTACATGGGAGTAGCGCTCCACGACCATCAGTTTGCCGGGCACCGGCGCCACCGTGCCGGGCTGGCTGATGCGGCCCACATCGTTGCGGCCGAGATCGACGAGCATGATGTGCTCGGCGATTTCCTTTTCGTCGGCCATGAGGTCCTTTTCGAGGGCCAGGTCCTCCTCCGGCGTCGCGCCGCGCTTGCGCGTGCCCGCGATGGGCCGCTCCATGCAGGTGCCCTGCTTCACCTGGGTCATCACCTCGGGGCTGGAGCCGACCAGGGCAAACTCGGGGAACTGGACCAGCAGCATATAGGGAGACGGGTTGATGCAGCGCAGCGCGCGGTACAGGTTGGCCGGGCTGGCCCCCACGTTGCGGCGGAAGCGCTGCGATAGCACCACCTGGAAGATGTCGCCGGCGCTAATGTACTCCTTCGCCTTGCTGACGGCCTGGCAGAACGCCTCGCGGGTGAAGTTCGACTCGGGGGTCACGTCCTCTTCGGGCGCGTTGTGCAGGCGCTCGGTGCTGACCACCAGCGGGCCGCGCAGTTTCTGCTCTATCTCGTAAATCTTTCGGGCCGCCTCGTTGTACACCGCGTCGGCGTTGTCGTTGCAGTGGGCGTTGGACACAATCTGTATTTTGTTCTTCACATGATCGAATACGACAATGGTGTCGGTGATCATGAAGTAGAGGTCGGGCAGGTTGAGCGGGTCGGGGTTGGTGTCGGGCAGCTTCTCGAAGAAGCGCACCTGGTCATAGGACAGGTAACCCACGGCGCCGCCGTGGAACGCGGGCAGGCCCGGCAGTTTGATGGGCTCATACTGCGCCATGAGCGCACGCAGTTCGCGGAGCGGGTTGTCGGACTCGAAGCTTTCCTCCACACCGTTGCGGATGATGGCGCCGTGGCGGCCCTTGGACCGGAACACGATGGAGGGGTTGGCGCCGAGGAAGGAGTACTGGCCGATAACCTCGGCCTTTTCGACGCTTTCAAGGAGGAATGCGAACTGCTGGCTGCGCGATATTTTGAGATAGGCCGTGACCGGCGTTTCAAGATCGGCGAGAATTTCCTTGTAGACCGGCACGACGGCATTGGGCCGGGCGATCTTGCGGAATTCATCGAGGCTGGGATAAATCATGGGGATGTTCCTTTATGGTCATGCCGCCATGGGCGGCCAAATCGAGTCAACAGAAAAAGGGGAAATCAGGCGGAGCTTATGCGTTAGCGGCTGCGCCGCGCCATCGCCAGACCTGTTGATCGATAGGGAACATCGTGTCTCCTGCACAGAGAGTGTGGGACAGGCGCCCTCGCCTGTCGAACTTTGGGCGTTCACCAAGGCCTCCGGCCAGTCCCCCCTTGAGGGGGGTGGCCCGAAGGGCCGGGGGGTGTATGCCCCAAGGCAAACCAAACTGTCATTAGAATCGCACAGGAACGCCGTGCGATGCAAGATATTGCGCACTGCGCAAGGCCGACATCCCCCTAAATCCCCCTTCAAAGGGGGACTTAAAGCATTTCGCTGCCTTCGCTTATGCCGTATTCAATTGCCTGCGACAGGCTTCGACCAGTTATCGGTATCCCCGGCAGGCATTTCCGCCCGACGCTTCAAAACCGCACCGGCACTCCGTGGGCCGCCAGATACTCTTTCGCCTCGCGGATGGTCGTTTCCTGGAAGTGGAAGATGGAGGCGGCCAGGGCCGCGTCGGCACCGCCTTCCTGCAGGGCGGCCCGCAGGTGGTCCAGATTGCCCGCACCGCCGCTCGCAATGACGGGGATGCTCACGCTGTCGGCAATCTTGCGCGTCAGCTCGATGTCGTAGCCGTCCTTGGTGCCGTCGCAGTCCATGCAGGTCAGGAGAATTTCGCCCGCGCCGCGGCGCTCGGCCTCAATGGCCCACTCCACCGGTTCCAGTTCGGTGGCCCGGCCGCCGTCGCGGCCGCCGTGGCTCTTCACGTAATAGCCGCCACCCTCTTCGGGCGGGCGCTTCTTCGCGTCGATGGCCACCACGATGCACTGCGCGCCGAAACGGCCCGCGGCCCGGGTGATGAATTCGGGGTTCTCGATGGCCGGCGTGTTCACCGACACCTTGTCGGCGCCCGCGTTGAGCATCTTGCGGATGTCCTCAATCGTGCGGATGCCGCCGCCCACGCACAGCGGCATGAACACCTGCTCCGCCGTGCGGCGCACCACGTCCAGCATGGTGTCGCGGTTGTCCGTCGAGGCGCGAATGTCGAGGAACACCAGTTCGTCGGCGCGCTCCTCGTCATAGCGCTTGGCGATCTCCACCGGGTCGCCCGCGTCGCGCAGTCCCAGAAACTTCACGCCCTTCACCACGCGGCCGTCGGCCACGTCCAGGCAGGGGATAATTCGCTTGGCTAACATAGAACGGTCTCTTTCCAAGGGGGTTGGTTACGTCCATATTCTACACGCCCCGGCCTGTTGCGCGCATCTGCGGGGATGTGGGCTCAACGTAGACGCGGCATCTTGCCGCGTTCTTCCCGCACCAATGTGCGTCATTGCAGGAAAGAGGCTGGAAGCATCTTCCTTTATGCGGTCGTTACGGCGGATAGTCCGGTCATCCCCCCGGCATGCGGAAGGGCAGCACCAGCGGCGGCATCACGGCGGGGCCGGGGGCCAATTCGGCGCTGTCCAGATACTGCACCAGCAGGGCGCAGCGGTCGGCGTCGATGAGGTGGTCATCGCCTTTGTCGTAGCGGACACGGCCCTGGGCGTCGGTGGTGCAGGTGTGCGAGGCGTATTCGGCCTCGCGGTCGGGTAGCGCGGGAAAGACCAGGGTGCGCTCGGCCATACGGGTGCGAAGCAGGTCGGTCATGAACTCCTTGGTCCGGCGGCGGGCGGGGGTGCCGTCGGGCAGGATGCCAGCGTCGATGACGCTGCCGAACTCAAAGGCATGCACTTTTGCGCACCACGCCTCGCCGCGCGTCATAAGCCGGTGGGTGACAGCGCGGCCGTTGTTGCCCGCGTCGATGCCGATGGCGGTGAAACCCCAGGCACGGTCGAGGGCGACGATGATGTCCTCCTGCCGGGCGTAGTTTACGCCCTCAAGGCGCACCCGGAGCACATTGACCAGGTGCGGGGGCGCATCGCGGTAAACGACGAATTCGGAGGGGTCGCGGGCATAGCCGAGGTCGCAGCCGAGATAGTAACGGCCGGGCTGTTCGGGCAACGGCGGGTCGAAGGGGTCGTCGCCGCGCAGCACGAGCGAGGCCACGGGCAGCGCGGGGTCGATGCAGGCCTGGTAATCGTCGAGCAAGAAGACGCCGCGGGCGGGCTCGCCGTGCAGGCCCAGCACGCGGTGGATGTAGCCGGGCGAATCTTTGCCGCCGTAGAGCCGGACCAATTCGGCGTCCTTTTCGGGGCTGTAGTCGGGATGAATGGTCGAGGGCCAGTTGAACTGCACGGCGCTGCGGTCCTGCGTCATGCGGTGGAAGCTGTTGCGCAGGCCGTTGGGCACGCCGTAGACCCAGCGGCGGCCGCCCGCGTTGAGCGCCTGGAGCAGTTCGCCCCAGGCGGTCTCGGTCAGTTCCTGCGCCTCGTCGACGACCTGCCAGTCGACGTGCATGCCCTGGAAATTGACGCCGCGCGGCCCCGCGATGCGGCCCCACAGGGTGAACCCGTTGGCAAAGCGGAAATGCCAGGAGGGGGTGCGGCGCATCTCGATCATGGACGAGGCGATGAGGGGAATGGTCTCGAAGCGGCGGCAGATGCGGTGCATGAGCGGGTAGAGATGGTTTTCGCACTGGGTGGCCACCAGCATTTCCCTGCCGGGACAGGCCAGCGCGGCCCAGCAGACGGTGATTTCGATTTCGGTGGTCTTGCCCACGTCGCGGCCGTCGCAGTGCACCTTGCGCGGGGCCCGCGATTCCAGCGACTCGCGCTGGTAGTCGCGCACCTGCCAGGGGGCGCTGCCGGACGTGGCGAAGTGCTGACGGGTGAATTCCTCGCGGCTGGCCATGGCCAGCCAGTGGTCGAGACCTTCGGGAGGGACGCCGCGGTCGCGCAGACGGCGGCGGAGGCGGTTGAGATTCATGGGCAGGGCTCCCCCTTTTGCGGTGGTGGAAGGACGAGGTAATTAGGAATGAGGAATATAAGGCAAGAAGAAGAACAGAATACGGGATGCAATATGGCTGGAAATGGCTTGGGTGATTGGCGCGGGTCAGGAGAGGGAAATGTTACTCAGGCTTGGCGTGCGCGCATGTTGCGCCAACTGCGCATAATCAGACAAAAACAAAGGAAGGGTATCATTTGGGGAGCCACACCTTTACGGGGACGTTGCGGCGACCCCAGTGCAGGGCCTCCTTGTGCTTGTCGAAGTAAATGTCGATTTTGGAATCTCCCTTGATCGACTTGCCACGGTCCTCGACCCGGCCATATCCGTATCCCGGTACGTACATTACCGTCCCGAAGGGATATCGTGACGTGTCCGCCGCGATGGTGCCCTCTTCGGCCTTGGTGCCGCTGGCGGTAACACCCACTTTCTTGGGTCTTCCCTTTTCGGGACCCTTGGCCACCACGGGCCGGAACAGCCAGTTGCGCTTCCAGTTGGTGCATTTCTTGCAGGAATCGTAGGCGCTGACCTCCATGGTCCGCTGAAATCCCTTGCGGAAGTCCCGCCCATTGGGCTTGGGACGGGTGGCGCAACCGGTCACGGCGAGGGCCGCCACCAGCAAGAGCGGAACGAAAATACGCAACCTATGGATTTCCATGGACGCAGAATACCATATGTTGTGGTGTTTGTCTATAGTTTTCTCGTGAACCAATCGCCGAAGAGGGAACTCTTTTGCGGCTCTATCATGGTGTAGCCTCGGCTGGATACAGCATGTGGGATAAAAGAGTCACCTTGTGGTGCTACGCTCCCGCCCGGGGGCGTTTTGTCTGCGGCAGCCTCCCGGGGGGGCCATATTCGTCCCGATTCTGCCAATGCCCCAACGGGGCTATGGAGCAAAGCCCGGGGTTGACCAATGTCACGCCGATGGCGTGAAAAGGTCTACCCCGGGTAAAGGGCCTGCGCTTCATCCCGGCAACCCTGACAGGGTTGTACACCCGAAGCGGCGCGACGCTTTCAGCGTGGCGCCGTCTGAGGAGATGCACATTGACCCGGGGTAGGCGTTCGGCATTACGGGGTAATGCCTCACGCCAACCCCGGGCTTTGCTCCGTAATCCCTTCGGGATATAGGAATCCGCTCACATGGTGAAGGGCGCATGTTTATGAGTCGATAGGTTGCGGATGGCGGTTTTCAGTAAGCAGAACAAGGCGGGACCGTCCCATGCCGCCAAGGCCCACTCTTATAAGATAGGCACCGTTCGTTGCATTTCCTGCCAAAAGACAGGATTGGAAACGCGAGGATTGCGGGGCGGTCCATTGACGGAAGAGACGCCAGGCCAGAATCAGGTCTTGGGGACGCGGGATGGTTTCTCGCTGTCCTCAATGAGAGAGAGGAAGGGGTAGGCCTCGTTGTAGTGCTTGTGCAGAAAGAGCGACTGGCGTTCGCGGTAGAGCGTGCCGGCCACGCGGTCGGCGACGGGCAGCACGGTTTGCTCGTGGCGGCAGAGCACGGGCGAGACGGTGTTGATGCCGCCGGTGGTCTGCCAATTCAGGCAGCCGCAGGTGTTGTTGCAGCGCTGTTGAATGGCGCAGCCGTCGCACTCGGGCTTGTCGGCGCTCGATTCCCGGCCGAGCCGCGCACGGGCGGCCTCGTCGAGGCCGCTGTCCACATGGCCCACGCGCCAGTCGCTGTCCGGTCCGGCATGGGTGAACTGCACGCAGGGATAAAGCGTGCCGTCGGGCCCGACGGAGACCTGGCGCTGGGCCAGTTCGCAACGCTCCTTCTGGTAGCAGTCGCGGTTGACGTGGGACGAGATTTTCACCTCGAAGGGGCTGAAATAGAACTTGCGCCCGGCGCGGGTCCAGCGGATGTAACGGTCGCCCAGTTTCTCGTACTGCTTGCGCAGCACCTCGAAATCGTCCTCGGTCCAGTCGGCGGCGTAGTTGAGCGAGACGATGAGATAGCGGACGCCGATGTCCTCGATGAGGAACTGCGCCGAGGCGTCGAGGTACTGCGCCGTGTCGGGGTTGACCACCATGAACACGCTCGAATAGGGCCGCGCCTCCAGCAGCATTTTCAGGTTCGGCAACAGCAGGTCCCAGGTGGGCGCGCCCGACGCCGCGCGCCGGTGCCGGTCGTGCGCCTCGCGCACACCGTCAAAACTCATCGCCACCAGCATCTGGCTGCGCAGGGCGAAATCGAGGAATTCCCCGTCGAGCAGCGTGCCGTTGGTGGTGATCTTGTGGTGGAACAAACGGCCCGACGGATGCCGCGCCGCATAGTCCGTCAGTGAGGCGATGAGGTCGCGGTGCAGCAGCGGCTCGCCGCCGAAAAAGATGATGCCGCAGGAACCGTCCGACATGCGCGCGCCCAAGTCTATCGCGGCCCGGCCCACCGTTTCGGACATGATGGGGCCGTCGCAGGGAGGCGCGTAGCAATAGGAGCAGCGCATGTTGCAGCGCTGGGACAGGTGCAGCGTGAAATGCATGGTTACTCCTTAGATTGCGCCCTGGCCCTTGAGCCATTCGATGAAATCTTTCACCTGCGCGCGGAGCAGGCCGGCCGGATCGGGATTCAACGCCTCAGTCGCTTCTTTCCATTTCTTCACCTGATCGGGACCCGGAGGAATCTTTGTCCAGTCGGCTTCGCGGTATTCAGGGCAAGGATCATAGAGAACTCCGTAGAACAAATCCGGGGCGGAATCGTTCTTCCGAATCTCTTCGCGCACCCATTGTGACGCTTTCACAAACAGGCGTTCTTTGACGGAACTCATAGCGCCAAAGTCTTTTATGTCGCCGCTCAAGGCGAAGCCCTGATCTTCCTTGGACACATACACGAGGGCGATATGTTTTGTTGACTCGAAGAAGTCCAGAACCAATGGAATCCGCTCCTTCTCCACACCCTGAAATCTGAACCATACGCTTCCATCTTTGGGATCCGGCACTTCCACGCTGCCAAACTCCAACTTGGCCACCTCAAGACCGGGCAGCGTCTTGTTCCGTTCCGGCGCGGGGATTCCGGCTTTCTCCAGTTCCTGTGTGATGATTCGCTGTGCTTCCTCCTCGGCCAGGAATCGGGGGGGATTCATGATGATGCATCCCTCGGAACCGTAGCCCTCACCATGCTCAAAGACGGGGGCAATTTTCAGCGCCTTTCCTTTCACGGGTGACTCCTGCGCATAGGCCGATACAAGCATGATGGACAGTGCAGCCGTCACCTGCGCGGACTTCTTCCATGCCGACGGCACATGGCGGCGGAGCAGTTCCGGGTCCCGCGCCACTTCCGGCCGCGTGGGATAGCCGGGGCGGCGCTGACGCCGCACCTTGCGGACTGTGTTTACGTTCAATGGACTCCCTCCAGTTCTGAACATATTACGGTTTCTCCGTCTTCTCTGCGCGACTTTGCGTCCTCCGCGTCTCTGCGTTGAAAGACAATAACATCTGAACGCAGAGGCGCAAAGGACGCAGAGACGCGCAGAGCTTTGGAACACACTGCGCAAGGTGCATACCGGCATTTTGACGCCGACAGGAACCCTTCCGGTTTCATATCGCACCCTGGCCCTTGAGCCATTCGATGAAGTCTTTCACTTGGGCGCGGAGCAGGTCGGCTGGACTTGGATTCAACGATTCTACAGCGTCTTTCCTCTTCGCATCATTATCGGGGCCAAGGGAAATCTTCGCGGAATCTACCGTCTTGTGAGAATAACCAGGGTCATAGAAGACGCCACAGTAGAGATTCCGATGTGACCTGTTCCTCTCAAGGTTTCTTCTCAGGCGTTTGGCCGCGTCCAGCAAATCATACGATACCACTGAGCTAAATCGAGACAGAAACTTGTCCTGGTCGGTCACCGCAAATTGCCTGCCAGTGCTTGATACATACTCAATGACAATGCCTTCGAGGGGCTCGTACAAATCAAAGACAATCGGTTTTCTGTCCCCCTCCAATAGATCCGGAGTCCACGGCCCGGTGCCGTCCTTATCCGGAGGAGGAGGAAATATGTTCTCGCCATAGGTGATGTCACGAAAGCTCTTGCCCCTATCGGGGGTTGGGATTCCGGCCTTCTCCATTTCCTGGATGATTATTCTGAGCGCGTCATCTTCAGCCAAGAACTGCGGCGGGGTCATCACAACGCAGCCCGTTGCGCCCCGACCTTCGCCATGCTCGAAGATGGGGGCCACCTTAAATCCCTTTGCTTTCGAAGGTGCATCCTGTGCATAGGCCGACGCAAGCACAATGGACAGCGCAGCGGTCACCTGCGCCGACTTCTTCCACGCCGACGGCACATGACGGCGGAGCAGTTCCGGGTCCCGCGCCACTTCCGGCCGCGTGGGATAGCCGGGGCGGCGCTGGCGCCGCACTTTCCGAACCTGTTTTACACGCATCGTTCTTCCTCCTCTTGACACAGCGCGACCCTCCCAATTTGGAGTGCGGCGGCGCTGCCGCCGCACTCCAAATTGGTGACCTTCGTGGTCCCGGTTTCTTCTTGGATTGGGAATTACCCGTGAAATGCGCGGTCGAAGTCTTTCCATACGGGGTCGTAGCCGGCGCGGCGGATCATGGCGACCACCTCTTCCGGACTGCGCGTGTCCTCGACCTCGAACTGTTCGAGGACCTCCTCGCCCTTGGTAACGTAGCCGCCGGGGCGGGTGCTGGAACCGGCACTCATGGAGGTGATGCCGAGCGACATGACGCGGTCGCGGAAGTCACCGCATTCGCGGGTGGACAGGTTGAATCCGGCCTCGGGAAGGAAGAGGCGCATGGCCAGGATGGCCTGCACGAGTTCGGCGTCGGACATGGGGAAATCGACGCGGAAGCGCGGCGGCGTGTGGCGCAGGCGCGGAAACGAGACGGCCACGGAACTGCGCCAGCAGTGCTTTTGCAGATAGCGTGCGTGCATGGCGGTCCAGATTAGGTCGAGCCGCCAGTCGAAAAGCCCCAGCAGCGCGCCTAGGGTGAGCTTGCGCACCCCGGCCTTTCCAGCCCGTTCCAGCGTGTCCACACGGTAGGCGTAGTCGCGTTTCAGTCCGCGCGGGTGCACCTCGCTGTACAGCTCGCGGTCATAGGTTTCTTGATAGAGCGTGACACCTTCCAGCCCGCTTTCGCATAGGAGTGTGTAGTCGGCCTCATCCATCGAATAGACCTCGACGGAGACGCTGGAGAAATGGCGGCGGGATATCGCGACGGCCCGCGCAATGTGCGCCGGCGGCACGACCTTGGGCGCCTCGCCGGTGAGCAGCAGCACACTGTCGTAGCCCATGTTTTTCAGGGCGGTGCATTCCGCCTCGATCTGATCGTCCGTCAGCGTAACGCGCTCGTCCTTTACGCCGGAGCACACGGCAAAGCCGCAGTAAAGGCAGTCGGCGGCGCAGAGGTTGGAAAAGTAGATGGGCGCGTAAAGGCCGATGGTGCGGCCGAAATGCCAGCGCGTCAGGCGCTGCGCCTCGCGGGCCATCCGCTCCAAGTGGGGCCGCGCGGCGGGGGAGAGCAGCGCGGCCAGGTCGCGCAGGGTGCGCTCCTCGCGGCCGATGGCGGAGAGCACCTCGGTCTCGGTCACATTATCATACAGGGCGGCCACGCGTTCGCGCGGCCAGGCGTCAAGTTCGTCCACAAAGCTCATGGCAGCATCACTTTTCAACGAGGAAGCCGGTCAGCGGGGACGACGCCTCGGCCTCGCCGCGCTCGGGACCGAGCCCGGCCCGCCAGGCCATGCGTCCCGCCTCGACGGCCATGGCGAAGGCTTTGGCCATCGTACCCGCATCGCGGGCGTCGGCCAGGGCCGTGTTCACCAGCACCGCGTCGGCGCCCAGTTCCATAGACTCGGCCGCGTGCGATGGCGCGCCCAGTCCGGCGTCCACGACGACGGGCACATTGGACTGTTCAATGATGATGCGGATCATGTCGCGGGTGCGCAGGCCGCGGTTGCTGCCGATGGGCGCGCCCAGCGGCATCACGGTGGCCGTGCCGATTTCTTCCAGCCGTTTGGCCAGCATGGGGTCTGCCTGGATGTAGGGCAGCACCACAAACCCGTCCTTCACCAGGATTTCGGCGGCGCGCAGCGTTTCCACCGGGTCGGGCAGCAGGTAGCGCGGCTCGGGGGTGAGTTCCAGCTTGATCCAGGGTTCCATGCCCGCCGCGCGGGCCAGCCGCGCCAGCCGCACCGCCTCGTCGGCATCGCGCGCGCCGCTCGTGTTCGGCAGGATCAACTGGCGTTTCGGGTCGATGGCCGACATGATTCCCTGCGCCTCCGGCGCGGAGAGATCCACGCGGCGCAGCGCCACGGTCACGATTTCCGCGCCGCTCTGCTCGATGGCGTCGCGCAGGGCCTGGGCCGAGGGGAATTTGCCCGTGCCGATCATCAGCCGGGAACCAAAGCGCCGCCCGGCAATAACCAGCGCGTCGTCTTTTTGGATGGATTGCATGGAGTGTCCTTATGACCAAAGGGACAGCCGGGGGGCTGTCCTACAGGCCGGTATTATAGCCCGTGGCCCCCCTCGGCAGGTAGCGGCAAAGCGATGGTATAATTGGGGTGTGACGGTAGGGTGCCCCAAAGGGAGCGCACCGCAAGCAGGGCAAACAAGGAGAAGTGAGGCATGAAGTCATTGGAGCGGGTGGGTCTTTTCGTTTGTTTGGTTCTTTCCGGAATCTCTGTTCAGGCCGATGATCTGGTGTTCATTCACCATTCCGTGGGCCAGAACTGGCTCGACCACAGCCTTCGCGGCGCGCTGGAGGCCAAGGCCTACATTGACCAGGTCAATGAAATCACCTATGGGACGGTTGTCCTTCCCGACACCGGGCGTCCCGCGTCGCTGGATGCGGTGCCCGGCGACAGCACAGACATGAACACCTGGCTGCTGTGGTTCAATGACTATAAGACCCATGTCCAGTCCTACCCCAGCAGCAGCGTCAACACCATCGTCATGTTCAAGAGCTGTTTCCCCAACAGCGACACCACTTCCGACGGCACCGAACCGGGCGACCCCTTCGGCGACCTGACGCTGGCCAACCTGAAGGCGCTGTACCGCCACCCCGGCGGGGCAGGCCGCAGCTACGGCGCCAACGGCCAGTTCTACCATCCGCTGGAAGACGTGTTCGCGGCCAACCCGGACACGCTTTTCATCGCGGTCACTTCACCGCCACTGAACAACAGTTCCACGGACAACAACGCGGCGCACCGCGCCCGCCTTTTCAACAACTGGCTCAAGGGCACCTGGCTGCCTGCCTACAACGCGGCCCATCCGGGATTGAAAAACGTGGCCGTGTTCGACCTGTTCAACGAGCTGGCCAACGGGGACGGGGTCTCCCATCCCAACCGGCTCAAGAGCATCTATGGCGGCGCCACGGACGACTCCCATCCCAATGACGCCGCCAACGCGCATCTGACGGCCGTTTTTGCCACGGGCGCGAACGACTTTATCGACACCGCGTGGACGGCTTTCGGCAACGCCGTGGCCGAGGGCGAGCTTCCAGGCGAAGGCGAATTGCAGCCCGAAGGCGAGGGCGAGCCCGCCGCCGAGGGGGAAGGGGAGGGTGAAGGCGAAAGCGGGACTTCGTGGCTTCAGGGCTGTGTCGGCACGGCGGCCACCCTGGGCAATTCCACGCCGAAGCCGCCCAGGGGCGGTGCGGGCGGTGATGCGCTGATGCTGTTGTCCGCGACGGCGGTCATGGTGGCGGTGAGGACGCGCAAAGCGCGTGCTGTCCGGCAGCAACCGTAGGATGCGCGAGGAACTGTAGGGTGCGTGGAGTTTTGCAAAGCAAAATGGAACGCACCGGTCCAAGGGCAACTACTCGTTCGGAGGCGCTTCGCCTCACGAAAAAGTGGCTGCCCGACGCCATTTCTCCCGAAAGGGTCTATCTCGGCCTGCCGGTGATCAATCCGCCGAAGAAGGAACCGAATCCCAGCACCCGCTCGCAGTGGGGACAGGAATACATGACCTCCTTCTTGATGAACCCATAAACCTCCCGGCGCACCTCGTCCTTCTTTTCCGAATCGAATCCTTTGAGGATGACCGGCTTCTCGCAATATGGGCATTTTGCCATCGCAGTTCTCCCTTCAGTTCATGGCAGTCTTTACTTCCGTGACCATAATGGCTGAAAATCAGCGGACCAATCAAAACCATCATTCGTAGGGTACCCGGAGGATTGTCATGAAAAAGTATTATCATTTTGGCGCAGCGTTCTTGATTTCATCTCTTGCCGCGGCGGCATTTCCTGACCATTCTGCGCCGGAGAAGGGACCCTGGAGCGTCAGGCTGCTGCCGGGGCAGCCCGGTTTCGTGTTCACCATGTACGGTTGTCCGGGGGAATTGGACAAGCTGAAGGAAATGGTGGGCGTCATGCAGGAGAAGGGGCTGGGCAACGGCTTTGACCCGGGTCCCACGGCGAATGCCGCATCCAAGCCGCTCTTCGAATATCTCGCCTCCATCCACTGGCCCATGATCTGCTATCCGGGCTTTGGCGATTTCCAGATCAAGGATGGCAAGGCGTGCCTTTCCGACGCCGACGAGGCTGCCATGCAGGTGCTCGACCAGGCCGGTGATTTCAGCGCCATCCAGTTGGGTGAATGGGGCTATTACTTCCACAACCTGTCCTGCGCCGAGTCATGGTGGCGTGATGTGTACGGCCCCGAGTTTGACAAGATGAAACAGTTCATGAAACCGGCCGGTCTGGCGGGCTACGATACGCGGCCCAAGAGCAAACAGGAATGCTATGACATCGTGAAGGACTACTTCACGACCCGCCAGCGCGCGATGCGCGGGCGCAACATGAGCGTTACCGGCCATTCGCACTACGAGGCCTACGCCGCCGAATGGGGCGCGCGGGTGGTGGGGCTGGAAGTCTGCGAGAACATCGCCTTCACCCAGTCGAAAATTGCCTTTGCGCGCGGCGCGGCGCGTCAGTGGGGCCTGCCGTGGTCCCTGCAGGCGAGCCCGTGGTTTTCCGGCGCCTGCACCACCAACGGCCCATTGCGCATCGAGGGCAAGGACGCGCGCGGACTCGACGCGGGCCATTCGCTGAGCCTGTACCGGCGCATGTGGCTGCACGGCTGGTTTGCCGGCGCGGCGCTGGTCACGCCGGAGAACAGCAGCGCCATTTTCTTCGAGGACTCGGCCAAGCCGGACAAGCTCACCGCGCACGGCGAGGCCGCGGCGGAGTTCTTCGCATTCACGCGCAGTCATGATCGCGGCATTCCGTTCACACCCGTCGCCGTCGTGCTCGATCACCTTGCCGGATACAACGGTTACATGGGCCATCCCTGGGGCATTCTGGAAAGCATGCCGGGCGACACCGAGATCAACGACCTCTTCGTTTCGCAGTTGTATCCGGGGTCGGACCACATCCATCACCGGCCCAACCCGGACAACCCCGAAGACAGCTACCTGCGCGCCACGCCCTACGGCGAACTGGCGGATGTGCTGCTGTCCACCGCCAAGGCGGAAACGTTGTCCGCCTACCCCGTGCTGCTGCTCGCAGGCGACATCGACTTTGACCCGGCCTTTGTGGATGCGCTCTGCGGCGCGCTCAAACACGGGAGCCGGGTGCTGCTGCACCCGCGTCACCGTGATACGCTGGGCGACCGCATGAAGCGGTTGCAGGAGGCGGGCAAGGTGGAAGTCCTGGATCTGTGGACCAATCCCGCCACGGAGCGGCCCGCCGCGATTGCCAACGAACGGCTAGCTAGGTTGGCGGCGGAGTATCTGCCGTTTTCGCTGGAGGGCGACCCAGTGGAATATCAGATCAACCGCACCCAAAGCGGCTGGGTGGTGGAACTGATCAACAATGCAGGCGTCGCCAAGAAACCGAAAGAACCCGCCGTGGTGGACCCGTCAGCGGTGGCGAAGGTAAAGATCGTTCCCAAGACGGCGGTGACCAGGGTGCGCGAATGGCGCACCGGACAGGAATTGGCTACCGAACCGGCAATCAACGTGGAGATACCGCCCGGCGAAACACGGTTTGTGGAAGTGGAGTCAGGAAACACCGCGACAAAATAGGGAGAGTGTATATGAAAGCCGAACTGGGATGTATCATGGTTTTCTGGACAGCCTATGGGTGCTTGTCTGCGCATGGCTTGCCAAGCGGTGGCCGGGAAGAAAGGACGTGCTGGTCATGCTGCTTACCCCGGTGATTATGACGTCCACGGCCCTATTCTTTGCATGGGCAAGTGTCGCGTTACTGAATTTCACGGAATAGTGTTGCGGGATTCCAGTACTTGCGCGACAAACTGTTTTTTCTGCATTTGCCAATTCTGTAATCGTTTTTCTTGACAAGTCCCGTCTTGTAAGTGTATTTTCAGATTTGTAATCGTTTTTTCGTGGTGTTGCGGGAGAATATACAAATTTGGAGCCGGTTATGGTTGAAAAGAGTCGCGATCCTGCAGCGCTCAAACGCGCGGGATATGCCGCACTCATCGAGCGGTACGACCTTGAGGTGATTCCAAACTGGCATCGGTCAATCATTGGCACCGGCGCGATCCACCGCGTTGACAGGGTCGGTGAGGTGCTTGAGGAAACCTATCCTTCCTCATATTGGTCGGGTGACTCGGTGGGGGAGCATCTCGAATTTGCCCTCAAGTACGACGGCACCAATCTCGCCATTCTCGCTGTTTTGTTTCAAAGAGCGGAAGAAGAGGAAATTCTCGCACTGATCCGGTCCAAGCCGGGCGGCAAGTACGCGAGACGCATTTGGTTTCTGTATGAAATGTTGATGGGTAAGACGCTTCCGCTGGATGACCTAAAGCAGGGCAATTATGTGGACCTGCTTGAACCGGACAAATACCACACGGTCACTCCTGGCCGCCGGGCGGCCCGCCAGCGCGTCAATGACAATCTGCCGGGGAATCGTCAGTTCTGCCCCCTGGTGCGCCGCACGGAAGTCCTTGAAGGTTTCGAGTTGGCCGACCTTCCCGGGCGTTGCCGGCAGGTGGTGTCCGACTACACACCCGAGATCATCAAGCGGGCGTTGGGCTACCTCTACGCCAAAGAAACAAAATCTTCGTTCGAGATCGAGCACATCACACCCAATCCGACCCGGGTGGAACGTTTTGTGTCGCTTCTTGAATTGGCCGAGCAGGAGGACTTCTGCGAAAAGGGGCGGCTGATTGCGCTGCAGAACCGCATTGTTGATGAACGGTTTAAGGATGCAGACTATAGGCATACTCAGAATTACGTCGGCGAGGCGGTTGCGTGGCAGTCGGAACGAATACATTTTGTGCCGCCCAAGCCCGAAGATTTGAGTGATTTGGCGGAAGGTCTTGTGGCCGCCCATCGGCGCATGGATGGGGGGATGGTGTCCGCGGTAATTCATGCCGCCGCCATCGCTTATGGATTCGTCTTCCTGCATCCCTTCGAGGACGGCAACGGGCGGATTCACCGGTTTCTCATCCACAACATTCTGGCCCGGCGCGGTTTCACCCCCAAGGGCGTCATGTTCCCCGTGTCCGCATCCATGCTGAAAAATGCGGACGATTACGATGCGTCCCTTGAGGCGTTTTCGCGGCCCCTCATGGCACTCGTTAGATATTCGCTGGACGAAGACGGCCGCATGACGGTTCTCAACGACACAGACGTCTGGTACCGTTATATGGACATGACGCCGCAGGCGGAATCCCTCTTTGAGTTCATCAAACGGACCATTGAGACGGAACTTGCGGATGAGCTGCTGTTCCTGGCCAACTATGATCGGGCCAAGTCGGCGATTCAAGAGGTTGTGGACCTGCCTGACCGAAGACTCGACCTCTTCATTCGTTTCTGCCTGCAAAACAACGGGCGGCTTTCCCCAAGGAGACGCACCAAGGACTTTGATTTCCTCTCCGACGAAGAGATAGATCGCCTGGAACAGGCCGTGCAAAACTCTTATGGGGGATTGGACAACACCCGCCCGGACGGTGGCGGTTAATGCCGCCCGCATACGGAATTTCAGCAATTCAATTATCGGTTTGCCCCTGCCCTCCATTCCCGGTATATTGTCAGGTTCCGGTCTGGCGCTTCCGCCGGGCCCGTGATTCCAACCCCCAACGGAGGGCGCAGTGATGGTTTTTTGGAGGATCATACTGGGCATGGCACTGATTCCGGTTCTTTCGGGCGCGACCGCAATGGCGCAGGGGGCTCCCCCGCAGGACTATCCCATCACGCCGGTGAAGTTCAACAAGGTGAAGGTGAACGGCGGATTCTGGGGGGTGCGTTTGGAGACGAACCGGACGTCCACCCTGCCCGCCAACTGGCGCAAGTGCGAGGAGACGGGCCGCATCGAAAACTTCGAAAAGGCGGCCAAGCTCAAGCCGGGCAAGCACAAGGGCATCTTCTTCGACGATTCGGACGTATATAAGGTCTGCGAGGGCGCGGCCTACACGCTGGCGATTCAGCCCGACCCGGCGCTGGACAAGTACCTGGAAAACCTGGTGACGCTCTTCGCAGAGGCGCAGGAACCGGACGGGTACCTCTACACGGCGCGGACGATTGATCCGGAACATCCGGCCAACTGCGGCGACTTCCGTTGGGCCAACCTCAAAGACTGCCACGAGATGTACTGCATGGGTCACATGATCGAGGCCGCCGTGGCGCATTACCAGGCGACGGGACGGCGGACGTTCCTTGAGGTGGCCATCAAATGCGGCGACCTGCTGGATCGCAGCTTCGGCGAGGGCAAGAAATATGGCATCTGCGGCCATCCGGAAATCGAACTGGCGCTGGCCAAACTCTATCGCGCCACCGGCGACGCCAAATACCTGAACCTCGCGAAGTTCTTCGTGGACCAGCACGGCAACAAAGAACACCGCGAGGTCTGGGGTCCCTATTGTTCCGACGAGAAGCCCATTCTCCAGATGGACGAGGTCGTGGGCCATGCCGTGCGCGCCGGCTATTTCTATTCCGGCGTGGCCGACGTGGCGGCGCTCACGGGAAAGCCCGAATACATCGACGCCATTGACCGGCTTTGGGAGAACATGGTCTCGAAGAAGATGTACCTCACCGGCGGTGTAGGGGCGAAACAAGAGGGCGAGGCTTTTGGCGCAAACTACGAACTGCCGAATAAAACGGCCTACTGTGAGACCTGCGCCGCCATCGCCAACGCGCTGTGGAACCAGCGCATGTTCCTGCTCCACGGCGACGGCAAGTACATGGACGTGTTCGAGCGGATTATCTACAACGGCTTCCTCTCCGGCCTGTCCATGGAAGGCGACACCTTTTTCTATCCCAATCCGCTCATTGTTGAGGGCTCCTACAAGCGCTCGCCCTGGTTCGGCTGCTCCTGCTGTCCCACCAACGATGTGCGCTTTGTCCCTTCACTGCCCGGCGCGGCCTATGCCGTGGAGAAAGACCGAATTTACGTGAGCCTCTACATGGGCGGCGAGGCTGAGGTGGAAGCCCCCTTCGGCACGGTGAAGATTGGGCAGGAGACGAATTATCCCTGGGACGGGACCGTGGCGTTGACGGTAACGCCGGACAAGGCCGGGACCTTCGGCCTGTGTCTGCGCATCCCCGGTTGGGCGCAGGGCAGGCCCGTGCCGTCCGACCTCTACCGCTACATGGACGCCAATGCCGCCAGTCCCCAACTGTCCATCAATGGCAAACCACTCGCCCTGCAAATTGAAAAGGGCTATGCGGTTATCCACCGCGCGTGGAAGGCGGGCGACAAGGTGGAACTGACACTCGACATGCCGGTCCGGCGCGTGCTGGCCCACGAAGCGGTCGAGGATGACCGCGGCCGGGTGGCGTTGGAGCGCGGCCCGATTGTCTTCTGCACCGAGGGCATCGACAACGGCGGCCACGCGCTCAGCCTCTATCTGCCCGACAACGCCCCATTGGCAACCGAATTCCGCGCCGACCTGCTCCACGGTGTGCAGGTGATCACGGGCATGGCCCGCGCACTGCAACGCGGCGAGAATAATGCGGTAAACGATGTGGAGTGGCCGATGGTGGCCATTCCCAATTACGCCTGGGGACACCGAGGCACCGGCGACATGGCGGTGTGGATGGCCTCCACGGCCGACAAGGCCCAGCCCGCGCCGCCGGTGACCCTTATGTCCAAGAGCACCGCCACGGCCTCCCACACCTTCCAGGCCGACACCGTTGCGGCCCTTTCCGACGGTCGCGAACCGAAAGACTCCCGTGACCAGTCCATTCCGCGTTTCACCTGGTGGGACAAGAAGGGCAGCACGGAATGGGTGCAATACGACTTCCCCGGTGAAACCACCGTGTCGGGTTGCAGTGTCTACTGGTATGACGACGGGCCCAACGGCGGATGCCGCGTCCCCGCAAAGTGGCAGGTCCTCCGCAAAGAAGGCGAAAACTGGCGAAAAGTGGACGCAGACGGCGAATATGCGGTCAACAAAGACCATTGGAGTGACGTTTCCTTCAAACCTGTGAAAACCTCCGCCCTGCGTCTTCAGGTGCGTCTGCAGGAGGGATTCTCCGGCGGCATACTGGAGTGGAAGCTGAAAGAAGTAGAATAAGTGGCTCATCACCTGTGGACGTTGTGGACCGGGTGGACTCTGTGGACGAGGCGGACAACAGGACACAGCGCGTCTGTTCCGTTTTCGTCCACTGCGTCCACAAAGTCCGCCATGTCCACGCCGTCCACGACTCGTGAAATTGCTGAACCCCGAACAATGGAGAACAGATCTATGGCACGGTATTTTGCGGCGTGCGTGTGTGCGACCCTGTTGACGTCCGGCATGGCCGGTGCGGTGGATATTCCCCGGCCCGAACATCCCCGGCCGGACATGGTGCGCGCCCAGTGGATGAACCTGAACGGGGAATGGGAATTCGCCGAGACGGATGACAACGATGCGTCCTTACTGGCCCCTGACGCGGAATATCCGGACAAGATCATCGTGCCCTTCTGCCGTGAGAGCGAGCTGTCCGGCCTGGCGCGCAAGGGTTTTGTGCGCAACGTCTGGTACCGCCGCAGCGTGGACGTGCCGGGCGGCTGGTCGGGCAAGCGTGTGATGCTGCATGTGGGCGCCTGCGACTGGAAAACCACGGCATGGGTGAACGGCAAGGCGGCCGGCACGCACACCGGCGGCAGCGCGGCCTTCGCCTTCGACATCACACCCCTGCTCAAGTCCGGCGAAAACACCGTGGTCATTCATGCCTTTGACGATGTGCGTTCGGGTGTGCAGGCCGGGGGCAAGCAGTCGCCCAAGAACGAAAGCTTCGGCTGCATGTACACGCGCACCACGGGCATCTGGCAGACCGTATGGCTCGAGGCCGTGGGCACTTCCTACATTGAAAACTTCCGCGTGACGCCCGACCCGGACCGCGCCCGCGCGCGGCTTTGGGTGCATGTGGAGGGCTTTTCGTCCGGCATGATGCTGCGGGCCGTGGCCAAGATCGACGGCCGCGACGTGGGCAAGGCCGAAACGGCCGTGGCCGGGGGCAATGCGGTGCTCGAGCTTCCCCTGTCGGAAATGCGGCTGTGGCATCCCGGATCGCCCCAGCTTTACGATTTGCGCCTCACCCTGTCCGCGGCCGACGGCGCGGCGGTGGACGGGCTGGACAGCTATTTCGGCATGCGCACGGTCACCATCGAGGGCCGGGCACTGCTGATCAACAAGCAGCCCGTGTTTCAGCGGACCGTGCTGGACCAGGGCTTCTATCCCGACGGCGTGTGGACGGCACCCAACGACGAGGCCCTCAAGCACGACATTGAACTGTCCATGGAAGCGGGATTCAACGGCGCACGCCTGCACCAGAAGGTGTTTGAGCCGCGCTTCCTGTACTGGGCCGACAAGCTGGGCTACCTGGTATGGGGCGAGTTCCCCAACTGGGGGCTGGATTACAAGAACCCGGCCTGCGAACTGCCCGTGGTGAACGAGTGGCGCGAAATCCTGGAGCGCGACTACAGCCACCCGGCCATCATCGGTTGGTGCCCCTTCAACGAGACGCCACCCGAGGCCGAGAGACTTCAGAATGTCATCGTGGACCTGACCCACGCGATTGACCCGACACGGCCGGTGATCGAGTCGAGCGGCTACCACCACGGCCACCCCGACCCGGACGTGCTGGACGCGCACGATTATGACCAAAACCCGGCATCACTCAAGGCGCGCTGGGATTCGCAGTGCGGCGACACGCTGCTGCCCGAGCGCTACACCGGCGGCGCGTCCAAGCCCGTGCCGTTCTTCGTGAGTGAATACGGCGGCATCGGCTGGACCGAAGACGCGAAGGGTTGGGGTTACGGCAACAGCCCGAAGACGCTGGACGAGTATTATGAGCGGTACAAAGGGCTGACCGACGCGCTGCTGGACAACCGGTACATGTTCGGCTTCTGCTACACGCAACTGACCAACGTGGAACAGGAACAGAACGGCATCTACACCTTCGACCGCAAGCCCAAATTTGACACGGCGCGCATCCGCGCGGCCAACGCCCGCGCCGCGGCCTATGAATTGACGCCGCCGCTGGGCGGCGGATTCGCCGAGATCAACTGGAGGGTGCTGGTGGGCGCCAACCCCGACGGCGAGGCAGCAAAGCCCTGGAAGCATGTCAAGGAGAATCCGGGCGAGGGTTGGCAGCAGCCCGATTTTGACGACGGGCACTGGAAAGAGGGGAAGGGTGGTTTCGGCCGCAAAGAGGGATGGGAACGGCGGACGCGCACGGTGTGGCGCGATTCGGACATTTGGCTGCGCCAGTCCTTCACCTGTGAGACGGCCGCCTTTGACCGCGCCGAACTGATTATCCACCACGACAACGGCGCCGAAGTCTTTCTGAACGGCGAGGAACTTTGGGCCGCCGGGGACTGGAACGACACGTACCAGGCGTTTGACGTGACCGAAAAGGCGCGGCAACTGCTCAAGGAGGGCGACAATGTCATCGCCGTCCACTGCCACCAGGAATCGGGTGGACAATACATCGACATGTCGCTGCTGACCGCTGAAAATGCCACGCCTGAACCGCGCAAGGAGATGACCGTGAAAAAGAAGGCTTTTGGAAAACTGCCCGACGGCCGAACGGCCACCCTTTACACCCTGATTAACACCCAAGGCATGAAGATGTCCGTCACCGACTACGGCTGCATCGTGACCGAGCTTTGGGTGCCGGGCAAGGACGGACAACTGGCCGATATCACCCTGGGATATGATTCGCTTCCCGCCTATATCGAGAAAACGCCTTACTTCGGAGCGCTCGTCGGGCGTGTCGGCAACCGGATCGCCCGGGGCAAGTTCAACCTGGACGGGAAAGAATACACGCTGGCCGTGAACAACGACCTCAACCACCTGCACGGCGGCCTCAAGGGTTTCGACAAGGTGCTGTGGGACGCCGAGGCGGTGCGCCGCGGCGACGCCGTGGGCGTGCGCTTTTCCCGCCGCAGCCCCGACGGCGAGGAGGGGTACCCCGGCAATCTGAACGCCGAAGTGACCTACTGGCTGACCAACAACAACGAGTTTGAACTGGACTACAAGGCGACAACGGACAAGGCGACGCCGATCAACCTCACCAACCACGCCTATTTCAACCTGCGCGGTCACGATGCCGGTGACATACTGGGGCACGAGATCATGATCAACGCGTCGCGGTTCACCCCCGTGGACGAAACGCTCATCCCGACGGGCGAACTACGGCCGGTGGCGGGCACCCCGATGGACTTCACCAAGCCCGAAACCATCGGCGCGCGGGTGAACGACGCGGACGACGAACAGATCAAGTTCGGCCTGGGATACGACCACAACTGGGTGCTCGACAAGGCCAAGCCCGGCGAGCTTACACTGGCCGCAAAGGTGCATGAGGCGGAGAGCGGACGCGTCATGGAGGTCTGGACCACCCAGCCGGGGATGCAGTTCTACTGCGGCAATTTCCTGGACGGCACCAACGTGGGCAAGAGCGGCGCGGTGTACAACTACCGCAACGGTTTCTGCCTGGAAACCCAGCATTTCCCCGATTCGGCCAACAAGCAGGGCAAAGAGGGTTGGCCCACCGGCATCCTGCGCCCCGGCGAAACCTATGCACAGAAGACCATTTATCGCTTCTCAACAGACTGAGACGCGCATGACACGTTCGTACAGCCCACGACCCGCCGTCACGCTGGTGGCGGCGGCCGTTGGGTTGCTGACGGCGTCGCTCTGCGCGGCGTCGCCCGTGCAGATTGCCGTGCATCCCCCCTATGTGCGCATCGGCGAGACCGCACGCATTGACGTGACCTGGACCGACGCCATGCCGGAAGGCGCCAAGGTCGAATGCACCGCCTCGGCAGGGTCGCTGCGCGAGGCCGACGGCGGCTACCTGTTCACCCCGTCGGACAGGGCGGGCCGTGCCTTTGTCCACTTCGTTGTTCGGGAGGGCGACAGGGTTTGGACGGAAACCGCGGCACCCGTGCTGGTGTACCGCCAACTGGTGCTGCTGAAGGCGGACGATTTTTGCGCCACGCCGGCAGACCGCGCGGAGCGCTGGAGGCGCTATATAAACGAGGTGGTCGTGCACCGGGGCATCAAGACCTCCGTGGGTATCATTGCAGACCAGGTGGCCGATGCGGGCGCAGAATTCCGGCGCTGGGTGGGCACCTGGCAGGCCAGCGGACTGGTCGAGTTCTTCAATCATGGCTGCGACCACGCGCGCACGCTGCCCAACGACCCGCTCTCCAAGGTCGTGTGGAACATGATGACGCCCGAAATGGCCCAGGGCAGAAACGGCCTGCCGCCCGGCACGGTCTATGAATTTCAGGGCACGCCGCTGGAGGAGCAGCTTGCCCATCTCGCGCGGAGCCAGCAGATCGTGCATGATGTGTTTGGCATCCGCATGCGCACTTTCGGCGCGCCTTTCAACAAGTGGGACAAGACCACCATCACCGCGCTGCGCGACGTGGGGCAGGACATCGACGTCTGGTTTTCCGGATGGGGCAATTCGGGGCTTTTTGTCATTCCCCGCGGCGGCGGTGAAATAGAGGGTTCGGACGGTGTGCCCAGCGTGGACTGCTACCTGAAAAGCCACGACCCCGCGCAAAAAATGGTCATACTGCAGGTGCATCCGCCGCTCGAGCCGTTCATGAAGGGCTGGGACCCCTTTCTCGATATTCTCGACCGCGTGACCGCGGGCGGCGGCGTGTTCATCCTGGCCGGCGAATACGCCGATATGTGCCGCACGGGTGTGCTGCCCCTGGAGCCGCGCGCGCTGATTCCCGACCCGGTGCTCGAATGCGCCGTGCGCATGGCGCTGGACAAGTGGAACGGACCGCTGACGAAAGAGGAGTTGCTGGAAGTCAAGACCCTGGAATGGGGACGGCGCGAGTCCCGCATCCGTTCGGTCGCCGGCCTGCAGCAGTTCAAGAATATGCGCGAGGCGGATCTGCGCGGCAACGCCATTGCGGACATCAAGCCGATAACGGAGCTTTGGGAATCCGGCAACCAGGAACTTGATGTGGCCATGCAGGGCAATCCCCTGCCCAGCGATTTTGTGTGCGAGCAGGTGCCCAAACTGGAGGCGCAGGGACTGCGCATCCACAGCTCCGGCTCCTGCGACAATGTCCTGTTCACCCTGCGCGTCGAGGGCGAGGGAACCGTTGACCCCAAGCCTGGCGATTACATCCGACCCAGGGGAACCATGATGAGCCTGCATGCACGGCCGGCCCAGGGATGGAAGATCGCCGCGTGGGATGGTGCGCCGGGGCAGGAAGGCAAAGAGGAAGCCGACGTGCTGCTGCCGGGGTATTGCGTAATCACGGCGCGTTTTGTTCCGCTGTCGGCGGCCGCTCCCATTAGTCCTGCCGGGGCAGGGACTAGGGGGAAATGAGCGTCCATGCACGGCGGTCGTGACCGCGTCATTTCCTGGATACGGAATAGACACCACCATCGTTCAGGCGGGCAACGAGTTCGACTTTCGCGACGGCCTGCAAATCGCGAAAGGCCAGTAGATTGGTCCGGCTGCCCTCATCGAACCACACAAGCCGGGCACTGCCTTCGTAGGGCCAGCGGCCTTTGAGTTTGGAGAGGTTGGGATGGTCCTGGTCGGCGTCCATCGGCCTGGCGGGGCTCATTCGGGTTGGCAGGTGGGCCAGAATGTACGCGGCCTCCATGTTGTTGGTGTACACCGCCCGCTCTGTTTCCGCAGTCTCCGGCTGAAGAAGATACTGAACCGTGCCGCTTTCCCGCCACGCTTTCCCGCTGTATCCTCCACCCTTGCAGACCAGTTCGGTGGCCCTGGCCAGCGTGAGTGTGACCGGGTGCGTCAACCAAACCGCGAAGGCGGCCAGCAGAAAAGAATTCACCGACTTTCGTGAAAAGCGTTTCCCGATGGAATGCGCCAGCGTCCCTACCATAACCAGCAGGAGCAGTGTCAACGGCACATAGATGGGGGAGAGCAGTCGATCATTGATGCGGTCATAGGTGGCCATCGTTGACGTGAGGACAAGGAAAGCGGCGTACCCGGCGACGAAAGAGGCCATGGGGCTGATCGTCCGCGCCTTGGCCACGGCGTTCCGCCAACCCGCGCGCCGGAGGAAAAGCCCAGCGCCAATACACGCCGCCGCCCCAATCACATAGACGGCGTAATGTCCATAGGAGGGCGGCAGCGGTCCAGTGATTCCGGACGGAACATACCAGTTCGCAAGGGTACCGAAGGCGGCGTTGAGGCATTGGGACAGCGTATACACCGCCGAGGGACGGGGACCGAAGACCGTTCCCGAGGTGGAGTAGTTCCTGAACAGCCACCATCCAAGCGGGCCGGCCGCCACAAGCACGTACAGCAACAGGTGGGCAGCCCCTTTTGACGGACGGTCGCGATTGGAGACGAGGACGACAAACATCCCCCAAACCATCAGCGTGATCCCAATGTAGCGCGTCAGGGAGGCCAGAGCCACGGACACCGCGAAAAGCAGCAGGGATGCGGCGTCTCTCTTCTCCATGTACGACTGGGCAAACAGGAAGCCAAGAAGCATGAAGAAGATGAAGAGCGGTTCCGACCAGGCGCAAACCGAAACCTGGAGTAGGGGATAGGAAAAGGTTGTTGCCAGCGTCCCCGTGAGGGCGAATGCGGGAAAAGACGACAGATGCCTGAGGGTGAGCAGTCCTCCCAGATACACGATCAACCCAAAGAGTGCCGCATTCAACAGGTGCGCGAAGGAAAAGGGGTCCACCCCGCCCATTTTTCCCACAAGCGCCAGGAGTGCCGGATAGAGAGGGGGTTGCACCGTTACGGGGGTGCCATTGTAGGAAAGGAATCCCGCACCGGCGGCCATGTTGCGCGCCATGCCCAGATAGCCGACGGAATCAGGCGACAGCATGGCGCCATGGCGGTTGGTGGACAGCAGCACCAGGAAACTGCCTGCCAGGGCCATCAGGACAAGCGAGCGCCTTTCTCTTGCGGATAATGAAACAGGGCCGTTTGACTGCATGGGCGCTTCGCTTTCAGGGACGGTCCGGGATGGAACAGCAACCGCAAGCTCTTTGGCGCTGCACGCAGGCCCCGCATCGTCCGCAAGTGGGTTCCCTTTCACCTGAAGCTGGGATTATAATGCAGGAACCAGCCGAAAAGTGAACATGCGAGGGGAGGGTTCAGCCGTTTATCAGCATACAACTCTCTGGGCATGTCGCCCACGGTATAGCTGTAAACGTTGCCTTTGAAAGAGCGGCAGAGAGACGACGACGGTGAATGGTGACTGTCGGCCATTGCGCCGGCAGGCCGCAGGATTTTGGCACAGACTGGCGCGGAATGTGTTCTTTCAGCCAGGTCTTTCCATCGCGCCAAGATGCGCGTAACACGGGCAAGATTCAGGGTTGCCTGGTTTGGGTTACTCAAGCCGCTGCCCGCAGATCAGCGGCCAGAAAAGGTTGGTTTATTATGGCTTACATGTTGGCAATGGCAGTGGTGGCCTCGGTGTTTGCGTCCCCGGTGCATGTTGCCGTCCATCCGGCGGCGGTGCGCACCGGCGCGACGACGGGCATCGGAATCACCTTTTCACAGCCGTTGCCGTCGGACGCAACGCTGCAATGGTCCACGACTGCGGGGAGCGTACAGGGCAACCAGAAGGCTGGATACGAATATGTCGCGCCTGCCGATCCCGGTCGGGCGTTCATCCATCTGGCTGTGAACTCGGGCGGTGCACTTTGGGCGGAAGGCGCGGCACCCGTCCAGGTGTACCGGCAGTTCGTGATCCTCAAAGCGGACGACTTTCGGGTTTCCGTGCCGGACCAGCTTGGCCTTTTCCTGACCTATATTAACGCTCTCATCGCACGCGGTGTAAAAACATCGGTGGGCATGATTGCCGACCAGTGCCAGAACCCCGGCACAGAGATGCACGACAAGGTGGTCGGCCTGGCGCGGGGCGGCTTTGTCGAGTTCTGGAACCACGGCTATGACCATGCCCACTATTTGCCGGCCGGTGCCAAGGAATCCTTTGACAAATCGACCGGCGGTGAAGACACCACCTATCCTCCGGGAACCACCTTCGAGTTTCAGGGGCGCCCCTACGCGGAGCAGTTGGACCACCTGACGCGCGCCCAGCAGATTATTCTGGACACCTATGGAATCAGGATGCGCGCGTTTGGCGCCCCCTATAACAAGTTCGACGCCAGCACGGCGCCAGCGCTTCACGCGCTCAACCAGGTCGATACGTGGCTGTTCGGACCTTCTGAAGAGAAAACGCTGCATGTGCTTGAGCGGGGCGGGGGTGAAATTGAGAACGGGACAGGCATGCCCAGCCTGAGCAGATTTCTCGCGACTTACAACAGTGCGCGCCCGCTTCTTGTACTGCAGGACCATCCCGCGTTCACCACCTTCCAGGCAAACTGGAGCGAGTTCTCGGGAATCATAGACAAGATTGAATCGGACAAAGGAACCTTTATCCTCCCCGGCGAATACGTTGATTTGACCACCATGGAGGTCGTGCCCAAAGACCCGAACGCGTTACTCCCCGACCCGGGACTGGAATGCGCCGTGCGGTTCGCGCTCAATCAATGGACCGGGCCGGTGGACCCGGCGGCGGCGGCCGGGCTCACATCGCTCCAATACACAGGCCAGCTTCCGCACATAAAAAGCCTCATGGGCCTTGGCGCGCTGTCCGGTGTGCGCCATTTTGACTTCCGGGGCAACGAGATATCCGACGCTACGCCCCTTGTGGACTTCTGGCACGGCGTCGGTGCCGAGATCACCGCCCAATTGCAGAACAACCCCCTTTCCGATGATTTTACCTGCAACCAGATTCCCCTCTTGGACGCGGACGGCCTGCACATTGACTTTACCGGGCCATGCGACAATGTGCGGTTGAGGCTTGCGGTGGTCGGCCTGGGCACGCTGGACCCGTCCGTGGGAGACCACGTCGAACCCAGGAACTCGCCCGTGAGCGTGAAGGCAACGCCCGCCGCGGGTTACGTGTTCAACCGCTGGACGGGAGACCTGGCCGGAACGACGACCAATCCGGCAACGCTCGTTGTTGATACGGCCAAGACGGTGGGAGCGGTTTTCGCGCCCGCCAGTGTCACCACCGCCGCGCAGCAGCTTCTCAATGGATTTGCCGCCGCCGATGCCGACCACAGCGGCGGGCTGAGCTTCACCGAAGCCGCGGCGGCGATTCCGGGACTCACCCAGGACCAGTTCAACCAGATGGATGCCAACGGGGATGGGCAGCTCACCCAGGCCGAACTCAACCAGTTCCTGAACCCCGGCGGATGCACCTGCGGCAAGGCCGATTTCACGCTGGCTGGATTCAAAGGCCGTTTGGCCGATCTCTTTCCCACCGGGCTCGCCCTTCTGGTGCTGGTTGCGCTCAGCGGACGCAGATCCCGCGTCTGAACGATGGCATGCTGAAACATACCGCTGGGAGGCGGCGTTTGCTGTCCGACATCCGCCGCACGCGCTTTTGTGACATCGGGAATGGAAGAAAAGGCGGACGCAGGGGTGTTGAATAGCCTGTATTGCCGTTGCAGAACACACGGAACTAACCTATAATTCTAGGCTTGGATGGGCGGTATGATGTGTGTCGGACAAGGAATGGTGCTGAAACCACCCGGGAGACAAGCGCGTAAATGTTTGGCGCACTGACATTGATGGTGTCGCTGCTGGCGGCACCGGTGCAAATAACCTTCAGCATGCCCATGGTTCGTGTTGGTGAAACCGCACCCATTCAGGTGCAATGGATGGCTGAAATCCCAACGGGTGCCCGGTTGCAGTGGACCTGCAGTGTCGGCGAGGTTCGTGAGACCGACCCGGGCACCTATGCCTTTGCCCCTTCCGACACCCCCGGTCGCGCCTTTGTCCACCTGTCGGTTGTGACGCCGTCAGGAGTGTGGGCCGAAAGTGCGGCGCCGGTGCTGGTGTACAGGCAGTTTGTGATTCTCAAGGCCGACGACCTCGTCCATGTGCCCGATGAGGGCTGGACCCGCTGGGTCACCTATATGGATGAAATGGTGGTGCACCGGGCGGTGAAAGTCGCCGCGGGCGCCATTGGGAACCGCATGAGCCAGCCCACGGAAGAGATTCGCGCCCGGGTCAAGGCGTGGCAGGCCACGGACCTGCTGGAACTGTTCAACCACGGCTATGACCACGCCTCCTATCCGCCCCCTCCGGACAAAGCCACCCTGCCAGCGGGCACCACCTACGAGTTTCAGGGCCGCCCCTATGAGGAGCAACTGGACCACCTGCAGCGGACGCAGCAGATCATCCGCGACAATTACGGCGTGCAGATGCGCTCCTTCGGCGCGCCGTTCAACAAGTGGGACGAGAACACGGTCCAGGCCCTGCACGCGCTCGGTCAGATCGACATCTGGATGTTTGGTTCGGCGAAATCGGAGTGTTTCAACCTGCCCCGGGGCGGGGGTGAAATCGAGGACGCCAATGGCGTGCCCTCCCTTGCCGAATACCTGTCCACCCATGATCCAGCCCGACAGGTGGTGCTGTTGCAGCACCACCCCTATCTCGCGCCGTTTTGGGACGGGTGGAGCGATTTCAAAACGATTATCGACCGCATCGGGGAGGATGGCGGGACCTTCATTCTTCCGGCGGAGTATGTGGAATTGATTCGGAATGGAACCCTTCCACTGGAGCCGAACCGGTTCTTTCCAGATGCCGCCCTCGAGTGTGCGGCCCGCATGGCGCTGGGAAAGTGGCAGGATGCGCTTGGCAAAGACGATGCGGCCGCGCTAACCCGTCTGGAATGGGCGGACCGCCTTCCGAGGATCCGGTCACTGGCCGGGCTGGAGCAGTGCACCGCGCTGCGGGAACTGGACCTGCGGGACAACAATCTGCCGGATATCGGGCCTGTTCTGTCCCTGTGGCAGGCAACCGGTGCCGACATGACCGTCCATTGGGAAGGGAATCCGGTGACGGAATCCTTCAACTGCGGAACCGTTCCCCACTATGAGGCCCAGGGACTGCGGCTTCATGTAACCGGGCCCTGTGACAACATTCTGCTGACGCTGGGGGTGGAGGGCCAGGGCTCGCTGGACCCGGCACCAGGCGAGCACACCCTGCCGCGCGGTTACGTTGCCTCGCTGCGTGCCCGTCCCGCGCAGGGCTGGAAACTCGACCATTGGGAAGGGCTTCCGGAAGCCTCGGCCAATGAACGACTCTCTGTGGAACTTCCTGACTGCAAGACGATTGTTGCCCGCTTTGTCGAGTTGCCGCCCGTTGTCGTGGAGGGGGAAGGCGAAGCGCATAACGAAGGCGAGGGTGAGGCGCACAGCGAGGGCGAAGGTGAGGCGCATAACGAAGGTGAAGGAGAGGCACATGGCGAGGGGGAAGGCGAGGCGCCTTATGAGGGAGAAGCTCACGAGGGCGAACCCGTGGACACGGGAAGCGGCTGTCAAGGCTCCTGCCCGCCGGAAGGGTCGGGGCCTGTGCGGTGGCTGGAAGA
Organism: Candidatus Hydrogenedentota bacterium; assembly: GCA_903893795.1. Classification (GTDB taxonomy): domain Bacteria; phylum Hydrogenedentota; class Hydrogenedentia; order Hydrogenedentales; family CAITNO01; genus CAITNO01. The sequence goes on along the minus strand of CAITNO010000074.1, from coordinate 31,179 downwards.
ATTGGCTTGTTTTCTAGCCGCGCTCCTTGGCGCCACGGCCTACACTTTCCGCAGGTAATTCGCTTTGTCCCTTGGGCTGAGGTACCTACTTGCGGGCCTTTCGCCACAGCGCGGCGTATTGCGGCAGGGAAACCGGCACATAGTCATGGCCGAGTTGCCGTGCCACTTCGGCGATGTCCGACGGGCCGTAGGCCCAACTCAGCGCCATGGCCTGGAGGAATGCGGGGCGCTCCGGGGGGGTGTTCTCCTGAATCTCTTTAACGAGCCAGTCAATCTGTTTCTCTTTCGTAAGGGCGGCATAGTCGGTGGGCCAGCGGGTGAGGATGTGTGAGACCATCGTGTCCCGTGTGCCGCCGAGCGGGTAGGTGGCGTTGGCTGCGGTCAGTTCATCGTCACGGCCCATGCCCGGCATGAGCAGCGCTGCCTGGGGAATTTCTTCGGCAAAACGGCGCAGCACCGGTTCGCGCGCGGCGCGGTCGTGGGGTTTCCATGAGTCGGTGTAGAGACCCAGTTCGGCGAAATCGAGCCGGTCCATCAGCCCCGCAGTGACATGCAGATAGTCTTTCCACGCGGCGTCCGGGTTGGGTGTGCGCGCCATGAAATTGCGGAAGGGGTGGGTGTAGCCCGCGCCCGAGATGGCGGCGAAGAGGCGGTCATTGGACGTGGCGCTTTGCAGGTAATACTCCACCACCGGCGGCATGAGTTCGGCCGCGCACAATCCCAGCCCCCAGCCGATGGGGACGCTGCCGCGCTTTGGGTCGGCCCACACTTCGGTCTGGCGGGTTTCCAGGTAGGACGGGGCGTCGCCCGATTCGACCACGTTGAAGGCAATGTAGACACGCGCCGGATCAAGGTCGGGCGGGGGCGTTTCACTGCGCGCGCGTTGCGCTTTTGCCAGCGGCGCGAAGTCCACCTTCACGCCGGACAACAGCGAACAGTTGGAGACCCAGTCGGACACGACGGTGATCTTGCCGTATTCGCCGGCGAGGCCGACACCGTCGTATTCGTTGATGCCCGAATCGGGACCGCTGTACCAGAACCCGAGCACGGGCACATTGGGCGGCGCGGCGGCCATGACTTTTTCGGCCAAGACGCGCTCGCGTTCGGCTGCGGTGGCATCCTTCTCCTTGTCGGTAATCCAGAAAGTAAAGACGCGCTGGCGGACAAGATAATCGCGCAGTCCGCTCATCTTCGGATCGGGATAGAGGCAGGCAAGCACGCGCGGATTCATTTTCGGCCAGAGTTCCGCGAAGGCCCATTCATAGGCCTCGGCGGCGCATTTCCACCATCCGCGCAGGTCTTCCACCGGTTTGCCCGGCGCCAGCCGGGGCGCCAGTTCCGCGGTGGTCACGATGCCGCGGCGCAGCGAGGCGAGCATGGTGCCGATGTTGATGGTGGCGGGCAGCGCGGGGTCATAGACATAGACGCGGTCAAAGGCCGCCGCGCGGGACGTGAAGAATTCGTCGGCCGTCAGCGTGCGCACGCCGCGCAGGTGGCCCCGTTCCAGCATGCGGTCGCGCCAGAACAGATCGGACTGCGACAGCAGCAGAAAGAGCGACGCCTCATCGCCCGCATTTATGACCCCCTGAAGCGTCGTGGCCGCCAGACGCAGCTCCGGCGCGGCATCGCGCAGATCCACCACATCCACCATAGCCGCAGGCGGCGATGCGGGCGGAAAGAGCAGCCGCGTTTCTTCGGCCCGGGCACCAGCGGCGGCGATGCACGCAAGAAGGCACACACAGCGAAAGAGGTGCATAAGCGCAGTTCCCTCCCATCGGCGGATGACGGTCCTATTTCTTCGGAAGGATGACGGCATGTTTCGACGCGGCACTGTTGCCCGCGTTGTCGGTCAGCGTGAGGGTTATTTCATGCGTGCCGGGGGCCAGGTCCTCGTCTCGTTCCCAGTCAATTGTCCCGGCTTCGGGGTCATAGGAGGCGAGCAGCCAGCGCCCGTCACAGCGCAGCGCCCAGGCGGCAATGCCGCTGTCCGCATCGGCAACCGAGGCGTGGATGCGCGGTCGGGACGACGCACCCTGTGCCGCGCCGCCTGCGGTGAATTCCTTTTCCCGCGGCGGCTGGTTGTCTTCAATGATTCGGAAATCGCCGAGATGCTCCGTGTGCGCCGTCAGCAGATCGCCATGCCGCGCCGATTTCAGCCAGTTCCATCCGCTTCCGCCGCGCCGCGCGACGGCGGCATGTGCGGGATCGCGCAGACCCTCGGGCAGGGGCAGTGAGATTTCGGCCGCGGCGGCCAACGGGGCGGTGTCGGGCCAGAGGCGCCACGCTCCCCCGTCAAGGGATTCAGCGCGGAGGAAGAGCGGTCCGCAGGCCGCGCCGGCGGGGATCTCCAGTTTTGGACCCTTTTCCCATTGGAGTGTGCGGGCCGCGCCGGAGGCGACCGTTTCCAAGACAATCGGCTCTGCGGCAAGCCGAGGATGGGTCGCGCCAACCGTGATTCGTTTTCCCGGTGTCGGTTGCCATGCCGCGCGGAAGCTGCGTTTGTCCACCGCGAAGAAAGGTGTGTCAACGGCGGGCTTGCCGTCGATGACCAGTTCGGGTGCCCGTGTCTCCGCCGTGGGAAAGCTTGCCGTTGCCACCAGAAAGGTGCCGGGCGCATCCACGGTCAAACTTCCGTCGCTCTTGTCTTCAACCGCCTTTTCGGTCTTGGGTTTTGTCTCGGGCTTTTTGTCCATGCCTGGGAGGATGGGCAGTTCCAGCGTTGCGGCATTGCCCATGAAGTCCACCACTTCGATGCGGTAACGGAGCTCCTTTTCGGGGGCACTGCACCAACCGTCACCCTTACTGACCGCATCGCTCGTGGCGGCATTTCCTGGCCAGCGCCACAGCAGCAGGAAGTGCCCCTCGTCGTTAAAGGCGGGATGATAGGCAAAGGCGGCGCCGTGCTCGTCGTAGGGTATGGTGTCATGGCGCACCTCGAACACGGTGCTGCCGTCGGGGGCAATGAGCTTTGCATCATGAATGCCCAGTTTGTTTCCGGCCGGTGTCGGGTCCACCAGGTCCACGGCCACGGCAAATTCGCCCTGCACATGCACGGGAGCGCAGGACCACGCCGCTTTCCCCTTGGGCTCCCCTTTCCTCAAGTCCCCCTTTGAAGGGGGATTGAGGGGGATGTGTTCCGCTTTCCGCACCAGCGGCAGCACATCACCCTCCACACGCGAGGCCGGAACACGCGGGGCCACCATCACGGATTTGAAAACGGGCGGTTCCGTATCGGGCCAGTTCATGCCGAGCAGGCGCGGGCTGACGGCGCGGTTGTCCTTGTCTCGCAGTTCAAAATGCAGGTGCGCCGGACCTATCCCGGTGTCGCCGCTGAAGGCGATGATTTCGCCCCGCTTCACGGGAAACTGCCCCGGGCCGATTTCCAATTCCAGCGTGTACGATTCGCGCTTGTGCTGCTCACGGCGCACGTAGTCGCGCAGTTCGTCGCGGAAACCCGAGAGGTGGCCGTACACGGCCGTGTAACCGTCGTTGAAGGTGAGGTAGACGGCTTTGCCATAGCCCCAGGGCGAGCAGCGCAGGCGCGAAATGTGGCCGTCGGCCGCAGCGCGGACGGGCACTCCAATGGCCCCATTGGTGGAGAGGTCCACCCCCATGTGGAAACGCCCGGCACGGTATTCTCCGAAACTGGAGGACAGATCGGGAGTACGATCAAAAGGCCACAGATAGGCGGCGCTGTCTTTTGCCGCAACACCGACCGCGGCGATCATCCACAACGCACCGCCAAGGATCGCGGCGCGGCACCAGGGATACCCCGGCGCGTTCACACCGTTACTGGGCCTTTTTCTTCGGGGCATCGGTGCTGGCGTCCGTCGCGGATTTCTTTTTCGACTTGGTCGCGTCCGTGGATTTCTTCTTCGGGGGGGCATCCGTTGTGGTGGCGGATTTCTTGGTGCTGGACGTGTCGGCCTTTGCGGCGGCCTTTTTCGCCGGTGCCTGCGACTTTTCCGGGGCGGCAGCCGGGGCGGCCGTCGCCTGGGAGGTCGCGGCCGCGGCCTCATCCTGCATGATGGACGGTTTCGGCGCCTTGGGGTCAAAGGTAAGCGCGCCCAGGGTGCGCTCCAACTGGAGGAACATCTGCGTGCGTTTAGAATCGTTCACCACCGGCTCAATGAACTTGTCCACCGCCTCATCGCGGCGCATCTGCTCCAGCATGGCGCGGATCTTCGGTTTGGCCTCGGCAAGCGTGACATCCTTGCTCTGCGCCGTTTCCACGAGGCGGATCACATGCACCCCGTAGGGGCTGCGGAAAGCGTCGCTCACGTCGCCGGGCTTCATCGCCTTGGCAATGTCCACGAAGAACGGGGGTAACTGCTCCGTGGGGAGCATGCCCATGTCGCCGCCCTTGGCGGCGTCGGGCGACTGCGACATGTCGCGGGCGACCACGTCAAAGGTCTCCCCGGCGAGAATGCGCGCCCGCGCCTTCTTGGCTGTTTCCTCGGCTGCTTTCCAGGAGGCCTCGTCCGCTTTTGGGCCGCCCTTGGGCGGAACCAGTATCTGGTTCAGGTGGACCTGTCCGGTCCTCTTGAACAGCTCCGGTTTCTTGTTGTAGAAGTCCGAAACGTCCTGGTCCGACACCTTGGCGCCCTTGTCCTTGGCGATTTGCGAGCCCATCTTCTCCTCCACCAATTGGCGGCGCAGGCTTTCCCGCGCCTCCTGGCGGGTCTGTCCCGCAAGCTTGAGCACCTCCGCTTCGGTGGGTGCCGGGCCGTCCGGCTTCTTCATGTCCTGCTGGAAATGTTTCAGTTTTTCCGCATAGGCCGTGTCCACCTCCGCCTCGCCAACCGTGACGCCCCGCTTGGCCGCCTCGGCCACCAGGATTTGGCGGCGGATCAGTTCGCCCAGCGTGGTCAGCCCGGCGCGCACGCGAAACTCGTCACTCGGCTTGTTGTCATGCGCGAGCATCGCCACCTCGTTCACGTGCCGTTTGTAGGTTTCGATGAACTCCTCGCGGCTCACGGCAACACCGTCCACAAACGCGACGGGGCCGTTGGGTGTGGATCGCTCCACAATGTCCATCTTGTCCAAATCGGGCGCCTGCGCCGGGGCCAAACGGGCCAAACAGAGCAAAATGCCGACGGCAAAAGGCCAGCGAAGCATAGAAATAATCATTTATGTTCTCCCAAACCCGGAGCGGTCGGCGGAAAACGCCGCAAGCTCCGGGCAAACGGTCTTGTCAGACATGGCAGGATGCTACCATATCCGGCACTTGGCGGGAAAGAAATTGCATGCCGGTGAACCAAAACGGCCGTCCCAAAAAGACGTAATCCTTACCCGAAGCGCGGCGGCAATGGGGCGATTGCCCGATTGGGCAGGGTTGGTCTAGAATGGGGCCTCACCGACCCCAACCCAGGAGAGCCACCCATGGCGGTTGAAATCGACATCGCTTACGAAGGACAACTCTATTGCGGGGCGGTCCACGGACCCTCCGCTGCCCAGTTGCGCACCACGGCGCCGGTGGACAACGGCGGCACGGGGGACCAGTTTTCGCCGACCGACCTGTTGGCCACGGCGCTGGGAACCTGCATGCTCACCATCATGGGCATTGTGGGCCAGCGCGCGGGCCTCGACCTGACCGGCACCAAGGTGAAGGTCATCAAAGAGATGACGGCGGTCCCCGTGCGGCGCATCGGCAGACTTGCCGTCACCATCACGCTGCCGCCCGGTCTGGCCCTGTCGGAAAAGGACCGTACCAGTCTTGAAAACGCGGCGGACACCTGCCCGGTGAAACAGAGCCTGCACCCCGATGTGGTGGTGAACACGGAATTTGTACTAGAGTCGCAGGGATAACGGGCCGTTTCTCCCGTCACGGGAGGAAGGCCGACAGCATGAAACGCTTTCGCTGTGCGCCCATAGGGGACGCCTTTGAATACAACTGCCGGAGTGATACACACATGGGACGCGCGCTCTGTTTTGCTGTGTTGTTTGCTTTAATCGTGCCGCCGCTGGCCTTGGGCGCCGAGCCGGGTCCAGTGGATCTGGGCGCGGTAAGCGTGCCGGGATTCCACGGTCTGTTCAACAAACTGTCGCTTGGCCCGAACGATTTTGACGGGGTCCGTTTTGATTTGAAGGACGCTCTGGTCAAGGTGCCTGCCGGGAAGCAGCAGCGCGTTGAATTTCCGCCGACAACCGCCGCGGCCGTCCACTTCCTGCATTTCACCGAGAATGCCGGCAACCGGATCGGGGCCTACACGCTGGTCTATGCGGACGGAAAGAAGGTGGAGATTCCGCTGGAGAGCGGACTCAACATTCATGACTGGTGGAAGCCGGGGCCGCTTGCCTTTGCCGCGCTGGCCCACTCGGATGCCTTCAAGACCAGCGAGACCACAGAGCAGAAGATCGGTTTCTGGCGTTTCTCCGTCCGCAACCCCCATCCGGAATCGCCCCTGACGGCGCTGGAAATCACCAATTCGGACGGCCTGGTCACCATCGACCTCATCGCCGTCACGTTCGCCGCGACCTGCGGCGACAATGTCGGCGAAGTGCCGGTATGGGTGGTGGGCATGGATGAAGAACTGTTCCTGCTGGCCGCGCTCAACCGGTCGGGCGAGGTGTCGGGCAAGGAAAAGGCCTGCGCGCAGTTGGCCAGGATCGGCACCGTGAAGTGTGTTCCGGCGCTGGCGGCGTGCCTCAAGGACGAGAAACTGTCTGGCGCCGCGCGGCTGGCGCTGGCGGCGATGGGCTTTCCGGAGGCGCACCAGGCGCTGTGCGATGCACTGGGTTCCTCCACTGGCGCGGGGAAGGCGGGCATCATTGAAAGCCTGGGCGCGGGGAAGAAGCCGGAAGACGCCAAGCGGGTGGCACCCTTTGTGAATGATGCCGACCCGCTCATTGCCGATTCCGCCGTGGTGGCGCTGGGCAAGATTGGCGGCAAGGATGCCATTGCCGCATTGAAGCCGGTTGCCAAGAAGGGGACGGGCAAGTTGCAGGCGGTCGCGCTGGATTCACTGCTGTGCTGCGCCGAGGCGCTGAGCGTAAAGCATGACCGCCCCGCGCGCAAACTCTACATGGAAATTCATGAGATGTGCCCGCAGGGCTTTGTGGGCACGGCGGCCTACAGCGGCATGATTCGCACCAGCGGCGGAAAGGCGAAGAAGCTGATCGCCGCGGCGCTGCAAAGCGCCGAGCCGGAGCTTTGGAACGCGGCGCTGCCTTCGGTGCGCGACATCGAGGGACGGGGCATCACCAAGGAATGCGGCGGTTTGCTGGGCAAGGTGAACAAGGGCGCGCTGCCGGGACTGATTGAAGCCCTGGCGCAGCGCGGCGACAAAGACATCGCGCCCGCGCTGGCACCGCTCGTCGCAGACGCCGATGCGGGCATTTCCCTGGCAACTATCAGGGCGCTGGCCCTGGTCGGCAACGGTTCCTCCGTTCCCGCGCTTGTTGCCGCGGCGGCACGCGGCGCGGAGCCAAACACCGGCGCGGCCATGCAGGCCCTGGCACAGATTAACGCCCCGGACGTGTCGAAGGCGTTGCTGGACCGGATGAAGGGAGCCGGTGCCGACGAGACGGCCGTGATCGCCAATGTTATGGGCGCACGTCGGGAGGTCGCCGTGGTGCCCGAACTGCGCAAACTTGTGCAGAGCCCCGACGCGGGCGTTCGCGTGGCCGTTGCCCAGGCGCTGGGCGAAGTGGGCGAGGCCGCCGATGCGGCCCTGCTCTGCCAGGCGGTGGAACGGGCGGCAGATGACAAAGGACGCGCGGCGACACAGCGCGCGCTGGTCGCGCTTGGAAAGCGGTTGAATGCGCCCGATGCGTTCGCGGACGCCGTCCTGTCGGGCATGAACGGGGGGAAAGCGGAGTCCCGCTTCGCCCTGCTCGATGTGTGCGGCAGTCTGCACAATGAAAAGCTCATGCAGGCGCTCGACAGCGCCACGCGCGGCGCCGATGCGACGGAGAAGGACGCCGCCATTCGGGCGCTGGCCGCCTCGGACAGTCCGGAAGCGCTTCCCTATCTGATGACCCTGCTGGGCGGCACCACCGACCTCAGTCACCGGGTGCTGGTGTTCCGCGGCATCGCGAAGCTGGCCTCGAAGAAGGACATGGACCCGGCGGTCCGCGAAGACACGCTGACCAAGGCACTGGCCCTGGCCGAGCGTCCCGAGGAAAAGCGGCTGCTCCTTGGTCCCCTGGGCGCTTGTCATACAATGGGCGCACTCAAGACCGTCGAGGGTTATCTCGGTTCGGCCGAGGTGGCGGCGGAGGCCTCCGTGGCGTGGGGGCGCATCGCCAAAGAGCTGGTGCAGACCAACCGCAGCGATATCGCCGCCGTCGCGCCCAAGGCCTTTGCCGCCGCGCAGAAAGCGGAACTTCCCAAGGCGGCCATGCAGCCGTTGACGGATGTGAGCAAGGCATTGGTCGCCGTGGCCGTGCCCGGCGACAAGGTACACTTTGACCACATCGTCATCGACAAAGAGTTTCGCTCCGAGGGCGTGGCCGTGGCCGATGTGAATCGCGACGGTCTGAACGACCTTCTCGTCGGCGATGTGTGGTACGAAGCCCCCGACTGGAAAGTGCATGAGATCCGTACGCCGGAGAAATACGACCCCGCCACGGGCTACAGCAAGGCCTTTGCCTGCTTTGCCACCGACGTGGACAAGGACGGCTGGCCCGACCTGATTGTGGTTGGCTTCCCCGGCGCGCCCGCCTATTGGTACCGCAATCCCGGCGCGGGCACCGACCAGCACTGGCAGGAGTATCTGCTGGCCACGGAGGCCTGCGGCGAGACACCGCTCTTCGCCGACGTGCTGGGCGACGGCAAGCCCGTGCCCGTCTTTGCCATGAATGGCCGCATCACCTGGTTCCGTCCGGGACAGGACAAAACGACGCCGTGGCTGGCCTATCCCGTGTCATACATGCTGGAGGCGTTTGCCAGATTCGGGCACGGCACCGGCATTGGGGATGTCAACGGCGACGGCCGCATGGACCTGCTGACCACGGGATGCTGGTGGGAGGCCCCCGCGGACCGCACCCGTCCAGACTGGGGCGGCCATCCGGCCAAACTGGGGCCGGACTGTGCCGACATGATCGTCTATGACGTCAACGGCGACGGCCACAACGACGTGATCACCAGTTCTGCCCACGATTACGGCGTGTGGTGGTTCGAGCAGAGCGCCGACGGCACGAACTTCACGCAGCACGAGATCGACAAGAGCTGTTCGGAGACGCACGCCTTGATCCTCTCCGACATCAACAACGACGGGCTGCCCGATCTGGTCACCGGCAAGCGCTACTTCGCCCACGGCGAGCACGACCCCGGCGCGCTGGAACCGTCCGAACTGTTCTGGCTCGAGCTCCAGCGGCCGGCACCGGGCAAGGTCGCATACAAGAAGCATCTGATTGACAAGGACTCCGGAGTGGGCACCCAGTTCAATGTGTGCGACTTTAATGACGACGGCCTGCAGGACATTGTCGTCTCGAACAAGAAGGGCGTCCACGTGTTTCTGCAAAAGAGGGACAAGTGAAAAACCGGGACTGACCCAAGCGAAGCGCAGCGTAGACGGGTCTGTCCCTGTTTTTCGCGACGGCTTATGATTACTGCAAAGGAAAGATAAATGAACAAGAATAATTCCACACTTTCGCGCCGCAGCTTTATCGCCTCCGTGCTGGCCGCCTCCTCGGCCCCGCTTATTGTTCCCGCGCAGGCGCTTGGACGGGACGGGGCGGTGGCCCCCAGTGAACGCATCACCATGGGCTTTATCGGCCAGGGCGGCCAGGGCTCGGGCCATCTTTTCGGCGGCTCCTGGACCTATGTTGCAGGCGGTTACCTCGGACGCAAAGAGGTGCAGGTGCTGGGCGTCTGCGACCTCTGGCCCGCCAAGCGCAATATCGCCACGGAGCGGGTCAACAACCACTACGCGCAACTCGCAGGCACGGGGACCTACAAGTCCTGCGAGGCCTACCTCGACTACCGCGACATGCTAGCCCGTCCTGACATTGACGCAGTGCTCATGGCGCTGCCCTTCCACTGGCACGCGCCCATGGCAATCACGGCGATGAAGAATGGCAAGGACGTGTACAGCGAAAAGCCGGTCTGCATCACCGTCGAGGAGGGCCGACTGCTTTCTGAAGCGCAAAAACGCTGCCGGCGTGTCTACCAGGCCGGCACGCAGCAGCGCTCCGAAGCCGAATACGGCGGCAAATTCCGCCGCGCCATCGAACTGGTGCGCAACGGGTACATTGGCAAGCTGAAGGAGATCTACGCCTACAGTCCCGGCGGCGGATTCGCCGCCAACATGCAGGATGTGACCGCGCCGGGCATCGCCATCCCCGAGGGCTTCGACTGGGACATCTACGTCGGCCCCGGCCCCTGGCAGCCCTACAACGGCGGCAACGCCAACTGCGGTCTCTTCTCCTACGGCGACCCCAACTGGGGCCCGCACCACTTCGACGTCGTGCAGTGGGCCATCGAGAAAGAGCATCCCGGTCCCACCGAGCTGGACTACGAAAAGGACCACGCCGTGCTCCGCTATGAAAACGGGCTGGTCATCCACTGCTGCGGTTATCCCGGAGAGAACGTCGGCCCCGTCGGCGGCGCCTGCTACGTCGGCACCGACGGCTATATCGCCGTGGACCGCGAGAACATCACGGCCAAGCCGAAAGAGTCGCTCGGCGTCCAGCTCAAGCCCACCGACGAGCGCCCCTACCACAGCCCGATCCATGCGGGCAATTTCCTCGAATGCATTCGCACCCGCAAACAGACCATCTGCAACGCCGAGACGGCCCGCCGCTCCATGAGCCTCTGCCTGCTCGCCGGCATCGCCTCGCAACTGAAGCGGAAGATTGTCTGGGACCCGGTAAAGGAAGTCTTCCCGAAGGACGAACAGGCCAACCGATTGTTGTCCTACGCGCGCAGGCCGGGGTGGAACATCTGACGCGGCATCGAGCGATTCCCGGTTCCGTACCGCAGGCGTCCCGCCTGTCAATCCACGCGCGGCGACCGGGGCGGAATCTCTGAAACGGCAGTAAGTAGCCATCTGTCCGGAGCATCGAAGGTGCGATACAACAATAGCCCGGGGCGTCAGCCCCGGGTCACCAGTCCACCACCGGGTGGAGCCCTGAAAGGGCGGCACAGGCGCTACACCCCAACCTGCCGCCATGCACGGACGGGACGGACTATCTTCTTGAAACGGGCGTCATTCAGGCGTCCTCTCGAAACTGACCATGCAAATTAACCACCAAGTGGTGAAAATCTCACCGCTTGGTGTTAGACTGTATAGAGTCATGGCACCCGTGAGGATTCTGAGAATTGCAAATTGCCTTTCCTTACGAATGTCAAGTGCTGGACGATAAGTAATGCAGTGATTCTCTACGGTTCTGGGAGATGAATACATGTTTGACTACCTTAAAGAGAAGGTGGGCGACTCTGTCGAAGCACTGCGCGAGAAGATTGGCGACTCCCTTGAGAAGTTTGGGTACTACGTTGAAGATACCGTTTTCGAGAAGGTAGAGGAGGAAGGTCGGGGTATAGAACGCCGGGGAAATGCCCTGGTTGGGGCGGACCATTACGAGGACGCTCCTTTCATGGAGCGGCTCCACGGCGCATTTGGAACCTACGACGAGGGCGGAAAGAGGATATTGCAGAAGGAAGCCGTCGGACTGGAACAGGGTGACATCATAGGAGTGACCCGAAAAGGCTGCCCTGGCTACGAACACTACGGCGTCTACGTCGGAGACAATTGCGTCGTCCACTACACGTCCGACAGTTCCGACCTCTTAGACAAATCCAACGCCATGATTCAAAAGACCTCATTGCGCCGGTTTCTGCGAGACACTAGTACTTTCTTTATCCTTGTATTTCCAGGCACGCGCGGCGCAAGGCACGGGAGGGCCTTCGTTGAAGCGGATGAATCGGTCAAGGAGGATAAACCAGCCACAGCTTGCATGTCTGATGACGCAATCATGGCTGATGAGTTCATCGTCCCCGACTTTCTCGTAACTGAAGACGGAGCAATCAAAGTGAATCGTGAGGAAATAAGAGCGAAGGAGCTGGTAGACTTTACGCCTCCTTCATTTTGGGATAGGTTCAAAGGGCAAAACTATGAGCTACATTCGGCAGAGGAGACGGTCAGTAGGGCGCTCTCAAAGCTGGGTGAACGTCAATACAACGTTGCGACGAACAACTGTGAACATTTTGCCCTCTGGTGTAAAACCGGCGTTCACGAATCACATCAAATAAACAGGCTCAAGAGTCTTTTGGGGAAGGCCGCTCTAATTATCATGACAAGGACGGTTTGATCCGGGCTCGAAAGTTCTACCCGCCCCCTTGAGTTTGTTGAAGACAGGCGTCCTGCGCAGCACCTTGATGGGTCATTCCCGTAGATTGAACTATTGCGTCATGAAAGTCCCTGCGCATTTTAACGTATGCGCCCAGACCGTGCCGGAATACAAATGGCGTGGGTTGAAGAGGCGGTCTTTCACCCCCGCCATGAGGAAATGCAGGCCGACGGGCGCATCCGGCGATGGGCCAGAATATCAGAAGCTGGCGAGCGCTGCCGGCGTGTTATCCTTTTAGTAGACGGCGAAACCGTTCACAACGCTTTTTTGACCGGCGATTCGAGGAGATATGATATGCGTGTCAGTTACTTTGAAGACACCGACACCCTCCTTGTCACCTTCAGCGACAGCCCGGTGGCGGACACAACGGATCTCAACGAGAACACGCTGGTTGACATGGATGGCTGGGGCCGGATTGTGGCCATTACGATCGAGCACGCTGCGACGCAAACCGACATTCGCGAATGCTCTTTCGCCTTTCCGCCCGTGTGCTCAAATACGCCATAAGGGGGGCGCTGCCGGAGCCAAACAAACACGGTCATTGCGAGGAGGACGCAGTCCGACGCGGCAATCTCTTGCGCGCATCAGGCTGTGGGTGCAAGAGATTGCCTCGCTTCGCTCGCAATGACGGACGTAAAGAACATGGAGTAAACAAGGTATGCGCATATGCACTCTGACCCTCGCCGTTGTGATTTGCATGGCCGCCGCGCACGCCGACGGGAACTGGCCCGCGTGGCGCGGTCCGACGGCGGAGGGAGTAAGCGATGCGGCGGGGTTGCCGCTGCGTTGGTCCGAAACCGAAAACATCGTCTGGAAGACGGGTGTTCACGATCTCGGCTATTCCAGTCCCGTGGTGTGGGGCGACCAGATTTGGCTCACCACGGCCAAAGAGGACGGCACGGCGCTCTATGCGGTCTGTATTGACCTGAATTCGGGCAGTATCGTCCGGGACATAGAGCTGTTTCGCCCGGAGAATCCGCAAGCGATCAATCCGCTCAACTCCTATGCGACGCCTTCGGCTGTCATTGAGGCGGGGCGCGTCTATGTGCATTACGGCACTTTTGGCACGGCCTGCATCGACACGGCATCGGGCGAAATCCTGTGGAAGCGTTCGGATTTGAACTGTGACCACAGACAGGGCCCCGCGTCCTCGCCCGTCCTTTTCGAGGACCTGGTCATCATCACGCTTGAGGGTGTGGACAAGCAGTTCACGGCGGCGCTGAACAAAAATACCGGTGCAACCGTGTGGCTGTACAACCGTCCGGCCGATGTATACACCCCGGAGGTCACTCCGATTTACCGCAAGTCTTTTCAGACGCCCGCGATCATCGAAGTGAACGGCAAGCAGCAACTGGTGAGCAATGGCGCACTGCTGGTGACGGGGCACGATCCGCGGACGGGCGAGGAGATCTGGCGGGTTCGTTGCGGCGTGGACAGCTCCATTTCGAGCGTTGTCCACGGGCATGGACTGCTCTTTGTGAACGCCGGTGCCCATCCCGGCGAAAGCGAGTTTCTGGCCATTCGCGAGGGTGGCACCGGTGATGTGCTCAATTCGCATGTGGTCTGGAAAATGACCAAGAACACGCCGTTTCAGTCCTCGCCCGTGCTTGTGGGCGACCTGCTCTATATGGTGACGGACGACGGTATTCTGACCTGCACGGAGGCAACAACAGGAACCGCGGTCTGGTCGGAACGACTGAAAGGCAAGTATGGGGCTTCGCCCCTGGCCGCCACCGACCGGATCTATATCTCGAATGGAAGGGGGATGACCACCGTATTCGCGCCGGAACGGCAGTACCGCGAACTGGCGGTCAACCAACTCGACGGCGAATTATGGACATCCCCGGCCGTGGCGGACAAGGCCCTGCTGCTCCGCACAAAGACCCATCTGTACAAGATCGCGCAAAAGGATTAGGCGCGAAGTCCGAAAAGCGCGTCGGTTCCCGTTCTTCGTTTGAACCAGCGATCTTCGCGGTTCCTCACCGCCTGGTGGTCCGCAGCCTTCTCGTCCGAGGGTTTCTGGACCGACCGTTTCCTTCCGGCCCCCGCAGGGGGCCAATATCAATAGCCGGAGGTGACCGAAGGGAACCTCCGGTGGGCAATGAATGCCGGTCAACCCCGAAGCGGGTTGAATGTGTCCCGCGTGCACGCCACCCCGAACTCACATTCAACCCCATTCGGGGTTGTTATGTTCATGTACTCTTACCGGAGGTTCCCTTCGGTCACCGGCTATTCACATTGGTCCCTGTCGGGACCCAGAACAGAAGACAGCAAAGGTTTTATGAAATCGACGGCACGACCTTAACCATCGCGAACGGCATGGCGAACGCCATTCCGACCATTTGGAGGCAGGATAGGCAGAACCCCTTTCAGGGAGGACCGCCCCATAATTCGACAATCCCGTCTCACTGTCCCCCGGAGCGCTTCTCCAACCGGCGCAAGCCCACCACACCGAGAAGAATAATCACGGCGGCGACCAGGAGCAGAATGAAGCGATAGGCGTCGGGCACGGCGTCCATGAGATAGGCGAGCATGCCCATGGCGGCGGAGAAGCCGTAGAGCGCGAGGACGGCGTTGCGCTGGCCCAGGCCGAGGGCGAGGAGACGGTGGTGCAGATGCTCGCGGTCGGGATGGAAGAAGCCGCCGCCTCGGGCCCGGCGCATGCGGCGCAGGAAACTGAGCGCCGTGTCGGCGACGGGCACGGCCAGCGCGGTCATGGGCACGGCCAGCGCGATGACCGCCGCGCCCTTTTGCTGCGAGGCAAGCGTGGCCACGGCAAGGATAAAGCCAAGGAACAGCGCGCCCGCATCGCCCATGAAGATGGTGGCGGGATGGAAGTTGTAGCGCAGGAAGCCCAGCGTCATGCCCATGAGACAGGCCGTCATGGCGCAGCCGACGGCGTGGTTGTTGCGCAGGCCGACGGCAAAGAGGGCCGCCGATATGGCAAACACGAGGCCTGCGGCCAGTCCGTCAAGCCCGTCGCAGAAATTGACCGCGTTCATCACGCCCGCCATCCACAGCGCGGTGACGGCCACGCCGAGCCAAGGCCAGTGCGTGGCGGGACCGATCATGCTGAACGGGTCTGCGTCGCGCAGGCCCCAGAAGTAGAAGACCGCGCCGAGAATCAATTGCATGAGCAGCTTAAACGTGCCCGACAGGCCGCGTGCGTCGTCCCACAAGCCCATGAGCATCACCGCCGTGCCCAGCACCGCCGCGGGAAACAACGCCGGTCCCGCGAGACGCGGCACAAACCATTCCAAGCCCAGCGCGGCGGCAAGAAAAGCCGCATAGAAGGACATGCCCCCCAGGTAGGGCACGGGCGCGCGGTGCACCTTGCGCGCCTCACCAGGGTGATCGAGGACGCCGAGCCGCCACGCCAGCGAGCGAAAGAGCGGAGTCAACAACAGGACCATGGCAAGGGCGAGCACGGCGACCGCTCCACAGGCGACCAGCAGACGGTCCTGGCCGGACAACACGGAGGAGACGGGGCTATTGCGCTGCAATCCGTCAATCAACGGCCCGTCCCAGTAGTGAAGCCGGTGGAATTGTCCCGCCGCGCCATATCCGAGCAGATAGAGCCCAAACAGGGCGAGCGTGACCACCCAGAGCAGCAGTGTGCGGCCCACGGAAACGGGGCCTTCCAAAGCGCTCCCGGTGGTTGCTGGATTCTGCTGTTCGCCGTCCTGTGTCATCTTCATGTCCGTGTGCCGCACCTTCCGGAGTTATCCTAACGCAGCGGGCCGCTGCGGTCAAAGCTGCCGGGGTCGCTTCAGGGGTCTCCCGAAAAAAGCCGGCAGGGATGCCGGCGCTCCCAGTGGGGAATTGGATGCCAGTCCCGGTTAGGCATTCCGTTTTTGCACTTGTCCACATGGACGCGATATTCTACCATCTGCCCGTCTGCAAGGTGCGGGCCGAAATCATCGTCCAACGCGCTTCCCGTTCGCCTTGAGCCGGGGCTGCGCCCAAAACCAGGAAGGATTACGGATCATGCCAAAGCTTGCCATTCTGGGCGGAAAGCCGCTCGCGGGAAAGAACAAGAAGTGGGCGAAGTGGCCCATCAGCGCCGAGAGTGACGCGCAGTTGGTCGCAAAGATCACGCGGTCGAACCGGTGGTCCTTTGACGGGCCGGTGGAGTGGGAGTTCGCCGAGAAGTTCACGGCCTATCAGGGCGCAAAGTTCGGCGCGTGCTGCGCCAACGGCACCGTGGGCATCCAGATGGCTCTCGAGGCGCTGGGCATCGGCGCCTATGACGAGGTGATTGTGCCGGGCATGACCTGGCAGGCCACGGCCGCCGCCTGCGTCGATGTGAACGCGATCCCGGTGCTAGTCGATGTCGAACCCGACACCTACAACCTTGACCTCGACAAGGTCGAGGCGGCGATCACGCCCAAGACGAAGGCGATCATTGTGGTGCACCTCTACGGCTGCGTCACCGACCTCGACCGCCTGCAGCGCATCTGCAAGAAGAACAACCTGTTCCTCATTGAAGACTGCGCGCACCAGCACGGCACCTTCTGGAAGGGCAAGGGCGTCGGTTCCTTCGGCGATGTCAGTTCGTGGAGCTTCCAGGAATCCAAGGTCCTCTCCTCGGGCGAGGGCGGATTCAACATGTGCAAGACCAAAGAGCTATTCTACAAGCTGTACAGCCTGCGCAACTGCGGCCGGCCCTATGAGGCCCAGCCGCCCGTGTTTGGGCTGAAGAAGGCCGCAGCGATGGAGACGGCCCTCCAGTCGGGCAATTACCGCCTGACTGAATGGCAGGCGGCCCTGCTGCTGGGCGGACTCACCCGCCTCGACCAGCAGGTGAAGGACCGCGACGCCAACGCGATCTATCTCAATTCGCTGCTCGCGCAGATTCCGGGCATCCAGGTGATGCGCCGCCGTCCGCAGGTCACGCAGCAGAGCTACTTCAATTTCACCTTCCGCATCGACGCCAAGGAACTGTGTGTGGACAACACGCAGTTCTGCCAGGCGCTGGACAGGGAACTGGGCGTGCCCGAACTGTTCGAGCCGCCCTATGAGCCGCTCAACGGCTGCGGTCTCTACAAGCCGCTGACCAAGACACGGCACAACCTCAGCGCGGCCTACAAAAAGGCGATTAATCCGAAGCGTTTCAGCCTGCCCGTCTGCGAGGAGGCCAACAAGCACAGCGGCGTGTGCGCGCATCACCAGGTCCTGATGAACAGCAAAGCCGACATGGAATTTCTGGCCGACACGGTGAAGAAGATCATCGACAACATCGACGAACTGCGCCAGTTCAAGGCCGACGCGAGGAAACAGTTCAAGGCCCTGCCCGTCTAAGCGGGCAAACCCGCCGCAACAAGAACAACGGCCCGGCTTCCATGACGGAATCCGGGCCGTTATTGTTGTGAACTCAGTTTCCGCCCTCGCCAAACAGCGCATCCACAAACTGCCGTGCATCGAAGGGCTGCAGGTCCTCGACCCCCTCGCCGACGCCTATCATAAGAATAGGAATGCCAAGCTGTTTCTGGATCGCCACGGCCATGCCGCCGCGGGCGGTGCCGTCGAGCTTGGTGAGCACAATGCCGTCCACATGCAGCGCCTCGGTGAAGATTTTCGCCTGTATCAGGCCGTTCTGGCCGGTGGTCGCGTCGAGCACGAGGAGCACCTGGTGGGGCGCGCCGGGAAGGCGCTTGGACACCACGCGCTGAATCTTTTTCAGCTCTTCCATCAGGTTTATCTTGGTATGCAGCCGCCCGGCCGTGTCGATGATGACATTGTCCACGCCCCGCGCGATGGCCGCGTCGGTGGCGTCGTAGGCCACGGCTGCGGGGTCGGCACCCTCCTGCTGGCGGATAATCACGGCGCCGGTGCGCTCCGCCCAGATGGTGAGCTGCTCAACGGCCGCGGCGCGGAAGGTGTCGGCCGCGCCGAGCAGCACGGTGCGCCCCTGTTCGCGCAACTTCTGCGCGAGCTTGCCCGCCGTGGTGGTCTTGCCCGAGCCGTTCACCCCGGCAATGAGCGTGACATGGGGGCCGCTTTCGACCGTCCAATTTGCCTGCTTTGAACCGTTGTCGAGCAGCGCAGCCATCTCCTCCTTGAGCACGGCATAGAGCGCCTCCGCGTCGTCGATGCCCCTCTCGCGGGCCGTGCGACGCATGTCGCCGATGATCTGCTGCGTGGTCTCCACGCCCACATCCGCCTCGATGAGCAACTCCTCAAGCTCCTCATACACTTCATCGCTGACCCGGCCGCGCCCGGTAAATATGCGCCGGACCCCGTCCGCAAGACTGGTGCGCGTCTTGCCGAGGCGCTCGCGCAGTTTTGTGAAAAAGCTCATGCTTGGAACTCCTGTTTGGAATGAACCGGTGCGCCGGAATGCCCCGCACCCCGCCCCGGCGCCGACGCGCGGACCGTGAAAATCACAGTGCCACGGTGAATGCGCGGATTAGCGGGACCCCATCGGATAGGCGACGGCCTGGAGCACCCCGGGAACGCCTTCGGCGCGGGCGACAATCTGAAAGGTGCCGTCCGTTTGCGGAACCGCAGATCCGGCACCGGCGAAATACTTTCCTTCCCGCTGTATGCCGGCCACGTCCCAATCCACCGAGGCCACGGAGGTGTCCATTAATGTGGCGATGCCCCGGGCTTCCGAGCCGTCGTTAAAGGCGGCCACAAAGCGCACTTTCGCATCCTCAATGGAGGCTTGGGCGGCACCCACAAAACGCTCCGAAGTGCCAACCTTTTCAAACAGAGCAAAGTAGCCATTTGGCGTGGGGCTGCTGGGTGGGTTGAGCCGGGCGGTCTCGGCATCGTTCTCCGTGGGGAACTGGCTCTTCAGGTCGGCGGCCATCGTGTCAAAAGAGGCCTTCTCTGATTCCCAGAATTTGGCAGGATGAACGGGGGGCATGTTTTCCGACAGGCCCGTCGAATCCGTCATTGAACCGGGGGCGACCAGACCCATCATCCTGCCTGCATTCATGCCGACCCAGAGCACCACCAGAATGCCCAGGACGGTGAGGCCGCTGTTGAGCCAGGAACGCCGTTTTGCGGCTTCCTCCTCGCCGGTCAGTATCTGGTCGGCGGCAAGCCGCAACAGGCGCTGGTCGCGCAGGTTGTTCCCGCAACCCTTGCAAATCAGCGTTCCTTCCGGATTGACACGGCCGCAGGCGCCGCACACTGCGTCGGCGTCTATGGCCTCTTTATATTCTTGTGCAAACGGATCGTCTTTCATAACACCCGTTCCAGTTTTACCTGACCTAATTTTCGCATAATCCGAGAAATTTGTCTAGATATTTTATTACATGTGGCTCGTTTGGCGCAATGCCTTTGGCGTTGGCCATCCAAATGGGGCTAGAACCTAAAACGGCTGCGCCGACGATGAGAGCGCAGGTTGTAGGACCCCGACGGGTCATCGTCGTTTTCACCGGCATCTTCCAAGTCGTTCGCGCGCCCCACGACACCGTCCGTTTTGCCGGAAACAATGGGCTCCAGCGCGCGGCTGTGACTCTGGCCTTCGCTGGCAAGCAGTTCCAGACGGGGTTCCGGGAAGGGCTCTATCCGGATTTGCTTCTTTTCCGGCTTGCGGCCGGGCACCATCGAGTAGCCGATAATGTCGCCCAGGTCCAGCAGAAAGGCGGTGATGAGGATGAAGATTTCCTTGAATCCCACTGACTTGTAGTCGAACAGTTTTTCAAAAACGGCAAAGAGCGGGTTCTCTGTCTTTACCAATTCAGGCATGGGAACATTGGCGGCGCCGGATAGATCCTTGACAATTACGCGCAGTTCAGCCTGTGTTTTGTCAATATCTTCCAGTTTCTGCGGAACCTCACTGCGCAGCAGGGCATCGGCCTGTTTTTTCGTTTCCAACGCCTCCTCCACGGCCTGCAAGTCCACCTGGGCCGTCTTCTGGAGCACGTTGAGTTTGTAGTCCTCTTCCTTGGCGTTCGTGCCGTAGCCGGCGGGGGCTTTGCGCAACCCCTTCACCTCCGAATCCAGTTCACCCTCCTGCTTGGCGATGGAGCGCAGCAGTTCCGTTCTCCGCTCGCCCAACACCCCCTGCACCTCCCCCAGAAATTTCTCGTAAGTGCTTCGCATGCGGTCGTTTGAGTAGCGAAGATAGAAATCCCGGTCGGCCGTGCGGTACAGCACATCGAGGTTGAACGCGATGGAAATAAATGCCACGACGGTCATGCCGAGCACGCCCAGAACGTTGAGCCGTTTGTGGCCGCCGATGATCGACAGTTTCAGGGCAAACAGCATGAGGCCGATGGCCACCGCCAAGCCCAGCGCCATCACGGAACAGTTCCAAACAACCCCCTCACTGATGGGGATGGCCACTTTGGGCTCGGGCAGGATGGAATCGGTAAGACTGGCGTAGGTTGTATAGACCGACACCACCGTCAACAGCACCATGGCGATGCAAAATATGATTCGTGACGGAAGATTGTTCATGCTGGGAGTCCTGACATTATAAAAAGGCAAACAAATCACCGCCGGTAGAATACACCCATTCCGACAAAGGTTCCAGCCATTGCCGCACACGGTATGACCCGTGACCTGAATCTTGACATTCTCAGCCATCTCCTGAGTCTTCCTGCCAAACGGTTTGACCACAGAAACCCGCTTTCATTGCAAGACGCTCACCCTCTTCTTTCCTCTTACAAAACTTTTAGAATGCGCAAGACTTCTCTCTTTTAGCACTTTTACAATCGATCTCCGTATATAGACCGGATTCCACCAAAAGAGATTAATGGCAAAATATCTTATTAAAGTGGTCGCGGTTTGGATCTACAGAAACCTCAGGCGTTTCATGCAGAAATATTGCCAGGGAGAGCATTCATGAAGAAGATTGTGGGCGTGGTGGTGGCCGTAATTGCGGTCCTTGGCGCGCTGGGATACGGATGCTTGGGAAAAAAAGCAGAGGTGCCGGAACAGAGTCCGGCCCCCGTGACGCAACTCCCCCAGTCCCTTCCCCAGCCTGCGCCCGTCCAGCAGATTGAGGGACAGCCGGTGTCGCAGAGCACCCAGTTCGCAGCGCCCAACGCAAACGCCCTGCCCGTTTCCCAGCAACCTCAAATATCAGACCAGCCAGCACCAGCACCGCAGCCTGGAAATCAAAGTGTTGTCATGCGGGAACAGCGGATGCAGCGCAACCAGGAAAGACTTCAACGGCGGCAGCGCCGCTAGGAGGCGAGACCATCCTGTTGGCAGGCGCAGCCGCAACCCCATTTGAAGCAGGCGGCCGTGCCTGACGGTTGGGCCATGCACACCGGGGCCATCGGCCCAGGAAGAGAAGGATTGAGACATTTGAACCCCATTCTGTGCGGGAATGGGTTCGTGTAAACCGTGGACATCATAAGCCATTCAGGCGGCGGCGCATGACCGGCGCCCAGGAGGAAAACAGCATGAAGAGACGCAAGGGATTCACATTGATTGAACTCTTGGTGGTGATCGCCATCATAGGAATTCTGGCGGCGATACTGCTGCCCGCACTGGCGCGCGCCCGGGAGTCCGCCCGGCGGTCAAGCTGCCAGAACAACCTCAAGCAGTGGGGGCTGGTGCTGAAGATGTACGCGAATGAGAGCAAGGGCCAGGTGTTTCCGGAGCACCAGCTTTGGTGGAGTTCCGGCTCCATGGATGGCGGACCGGACGACCCGAACGAGTACATCTGGGGCGTTGGGGGACCGGACGGACACCAGGTGTATCCAGAATACTGCACGGACGGCATGATCTATCTGTGCCCCTCCGACCCCGGCATCATGTCGTGGTATGACGCGGGGCTGGGGGACGGAGTGACGCCGACCTCGACCAAAATGATGCTGGTGACGGCCTCCCCCGACTGGGGCGGATTCAAGTTCATCGACGCCGAGATATCGAGCTACATGTACGTGAACAAACTCGTCAGGCCCGAGTGGATGGCGCAGCATGAGCCCAACCATCAGGTAATGCGCATTATCCAGAACGGAAGCAACGACCCGGTGCACAATTTCATGAACACGGATGCGTTCAAGGACAAGAGCTTCGACATTGGCGCGCCCTTCGGCAACATCACCCTGATGCACCTCCGGGAAGGCGTTGAGCGGTTCATGATTACGGACATCAACAACGCGGGTTCCTCGAACGCCGCCCAATCCTCCGTGATCGTCATGTACGACATGGCCATGAGCCAGACCGGCACGCTGTACGAGGACATCTGCCCCGGTCCTCCCCACGTTTCGCAGGTGCGCGGCGACATGTTCAACCACCTCCCGGGCGGAAGCAATGTACTCTTCATGGATGGTCACGTTGAATTTGCGAAGTATCCGCAGGCGGCGACCTCGCCGATTTGGGCCCTGAGCGAAAACACCCTGGCTCATTCTTCAGACTGATTACAGAACTGTCTTCCTGGGATTATGACGGCAAGTGTCTCCGCAAGAGAAACACTTGCCGTCCTTTTTCTTGCCGCGGGATGCGGTGAAGCAAAGTATTGAGGACTGGCGTATAATGGGATTTCACCAGACCCCCGCAGAGGGTCGCCAGTCCTGAAGGGCGTTATTGGCTTATGCGCTTTCCAGCACTTTCCATCATCGGCCTGCTGCTTGCAGTGCCCTGGACGGGTTGCCACAGGCAAACTCCGCAGGAGTCCCCGGCCGCAGCACGGGAAAACACGCGACTGGAAGAGCACATTGCCCCCGAATCCTACCGCTTCGACCTCAGACTGGGCAACGCCCACGTGGAGGCGGGGCCCGCAGCGGACCATTCCATCTATCTGCGCCGCTTTGATTTCAAAGAAGACCCGACGTCCTGGAAGGTGACGGAGGGAAGCGCGCGCTGCACGGCAGGTGATGGGGTGCTGACCTTAGAGACGGACACGGTGGTCAGGCTCGACAGTCTCACCGTGTCCCCCGTGCCCGGCGCGCAAATCCATGCCATGACCGTTGAGGCGCGGGTGACCGGCGGTGCCGGATTCCGCCTAGCGTGGCGCGGCGAGGAAGGGGACTTTCTCCCGGAGAATGAAACGGCCCTTCCTGTGGAGCCATCCGGTTCCTGGACGATTCACACCATTGATACCGCCCTCTTGCCGGGATGGGGTGACCGTGTGAAAGACATCGTTCAATTGCGCTTCGTGCTGCCCGCCGGAATACACCTGGAATTGCGGTCCGTGGCACTGACGCAGGACCCCGACCCCTTCGCGGGAAAATCCTTTGGCCAGACCGAGTATCCGCTTCGGGGGGGGCATGTCCATGCCCTCTTCGCGAGAACCCCCTGTTCGCTGGAGTACGATGTCGCGGTCATGCCACAGGCCCGGCTGACAACCGCTTTTCTTCATCACGGCACCGGTCCGTCCCAGTTTCGCATCCTCCTCAAGGAGGATGCAGGCGAGACCGTCCTGGCCGAAGGACGGTCAGAAGCCACCACCATGCGGCAGAAAGTGTCTGCGGACCTCTCCCGCTGGTCGGGCAGGCAGGTTCGGATACGCTTCGAGGCCCAATCCGATACGCCGGGCGGCATGGCGCTTTGGTGCAGTCCATCAATGGCGCGCGCGCATCCCGTCACCGACACCAAGCGTCCGCTCAACGTGATTTGGTATGTCATCGACTGTCTGCGCGCTTCCAATGTGGGTGCCTATGGCCACGGGCGGGAAACGACGCCGTCCATCGACGCGGCGGCCAAAGAAGGCGTCCGCTTTGAGTGGTGTTTTTCGCCCGGCACGTGGACCATAGACAGCGTCGCCAGTTTCTTTACCGGCCTGAGTCCCAACGCCCACGGGATGTACCGCACCCGCATGAGACTTCCCGGTTCGATGCACCTCCTGCCCGAAATCCTGCGCACTGCCGGCTACGCCACGGCGCTGTTCACGCAGAATCCCTATCTGGGAGAGCGGCGCGGATTTGTTCGGGGCTTCGACGAGGCCCATCAGTTCCGTGTGCGCGACCCCAGGAGCAGGCGCCCGGCGACCACGGACACTTATCCGATCAACAGGGCCATCGGCGATTACCTCCACGAACACCGCGAGGACCCGTTCTTTCTGTACGTCCACACCATCGAACCGCATCACCCCTGCCTGCCCCCTGAAGCCATGCGCAAGTTCAAACAGCCGGACGGTTCCGCCACGGAAACGGACCTCTATGATGACTGCATCCTCTGGGCGGACACCAATCTGGGTCACACCATCGCAAAGCTCAAAGAGGAGGGACTGTGGAACAACACCCTGCTCATCATCAGCGCCGACCATGGCCATTGCTTTCCCGAATATGACAACGGCCTGTCGGGACACGGCGAGGCACCCTTTCTTCCGCGCGTTCGGATTCCGTTGGTGATGCGAATTCCTGGCCTGTTGCCTGCGGGTATTGCCGTGCCGGAGCATGTGCAGGCGCTCGACATTCCGCAGACCCTGTTTGAACTGTTGAAGCTGGCGCCGGACCCCCAGTTTGGTGGATGGAGCCTGATGGGACTCCTGGACGGGTCGCGCAGGAACGAGTTCACCCAACGAACCCTTTTTCCCACCGGCGAGAAGGTCAAATGGCAGGCTGCCGTTACAGACCGATGGTTCTTCCTGGACAATGACGGAAAAGAGGAACTGCTCGACCTTCAGGGATATACCGGGCAGAACACGGACGTGGCTCAGGCGCACCCGGACATCGTTGAACAGTTGCACGACGCCTCCGAAGCCTATCGAAAGACCGAACTCAATAAAGCAGCGCATTATGGGGAGGATATGTCCGGGGGCGGCGAGGACAATCTGGAGGAACGCAGAAGCCTGGAGGCGCTTGGCTATCTCGGCACGGCGCAGTCTGCTCTGAAATAGCGGGCCTGTTTGTCCTCTCTGCCATCCCCCGATGCCGTGGTCGGCGTCCTTCTCGATCTGATTCTCCGCCTTGAAGAAAGCTGTGGAGTGCGACACTTAATTCCCTTATTGATTCCAATAAACCCATTGCCAATTCGGGACTTCTACTATATACTCAGTCATGCCTTCCTCTTCATGTGGTCAGTGTCATGGTATGCGGAGCAAAAAGGAGTCGGAGTCATGATTTCCAGAAGACGCAGTGGGTTTACCCTTATTGAACTGTTGGTGGTGATCGCCATCATCGGCATCCTGGCGGCGATTTTATTGCCTGCCCTGGCCCGGGCCCGCGAGGCGGCGCGCCGCTCAAGCTGCCAGAACAACCTCAAACAGTGGGCGCTGGTGTTCAAAATGTACAGTGGCGAATCGCAGGGACAGAAGTTCCCGCCGGTGCTCGCCCGCGACGCGACCCGCCCCGTTTATTACAATCCCGGCAACTCGGCCGCCCCGCCCACCACGGGGAACAGTTCCATTGGTTTCAGCCTGATGCCGGGACCGGACGCGGTGGCGGTGTATCCCGAATACCTCTCCGATCCCAAGGTGGCCTTTTGTCCCTCCTCCTCACAGTACACTCCGAAGCAGGCCGAGTTCTCCGACGGCAAGAGCTGTTTTGGCTACATGGCCAATGACCTGCAGCGTTGCGCGGGTTCGGCGGGCACCTGCTACACCTATCTGGGCTGGATCATCGACCGGGCCGATTCCGAGTACTCGAGCCTGACCCTTTCGCTCCCCGCACCCATCGGCACCCTCAACGGTCCCAAACAGGTGGCCTACACGGTAATGAAGATCCTGATTCCACATCTTAACAACGGCCCCGGCATTGAGAAGGACGTTGACGGCGATGTGGACATATCGTCGTGGAGCACGGACCCCGACTGCCCCTGCGGCAACGGCGGCAACAACACCGTCTACCGTCTCAAGGAGGGGGTCGAGCGGTTTATGATCACCGACATCAACAACGCGGGCGGTTCGGCCAAAGCGCAGAGCAGCATCTGGGTCATGTTTGACCGGCTTGCCACGAATTCCAAGGACTTCAACCACATTCCCGGCGGCGCAAACGTGCTCTTCATGGACGGCCACTCCGAATTCCAGAAGTACCAGCAGACAGGCCCCGCGCCGACCAACGGCGGCGTGGCAAGCATCATCGGTTCCGTGACCGCCGCGCTGGGCGTGTAGGATTCCGGCCAAGGGCACTGGACACAGGACATTGCGTGTCGAAACACTGCAATTATCCTGAAAGCAACCTGTGGCGTTTCTTGTAAGGTGACTGCATCCAGACAGTCAAGCGGCGCGCGTGTTGAATTTCAAACAACGCTGTGCTGCATTCACTGGGCTCTTGTGACTTTCCGGCATATTCGGCAGGTTGTCTTGGGAGCTCCCGTGAACCAATATTGCCGGGCACTACTGTCCCAACGTTTCTGAATCCTCACTTGCAACATACTGTAACATAGGCAGTTAGACAACAATACACTTTTTTCGATAGTTGAGCCGGAGCCCTGCTTTTGACCATCCGTGCTTTCTTTCGGCAAGGAGGCACCCATGGATTCCCGCTCGCAAACCGTCTTTTCCCAACTGATGGACTTTCTTCCCCGGTACGAGTTTGATAAATGCGTCAAGCGCTATGATGGCAACTACAAGGTCCAAGAGTTCTCATGCTGGCGGCAGTTCCTCTGCATAGCTTTTGCCCAGTTGACATATCGGGAGAGTCTGCGCGATATCGAGACCTGTCTACGCGCCATGTCCTCCAAGCTGTACCACATGGGAATTCAGGGGGTTGCACGCAACACGCTTGCCAATGCGAACAAGACGCGTGACTGGCGCATTTACGCGGATTTCGCACAAGTACTGATTGCTGAGGCCAGACGACTGTACTCTAAAGATGAATTCGGCACGGAACTGGAGCAAACCGCCTATGCGCTCGACTCCTCGACGATAGACCTGTGCCTTTCATTGTTTCCATGGGCCTCCTTTCGCAAACGCAAAGGGGCGATAAAACTGCACACGCTTCTGGACCTACGTGGCAACATTCCAAGCCTCATTATCATCACCAACGGCAAAATGCACGACGTGAACATTCTCGACGAGCTGATACTGGAGCCGGGCTCCGTCTACATCATGGACCGCGGCTATGTCGACTTCAAACGCCTGTACACCATACACCAGGCATCCGCGTTTTTCGTGACCCGCGCCAAAGACAACTGCGACTTCAGGCGCATCTACTCACACCCCGTGGACAAGTCGTCGGGCGTGCAATGCGACCAGACCATAGCGCTCAACGGCTTCTACGCGAGTAAGAACTATCCGGAGAAGCTGCGGCGTATCCGATATTTCGACGAGGCCAACAACAAACGCCTTGTCTTTCTGACCAACAACTTCGCGCTGCCCGCCCTCACCATCGCCGAACTGTACCGGTGCCGCTGGCAGGTGGAACTCTTCTTCAAATGGATAAAGCAGCACCTGCGCATCAAGAAATTCTACGGCACCACTCAGAACGCAGTGAAGACGCAGATATGGACTGCCATCGCCACGTACGTGCTCGTTGCCATCGTCAAGAAGCGCCTGGGGCTCACCCAAAGCCCTTACACAATTCTACAGATTCTGAGTGTGACTCTTTTCGAGAAAACGCCCATTTTGGAGGTCTTTTCAACGCAAGAAAACGATTCCTACACAGGGAACCTCTGTAACCAGTTGAATTTATTCGACTAACGTTGGGACAGTAGTGATTGCCGGGTTTTGCTCGCATTCCCTGAAGGGGAAGCCGAACACACGATCTGGGACGCCCCAGTCCCGCGCTTTCCTTTTCGCGCGGCGATTGGCCCGCTCACTGCGGGGTCTGCATCCTCGTTTCGATTCCCTTCCCCACACCCTCCCGCGATGCGTATAATAGGCGGCCATGACTGTGAACTGGACAAAACTGGCCGATCTGGGGCCGTCGGAAATCACGCCGATGGTGCGGCAGTACATTGCCGCCAAGGCGGAGTGCAGCGATTCGCTGCTCTTTTTCCGCATGGGCGACTTCTATGAGCTGTTTTTTGAGGACGCCGTGGAGGCCTCCGAACTGCTCGGACTCACGCTGACTTCACGCGACAGCACGGACAAGGAGGCGCGCATTCCCATGTGCGGCGTGCCCTTCCGCGCCGTGGAGAGCTACATTGCCCGGGTGATCAAGGCCGGCCGCACCGTCACCATCTGCGACCAGATGGAGGACCCCAAACTCGCCAAGGGCATCGTCAAGCGCGAGGTGGTCCGCACCATCACGCCCGGCACGGTGATGGAGCCCGACCTGCTCGACGAGCGCGCCAACAACTATCTCGGCGCGATGTTTGCCGAGGGCAATGCGGGCGCCCTGGCCTTCGTGGACGTGACCACCGGTGAGGTGATCGCCGCGCAGATCGACGCCGCCGTGGAGCGGGTCTTTGCGGACGAACTCACCCGAATGGCGCCCGTCGAGGTGCTCTACTCCGACGAGATCGACGCCGATTTTCTGGCGCGCATGAAACGGAACTTTCCGGGCATCACCTTCACGGCCCGTCCGGCCGACCGCTTTGACGCAGAACTGGCCGAGGACCTGGTGCTGGCCACCTGGGGACTGGGCACGCTCAAGGGCGTGGGACTCGATGACGCCCCCGCCGCCACGGGCTGCCTGGGCGCGCTGCTGTCCTACGTGCGCGAGACCCAGCGCGACGGCGTGCCGCGCCTGCGCCTGCCCCGACGCTACAGCCCCTCGGGCTACGTGGTGCTCGACGGCAACACGCAGCGCAACCTGGAACTGGTGGCCACGGCCACGGGGGCACGGCGCGGCACCCTGCTCGCCGTCATCGACCGCACGCTGACCAGCATGGGCAGCCGCCGCATGCGCGACTGGCTGCTGCACCCGCTGGTCGATGCCGCCGAGATTGGACTGCGGCAGAACGCCGTGGCCGAACTGGTGGACCGCGTCGACCTGCGCATGGCGCTGCGCGACACCCTGCGCGGCATCGCCGACCTGGAGCGGCTCACGGGGCGCATCACGTCGCGCACGGGCAACGCGCGCGACATGCGCGCGCTCGGCGCGTCGCTGGAGCGCATGCCTGTGCTGCGCGCGCTGCTGGACGGCGCCGAATCGCAGATGCTCGCCGCGCTCGGCGGCGAGATTGACCCGCTTGAGGACGTGACCGGCCAAATAGCGGCCGCCGTGATCGACGAGCCGCCGCTGTCGCTCAATGAGGGCGGCATCATCCGCGACGGCTACAGCGCCGACCTGGACCGTCTGCACGGGCTTGTGCGCGGCGGCAAGGACTGGATCGCCCAGCTCCAGCAGGATGAGCGCGTGCGCACCGGCATCGCCAAGCTCAAGGTGGGCTACAACCGCGTCTTTGGCTATTACCTCGAAATCAGCCGCGGCCAGGCCGACAGCGTGCCCGCCGACTACCAGCGCAAGCAGACCCTAGCCAACGCCGAGCGCTACGTCACCCCGGCGCTCAAGGAGCGCGAGGAGGAAATGCTCACGGCGCAGGAGCGCATGCAGTCGCTCGAATATGAGCTGTTCTGCGCGCTGCGCGACGCCGTTTCCGCCGAGGCCCGGCGCATCCAGCAGACGGCCGATGCCGTGGCCGCGCTCGACACGCTTGTGTCGCTGGCCGAAGTGGCCACCGCGCGCGACTACTGCAAGCCCGAGGTGGGCGACTTCGGCGAGATCCGCATCCGCGACGGCCGCCATCCCGTGGTCGAGGACCTCATGAAGACCGGCGAGTTCGTGCCCAACGACACCGTGCTCGATCCCGCCGCCGCGTCCATGCTCATCGTCACCGGGCCCAACATGGCCGGCAAGTCCACCTACCTGCGCCAGGCCGCGCTCATCACGCTGCTCGCGCAGATTGGCTCCTTCGTGCCTGCGGCGGAGGCGCGCATCGGCGTGGTCGACCGCATCTTCACCCGCGTCGGCGCGTCGGACAACCTCGTGCGCGGCGAGTCCACCTTCATGGTCGAGATGATCGAGACCGCCGCCATTCTCAACTCCGCCACCGAGCGCAGCCTCCTCGTGCTCGACGAGATCGGCCGCGGCACCAGCACCTTCGACGGCATCAGCATCGCCTGGTCCGTGGCCGAGCACCTGCACGACAACACCCGCGCGCGCACGCTCTTTGCCACCCACTACCACGAGCTGACCGAACTGGGCACCAAGCTCGAGCACGCCAAAAACGTCAACGTGGCCGTGCGCGAATACAGCGGCCGCGTCGTGTTCCTCTACCGCATCATCGACGGCGGCGCCGACCACAGTTACGGCATCCACGTGGCCCAACTGGCGGGCCTGCCCCCGTCCGTTATCGGCCGCGCCCGCACCATTCTCGAATCCCTCGAATCGGGCAACCCCGCCCCGGCCGGCATGCCCGAACAGTTGTGGCTCTTCGGCCCCCCCGCCGACACCGGCCCCACGGCCGTCGAACTCGAACTGCAAAAGATCGACCCCGACGCCCTCTCCCCCCGCGAGGCGCAGAACCTCATCTACCACCTCAAGCACCTCGCCAACAAGCCCCGCAAGGGCGGGAAAAAGTAAGACATCCTTCTTTGTACGACTGGGATGTGAGTGCTTTCGTGTGGATACCGCAACGCGGTTATGGAGCACAGCCCAGGGTTGGCGGGAGGCGGAGCGCAGCGAAGGCGGACGCCTACCCTGGGTAGCGGGCACCCTCCAATATTTTCTACGCTGAAAGCGTTGTACCCCTTGGTTGTGGGGGCACCCCTTCAGGGTGAACAAGTCGAACTCTTTCAGAGTAGAAGAACAGGGTGGGTGATGCGTTGGTTACCCGGTGTAGGCCTTCGTCACGCTGTGCGTGACTTCGCCCAACCCCGGGCTTTGCTCCATAATCCCGTTGGAGTTATCGTTACCCACATTTTCCTAGGAAATTTTAATCATTCTAATCTCTTGGTATACTCCCCCTTGACTTTGGTATACCAATCGCCTAGACTTCCCTTGCGGTTGACAGTTTCAGCAATGCGAAAACAATCAACAAAGCGAGATTATACAAATGGCAAAGACACCGGTAAAGAGGGCAGAGCGCAAAGGTTGGTCATTGGTAAAGAAAGATAATACCTACTATGTCAAGACGCGACTTAAT
>CAITNO010000073.1 GCA_903893795.1 Candidatus Hydrogenedentota bacterium | reverse complement strand
TCACCACGCCGGGCACGGGGGGGGCATCCTTCAGCGGGATGAGGTCATACAGGAAATAGCCCGCGAGCATGGAGGTGATTTCGCTGGGGTAGCCATGGGGCGGGGCGGGCACCCCGGCGGGCAGGGCGGTCACCAGGTCGGGGCGCCTGGCGGGCGCATGCCCGTAGACACAGGCGGCGACCACCGCCACGACGACGACCAGCAACACGAGGCGGAAGCCCCATTTCAACACCTTGCGGACGAGCTTCATCAGTCCTGTCTCCCGAAGAATCGACTGCGGTTTGGTTCTGGAAGTCTCGATTTTAACACGCTTGTCTGATGGGTGCCAGATCGTTGTGACACCGGCCATTCCGCGGTGCATCTGCAAGACCGGGAGACGCGGTTCTTCCAGGTAGTCCGGGTCTTACAGCCCCGGACTCATTGGGATGAGGTCCACGCTCCGGGCCAAAGATCCAATCCCGAAGAGAGTTGCCTGTGTCCCTTCTCCAAACGCCGTGCTATACTTGCTCTGCGCCGCGGCGCAAACAGAAGGAGCAGGAGAATATGCAACGAATTGTGAAGGTCCTGTCGCTGGCGGTGTTTCTTCTTTCCCTCCAGGCGGTCGCCGCCGACAAGGCGCCAGAGTGGAAGCCTCTGGAACTTCCCAAGGAGATCGCCACCAAGCAGGAAATTGTCACCACGCCCGCGGGGTGGACCTGTGCGAAAGAGGCCCATCCGAATGTGCTTTCCTCCGTGAGTATCAGCGAAGGCCCTCCGGAAGACCAGGCCACGCTGGTTTATGACGACGAGACCAAGAACATGGGCAAAATCGTTGCCACATGGAAGTTTGACGCCGATAGCAAGGAGCGCTATTGGATCTCCTGCCGATACTCGGGCACCGATATCATGGTCAAGAAGGCGCTTCCCGAAGGCGTCAGGGAATTGCGAATATTCTATGATGACGGGGTCAAGACGGACGGCATGCCCACCGTGGAAAAGATTGAGTATCGCTGACCGTCGCCAAGGAGCTTCCCATGTATTGTCCAAGCTGCAAGGCCGAGTTTCGAACGGGGTACACGGCGTGTGCCCAATGCGGTGTTGCGCTGGTGGATGAACTTCCGCCGGGCCCCTTGCCGGAGTACCTCGACCTGACCACCGTGCTGGTTGCCCCCGATGAAAGTATGTTGATGGTGGCCAAGTCGCGCTTGGAGGCCGAGGGCATTCCCTGCTTTACGACCAACAACATGCAGGACCTGTTCGGCCTGGGGCGCATCGCCGGATATAACCTGGTCACGGGGCCGCAGGAACTTCAGGTGCCCCCGGAAGACGCCGAGCGGGCCATTGAGATCCTCGAAGCGATTGAGGCGCCGGAAGAAGACGCGGAGTAGGTGGTCGGTGTTTCGTAGGCTGTGGACTACCGACCGGCACTCCAGAAGATCTCTGCAAATAACGGTTTGGAGCCGGAAGCGCTTTTCAGGCTGAAGGAAGCGCCATCGGTCTCGTAGTTGAGCGGTCCCCCGGTCAACGGGTCTTTGGGGAGTTCCGCCAGGGGAAATGGTTTTAGGTCCTGAAGTGCCGC
Source organism: Candidatus Hydrogenedentota bacterium (assembly GCA_903893795.1). GTDB lineage: Bacteria > Hydrogenedentota > Hydrogenedentia > Hydrogenedentales > CAITNO01 > CAITNO01. The sequence continues at coordinate 2,483 of CAITNO010000073.1, read as the reverse complement.
CGGGTAGGCCCCGTGTTCCTGCCGCCACTGCTTGAGCGCAAAGGCGAGACGGGCAATGTCGCCCATCATGGCCTCGCGCCAGTGGGCCTGATAGGCCAGAATGGCCCGGTCAACGAATACGCCCGCCCGGGACCCGATGGACTTGTGTTTTTCCAGGGGCTCCAGTTGCTGGCGCGCCTGCCAAGGGGGGGTGTTTACCAGGGAAGCCAGTTGTTTGGCGCTTTCGAAAGCCCCCCGGCCCACGAATGCAAACGCGAATTCCGCCGCTCTTGGGAGACCACGGTAGTCGGCCTCCTCTCCGGTGATGTTATAGGCGCCTTGGAGGAGCAGTGCCTTCGCAAGGCGGTCACCGGACTTAATCGCGTCGAACATCTGCACGATGCGTTGCTGGCCGTCAGGACCGACGGCATCGGCGTCAACACAGCGCCAGAGCACGCGATGGAGCATTTGGTCAGTCATATACCGGTTCGCCGCCGCATAATGGTGCGGCCAGTTTTCCAGCAGTCCGGCAACTCCATAACCTGTCAGCACTGTTTCCAGCGCGCGCGGGGCGTTCCCTGATTGGAGTTCAGCGAGCGCCCTGCCGGCAATCAGGACGCCCAAGGCCGACAGATTGGAATCGAGGGGAACCCGGTAGGCGTTGGAAATATCCTGCAGCAGGTCCAGTTTGTATCCGGCTTCAGCTTCACGGAGGGCTTTGGACTCAATCAGAAAGAGGGAGAGGCGCGCTTTAAGTTCAGGGCTGGTAATGCCGTCCTTCGTGAAGTCGAAAAAGAAAGGGTTGTCTGCGGGAAGGGGCTTGCCCCGGCTCAAGTCCTTTCGAATAAACTCTGCGCCAGAATCGGAAATGACGCCACCCTCCATCACGTAGGCGCGGACCAGGGCAATCAGCGCTCCCGATTCGCCTCTGGGTCCGTCCGCCAGGGCATCCAGTGTGGGGCGATAGTCCCACGTTGCCGGAATCGGGGCGTCTGGCGGCACGGCCTTTCGTGCCTCGGCTTCGGCGGCGGCGAATCTGGCCCTGTCGTCCCGCGCCCCCTTGATGATTGCCTGAAATTCAAGGTTGTCGCCGGGCTTTGGCATCAGGTAGGCCATGATAATGAGCGCGGTCAGCATCAGGACAAAGACGCAAAGCAACACGTAGGGCATCTTCAAACGGCGCAGCTTTCTAGTCTCTCTTGGCGTTCGCACGGGTCACTTCCTTCGGTCCGGGTGTTAGCCTGTGGGGCGAGGGATCCGGAAAATGCAAACCAGATTATACCGCAAACGAAAGTGCGCATAATAGAAAAAGAGGCGAGACTCGGACAGGGTGCCGGAAGAGGCACTTTCGTTCGCGGAGACGGAAAACTCCTTTGGCCTTTGTGGAAGGGACTTCCAGGAGGGGGGCGTCAGCCCATGAATGCAGCGCGACCAATGAGCGCGATACCGAGGAGAACCACAAAGACGAGCAGGACTTTATGGAAAAGTTCATGGCTGATGCGCCGGTCAAGCCAGGTCCCGAAGACCAGCCCCGCCAGCATCCCCGGTATGCCATAGACACTGTAGGTGATTACATCGCCGGACACCAGGCCGCCTGCGCCGTGGCACACGATGATGAGGACACCATCGACCAGAAACACCGCCTGCAGAATGGAGCGAAAGGATTCCTTGGGCCAGCCTTTGACGGCGCCGAAGATGACGAGGGGCGGTCCGTCGGTGGCATAGGCCCCGCCCAGCAACCCGGCCAGCAGGCCGACCACGACCGATGCGAACCAACCTGCCCAGGACGCCTTTTCCTGAGGTTCAATGGGCTTTAGCGCAAGGCGCTTGCCGAGCGTAATCCTCAGGAGGGCATAGGCCAGCAGCACCACGCCGAGCAGGCCGACAACCGGCGCGGCGGGCAGTCGCTCCAGCGCCAGCGTGCCCAGGGGGATGCCGGTGCAGGAACCGATGAGAATGGGCGCCGCCTCGGCCCAGCGTAGCCCCTTCCGGTTTTGATGAAGCACGGCCACCGTGACGGCCGCGCCCGCGATGGCCATGACTGTGGAGGCGCTTTGAATGCCGATGAAGTAGGTGAGCATGGGCATGATGACAAGCGCCGACCCGAATCCGGCGATGGTTTGCACCATCGCGCCCACGGCAAAGATTAAAGCAATGACAAGTCCCGTCATAGTCCAATGAGCCTCTTCACTGAAACAGGGTACCCTTTCGAACGGTACTGACACAAGGGTTGGAGTGGGACCATCTTGTCCGCGATACGAGCTATTTCCATGCTACGGCCCTTGCAACGCCCACAACCTTTCTGTCCCACGCGCCGAAGGCGCACAAGATGAAAGCCCGGGGCCGCCCAAATGGGGACGCTTCCGAATGGCACTGACTTAAGGGGTTTGCTCGATTAGGCGCTGTTTCATGATGCTCCTTGGCTTGTTTAGCCGGTCGTATTCCTTGGGTCTTCGCTTTATGGCGCGGGGCTCTATTCGGTCGGGCCTTTCTGGAACGACAGC
>CAITNO010000072.1 GCA_903893795.1 Candidatus Hydrogenedentota bacterium | reverse complement strand
GCTGTCGTTCCAGAAAGGCCCGACCGAATAGAGCCCCGCGCCATAAAGCGAAGACCCAAGGAATACGACCGGCTAAACAAGCCAAGGAGCATCATGAAACAGCGCCTAATCGAGCAAACCCCTTAAGTCAGTGCCATTCGGCACGGGGCCGGGTTTAATGCCATTGTCCTGTCATCCGGACGGCTACGGGTTAATCGTCTGCCACCACTGGGACAGGGCCACCGCGAAGACGCGGGTGATGGGATGGGTGCTTGGGTATTTCACAAACTCGACGTGTCCGTCCATGTACAGAACATTTGAGCCGCCGGGGAGGTGGTTAAACCCATCGGGCGACATATCGGTGGTGCGCAGCAGCGATGCCAGGCGGTCCCACATGACGGGCAGGGCGCTTTGCGCCACGTTCGAGGCGGCGGGGTTGTTGATGTCGGTGATAAAGAAACGCTCCACGCCTTCCCGAAGCCGGTAGAGGGGCCTTTCACCGGTCGTTGAACCAACGTCCTGATAGTTATGGTCCTGGTCCAGTACGAGGGCATCCTCGGGGGTGTTGGGCATGAACCACCGGGTGAGAATGTCACCTATGGCACTGACAAAACTCGGATTGACGGCTGCCTCGGCCGGATTCGCATTGGCATCCGCACCGGGCAGGACGAGATGCTCCGGAAGGATGGACCAACCGAGATAAAGATAGCTGTCGTTGCTGTCATAGGCGCAGGGGTCAATGGGATTGGCCGGATTCTTGTCGAAATTCCAGGCATACTTTCTGTAGGTGGGTGAGGAGGGGCACTGCAGGATTTCCATATCGGTAAGATAATCGGGGTACATCGACTGCACATCGGGGAGGAAGGAGCGGGCCTGCGGTCCGTCACAGGTGGTGGCGGGACTAATGGGCACCCCTGATGACGCCGTCCATGAAGACTGGTTGCGCTTCATCATTGGCCAGCGGCCGCTGTTGGCCTCGTTGCCGTACATTTTGAAGACCAGCCCCATCTGCTTGAGATTGTTCTGGCAACTGGAGCGCCTTGCTGCCTCACGGGCTCTTGCCAAAGCCGGAAGAAGGATGGCGGCGAGAATACCGATGATCGCGATGACCACCAAGAGTTCAATGAGCGTAAACCCACCTTGAACGCCAGGGAACGAATTACGAATTCTACTTCTCAACGTAACCAGTTTCCTTCTCTGAGTCGCCTATGCCTATATCCAAGCCGGGAACTGTCCCATTCTTGCACAGATCGCCTGAATTATCAAGAGGATTTAGCACGGAACTATGTGAAATCAGGCAGAATTCTTAGAAAACAGGGTAAATCTAACCTGTTGGCAGGAATTCTCATAAGTTTTTCCAAATCTTGAAAGATTCAATGCTGGTTATTTATGTCTTTGGCTTAATCCAACGCTGAAAAAGGGCTTGAATTTCGTCTCTAAAGATACCCAGTTCTTGGAAGTGTCCAGTTTCTGGACACTCCTGTGTCCAGTTTCTGGCCATACGGGCAAAGATAAAGCCAGCCCTGGAATGATGGGAGATATAGAACATTTTCTAAGATATTATCCTGCAAGCACTTAGAGCTATGGTTCGCTCTGGGAGAGGGAATGGCACGACACTTGCTAATAATATTTGTTCCTTAATAGTGATAAGCGCAACAAGACAAAAGGTTGAGACCGAGAAAGTATTGCGGGATTTGGGCGGTGTCGGGCTGAGAAGCGCCGCCTGTTCCGGTTATATGCAGGCTTTTGATGTGCCCCAAGTTCTAGGCGAGGCGCAAAAGGGTTTCCGTCCATGACAGAGAATATCTGGAGAATCTCCGATAATGGGGTGCTCACTGCCTCGCGACTGCGGGTTTGGTTGTTAATGCGTTTTTATGGATACCAGGTGGTCAGCGAGCGGCTGGCACCCCGGGTAACCTTTTGCGGTGCCGTTGAAATGGCGCCGCATTGGATATTGTCTGCGCCCACGGGCCTTCAGGATCGGTCCTAAAGGACAGAACTCCGAGGGGGTTGGGAAGCAGGCATTCGTCGGGTCGGCAGTTTGCGGGAACCGCCAAGGGCCCGATGGAAGAGGTGAGGTGACAGTTGAAAGTGATGTCTGGCAGGTCCAGACGGTTCCGCCAACCTGTTCCGGTGTGAATACAGGGAGCACGTTGGGCAGGAGCAGCACAGAGGCAGGCGGACGAGCCTTCCGCGTCCGTCTTCCCAAGTGTCATCTTTGAAAAGGCCTGGGAATGGAAAGGGTGGTAGCCCCGTCGGCACACGGGAAATCAACGTCGGCGAGACATCCCACAGGGGCAAAGCGGGAGACAGGGAAGGCCTGTCTCCCGCTTCGATTTATTCCGCTTCAAGTTGTCGGGGGGAGTGTCAAGACTGTCCAGAATCTGGACTGTCCAGAATCTGGACAGTTTGACGCGGACGGTGAAGCCGGATATGATGGGGGCAGTTTATTGGCTTGGTGGCATGTGCTTGCGGTTGTCGAAAGGGTGTCTGTGTTTCATTTGACGGTAAAATCGGGCATGGCAAAAGGAAACGGATGGACGCTTTCTGAACATCCGCTCGTCATCGGCCGCGAAAGCACCTGTGATGTGCGAATCCTCCAGACGGTGGTTTCCCGAAAACACTGCGAAATTTTTCAGGATGGCGAGATACTCCGTCTAAAGCATTTGGGAAGTATCAACCCCACCCTGGTCAACGGACTGTCGGCGCTGGAATGCAAGCTGGAAATCGGCGACGAGATTCGCGTCGGCCCCGTCTCCTTCCTGGTGGTCAGTGCTGATATCAAAGAGATGAAGGGCATGACGACCGAACTTCTTTCCACCGATACGCTGGCGGAGGAAGACTCGGTCTACCTCACCAAACCGCCCGACCATGCCGCATCGGAGGTGCATCCCAAGACAGATTCCGACCTCACCGAGCTGTTCCAGATAACCCGCGCGTTGAGCCGTGTCACCGGGCACGATGGGCTGCTCAGCGCGCTGCGCGGGTTTGTCCGGGGGCGCTTTAACCCTGACGCCGCCTGGCTTCTGTCCCTGCAGGACCGGTCGGAACCCGGCGGGCATCTGGTGAACCTGCTGTCGCCCAACGCCGTTGTCAAGGAAACCGGAGTCAGGGAGGTTCGGGAGCGCCTGTCCCGGGTGCTGCGCGAGCGCCGGGGCATTCTGATTCCTGAACGTTCGGTCCATGGCGGGAAGGTGCTTATGCGCTGCACCATGGCGGCCCCCATATTCCTCGGGGCCCACCGCATCGGCGCGCTGTGCATTCACCGAAGCATGACCGAGCGGGCGTGGACCAAACAGGATCTGCACTTCTTCGTTGCGCTTGCCCACATTATCGCCCCCTTCTTCGGTGCGATTGAGCGCATGGAACAGTTGGAGGAGGAGAACCGAAAACTGCGCACTTCGGGCGAAAAACTGGGCCGGATTGTGGGAAGCAGCAAATCCATGGCGCAGGTGCAGCGCATGGTGACCATGGTGGCGCCGTCCATGCAGCCGGTGCTCATTCTGGGTGCCACCGGCACGGGCAAGGAAATGATCGCCGGGTTGATTCATGAGTTGTCCAGCCGGTCCGCCAGCCGGCTGGTGACGGTGAACTGCGCGGCCATTCCGCGGGAACTTTTTGAAAGCGAATTCTTTGGACATGAGAAGGGTGCGTACACAGGGGCTGTCGGGCGGAAGGCCGGCTTGCTTGAGCACAGCCACGGGGGAACCCTCTTCCTTGACGAGATTGGCGATCTGAGCCTGGAACATCAGGCCCGAATTCTGCGCGCCGTCGAAACAGGACGGTTTCGGCGCGTCGGCGGCGAGGAGGAGATTAGCGCCGATTTCCGGGTGGTGACAGCCACCAACAAGGAGCTTGTCGAGGAGATAAAGGTCGGCCGGTTCCGCGAGGACTTGTACCACCGGCTTCGCGCGGTGGAAATCCGGATTGCCCCCCTGAGCCAGCGCCGCTGCGACATTCCCGAGCTGGCCAGCTATTTTCTGGAGGCCGCCGCGGCGAAGACCGGCACGGAGGTTCACCGTCTCAGCCCAAAGGCGCTCGAGTACCTGGCGGAATTGCCGTGGCCGGGAAATGTGCGCGAGCTCAGGAATGTGATGGAAGTCGCCCACACGGTTTGCCAGGGGACGGTCATTGACGTTGCGGACCTGCGTTCCTTTGCCTCCGTGCATGACCGGGGTGATGTGCCCGCCGCCATGAACGAAGTGGAGCGCCAGCACATTGCCTACACCCTGGAATTCACCGGCGGGAACATGCTGGAGACGGCCCGGTTGCTGGGCATGGGCAGAAGCACTCTGTACAACAAGCTCGGCCAATACGGGCTGAAGATGTAAGCGGGAACCGGAACAGGGCGGGCAGCATGCGGCACGCCACAAAGGGGTGTGCCCTTTGCCACAGGGGTTTCGCGGCACCGGTGCCCGGTATGCCCGGTCCGTCCACAATCCCGGGGAGCGGCATCAGGGCAACGGTATCAACCGGCCGCGGCGCGGCGCTTTTCCTCGCGTTTGCGGGCTTCCGCGTCGATGATGGATTTTCTGGGCCGCACGCTCTTCGGTGTGATCTCGAGCAGTTCGTCGGGGGCGATCCATTCGAGCGCGGTTTCAAGGGTCAGCCTGCGGGGGACGTTGAGGCCCTCCGAGTTGTCCTTGCCGGAGGCGCGGTGGTTTGTGAGCGGCTTGCGCTTGGTGGGATTGCAGGACAGGTCGCTGGGGCGGGCGTGCTCGCCGATGATCATGCCCGGATAGACCGGGTCCGGGGGGCCGATAAACAACTGGCCGCGCAACTGGAGGTTTTCCAGGCTGTAGGAAGCGGCCGGCCCCATGTCCGTGCTAATCATGGAACCGCGGCTGCGCGAGACAATTTCGCCTGCCCAGAGGCCGTAGGCGACAAAGCGCGAGGACATGATGCCCAGGCCGCGCGTGTCGTTGAGGAATTCGTTGCGGTAACCGATGAGGCCGCGGGTGGGGATGCGGAATTCGAGGCGGAGCATGCCCCGGCCCTCATTGTGCATGTGGGTCAGTTCACCCTTGCGCTGCGACACCTTCTCGATGACCGTGCCCTGGTGCTCGATGGGGACGTCTATGGCCAACTCTTCCATCGGCTCCAGCAGGTGCCCCTGGTCATCGAGCTTGGTGATGACCTCGGGCGGCGACACGCACAGTTCCATGCCTTCCCGACGCATTTCCTCGATGAGGATCGCCAAGTGCAGTTCGCCGCGGCCGGACACCTTCACGCCGTCCTGGCGCTCGATGTCCTCGACGCGGAGCGCCACATTGGTGCGCAACTCGCGCTCCAAGCGCGCGCGAATTTGCCGGATGGTGACCGCGCTGCCCTCGCGTCCCGCAAAGGGGCCCGTGTTCACGAGGAACAGCATGGAGACGGTCGGCTCCTCGATTTCAAGCGGCGGCAGCCCGGCGTTTTCCAGTTCGGGTGCGCAAAGCGTGTCGCCGATGTCGAGCTGTTTCGGCCCGGCGATGGTGACAATCTCGCCCGCACCGGCCTCCTCGGCAATCAGAGAGTCCGTTCCCTCGGTAAGCCAAACGTAATTGGCCTTTTCCAGCGACACCCCCGTCTGCACGAACTCGTCGTCCTCCACGCCCTGTGTGGCAAAGCCGCGCGGGTTCTTCCAGCGTGTGGTCACGCGGCTGATTTCCTGGCCCTTGCGGATGGTGCCCTGGATAATGCGACCCGTGGCCGTGCGGCCTATATGGTCGTTCCAGCCGATGGTGCTCACCTGCATGAGGAAGGGGGCGTCGGGATTGCCCTTTGGGCAGGGCACACGCTCTATAAGCGTCTCGAACAGGTGGTCAATGCCCTCGTGCTTGTCTTTTTCCAAGTCGCGCACGATCCAGCCGTGCAGGCCCGAACCGTACAGGGTGGCAAAGTCGCACTGGTCGTCGTTAGCGCCCAGCTCGACGAAGAGGTCAAAAGTCTTGTGCAGGGCGCTCACGGGGTCGGCCTGCGGCCGGTCCACCTTGTTGACGATGACGATCGGGCGCAGCCCGAGCCGCAGCGAGCGCATAAGCACGTAGCGCGTCTGCGGCATGGGACCCTCGTTGGCGTCCACCAGCAGCAGCACCGAATCCACCATGGACAGAATACGCTCGACCTCGCCCGAGAAATCGGCGTGGCCCGGCGTGTCGATGATGTTGATCAGGTAGTCTTTCCATTCGACCGAGCAATGCTTGGCGCGAATGGTGATGCCGCGCTCCCGTTCCAGCTCATTATTGTCCATCACCCGCTCGGCCACCCGCTCATTTTCGCGGAACATGCGGGTGGCGCGGAAGATGCTGTCGATCAGGGTGGTCTTGCCGTGGTCAATGTGCGCGATAATCGCAACGTTTCTAATCCGATCAATGGGTATCATGAAAAACCTGCTTTGGTGAGATCGGGGCGGCCGCCCCAACCGAGGGATGATTCGTCAGGATCAAAGTATAGCAGAATCAGGCCCTGCAAAGCAAAGGATTGGGGCGGTTGCGGGGAATTCGGGCCGTCTGGACCGGCAATTTCAAGCGCGGAAACGCATCCGGGCGTTGACGGTATTCCCTTTAGGGTCGAGGAGCCGAATGCGTTATAATCTGCCAGTGGGCTCAAACAATGCCGCGAAGGGAGACTTGCCATGCTGCTTCTTGCCGTCCATATGGTGCTTGCCGCGCTTGCCGCGCCAGCAGTTCTTCCGCTGTTTGACGCTTCGGCGGATGCGAAGGCGCTGCAATCCTTCGCGGTCGAGGGTTTGGCCGCGCCTGCCTGGGGAACGGTGTATGGCGCGGGCGCGCTGGAGGACGGGGGCATGCCGCTGGGCGGCATTGGCACGGGCTATGTATGCTTTGATCCCGAGGGACGGCTGGGCAAGGCGTCCATCTTCAACCGGTACCCATCGCCCGTCATGATTGGGAAACCCTTTCTGTCGTTGACGACCGAGGGAAAGACCTATTCGGTTTCCACGCCGCTGGAGGGCGTTGGCGATGCCAGGGCGGTTCACTACTTCGGCCATTTTCCCATTGCCGATGCCCGTTATGAACTGGACCTGCCGTTGCGTGTGGAAGTGCGGGCTTTCAGCCCTTTCCTGCCGGGCGATGCCACCGAGTCGAACACACCTGCGGCATGCTTCGAGGTGTTCGTCACCAACCTTGGCGACAGCGCGCGCAGCACGACACTGTCCTTCTCGCCGGACGGATTTCCCAAGGGGGAGACGGCCGCCTTTTCCGAGGGCGCCTGGCAGGGCATGCAGGTGACGCACGCCCCGCTGGACCGTTTGCCCGAATGGGTGCGGCACAGTTACGCGGTTGCCGTCCAGAATGGCACCGTGGAAAACGCAGAGCTGGGCGTCCGGGCCTCGGCCACGCTGAACGTGGCGCCGGGCGAACGCAAGAGCGTGAAATTCATGCTCACCTGGTGCCAGCCCTATCTGCGGGACAGTTCGGGGCGGGTGGAGAAGCATTTCTACAGCGAGCGCTTTGCCGATGCGCAGGCCGTGATGGTGCGGGCCGCGGCGCAGCGGGAAGACTGGCTGCGGCGCATTTTGGGCTTTCAAAACGCGCTGTACGGCACGGAGCTTCCGGGCTGGCTGAAGGAAACCCTGATCGCGGCCCCGTATGACCTGGCGAAAGACTCGCTGTGGATTGCCCGGCAGCGCGCCGATGACTGGTGGGGCAAAGAGGGGCTGTTCCTGGTGAACGAAAGCTTCTCGACCTGTTCCATCACCGAGACCATGCCCTGCCGTTTCTTTGGCCACTGGCCCGCGCTGTTCTTTTTCCCCGAACTGGAATTGACCACACTCAAGGCTATTCGACATTTCCAACTGCGCGACGGCGAGCCGCCCTTCATGCTGGGGGCGGCCTTCGGCATCCGTGACCCGCGCTATCACTGCCAGCACACCTGCGGCGCGGGCGAATACGCACAAATTATTTACCGGTACTACCTGAGCACGGGCGACAAAGCCTTCTTCAAGGACTTTTATAATTCCGCGCGCGACTCCATCAATTTCATGATGTCGCTGGACACGGACGGCGACGGACTGGTCGACGACCAGCCCCACGCCATCAAGGGGGAAACCTTCCCCGCCAACAACCCGATGGACAACTGGCCCTGGTACGGCGCGAGCAGCTACACGGCCGGCAAGGGATTGGCCACGCTGGTGTGCGGCATCAAGATGGCCGAACTGGCGGGCGACACCGCCCAGGCGGAGCAATGGAAGGGCACGCTCGCGCAGGGACAGAAAGCCTATGAGGAGAAACTATGGACGGGATCCTATTACCGCGTCTACAACGACAGCGCCACCCAGCGCAGCAATGACGCCTGTCCCTCCATGCAGTTGAGCGGCGTGTGGTGCACCCGCGTGCTCGGCCTGCCCGACGCACTGCCGGAAGACCGCATCCAGAAGGCCTTGGACAGCGTCATGAAACTCAATGTGCCCGCATCGCCCTTTGGCATGGTCGACGCCGTGTTTCCCGACGGGACACTCTGCGAGGAGGGCGGCGGCTCGGGCATTCCGGGCACCTGCTGGTCCCGCGACATATTCATTCAGTGCAACGCCACCGCCGCCATGGTTTATCTCTACAAGGGACGCACGGCCGACGGCGAACTGGCGGCCAGGGGGATGCTGGACACGATATTCCGCGGACCGCACGCCATGCCTTGGGCGCAGCCCTGCGGCATCTGTTCCAAGACCGGCGGCACCTGCCACGGCCATGATTACTACGACCACATGGTGGTGTGGAGTTATCCCCTGGCCTTTGCCGGACAGGACATTGCCGCCGCCTGCGCGCCGGACGGTTTCATAAGTCAGTTGATCAAGGCGGGCAAGTAGCACTGCACACAATCTACGCATCGTGGCCGATGGCCGCAACCAAAAAGAAGAAGAGTTGAACCACGGAATGCAAAGAATGCATAGAGAAAGACGGCTTGTATCTGATTTGCGCGGCATAACCTGCCGATCGGGCAGCATGGACTCCTGCCGGGAAGAACACAAGAGTTAAAGGCAGCATGACCTAGGAGAAAGTAGATGCGAAAGAAGTTGTTGCCGGGACTGTTTTCCCTGTTTGCTCTGGCACTGTTGACTACCGGCGGACTTCTGTCTTATGTCGTGTGGCAGACGCGCCCGATCTGCCTGCGTGACTATGCGACTTCGGACAAGGAAATCAATCAAGTTGCCGCAAAGTCGGAAGCCACCCTCAAAATCCTCACGTGGAACATCCAGATGCTGCCGACGCTTCTTGCAGACTTCACTGCAAAGCTGGACAAAATGCAGTACGAGCGCGCCCCCTGGATAGTCGACTTTCTCAAGCAGCAGGACTACGACGTGGTGTGTTTTCAGGAGGCGCTTGATCCGCAGGCCGTTCAGCAATTGGTGGAGGGGCTCAGGCCGGTCTATCCCTACGTGGTCCTTCCCCGTTATTCGGGTCACTTCTGGCAGTTGAGCAGCGGCGTACTTTTCGTCAGCCGGGTGCCCATCACGTACAAGGCGAATATTGTGTTCAAAGAAAACCACGGCGTCGACCATCTGGCGGCGAAGGGGTGCACGCTCATTGAAGGGCGCAAGGACGGCCTGACCTTCCAGATGGCGGGCACCCACTTCCCCACGGGCAGGGGAATCTACAAGACTACCAACTGCGAACAAGCAGTGAAGGAGCTTCTCGTGCCGTATAAGCGCGCGCAGGTCCCGCAGTTCTTCGTGGGGGATTTCAACATCAAAAAGGATTCTAAAGAGTACGTGTTTTTGATGAAGGCCACAGGGATGAGTGAATCGGCCATTGATGACCCGCGTCCGTACTCGTCGGATTTCAAGAACAGTTGGAAGAAGGTCGGCGATGGCCGGGGTAACAAGCTTGCGCTTATCGATCACATTCTGCTCGACCCGCAGGGAACGAAGACCGTCGTCCGCGTCCAGCATATCCAGCGGGCCACGCACGAGTTCAACGGCAAGACCATTGACCTCTCAGACCACTATGGCGTCTCCGCGGAGATTGTCATAGCGAATTAAACAGGATTATTCTTCCTTGTTGTCCGTATTGTGCGGGGTATTGCCCTGCCTGAAAAGTTACACATTGCGATCCCAACGTGGCCGCGCAGAACTCCGTGCCAGGGGGAAAGGGAGAGCAAAATGAACACTATCAAGAAAAGAACCCTGCTGGCTATGAGCGCTTTGATCTTTGCTGTCCTGCTTGTCTTCTGCAAGCACCAAGGGGGCGAACAATACAGATTATACAAACAATTAAAGGTGGAAATGACCGAGAGAGAAGTCAATGGACTTTTTGGTCGCGGTCCTGACTTCATATGCACCCACAAGACAAAAAAGATCCTGTATTTCTGCCGTCGCTTCTCAATTACCGGCGATGCACCTCCCCCCCAATGCTGCAAACTATGCTCGTATCGAAAAACATGAGGATATTCCGGATATATATGCCGCAATTCAGATCATGACCAATGACTCAGGGAAAGTGGTAGCGTATACCTGGAATGGAGAGACATACACTATCTGCACTCCGCATGGTGAGTTTAAGGGGGCCAATGTGAAAGAGCTGGACGAGACATACTTTGAATGAAATCCGTCTGTAATTCTGCACATTGTGCCGTGGCACCTTCCGACAGGGTTGTCAGGGTTTGTACAGCCGCTCCATGAAGATGGGGTCTTCCTTGAGGTTGGGCTGAATGATAACCTGCGGTTCCGACAAGAGCGTTTCGGCCAGGTTGGCGGCGTCCTGCGCTGTCACAACCGTGTCCCAATCTTTCCACACCAGGTCGAAACGGAACTCGAAGATGCCGTGGCTGTCGGCGACGAAGTTGGTCATCCAGGTGTTGTCGAAGACTAGCGCGGAGGCCTGGTTTGGATTGGGCGGCGTGTCCTCCAGATGCCTGAGCGGCTGGGGACCGCCGAAGCTGACGACCGGCGCGTCGCGGGTGACCCACAGCCAGTGGCCGTCAGGGGTGACGTAGTCGGCCCAACTGTCAATGGCAAAGTGGTCACGGCAGGAGTGGGGCAGTTGGTCCGCAAAGGGGGTGAAGGGATAGCCGCCACAGGAGGTAAGCGGCAGCGTGTCGCCGGTGGGCATGGCGCAGCCGATGTAGAACCACTCGGGCAGTTCGGACGAGGTGCGGTAAAGCCGGACCGTCAGCACGGCGCGCGTGTCGTGGTGGTGAACCTCGAGGGTGCGTGTCATCCATTTGAGCCGGGGATGGTTCATCGACTGGGTGTAGACGGTGGTGTGGGCGTTGGACTCGATCCGGGTCTTGCCGGCCGCCGTTGCTGACGTTTCTTTCAAAGCCCGTTTGCGCCATTCCGCATCGCGGCTTTGCAGTATTTCGTTGTACTTCCAGCGCCCGGAGGGCTCGATCAGTTCGATGGAAACGAAGGAGCCCGGACTTTCGGTGAACAGGGGCTTTTTCATGCCCGGCCACAGGACGGAGGTTGGCCAGCCGTTTTCATCCACCTCCACGGTGGGTGCGGCGGCCGTCGGTGCCGGAGGGGCGGTCTTTTCACCGGGGACAAGCCGGACGGTGGTTTGCGGGGCGATATTCTCCATCCAGAATCGGACAAGCTGGTTTGGCGCGTTGTCGGCGACGGTGCCGTTGTCCGCTTCGGGCGTCATCTGGTCCGGGCTGGCGGGACCGGTGAACTGGGCATAGCCGGGAAGCAATTCCAGCGGTGTCTTGGCGCCCGTGACGGGATTTTCCAACGCATCGACCTTTTCGCGCAGGGCGGTCGTTTTCATGGTGACCCAACCGCTCCACGGCCGGGTGGCGGTGTTGGCCACGTAGTACCCGTATTCGAGGGGGTAGATCGCCGTGCGGGCGCGCTGCGCCAGCAGCACCTTGGACATGGCCAGGGGATAGTAGGCGGTGCGGGCCTTTTCGTTGTACTGCCCCAGCGTGTCGATGTCGCTCGGCAGTCCAATGCTGTCGGCCGAGCCCCAGGTGTGCTCGTCGAAGAGGCACAACTGGCGCAGCAGGCGGTCGGCTTCGGCGCGGGTTTTCGCGTCCGGCGTGGCCGACCAGACGGGACTGAGCGCGGCGGTCAGGTTGCGCTTGGCCCGGCGCGACGCGGCCACCTCCCTCGGTCCGGAGGCGCAGCCGTTGGTCCACCAGTCGGGGAACTCGCCTGCATACACCTGCATGCCTGCATCAACGCTCGGTTTCACGTCGTCAATGGCCTGGGTCACCGTGGTCATGCGCAGCTCGGGCTGCAGCTTCAATTGGTTCCATGCGGCCACAAAGTCGGCCAGTCCCAGGAAGGGCGGGTCGTTGTCCATGCGCCATTCATTGGTCACCGAGAGGGGAAGCACGGGGTATTTGTATCCCCGCGCCTCCAGTTCGGCGAGCCGTCCGCAGAGCCGGGCGTGGGCCTTGCGCAGCGCGGCCTCGTCGGTGGGATAGAACTCGCCCCGGCGGGGCGGCCGGTAGCGCGTGTCGGTCGATTCGGGCACGGGGCCATGGCGCCAGGAGTCGGCGAAGAAGTAGTAGAAGCCGTTGGGATAGGCGTCGCCCAGCCAGACGAAGAGGACGCGGTCGTCGGGCATTCTCCACCAGAAGGCCATGGGCACCTGAAAGGGGGCCTGGCCGTTGGTCGGGTTGATGCCCATCCACAGGTTGGGCACGTTCCGTTTCAGCAGCGCCGACGCGCCTGCCCGGGGAAAGCCGTTCACGTCGTTTTGAATCCCCGTCTTCGGCTGCGCAGCGTTCCACAGCTCCTCGGGCAGCCAGTGCAGGGTGGTCTGCCATTGGTCGGCGTTGAGCGTGGCGGTCTGGTTCATGGCCAGCGCCGCAATTTCGAGACGGCCGGTCTTGATGGCCCGTATCAGGTCCTGCCGCCGTTCCGGAGAATTCTTCTGCCACCAGTCCTCGACGGTGACCGCGGACTCGGCGGTCCAGGCGAACTGGGCGTCTTTGGGGGAGCGCTCCGTGGCCAGGACGCCGTCGATGGCGATGTCGAGATAGCGCATCTGCTGCTCGCGGGTGACGGCCGGATGGTCGGTGAAACCGATGTCCGTGTGCGACATGTGGACGATGTCCACCCGCTTAATCTTCCCGGGGAGTTTGGGTTGCTGGGCGGATACGGTCCCGGCCAGTGTTGCCAGGGAGAGGGTGAGTGTCAGGCCGACGCCCAAGAGAGTGTTCCTAGAGTATTTAGCCGCGTGCATGCGCTTGACCTTTCCTTCCGCGAATAGGGGGGAGTCAGGGGATGTTCCTTAGAGTGAATCCTAGCCGCAGGGTTGGGAGCGCTTCAACTCTTGCCGCAGGGCCGCCGTGCGGGGATAGTTCCGCATAGCGGGTTCCGGGCCTGGGGGTGAAACAAATTGTGCGGTCGCCGGTAAAGTGACCGAGGTGAAAACTATGAACATGCACACTGCGTATCGTTCGGGAATGTGTTTGGCCCTGCTTCTGGCCGCCCTGTTCATGGGCGGATGCCCCCGCTGTGACTGCGGACTGGGCGAGGCGGGCAACACCAATGTTCAGTTGACCCCCTTCTCCGGGCGCTTCGGATACGGATTGTCCGGGCCTTATGGATTCGAGGGGGCCCTGACCAAGAACCAGCTCAGCGACGCGGCCTGGCGGCTGGAGGCCAGTTTCTCCTTCCCGACCGGCGGCTACACGGTGGACACGCCCATCATCCTGGTGGCCGAGTCCTATCCCGAGCAGGTCAGTGTGTCCATAAAAGTCACGCCGCCCGCGCCGGGCACCATTGTGACCCAGGCGGTCACCGAGGTTCCGGTCACGGCGGACATCACGGCCTCCAATGGGGCGCTGTTCAACATTCGCGTCGTTGGCGACGGTGTGGTTTCCTGCCCGGAGACGATCCAGTTCACGCCCAAGAATCCAGAGGATGAATGGGTGGTGGGTCAGGGCACCACGGCGCCCCGGCTGGTGATTACCAGCCCTTCGGGCATTGGCGAGGCGACACTCCTGCTTGACCCGGCCTGCCCCGTAAAGAAACTGCTCATCGGGCTGCGGTACAAAGAGAACCGGCCGTTCACGCGCCTGGAAGGCTTTGAAGTGATCGCCCAGGACGGCAGGCGCTGGGCCTCCTTTGGCGTCTGCCTGTGCTTTGGTTTCATACAGATTGAACTGCCCGAAGCCGCGCTCGCGCCGGAAAACGGCCCGCTGACCGTGCGCTGGGTGGACCAGTACCGTTCATAACAGGAATACATGGCATTAGAAATAGGGGTTGACGCAAACGGTGTTATAGAAGTAGCTTTGGCAAACTGCCATGCGAAAGGAACCCCCGATGAAGCATATCAAGGCGTTGACCGTTCCCAAGAACGACATTCCCGACAAGGCCCAGAGCGATGCGGGCAGCATATTCCTGCAGGTATGGGCCTACGTTTTCGGCACCATCATTCTGGGGGCTCTGGGGCTGAAGTAAGACAGCGGGCGCCACGTGTCGGCAATGTAGACGCGGCATCTTGCCGCGTTCTTTCAAGCGTTACCGCCGGCGAACGAGGAAGGGGGCTGGAAGCCTCCTCTACTTTACCGCATTGCGGCGCTGTTTCAGTTCGCGCCAGGTGGTGAGGATGATCTTCTCGTCCGCGACGGCCTTCTTCACTTCCGGCGAGGTGAGCGCCTCCAGTTCGGCGAGGCGCATGGGGCCGGAACCGCAGACGTTCACGAAGGTCTCCGAGGGGCGGGTGCAGTGCACGATAAACTGGGTGACACCCGGCTTCACGTTGTGCAGGAAATCGAGAATCTGGGCTTTCTTGTCGGCGGGCTTTTCACAGCCGAATCCCGTGTGGAGGTCGTCGAGCACGGGTAGGCCGAGCGCCCATACCTTTTCACCCAGCGCCTTGACGCCGCCGACGAGTTCGGGGGAGTCCTTGCCCAGAAAATAGGCGTTCCCGCCGGGCACCATTACCGGGATGCCGTTTTCCGCGCCGACCTTGATGTAGCGTTCCAGGAAATCGGGCCGGGTGTACACCGTGCCCATGTGGGTGTCAATGTGCGTGGGCTTGAGGCCCATGGCGGTGGCGCGGTCCAGTTGTGCGCGCAGTTCGGCCTCCACCTCGTCGGGGGTGGCGTTCTTGGCCGCCTCCTGCTCTGAATGCCACAGACAGCCCTCATCATCGGTCAGGCCCGGCACGGCCTTCTTGCCCGCGAGGGGACCCCAGCGGTAGATGTCCCACTCGGAGGTGAAGGTGGAGTGCAGACCGATGTCGGCATCGGGGTGCTTCTTGGCGTATTGGGCCATTTCCACAACCCACGGGCAGGGGTACATGACACTGGTGGAGGTGGCGACGCCCTTCTCCATGGCCTCAATGGCGCCCAGATTGGAGTCGTGCGACATGCCCGCATCGTCCACATGGAAGATGACCACCCGCGCGCCTGCGGGCCAGCCGAGTTTTTCGGCGTAGGTCTGTTCCTGTGCGGATGCGGCCATGCAGAAGCCTCCCAGGAGTGCGGTTGTCAGCGCGGGGATAATAAAGGATTTCATGCCGGTCCCTTTCAGGCATTCAAGTGGTCGGGCATTGCCGGTGTTGCAGGACTTTCTATTTCGCCGGAGCGGACAGCGGCACCACGTCGAAGCGGCGAACGAAGAGTTCGGCGCCTTCGGACTGAATCTGGAGGCGGCCCTTGTGCGGCTTGACGTCGTGGCATTCATTGACGGTCACGCCGTTGAGAATGACCGTGATCTTGTCGCCCTGGGCGACGCATTCGTAGCGGTTCCACTCGCCGACGGGCTTTTCCACGTCCTGCTTGCCGCGGAATCCCTTTGTGTCCTTCCATTCCGGATCACGGCCCCACCAGTTGATGCGGCCCGACTGGATCGTTCTCGGCTGGCCGCCCGGTTTGTAGACGCCGCAGTTGTTGTCGAGCTCCGGTGCTGTGGGCGCGGTCAGGTGGAACTCATCCGAACCGTCACCCACGACCAAGAGGTCGCCCGTGCCGCCCTCGATCATCTGGCATTCGATGGAGTGCATCCAGATGCCGCTGTAGGCACCGTCCTCGCCGGTCGAATGCAGCAGCATACCGCTGTCGCGCGCGGCGTCCTTGCGGTTGGCCCAGGTCACCTCGCCCCATTTGAATTCCATGATGACCCGGAAGTTCTCGAATTCATCGGTGGAGGTGACGCAGCCCATTTCCTCGCCGGAAATGTGAAGAAGGCCATCCTCTACGGTGAACACGTCTTTCGGGTCCTTGTCGCGGCCTCGGTCCTTGATCCACTTGTACAGCCCGGTCAGGTCCTTGCCGTTGAAGACGTGTATCGTGCCGGGCGCGTCGGTGGTCGGCGTTTGCGCCGTCGCCGTAAAGGCGAAGAGCATGCAACCCAGCGTCACAATCAGCGCAAGGATGGAGATTCTCATGATCCGACTCCCAAGTTTCGTGGTTGTTTGCCCTTTGCCGCGCGTTCAGGTCCACGAAACCGTTCCGGGGGAACTAACCTGCCACTGGGCTCGGCCCAGCGTATGGGGGTTCGGCTTCGTGACGCGCAATCCGGCGCGGAAACCCTATTCGGATTCTTTCGCCTCTTCGGAGGACTCCTGATCGGTTTCCTCCTGCTCCGGGTCCTGCTCGCCATCGGCGGGCTGATGCGCCTTTTCAAGCTTCTTCTGCGCCTTTTCCGCCTTCTTCTTCTGCTTGGCCAGTTCTTTCTGGCGTTTCTCGTATCCGTAGTTTGTTCTGGCCAATGTGTTCACCTCTTTTCGGGGTCGAACGGCTCGTGGGCCGGACACTCCGTTTCTTATGTAACGTTGAACCGCCGCCTTGGACGGCACATTCCACTTCCCATCGAGGACCCCCACACCATAGCATGAACCGGCGTGGGGTGTCGAGAGAAACCGTTCCGGGAGGCCGGGATTAGGGATAGTCCAGTTTCAATTGGAGGGATTGGCCGTTCACCGTGACGGTGTTTCATGGCCTGTTCAGGCGAATCTCGGCCGACTGGCCCCCGGTGGACAGCCAGTCTGTTTTCCGGTCCGCGTATCCCGGCGCGCCGATGGCCAAGCGCCATCGCCCGGCGGGGAGGCGCGGGAACTGGAATACGCCGTCCTCTCCGCTCTTCACGCTCAACATCACCTGCGGAACAGGCTCCACCCGCATCGAACCGGTTGGGAATTGGATTTCATAGGGATAGATGACGGCCCCGGCAACGGGCTGGCCTTCCGGCGTCAGCACAAGGCCCGAAAGCGCGCCGGACGGCCATAGCTCGATGGTCATGTGGGCCCGGCCCGCGAAGTAGGCAATCTTTCCGGACAGGCGGCCGGGAATGCTGCCCTCCCGGATGGTCATATCCTCCACGCCGCAGGCGCTGTCCGTGTGGGCGCTGAGGCCGTAGTGGCCGTCATCCAACCCATAGAACGCATACTTGCCGTTCGCATCGGTGACGGTGGTCCATTCCGGCCCGCCGGACGGGTCGGCGGCCACCCCGGTATAGTCGGGCGCGCCGTCGGCTATTTTCCGCGAAACACGCCGGAGCAGCACCGTGGCGCCCGGCACGGGCCGCCCTGCCATCACGACCTGGCCCGCAATGCCGACCCGCTCGTTGACTTCAATGCCGAAGGCGTCCAGCGGCTTGCCGAAGAAGTCCACCGTGGGGGGGCTTTCCCGGTTCACTTTGGGAACCAGCGAGAGTGCCTGTTTTGCGATTGACTGGGCGGGCGGCACATTGGCCGGGATGGACACCGCGGGCTTCACTTCGACTGCGGGCTGTGCCGGTGCGGTATTGGCGGGGGGCGATACCGCGGGCTCCGTCACCCAATGTGCGGCTGGGTTTTGGGTTTCCGGCTTTGGTTTTCCGGCGCGCCCCAGTTCGACCTGCTGCACCAATCCCGCCACAAGCAACCCGCCCAGCAGGAGCGCCGCCAGCAGGATGATCCCGCTCTTCATGTTCTCGCTCATGGCCCTGTCCTTATGGTTCCACGGCCGGGTGGCGTCGAAAGAAAGATACGGCCCCCATCGGGCTTGACAGGAAGAGCATACCCCCTTGCCCGGGTTTTGGCAAGACAGAAGAAAGTCAGGGTGGGTGAAAATGAGGCATAGAGAAGTGTTCAGTCAAGACGGTGCGTTCCATGCCGCTTCGCGGCATTCCACGCACCCTACCCCTCCATTTCGGTCACTGCGGCTGCGTCCGACAACACCACGTCCTCCTGCGCCTTCTTCCGCCTGAAGAGTCCCGCGAAGGCCTCCATGTAGGTGTAGAAGACGGGCGTGATGTAGAGGGTTAACATCTGCGAGACGACCAGGCCGCCCACCACGGCGAGGCCCAGGGGACGCCGCGATTCGGAACCGGCGCCCATGCCCAGGGCGATGGGCAGCGTGCCCATGAGCGCGGCCATGGTGGTCATCATAATCGGGCGGAACCGCACCAGCGCGGCCTCGTACATGGCGTCAAAGGGTTTCAGGTTCTCCTCGCGCTGCTTCTGGAGCGCGAAGTCCACCATCATGATGGCGTTCTTCTTCACAATGCCGATCAGCATCACCAAACCCACCAGCGAATAGAGGTTCAATTCGCTGCCGAACAGCAGCAGTGTCAGCAGTGCGCCGGCACCGGCCGCGGGCAGGCCTGACAGGATGGTGATCGGGTGGATGAAGCTTTCATACAGCACGCCCAGCACGATGTACACCACGACGAGCGCGGCAAAAAGCAGGAACATGGTCCCGCCCATGGACTTTTGGAACGCCTGGGCGGTGCCCTGGAAGCTGCCTGTGATGGTCGAGGGCAGCGTCTCACGGGTCACCTTCGCCACCAGTTCCGTTGCCGCGCCGAGGGACACGTCGGGCGGCAGGTTGAACGAGATGGTAACCGAGGGCAACTGGCCCAAATGTGCCACCGTCATCGGGCCGACCTCTTTCCTGACCCGTGTGACCGTGTCCAGCGGCACGAGTTTCCCCGTGGAGGAGCGCACGTACAGCAGGGACAGGGAGGACGGGTCGGACTTGTATTCCGGGAGCAGTTCCATGACCACACGGTATTGGTTGGTGGGCGCGTAAATCGTGGAAATCTGCCGCGACCCGTAGGCCGTGTAAAGCGCGTCCTCGACCTGTCCGACCGAGAGTCCCAGCGAGGATGCCTTGTCCCGGTCCACCTCGATGTTGGCCTCGGGATTCTTGAGCAGCAGGTCACTGTTCACATCGAGCAGGCCCTTGCCGTTCTCGAGCTTGGCCTCCTTCAGTTTCTTCTCCAGGATGGGCCCGAAGTTGTACAGGTCGTCCAGGTTGGTCGCCTGAAGCGTGTACTGGTACTGCCCCCTGGTCACCTGCCCGCCCAGCGCGATGGGGGGCGGATTCTGCAGATAGGCCTTGATGCCGGGCACCTTTGCCAGCGTGGCCCGCATCTTGGCTATGAACTGCTCCACGCCGATGCGCTTGTCCCGGTCCTTGAGGACGATGAACATGCGCCCTGCATTGGCGGTGGCGGTGAAGGTGGCGCCGCCGCCGACAGAGGACATGAAAGCCTGCACGTTCGGGTCCTGGTTGACGACGGCCGCCAGCGCCTGCTGATGCTCCGTCATTTCCCTGAAGGAGACGCCCTGCGCCGCCTCCGTGGTGACCCGGATCTGCCCCGTGTCCTCGGAGGGGATGAATCCCTTGGGAACGATGGTGAACAAATACCCGGTCAGCACGATCAGCGCGACGAACACCAGCATGACAAGCGGGCGGGCGCGCATGACGCCATACAGCGTCCACCGGTACACCCAGAGCATGGAATCAAAGCCCCATTCAAGCACGCGGTACAGCAGGCCGTGGCGGCCCTCATCGGGCGGCCGGAGGAAACGGCTGCACAGCATGGGCGTCTGGGTGAGCGAAATGACGCCCGAGATCAGGATGGCGGCGCTGATGGTAATGGCGAATTCACGGAAGATGCGCCCCATGATGCCCGGCATGAAGAGCACCGGAATGAACACGGCCACGAGCGACACGGTCATGGACACAATGGTAAACCCGATTTCCCGGGAACCGATGAAGGCGGCGTCCATGGGCTTCTCGCCCTTCTCCATGTGGCGGATAACGTTCTCCAGCATGACAATGGCGTCGTCCACCACAAACCCGGTCGCCAGCGTCAGCGACATCAGGGACAGGTTGTCGATGTTAAACCCAAACGCGTACATCGCCGCAAAGGTGCCCACCACGGACGAGATGAGGGCCAGCGCGGGAATCAATGTCGCCCGCACATGGCGCAGGAACAGGAATATCACCAGCACCACGAGCGCGGTGGTCAGCATGAGGGTAAACTTCACGTCGTTCACGGATTCGCGAATCGACTGCGAACGGTCGAACAGAATCTCCATCTCCACCGCCTTGGGCAACTGCTCCTTGAACGACGGCAGGAGCGCCTTCACCCCCTCCACCACCTCGACCGTGTTGGTGCCGGGCTGGCGCTGCACGGCCAGCACTATTGCGCGGGTGTCGCGGAACCAACTGGCCACTTTGTCGTTCTCGACGCTGTCGGACACCTTTCCCACGTCGTTCAGGCGCACCGGCGCACCATTCCGATAGGCAACGATGAGCGGCCCGTAGCCGTCGGCCCGGAAGATTTGCCCTTCCGCCTGCACGGTGAAGGCGCGGTTTGTCCCCTGCAGATCGCCTGCGGGCAGATTGACGTTGGCGCTCTGCACCGCCGCCGACACCTCATTGATGCCCACCTGGCGTGTGGCCAGTTCCTGCGGGTCCAACTGCACGCGCACCGCGTATTTCTGCGAACCGAACACCTGCACCTGCGCAACGCCGCTGACCATGGAGATGCGCTGGGCCAGCATGGTCTCGGCGAATTCGTCCACGTCCGACAGCGGCAGCACGGAGGACTTGAGCACCAGGTAGAGAATCGGCGTGTCGGCCGGGTTGGCCTTGCGATAGGACGGCGGGCTGGTCATGTCCTTGGGCATGTCCTTGTTCGCCTGCATGATCATGGACTGCACGTCCTGCGCGGCCGCGTCGATGTTGCGTTCGAGGGCGAATTGGAGCGTGATCTGCGTCGAACCGTACACGCTGGTTGAGTTCATTGAGTCCACGCCCTGGATTGTCGAGAACACGCGCTCCAGCGGCGTGGCCACGGCGGAGGCCATCGTCTCGGGGCTGGCGCCCGGCAGCGTGGCCGTGACGGTGATGGTGGGGAAATCCACGTTGGGAAGGTCGCTTACCGGCAGCATGCGGTAGCCCTGCACGCCCGCAAGCATCAGCGCCAGCACGATCAGGGTGGTCATGACCGGCCGGCGAATGAACAGGGAGGAAATGCTCATTTCGCGGGCGCTCCGGCGGCGGGCGCCGCGGCGGGTCCGGCCACTGCGGCCGGCGCCTCGGTGGCTTCTTTCACCTCAGCGCCCGGCGCGGTCGCAAACTGCCCGTCGGTCACCACCTTCTCTCCCGGCTTGAGCCCTTCGAGAATGACGGTCATGTCCTTGAGCGTGCTGCCTGTTTTCACCGGCCGCATCTCGGCCTTCATGTCCGCGGTGACCACGTACACAAAGGGGCCTTTCTGCCCCATTTGCACGGCCTTGCCGGGCGCCACAACCGCATCGGCCAAAACGGACACATTTACCAGCACGCGCACGAACTGGCCGGGCCACAGTCGGCTGTCGGTGTTTTCAAAAGTCGCCTTGAGCATGATGGTGCCCGTGGTGGCGTCCACCGAATTGTCCACGAAGCTGAGCGCGCCGCTGCAGGGCGTTGCATCCCCGTCGAGCAGCGCATCCACCCCTATCGTCCCCTCGGCCATCTGCCGTTTCAGTTCGGAGAGCCGCTTTTCCGGAACGGAGAAGCTGACCCGGATGGGGGTGATTTGATTGATGGTGACCATCGGCGCCGCGTCGGCCGTTCGGACAAGGTTTCCGGCCTTGGCCGACACCGCACCGGTGCGCCCTGTCAGAGGCGCCGTGATGGTGCAGTATTCAAGCTGGAGTTTGGCCTGGTCGATGGTGCTCTTCGCCGCTTCGATGGCCTCGACACCCGCGCTGGCGTTGGCCTCGTCCGCGGCCACGGCCGCCTCGGCGGCCTGGAAATCCGCGCGGGAACGGTCAAACTCCTCTTTGGAAAGCATGTTCTTGTCGGCAAGCCCCTTGTCACGGGCGAAGCTTGCCTTGAGACGCTCGGCCTGGGCCCTGTCCCTTGCGGTCATGGCCTTCGCCTGTTCGAGCTGCGCCTGCGCCTTCGACAGGTTCGCCTCGGCCTGTTTCAGCGCCACCTGGTAGGGGCGGGGGTCGATGATGAAAAGAACCTGGTCCTTCTGCACCAAATCGCCCTCCTTGAAGCGCACTTCCATGACCTGTCCGGGCACCTGGGCCTTGATCTGGACCGTTTCGATGGGTTCCACCGAGCCGACCGCAGCCAGTTGCACCGGCACGGACTGCTGCGCCACCTCGCCGATCTTTACGGGAACCGGGCCCTTGGCGCCGCCGCCCGGCGGCGGGGAGCCCGCAGGCGCGCCGGCGGGCTTGCACGCGGCAGGCAGTAGCATGAGCGCTGCGCAAAGCGCGGTCAGGAAAATTTGCGAAAAGGGGATGCTTTTCTTCATGTGGGCTTCACCCGAAAATTGGTCTGTGCTATTGGCCATCGCCCCGCTCCTTTGCTTCCTGCTTTGCCAGTTCCAGCGAAATGCCCCGGCGTTCGAGGAGGGTGCCCTCCGACGCATGAAGCACGGTGAGCGCCTGTATATAGCGGATGCGCGCGTTTGCCTCGTCCACTTCGGACTGGATGAAATCGCGCTGCACAATCAGCAGGTCGAGATTGGTGGTTTTGCCTGCCTCGAAACGCCCCTGCGCCACGCGCAACTGTTCCTTGCGCGCTTCCACCGCCTCGCGGGTCGCCTGAATGCGCTGCCATTGCCCGTCGGCGACCACCACCGCCTGCCGCACCTCTCGGGCGAGGTTCTGCTCCAAGGCGCGCACCGAGCAGGCCACCTGCCGTTCAGCCAGCCGCGCGCGGCGCAGCCGGGCATTCTCGGCGCGGTTCATTATCGGCTGTTCAAACTGTATGCCCACCCGGGCGCTGTTCGTGTCCGACAGGGCATTGCCCGTGGCGGCCGAAGTGGTCAGCGAACTCAGACCGTTCGTGTTGCCCGACCCGTAGGAACCCACCAGGTCAAGACGGGGCAGCACGCCGTTTCGCGCGCGCTGCACGTCATACCCGGCATTGGCCTGGTCCAGCCGCGCTTGGGCCAGTTCGGGGCGGTACTGCAGGGCCAGCTTTTCGCTGGCATCGGCGTCCAGTGTGCGCTGTTCAATGTCGATCGGGTCCGTGGCCGTAAAATTGAGATTCCACTGGCTGGCCGCCGACGGGTTCAGCAGTTGAATCATGGCCAGCCCCTGGCCGCGCAAATTGGCCTGCGCATCCGCCAGGTCGGCCATGCGGCTTGCGCGCTCGGCCCGCGCGGCCATCACGTCTCCCTGAATGATCTTTTCCGCCTGGAAAAGACTCTCGGTCAGTTTCAACTGTTCCTCGGCAAGTTTGACGCCGAATTGCCGAATTTCAAGCAGTTTCTGCGCCAGCGCGAGATTCCAGTAGCCGGTTTCCGTCTGTTCGACCAGGTCCAGCATCTTCTGGCGGAAAGCGAACTCGCTTTGGGCCGCCCTGTTCCGCGCCTGGCGCAGCGCGACGAGATTCACGCCCGCGCCCGCGCCCTGCAGCAGCGGCTGGTCCGCGGTCACGGCCCAACCGTCCACACCTTTGCCCTCCGTCACATTGGTGTCCGCATGGCCCGCGGAACCCGACAGGGTAAGGTTGGCGCCCGTCGGCAGGTGTTCGCTCACGCCCACCGTGCCCAGCAGCGTGTCCGCCTTCACCGCCGTCTGCGGCGTTTTTTCCACCGCGGCGACGATGTTTCTGATGTCTGTCACAATGGCGATGGTCTGTTGGATGTAGTCCGGGGTGCCGCTGCTTCCCCCCGTGCCGCCGCCGCTTCCCGAACTGCCGGTCGAGGTTGTTGCGTTCCGCTCGTCATGGCCGTAGCTGAGGCTGCCAAAGAGCGTGGGATCAAAGGCCGCCCGGGCTTCCGGTTCAAGGGTGTCCCCAATCTTCGGGCCAAAGCGCGCCACTTCCGCCGAACGGTTGTTCACAATGGCCGTCAACAGGGCCGTGTCGCGGTTGATGGCGAGGGCCTCAGCCGTCTGCGGGGCTTCAGGAAGTTTGACCGGTTCCACCCTGCCTTCTATGGGGGCGCCCGCCTGCGCCTCGGCGGGCGGGGTCGCAGGCGGGGCAACGCTCTCGGGCGTCCATTTGGGGCCTTCCGTGGCGCAACCCGCAAGCAGCAGCACCGTCAGGCCCCAACGAAGGGTCCAACACGCGCCACCGCCAGTATCTGTTGATTCGTGTCTGTCCATGTTTCGGTGTTCTTGTGGTCTTTCAGAGATGCTGCCGCGATTTACCGCGTTTATTCCGCGCCCTTGGTCGCACCTTTGAGGAAAAGGTCTATGATCACGGGGATTTCTATGACCGCCTGCTGGCCGTCCGGTTGCTTGTCAGATTCGTACGCCCGGGTGCGCATGAGCCCCTGCAGCAGGATGGCCAGCGTCTCCACGGAAATGTCCGTGCGTATACAGCCCTCCGTCACGCCCCGTTCCAGCACCAGCATCACCGCCTCGCGCAGCTTTTTCCGGCGCAGCAGCCAGCGTTCACGCAACGACTTTTGGCAACCGTGCATGCGCGCGTCTTCGACCATCATCATCTGAAACATTTCCCGGCGCTTGCCGAAAAAGGCGCTGATTGCCCGGCACATCTGCAGCAGTTGGTCCTCGAAGCGGTCCTCCTGTGAAACCTGTTCGCGGATCAGCTCGCAAAGCTCGTCAAAACCGGAGGTGGCCACCTGAAAAAAGAGATCATCCTTGTTCTCAAAATAGAGGTAAATGGTGCCCTTGCCCACCCGCGCCTTCTGCGCCACCTCTTCCAGGGTGATCTCATGGATGCGGCGGCTCTTGAACAGCTTTTCGGCTGTCTGCATGATCGTCTGCCGTTTGTCCGCATTTTCCATAAAGGAATCCCAGTGTAGAACTGACTGGTCAGTATTGTAGCGTTCGGTTCTGGAAAATGCAATTGGATTGCCTGCACGTTGAGAAGCACGAGCCATGGGAAGGATGGAGGCACGGGAGGAATGGGAGACCACCCAGACTGTTTGGTCCTTTTCTTTCGCCCTTCACCCTTTTTCGTCCGTGCCTGTACGTGTCCGTCCAGTCACCTGCATCCTAAAATCACTGCCTTTACCGAGCGAAGAAAACGCTGCTTGCACCGGCGCGTCCAGATTGGCACAATGCAGTTGTTGTTTTGCGGCCTGCAAAATCCACGGGGTGGTGCCATGTTTTCTTCGCGCGCGCGGGTGATTCTCCTGACCTTGCTGTCCTGCCTTGCCGCGTTCATTCCGGCCCATGGCCAGAACGACGCAACCGTCCGGCTCAGCTGGACCAACGCGGGCATCGTTGCGCTGACCCCGGACTTCAGCGCCGTGCTGGATTATGTGCCCCAGTTTTCCGGGCCTGTGGTCCGCTTTGGCAGGGATGGAGCACCGCAGGTGCTGGTTGTCACAAACATGGAGGCCCCTTCCCCTGCCCGCCTCCGCATCACCTACGCACCCAAGGCGCCCAACGGCGCCCAGTTGCACATTGTGCAGGATGTGGACTTGGCGGACAGGGGTAATGCGTGGCTGCTGACCGATTCCTTTGAAATCAGCACCGAGTCCCCTGTCGGCGACGATCTGGAGATTCGGCGCTTCTACACCCTTCCGGCAGGCATGGCGGCCAAGGCCGTTGCCCCGATGAAAAACGGCTGGGCAAGGGAAATCACACCGACCGGCGACCCGCTCGAGTTGGAGTACCGCCTGGGCAGCGCCATGACCGGAGCAGAGGGCACGGAATTGGCCCTGCCCGTGCTGGGTCTGCCCGGTGCGGGCGCCAGCGACGCTGCAATCGCCATGGACCCCGGGTTCAGCAGCCTGTTCCGCTATCGGTCCGTTTCCGGGGTGTCCGAGCTTTCCGTGCATTACCGCTACGCTGGCACCATCCCCCTGGAAAACCCGGAACGGCGCACCACCTGCCTGTGGGTTCCCAAAAAGGGGTTCAACGGGAACCTGTTTGAGGCGGCGGTCGATCAGTTCTATGCGAACGCGCTCCCCGAGGTTCCGCCGGGCCCCGCCTGGCTGCATGACATCGCCATGGTGGACTACGACTACCTGAGCGACAACGGCAAGGGTTGGGAGAAGGATGTGGCCGAACTGGCCAAACTGGTCGCGCCGGAGGAGCACAAGCGCGTGGCGTTGTGTTTTCATGGCTGGTACGACGCCATCGGCACCTATTGCTATGACGCCACCGCCAAACACATGCAGGACGCGTGGACGGCCATGGCGCGAACGCGCAAGGTGCCGATGACCAAAGAGGATCTGCGCCGAAAACTCCGACTGGCGCGGGAGCAGGGTTTCCGGGTGATGATGTATTTCGGCGACGGCCTGTTGCAGGACAGCGGCACGCCGGGCTACCGGCCTGAATGGGATTACACCGCCCCCGATGGAAAGAAGATCACCGGGTGGGAGGGGCCGGACACCTGGGACAAGACCTACGCCCGCAACCCGGCGCACCCGGAGGTGGTGCAATGGTATCAGGACTACCTCGGCGCCCTGCTGGAAGCCTACGGGCCCGATGTGGACGGTTTCGTTTGGGATGAGACCTTTTACATCACCACCGGAATGACCACCCTGACCCCCGCGCCCGCCTATTGCGACCGCGCCATGATGCGTCTGGTCAAGACGCTGGCACAAAAGGTGCATGCCTTCGACCCTGAAAAGGTGTTTCTCTCTTCGGACGATGTTGGGGTGTCCGGTCTGGGCGCGGTGCCCGGTTATGCCATGGTGGCGCACGGCACCTGGCAGGATTCTTGGTGCCATCCCGCGCCGTGGTCTTTCGGCCTGTTCCCCAACTGGCGCAACGTGCTGTGGAGCTGCAACTGGAAACCCTTGTCGGGTTTCGCGAACACCAAGTGGGGTGTGGAGAACTTTGGCGTGCCCGTGTCCATTTCGCATGGATGGGGCGATGACCGGGGCGTGGCGGATTGGAAGCCGCAGGAAAAGGACCGGATTCTCAACCTGTTCCGCGCCCGCCTGGCGATGAAGGAACGGGTTCGTTACCTGACAAAGGACCCTGCGGAACTGCTGGCCAAAGGTCCGGAGGCGCTACAACCCAGCGATGCCATTCCCGACCCGGCGCCGGACGAGCAAAACTGGGCGCTTGCGTCCGCGGGCGCCAGAGTGTCCGCCTCCTCGCAGTACGAATACCAGGACTACGATTTTGGCCCGGCGGGGGTGATAGAAGGTCTGCGTGATGATTCAAAATGGGGCCACGTCGGAGGCTGGGCCAGCAAACAAAACGAGGCCCTGCCGCAGTGGGTCGAGATAGAATTCCCCGAGCCAAGAGCGGTGGCGCGCTTCGTGGTCATCACCTACCAGTCCGAAACAACCGCCGAGAAGGCCGACAAATGGGGCCTGCGCGACTACGACATCCAGGTGTGGAACAAGAAGACCAAATCGTGGGACACGGTGGCGGAGGAAGACCAGGGCCGCGCCATGAAAATGCGGGTGCATGTGCTGGACAAGCCGGTCACGGTGAAGAATTTCCGCGTGCTCGTGCGGCGCGGGGCCACCATAGACAACATCGCGCGATTATTGGATGTTGAAGCCTGGGGTCCGGCCCCAGAAAAAAAGACAAACTGAGGAGACCATCCATGTCCAACATGACACGAAGAGATATGCTGCAGGGGGCGGCCCTGCTGGCCGCCGCGGGCATGCTGCCCGCCACGGCCATGGCCGGCGGCAAAGACAAACTGAAAATCATTGTGGCCGGGGCGCATCCCGACGACCCGGAGAGTTCATCAGGCGGCACGATGGCGCTCTATGCCGATGCGGGACACGAGGTGGTGTCGCTGTACCTGACGCGCGGCGAGGCGGGCATCCACGGCAAGAGCCACGAGGAGGCGGCCAAGATCCGCACGGCGGAGGCGCTGGAGGCGTGCAGGATACTCAAGGCCCGGCCCGTGTTTCTCACCCAGATCGACGGCTCGACCGAACTCAACGGCGAGCGTTATGACGAGGCGTGGAAGGTGATCAAGGAGGAAGCGCCCGACATTCTCCTCACCCATTGGCCGATCGACGGCCACCGGGATCACCGCATCATGTCCCTGCTCATGTACGACACCTGGCTGCGGGCCAAAAAGAAGTTTGAACTCTTCTATTACGAGACGGAATCGGGCATGCAGACGCAGCATTTCGGACCCACGCATTATGTGGATATCACCACGACCGAAGACCGCAAGCGAAAGGCCTGCTATGCCCATCCCAGTCAGAATGCCGAAAAGGGATTCTACGTGCTGCACGACAAGATGAACCGTTTCCGTGGCCAGGAGGCCAGCATGGACTTCGCAGAAGGGTTTATCCGGCATAACCAATCGGGCAAAGGGCTATTGTAGGACTTTCGGGTGCTCGGAGCGAAGCGGAGCGCACCGTCTTTACTGGGAGCGCCGGCATCCCTGCCGGCTACTTGGGCTCACAAGGGTGCGTTCCGTGGTGCTTCGCACCACTTCACGCACCCTACGTCACTACGTCACGCTACTTCTTCGCCTCGGTGTAGCGGGTCCACTTTTCGGTGCGGCCGAGGAGGGATATGCCTATGAATCCGCGCATCCCCAGGGTGCCGTCGTCTTCTAGCCAGATCTTGCCCTTGTACGTCTTGCCCGATTCGGGGTCGTACAACAGGCCGCCGGACCATTCCTTCTTGCCGTCGAACTTGAAGCCCTTCATAAAGGACAACCCAAGGATCGGACGGCTTTGCAGCGACTTGTCCGAGTTCTCCCGGTCATGTTTTGGCTTGCCCGCCTCTTTGTCGTCCGCCGGATAGTTGGGCTCGGAAAGCCAGACAATCTTGCCCTCGAAGGTGCCGTCCGCCACCTTGGTGATTTCCACCCGCGACTTGTTGCCCGCCGTTGTCCACTGGCCTGTGATTTCGGTGCCGCCCAGGGCATACGCGCCAAGAGACACCGTGACCGCAACCGCCGCAATCCCAATTATCCAGCGCATGAGATTATCTCCTTGTTCAGGTTGGACTGTCTCCACCGGTAGCATAAACACCCAGGTGCCAACCGGTCAATCCAGAAGCACATCCCAAAGCACGACCGGCTTGGATTGCGCCGCGCCCGGTGCCGCATAATGGGGCTCTTCAAGACGAAGGGAACAGCTTATGCGTCGTCATGCGGCATATTTCATCTTTATGGCGGTTCTGGCAGGCGCATTGCCCGCCATGGCGCTCACGCTCGCGGAAAAGGGCGCGGCCCGCGCGGAGATTGTGCTCTGTGACGGTGCCACGGCACCGGAACAGACGGCGGCAAAGGAATTCGCCGCATACTTGGGACAAGTCACCGGGGCAACCTTTACCGTCGTGACTGAAGCGGCGGCGGCACCTGACAAGAGCCATCTTTTTGTCGGCCCAACAGCCAAGACCAAAGAGGCCGGGGTCGACTGCGCAGCGCTCGGCCCTGAGGAATGGGTCATCCGCACGGTCGGCAACGACCTGCTGCTGACCGGAGGAAGACCGCGCGGCACCCTGTACGCCGTCTATCATTTTCTGGAGGATGAGGTGGGTGTGCACTGGTGGAATCCCTATGAAGAATCGGCACCCAATACTCCCGACCTGACGATAGGCGGCCTGGACCGTCATGGCAAACCCACCTTCCGCTATCGCGACATCTACATGCTTTACGGCGGCGACAACGGCCGCTTTGCGGCGCGCAACCGGCTCAACCGCGACGGTGATGCGGGCATCGGCGCTGACTACGGCGGTGAGATGGGCTACGGCCCGCCCTACCATGTGCACACCTTCAACGCCTATTTCCCGCCAGACCATTACTTCGCCACGCATCCCGAATGGTTCTCGCTGATCGACGGCAGGCGCCAGAAGGACATGTCCCAGTTGTGCCTGACGAACACCGAATTGCGGGTGGCGTTTCTGGACAAGCTGAAAGCCTACATCGCGCAGGCGCGGGCAGAGGCGGCGCGCAATGGACAGCCCGCGCCGACCGTGTTTGACATCTCGCAGAACGACTGGGAGAACGCATGCCAGTGCGATGCCTGCCAGGCCATCACCAAGGCCGAAGGCTCCGAATCGGGGCCGCTGCTCGACTTCCTCAATTACCTCGCCGACGCCATCAAGAATGAGTATCCCGGAGTGTGCATCGACTCGCTGGCGTACATGATGACGCAGAAGCCGCCCAAGTCGCTGCGGCCCCGCGACAACCTCATCCTGCGGCTGTGCGACACGGGCAGCAATTTCACCAAGTCCGTCACCGACCCGGAGAACACCCCCTTCCGCGAGCACCTGCTCAGTTGGGCGGCCATCACGAAGAACCTGCGCCTCTGGAACTACGCCGTCACCTATGCCCCCTATTACGGCCTGCCCATGCCGTCGGTCCACAGCTATCCCACCAGCTACCAGTTCTATGCCGAACATAACGTCGAGGGCGTGTTTACCGAGCATGAGTATCCCGTCCTCGCCGATATGCGCGACTTCAAGGTGTGGATGATGATGAAGATGCTCGAAGACCCGTACCAGGATTACGGGAAGCAGGTCCGCACCTTCATGGACGGGTTTTACGGCCCGGCGGGCGAGACGATTCACGGCTACCTGGACCGGCTGGAAAAAGCCGCCGAGGCCAAGCCGAGCTACCTGAGCATGGGCGCGTCGCCCCGCCAATACCGCTATCTGGATCTCGATTTCGTGCGCGGCGCGCAGGAGCTTTTCAACCAAGCCGAGTCTTTGGTCAAGGACGACGCGGTGCTGCTGCGCCGCGTGCGCCATGCCCGGCTGCCGCTCGACCGCGCCACGCTGGTGCTCTGGCGCGACCTCAACGCTCAGTGGCACCGCACGGGCAACGATCCGGCAACCTTCCCGCTGAACCGCGAAGCGGTGGCCCAGCGTTGCCGCGACACATGGAAAACACAAATCACATTCCGCATTGCGCCCCCGGCGCAGGCCACCGCACTGGCCGAAATGGAAGCCGAATTGAAGCCGCTGCTGGTTCAACCCGTCAGCGTGGCACCGCCCGCCCGCTTTCGCGACGTGCCGCCCGGCGAGTTCTTCGACTACACCGCCGACCTGTCGCGCAACTATCAGGACGAAGCCAAACGCGTGCCCGATGCTGAGGCGGAATCAGGCGTCACCAACCGTCTCGAACTGTCCGACAAGGAGATGGAACGCTACGCACTGCCCATGCCCTGGGGTCTCTACGACTGCATCAACAAGCGCGTCCCCGGCACGGCCGTCCTCCACCCTGAAGACATTCCCGGCCCCGGCTATCACTGGTACCGGCTGGGCGCATTCCCCATCGGCCCCTCGTACTATGTCTACTTCTTCTGGAGCTGGATCATCCAGTTCGACCTGGAAAACGCCGTTGACCCGGAGCATCCCGACCGGCCCTATGAAATCTGGGCCAGCATCAAGTTTGAAGGTTCCGGATTCCCCCACGCCAAAGTGGACCAGAAGAACGCAATTTGTGTGGAACGGGTTGTTCTGAAAAGGGCAGAGTAGCCTCCCCCGGAACGGCAACCTGTTTGTGCCCGGACAAGACGCCCGGTCATAATACTGTCTTCAGCCCGCACATGAGGACCCATCATGACCGACAAATCTCCCCAGTTCGAAATCACTCCGCAGCACACCGAAGTGCGCCTGCGCCTGTGGCCCGCCATTCTGATTGTGGTCGTCCATCTTTCGGTGTCGTTGTGGACCCTGTTCATGGGCGCCACCAACAAGCAGAGCATGATCGGCTTTATCGCCGCGCCGGTTCTGGCGCTGCTGCTACTGATCATCTGGTGGCTCGCGGCCAGCCGCGCCCCTTGGCGCTCACGGCTGGTGGGCCTGCTGCTGGTCGTTGCCGCACTGCTCTGGACGGCCGGCACACAGCGGGCAAATGCGCCGTTCCTGCTGTTGGCGGTCCTGCCGGTCCTGACGACCGTCGTCGTGACGGCAATGGCGCTGACCTTCCGGCTCCGCTGGTCCGTGCGGAAATGGGTGCTTGCAGGCGTGGTGGTTGCCTGTGCCCTTGGCTCCAGCGCGCTGCGCGCCGAAGGCCTGACCAGCAGTCTCGCGCCGGTGCTTGCCTGGCGCTGGACGCCCACAGCCGAAGAACTGCTCAAGTCCGCGCCGACCGCCAAGTCCGACGGCACCGCCACATTGCCGGCCCAGACGGGGCCGGGGGACTGGCCCGCCTTCCGCGGTCCGGCGCGCGACAACCGCGTGACCGGGGTAACCTTCTCCACGGACTGGAGCACGCCGCCCCGCGAACTCTGGCGCAAGCGGGTGGGCACGGGCTGGTCGTCCTACATCGCGGTGGGCGACTACATCTTCACCCAGGAACAGCGCGACCAGCAGCAACTGGTGACCTGCAGCCGTGCCGACACCGGCGAGGATGTCTGGGTCAACCGGGCAGAGGCCCATTTTGAAAACGACATGGGCGCGGGACCGAGGGCAACCCCGGCCTATGAACAGGGACGGCTCTACACGCTCGGCGCCACCGGGGCGCTGCAATGTCTCGACGCCGCCACCGGAAAGGTGGTCTGGGCCCGCGACATCAAGGCTGACGCGCAAACCGGCGTGCCGGGCTGGGGCTTTGCCGGTTCGCCGCTCGTTGCGGGCGACAGGGTTATCGTCTTCACCCACGGCGCCGACGGCAGGAGCCTCATCGGCTATGACCGCATGACCGGCGAGCCCGCATGGAAAGCCGGACGCGGCGGCGGCGGATACAGTTCACCGCAGCTTTCGGTCCTCGCCGAGACGCCCCAACTGATCATGGCAAGCGAGGCGGGCCTGCAATCCTTCCTGCCGGAAACGGGCCAGCTCCTGTGGGAGCAGTTGGCCGCCAAAGAAATGAACCCCCGCTGCTGTCAGCCGCTCGTGGCCGACGGCAACAGGGTGCTGCTGGGCAGCCCGGCCGGCATCGGCGCGCGCATGTTCCAGATTCAAAAGAAGGACAGCGCGTGGACAACCGAACTGGTGTGGACCAGCAAGAAGTTTCGGCCCTACTTCGACGACATGGTGTTTCACAAGGGACACATCTACGGCTATGACGGCGACCGCTTCTGCTGTGTTGATGCGTCCACTGGCGAAATCCGCTGGGAAGGCAAGCGCTTCGGCGGACAACTGCTGCTCATCGCCGACATGGAAATGCTGCTCGTCGTGAGCGAAAAGGGCGAGGTGATTCTTATCCCCGCAACACCGGCAGAATGCAAAGAGGTCGCCCGGTTTAAGGCACTCTCTGGAAAAACGTGGAACTATCCCGTGCTCGCGCACGGAAGGCTGATCGTCCGGAACGCCGAAGAGGCCGCCTGCTTTGCGTTACCCGCGGCCCAATAAGTAAAAAGGGCGTGCCCGTCATGGACACGCCCACATTTTGTCCGGCCAACGCCGGGTGAATGCTACAGCGTCCACCCTTCCCGGTAGGGCGGATTGACCATTGCCGTGGCCTTGTCATTGTCGGTAAAGGTCATCGAATCCTTGTTCCAGCGCAGCCGGATGCCCGGAATGCGCTTGGCAATGTTGCCCAGCAGCGCCGTCTCCGTGAGCGGGCCCGAATAGTCGAAGCCGGCATCGGCCGCGCGGCCCTCCTTGCAGGCCGCGATCCATTCCTCCTCATGGGTGCCCTGGATGCGCGCCAGGGTCTCGGGTGCCTTGAAGTCCTTGAACTTCTCCTTGGGCAGCAGCATGGGGCTGTTGCCGTAGACGCCGCCGGTGATGAACCCGTCCTCGCCGATCATCACAAAGCCGCCTTCGGCGTCGCCGAGCAGGCGCGGATTCTCAATGCCCTCGATGCCCGGAATCTGGATGCCGTCGTACCAGATCAGCTCCACCGGCGGCATGTCGCCGCGCGCCGGGAAGGCATAGCGCACGATGGACGCCAGCGGATAGGTGTCGGGGTTCAGGTCGGTGTTGCTCGCCTCGATGGTGTCGGGCGCGGTGAGTTTGAGCGCCCAATACACCGGGTCGATTGTGTGCGCGCCGCGGTCGCCCATCATGCCGCAGCCGAAGTCCCACCAGGCCCGCCAAGTCATCGGGTGATAGGTGGGGTGATAGGGCCGTTCTGGCGCCGGGCCGAGCCACAGGTTCCAGTCCAGCGTCTCGGGCACGGGCGGCGTCTCGGTCGGCCGCACGCCCAGCTTGGAACTCCAGCCGGCATGGCCCCAGGGATAGTAACTCAGATCGCACCAGGCGTGGACCGTGCGCACCTTGCCGATGGCGCCTGAGGAAACCCACTCGTTAATCTTGCGCGCGTCGTCGCTCGAATGCCCCTGGATGCCCATCTGCGTGGAGACCTTCATCTCGCGCCCGATTTCGGCCAGCCTGCGCGCCTCATGCACTGTGTGCGTCAGCGGCTTCTGGCAGTAGACATGCTTGCCCGCGCGCATCGCCGCCGCCGAGATGACCGCGTGCGTGTGGTCCGGCGTGGCAATCAGCACCGCGTCGATGTCCTTCTGCTTCTCCAGCATCTCGCGGTAGTCTTTGTACAGCTTCGCATCCGGAAACTTGGCGAAGGTCTTGGCGGCGTAGTCATGGTCCACATCGCACAGCGCCACGATGTTTTCCTGTTTCATGTTGTTCAGGTTGCCGCCGCCCATGCCCCCCACGCCGATGCCGGCGATGTTCAGCTTGTCGCTCGGCGCGGCAAAGGCCGCGCCGCCCAGCACGTGCCGGGGAACAATGGTGAACGCCGTGGCGGCGCCCAGAAAGGCGCGTCTGCTCAGTTTGCTCATGACCGGGTCTCCTTGGTTGGTGCCACAAGATTACTGCACGCCCCACCCCGGAATCGAACCGACCCCACTGGGAGCGCACCGTCCCCCACTGGGAGCGCCGGCATCCCTGCCGGCTCTTTCGAGAACAGCCGGCGGGACGCCGGCGCTCCCAGTGAGGACAGCGGCGTTCGCGGCTTGTGTCCAACCCCATAAAAACGCTACTGTTTTCTTTCACCCCATGGAGTACCTGACATGCGCCCAAATAGACTGTGCCTGACTGTGTTTGCGCTGGCCTGTGCCAGCTTTCTGATCGTTTCCCTTGCCCACGCCGCAGGGCAGACCGACCTTGCCAATGCCACCGTGGTGGTGCGCCCTGGCAAGCTGCCCAACGCGGAGAAGACCGCCGCGCGGGTCTTGACCGAGGAGGTCACCAAGCGCACCGGCCTCGTGTGGCCCGTGACCACCAAAGCGCCCGCCTCCGGCACGGTCATCGAGCTTTCCGGCAAGGGCGATCCGAAGGATGCGGCGTTGAAGGCGGAGGGTTTCCGGGTCTCCGTTGACAACACGGACGCGAAGCGTCCTGTCGTGCGCATCCAGGGCGCCGATGCGCGGGGCGCGCTCTTTGGCGTGGGCTGGCTGCTGCGCCAGATGGACTGGGGCACGGGCAAGGCGAAGGTCGCGTCCGACCTGGCCATCACCACCAGCCCGGTGGACCCGCTGCGGGGCCACCAGTTGGGCTACCGCGCCACGGCGAACAGTTGGGACGCCTGGAATGTCGCGCAGTACGAGCAGTACATCCGCGACCTGGTCATTTTCGGCGACAACGCCATCGAGACCATTCCCTTCCAGGACGACGCCAGCCCGGTCATGCCCATCCCCCGCGAGGAAATGGACATGGCCGTCAGCAGGCTCTGCGACGATTACGGCATCGAGTTCTGGATTTGGGCCCCGGCCGATTTCGACCTGAAGGACACGGCGAAACGCGCCGAGGCACTGGACCAGTGGGAGGCCTTCTTCAAGAAGTGCACGCGCCTCGACGGCCTGTTCTTCCCCGGCGGCGACCCCGGCGACAATCCGCCCGAGCTGGTCATGCCCTTCCTGGAGGACGTGTCCAAGCGGCTGGCGAAGCACAAACCGCAGGCGGGCATCTGGATTTCTTTGCAGGGCTTCGACAAGCCCGCCGTGGACCGTTTCTATGAGTACGTGAACAAGAACCAGCCCAAGTGGATGACCGGCGCGGTGTGGGGACCGCAGAGTCCGCCCGCCATCGAAACGCGGCAGCGGCTGCCCAAGCAGTACAAGCTCCGGCTCTATCCGGATGTGACGCACAACATCATCTGCCAGTTTGCCATCCCCTGGATGGACCCGGCCTGGGCGCTTACGCTGGGCCGCGAACCGGTCAACCCGCGCCCGCAAATGCATGCGTACCTGCACAACTTCTTCGCGCCGCAGAGTGACGGCTTCCTGACCTATTCCGACGGCATTCATGACGACGTGAACAAGAACATCTGGAGCGCCATGGGCTGGGACCCGAAACAGGACGTGCGCGACGTGCTGGTGGAGTATGCGCGCTGCTTCTTCCGCCCCGACCTTGCCGAGCGCGCGGCCGACGGGCTGCTGGCCTTCGAGACGAACCTTGCAGGACCGCTGGCGCAAAACGGCGCGGTGGAGGGCAACTACGACCTGTGGTCCGGCCTGGATGCAAGCGCGCCCGACCTGCGCGGCAACTGGCGCTGGCGCATGTACCAGTTCCGCGCCGAATTCGACGCCTACACCCACCGCCGCCTGCTGCGCGAAACCAAACTGGAACAGCAGGTCAACGCGGTGCTGGCCACGGCGGACAAGATTGGCGCGGACGCGGCCATGAAGCAGGCGTTGGACATCTACCGGCGCGTTGAAACCGCGCCGACCGAACCGGCACTGCGCGCGAAAATCGAGCAGGATGCGGCGGACCTGTTCCGCATCATCGGCTACCAGACGAGCGTGCCCAAGTACCACGCCAAGAACCCGGAGCGCGGCGCCATGCTCGACTGGGTCGACCGTCCCCTCAACAACCGCTGGTGGCTGGAGGACGAGTTCCCCCGCGTCGCCAAGATGGGCACCGAGCAGGAGAAGGTCGCACGGCTCAAGCTGATCGCCGACTGGGAGAATCCCGGCCCCGGCGGCTTCTACGACGATGTGGGCAACGTGGCCAAGAGTCCGCACGTGCTGCGCGGCGGCTGGCTCAACGAAGATCCCGAAATGACCGAAACGCCGCTGCCGGGCTATGCCACGTGGAAGGGGCTCAAGAGCACCTGGCGGCTGTCATGGATGACGAACATCGACTGGCCCGTGATGCAGTACGAGGGCCTTGACCCCAAGGGCGCGTACACCGTGCGCATGACCGGCATGGGCGAGGCGCTGCTGCGCATCAACGGCGAACTGGTGAAGCCCACGGTCTACAGCAAGGAGCTGGGCCAGTTCAAGGAATTCCCCGTGCCGCCCGAGGCGCTCAAGAACGGCAAGATCAAGCTGACCTGGGACAAACCCGATGAGGAAAAACTCAACTGGCGCGAGCGATCCAACCTCAATGAGATTTGGGTGATCAAGAAGTAGACAGGGCGTAACGCTTTCAACCACGCCGGTCCCCCGGGATGGGCGTGGTTCTTTTTTGGCGCCCAATGCGACGGAGGCTTTCCGTAGGGTGGTCGAAGCGAAGCGGAGCGCACCGTCTTTCCGGAAGGGGATGGTGCGCTCCGCTTCGCTTCGAGCACACTACGGAGACGGTCGATGAATCAACCGGGCATGCGCCCCAGCAGCCGCAGCAATCCGTCGAGGATGGTGTACGGGTGGGGCGGGCAGCCGGGCACGTAGAGGTCCACCGGCAGCACCGCGTCCGCGCCTGTTCCGGCTTCGGGGTGGGTGCGGTAGATGCCTCCCGAGATGGCGCATGCGCCGACGGCAATCACGATCTTGGGCGACGGCGTGGCGTCGTAGGTCTTCTGCACGGCGAGGCGCATGTTCTCCGTCACGGGGCCGGTGATGAGCAGGCCATCGGCATGACGCGGCGAGGCGACGAACTGGATGCCGAAACGTCCCAGGTCGAACACGAGCGTGTTGAGCACGTTGGTGTCGGCCTCGCAGGCGTTGCACCCGCCCGCGCTCACTTCGCGCAGGCGCAGGGAGCGTTTGAACAAACGCTGCATCTCGCGTTCCAGCGCGGTGCACAGTTCCACTTCACGGTCCGCGGCCACCTTGAGCCCCTCGCGCGTGCGCGCCGCGAGCTGGTAGTCCTGGGAGAAACTGAGCAACCCCTTCGGGCAGACCGCGACACAGTCGGCGCAGAAAATGCACCGGCCCATGTCAATGGTAGCGTGCCGGTTCTTGATCTGGATGGCCTCGGCCGGACAGGCACCTACACATTCCCGGCAGCCCGCCTTGCACGCGCCTTCGGCCACAACGGGACGGCCGCGAAAACGCTCGGACAGCACGGGGGCGGTCTTCGGGAAGGGGTGGGTTCGGTACCCCTGCCGCAGTCTTTCAATAAGGGAACTCATGCGCTTGCCTTCTTAGAGATCATGGCCGCAATAGGACAGGTTAAAGCTCTTGTTGCAGAGCGGAAAATCGGAAATCTGCTGGTTGCGCAGCGCCATCGCCAGGCCCAGCCAGTTGTGGAAAGAAGGGTCGACGATCTTGTACGCGGCGATGCGGCCCTCGCTGTCGGTGATCACCGTGTGGCAAATCTCGCCGCGCCAGCCCTCCACGAGCGAGACCGTGACGGCGTTCGGCGCCAGCGGGCCCAGTTCGCGGCGCGCGGGTCCTTCGGACAGGCTCGACAGGCGTTCGCGGATAAAGGCCACGGAATGGTTGACCTCCTCCCAGCGCACATAGGCGCGGGCGAACACGTCGCCCGTGTGCCACGTGGCCACGGGCATGTTGAAAAAGCGGAAGATGCCGGAGGGGTATTCAAAGCGCACATCGCGCCGCACGCCGCAGGCCCGGGCTGCGAGGCCGACCAGGCCGAGACTCTCGCTCAGCGCGGGCGTCAGGGTGCCGGTTTCCTCAAAGCGGGCCATCACGGACGGCGTGTCCCACAGCAGTTCCACCGCGCCCTTCACGTCGCGGAACACCTTTTCGGAGCGCTCAATCATTTCCTCGCAGCGCACGGGGTCCAAATCGACACCCATGCCGCCGGGCCGCACCCAGCCCCGGCCAAAACGGCTGCCGCAGGCCAGCGCCGTCATGTTCAGCCAGTCGCCGCGCAGACGTCCGCAGAAGGAGGCCGTGGGCAGGTAACCCACATCGCCCGCCAGCGCGCCGAGGTCGCCCGTGTGGTTGGCCAGCCGTTCCAGTTCAAGCGCCACGCCGCGCATCTCTTCGGCCCGCACCGACACACCGCATCCCGCCAGCGATTCCACCGCCTGGCAATACGCAATCGTGTGGCCGACGGTGGTGTCGCCCGCAAGAGTTTCCATGAAATGCACCGTCCGCGCATTCGGCCCGCCAGACAGTGCGCGCTCAATGCCGCGGTGCTGATAGCCGAGGGAGATCTCCAGGTGCATCACGTTTTCGCCGTTGCACTGAAAACGGAAATGGCCGGGCTCGATGATGCCGGCATGCACCGGCCCCACGGCCACCTCGTGCACCTCCTCGCCTTCCACATTGAAATAGTTGGTCACGCACGGTTCAATCGGGTCCGCCGCGCGGCGTCCCCAGGCGTCTGTCTTGCCGCGATAGGCGCG
The DNA here is from genome assembly GCA_903893795.1 of Candidatus Hydrogenedentota bacterium. GTDB lineage: Bacteria > Hydrogenedentota > Hydrogenedentia > Hydrogenedentales > CAITNO01 > CAITNO01. The sequence continues at coordinate 7,644 of CAITNO010000072.1, read as the reverse complement.
GTGATAGCGGACCGGCTTGAGCCAGGGGTGCCCCTCGGGCACAACGCCCCACTGCTCGGCAATTTCACGCTCGAAGAGATTCGCCTGTGCGCATTCGGGCGTGAGGGCGGGGTATTGGTCCACCACATCCGTGGCCAGCAGCGCATAGCCGCCCGAATCGGCGGCGCTCAGCACGGCGTAGAGGCGCACGGTCTTGGCGTTTGCCGCCGGGACACCGAAGAGACTGAGCAGGCGCCCGCCCCCTTCGGTGGTCATCAGCACGGTCTCGCGAAAATCGGTCATGTCCGTCACGGGAACCTGGTCGAGCCGCGCGGTTTCGCCGTTAAAAAGCAGCCTGTCTTTGTAGGGGCTCACTGTGTGCCCTCCACAATGTTCGAGGCGCGGTCCAGCATGCCCGAAAGCACCTCTGGAAACCACACACCCAGCACCAGCAGCGCGCCCAGCGCGCCCACGATGAGCACCCGGTCCATCGTCCCGGCCCGCTCCTCTTTCGGCACCGCAACGGGCTCGCCCCAGGCCATGTTGACGGCCTGCCGCAGCACACCGATGAACACGACGGCCAGGCCCGCCAGGAAGATGCCCAGGGTCCACCATGCGCCGTTGCGCGCCGCCGCGCGCAGAATCATAAACTCACTCATGAACACCGCAAAGGGGGCGACGCCGATGACGGCGAGCAGGCTGCCGAAGAGCGCCCGGCCCCAGACGGGCGCCCCGCGCAGGCACCCCGAAAGGCGTGCCGTGTCATGGGTGCCGTACATCTGGCCGAGCCGCCCGGCGGCGAAGAAGGCCATGGGCTTGCACAGCGCGTGGTTCAGCGTGTGGAAGAGCGCGGCCAGGATGCCCGGCCCGCCCAGGCCGAGCCCCACGGCGATGATGCCCATGTGCTCGACGCTGCTGTAGGCGAGCAGGCGCTTGAGGTCTGTCTGAAACAGGATAAAGACGGCGGCGACGCCGATGGACACCAGGCCGAGCAGCAGTACCAGCCTTGGCCCCCAGCCGGTATGCGCCGTGGCGGCGTCCACCAGCGGCAGGTAGCGCATGATGCAGTAGAGCGACGCGTTGAGCATGAACCCGGAAAACAGCGCCGACACCGGCCCGGGCGCCTGGCTGTGCGCGTCCGGCAGCCAACTGTGCATGGGCGCCAAACCCGCCTTGGTGCCGTAGCCCACCAGCAGGAAGAGGAACGCGACTTTCATCAGCGCCGGGTCCAGACCCGCCGCGTTTTCGCGCAGGCGGCTCCACAGCAGCATCTGCGCCCCCTCGAGGTGCAGGTGCTCGGCGGCCGCACCGGCCAGCAGCGTGCCCATGAAGGCAAAGGCCACGCCGACCGAGCAGATGATGAGGTACTTCCACATGGCCTCCAGCGAAGCGGGGGTGCGGTGGATGCAGATGAGGAATGCCGTCACCAGCGTGGTCGCCTCAATGCCGACCCACATGATGCCGATGTTGTTCGACAGCAGCACCACCCCCATGGCGGCCAGCGCGCCAAACCACAGCGCGCCGAAGCGGCGCGCCTGGGCAACTGTGAAATGGCCTGATGCCGTCTCTGCGGCGAAATAGCCCGGCAGGTACAGCGAGGAAAGCGTGAACACAAGCATCATCACGCCGAGGTGATAGGCCGACAGCGCATCGAGGCGCAGCCATTCCCAGGCCGTCTCCACGGCCGGACCGGCATGCACCGCCCAGATGCAACCCGCGGCGGCGGCGGCCGTCAGCAAAACGCCCGCGCGCACCAGCGCCATCACGGCGCGCACCGACGGGCAAAGCATGCCGAGCGCCGCACCGGTCAGGGGCAGCAGCAGGACGCTCCAAAGCAGTATGGAAACAGGGGTCACGGGTCAGCCTTTCAGCTTGTCCAGTTGGTCCACGTCCACGTGGTCAAACTCGCTGTTGATGTGGTACACGGCCACGCCCATCACAAACACCGCCGCAAAGGCGTCCAGCAGCACGCCCATCTCCACCAGCAGCGGCAGTTCGTGCAACAGCACCACGCCAAACACATAAATGCCGTTTTCCAGCACCAGGTAGCCGACGATCTGGTTCACCGCGTGGTTGCGGCTCAAGATGATGAACAGGCCCACAAAAATCATAAAGAACGACACCGGCGCAGCCAGCGTGGACGGCGAACCGGAGAAGGCGGGCAGCCGCGACGAAAGCCAGGCCGCGCCCGCAAGCGCCACAAAGCCCATGACCATCGACATGGTGTACCCCACGTGGGGTCGTTTCTCGCGCCGCACATCGGCATCCCGCAGGGCCTCCTGCAGCAGCTTTGGAAAGACCACGCCCTTCAACCCGATGGTCACGAGCACCACGAGAAGGGTCCACACGGTCGGTCCGCCGCTCTGGCGCACCAGCAGGGGCAGCAGGCCGAGGGCAAAGCCCTGCACCGCCACGGCATGCACGCAGGACCGCAACTGGCTCAGCCCCAGCAGCAACAGGTTTGTCACCACCAGCACAAGCATCACGCTGTCAATGGGCAGGTTCATTCATTCACCTCAGCAGCAGCACAAAAGCCAGGCCGGACAGGAGCACCGCACCCACCAGCAGGCGCGGCACGCGCAGCAGCCGCAGACGGGCCATGCTCGATTCGACCACGCCGACCGCGGCGGCAAGCGCCACCAGGGCGGCCCAGGCGATGGCGCTGTCAATCACGCCGAATCCCGTGCGCACCGGGAGCAGGATGCCCGACAGCAACGCGCCGAGCACCCAGAGCTTGAGCGCCGCGCCGTACAGGATAAAGGCAAAATCCGGGCCGCCATGGTCGAGCACCATGACCTCGTGGATCATGGTCAGTTCGAGATGGGTGTCCGGGTCGTCCACCGGAATGCGCGAGTTCTCGGCCAGAAACACGATAAACAGCGCCGCGGCCACCAGCAGCAGGGCCGGTCCTGCCTGCGACCAGTCCGTGGCGTCCAGGGCCGGAAACATCGTGGACAGGGAGAAGGACCCCGTCACATGCGCCACCGCCGCCAGACCCAGCAGGAAGGCCGGTTCGGCCAGCGCGGAAAACTGCACCTCGCGGCTGGCGCCCATGCCCTCAAAGGCGGAGCCCGTGTCGAGCGCCGCCAGCACCGTGAAAAACCGCATCACACCAAACAGGTAGACCAGCAGGAGGAGGTCGCCTGAAAATCCCATCAACGCGGGCGCGCCGCCAAAGGGCGTCAGCGCCGCCGCCACCAGCACGCAGGCCAGCCCGACCACCGGCCCGGCGCGAAACACCCAGGTCGTCGTGCGGCTGTACACGGCCCCCTTGTGCAGCAACTTCCACAGGTCGGAGTAGGCCTGAAGCACGGGCTGTCCCCGGCGGCCCGCAAAGAGCGCCTTGGTCTTGTTGATCACACCAAGGAGCAGGGGCGCCGAAACCAGCGCAAGCAGAAAGTTTATGATGGGAAACAGGGTCATGGTTCGTTATCCGAGACTGAATATCAGGAAGGCGATCAGCGTGAGCGCGACATAAAGCACATACATCTGAACGCGGCCATGCTGCGCCCCGCGGAAAAGGGCCAGCAGCCCGAGCGTGCGCAAAAACAGCGGGTCATAGAAGCGGCTGCGGAACGGGTCGGGCGTTTCTGAGGTATGGGACGCCTTCGCGGGGAAGATGCCCCTGGGCGCCGTGCCGGTGCCGCCTGTGCCCAGCAGGCCCGCAAAGACCGCCATGAGCGGCTGCCCGAAAGAGGACGCCGTGTACTGCATGCGCGCCGTGGGCCGCGCGTAGCCGCAGTCCCAGGTGCCCGTCTCCCCCACCGTGCGGCCTGAGAGCAGACGCAGACGCAGCAGTGCCAGCAGCGCCACCAGCGCGGCAAAGGCCGCGCACCCAGCCGTTATCCAACCCAGCGGTTCCATGGCCGGCGCGATGCCCGCGTCCAGCGCATCGGAGGAAACCGGAACGATCATGCCCACGGCCGGAAGCACGGCGCGCACCGCCAGCGGGGCAAGAAATCCGATGAGCACACAGCAGGCCGCAAGCGCGACCATGGGCCACCGCATCAGGCCGTTGGCCTCATGCGCGTGCAGGGCCTGGTCACTGCGCGGCTCGCCCAGAAAAATGCCGCCGAAGGCCTTGGCAAAGGTTGCGGACGCAATGCCGCCGATCAGCGCAAGCCCGGTGATGACAACGAGGCCGGAAACAACGGCGGCCGATGAGGTCGACACCACGCCGCTGAAGGCGCCGAAGTAGATGAGAAACTCGCTCACAAATCCGTTGAGCGGCGGCAGCCCGCAGATGGACGCGGCGCCGATGAGAAAGGTGGTGCCCGTCCAGGGCATGCGTTTGTACAGCCCGCCCAGAAGGTCCATGTCGCCCGTGCCGGTGCCGTGCAGCACGGAACCCGCCCCTAGGAACAGTAGCCCCTTGAAGATCGCATGGTTGAGCACGTGCAGCAGCGCGCCCGCAAAGCCCAGCGCGGCCATCGTTGTTGACCCGCGGCTCAGGCCCAGATAGCCCACGCCCAGCCCCAGCGAAATGACGCCGATATTCTCCACGCTGCAGTAGGCAAGCAGTCGCTTGATGTCGCGCTGGGACAGCGCCAGCAGCACGCCCATGACACCCGACAGCAGCCCCACCGCCAGCAGGCACCACCCCCACCATGCAGGCGGGGCGCCCAGGCAGGCCAGCAGCCGGATCAGACCGTAGATGCCGGTCTTGATCATCACGCCCGACATGAGCGCCGACACGTGGCTGGGCGCCGCCGGATGGGCCTCGGGAAGCCACACATGCAGGGGAAGAAAGCCCGCCTTGGTGCCGAAACCGATCAGCGTGAAGGCAAAGGCCGCAACGGCCAATCCCGGGGACAGCGAGGCCCCCGCCTTGGCAAAGGCGGAAAACTCGTAGGAACCCGCCTTCTCGCCGAGAATCACAAAGAGCGCCAGCAGAAACGCCGTGCCCAGGTGGGTCGCCACAAGATAGATCCAGCCGGCCGCGCGCACCTGCGGCTTGTCGTGTTCATGGGTCACCAGGAAGAAGGATGACAGCGCCATCACCTCCCACGCGATGAGGAAAAGAATCGCGTTGCGCGCCGTGACCACCGTCACCATGCTGGCCAGCAGCACGTTGTAGTGGAACCAGCCCACCCCCAGTTTCTTTGCGTCGCCGCCGCGCTGGTATCCGGCGCCGTAGACCGCCCCCAGCAGGCCCAGCCCCGTAATCGGCAGCAGGAAGAACGCCGAGAGCGGGTCCATGCCCAGGTGGAGTTCGCCGCCCGGTATGGACCAGGGGATGCGCATGGACTCAATGGAACCCCCGAACAATCCCTGCACCGCCGCCAGCAGACCCGCCGCCGCCCCCACGCAGGCGCCGAATATCCCGGCGCGGACGCACCAGACAGGCCGGTGCGCCGGCAGCACCGCAAACAGGGCGGCGACCGAAAACACGGCGAGTGATGCAACTATCAGGAACATTTCGGCTCGGGTGTCCTATTCGGCGACGGACCGGTTTCGCTCGTCGAGCAAACCGTCCAGTCGGCGGGCTTCGGTGAGGATAACCTCGCGGGTACCCGGGTTGGCAATGACAGACTTGAAGCCCTCATCATGCAGGGCAAAGCTGAGACGCGACAGGAGTTGAAGATGGTGGTGCACCGTGGGACTGACCAGCGTGAACAGGGCCTGCACCGGTTGGCCGTCCATCGCGCCGAACTCAACGGGGTTTTCCAGAAAACACAGGGTGACCGAGGGACGGGTCACGTGCAGCACGATGGGGTTGCGGGGGTGGGGAATGGCAATTCCCCCGCCAATCGCCGTCGAGCAGACATTTTCGCGGCTCAGCAGCACGCGGAAAATAAACTCCCGCTCCACGCCGTCGGGAAGCCGCATGACCTCCACAATGGCCCGAAGCACCGACGGTTTGTCCGTCCCCTCCACCCGGTAAGAGATGCCGCCCGCCTCCAGCGCATGGGCCAGACTCACCGTTTCCTGCGACTCGGCGGGTTCATTGAATATCTCTTCCGACACCGCCATCTTCTGTGAAGTGACCCACTCCAGCAGTTCCATGCGGTTGACCCGGTACTGGTCGTGGACACGGTAGGCGGGAATGACCCCGTCCTTAATCCAGCGGTACACGGTCTTGTCGGAAACGCCCAAAAGGGCGGCAACTTCTCGGATTTTTAATTGCATTGGTCTCTTGGCTGTCTAGATTTTCCACAGGTCTTCCCACCCGTGGGAATGATACGCCTTCTCAAGTGAGAAAATAAAGTTTTCTTCGCAAGGCAACTGGTCCCGGATTTCCTGTAAACGCCTCTATTTATGCGTTTTCGCCCGAAACCGCCTCTCGCTTCTTTCAAACATGGAACTGCCCTTGCTCGGCAACTTATTGTCTTACAATGAGATATGCCGATATACTAAACACTGGACACTGAATGCTGTGTTCTGGTTCCAGGGAGGTCCAGTCATGGGTTTTAGATTCTTTCGACGGGTCAAGATAGCACCGGGGCTTTCGCTGAACTTCAGCAAGTCCGGCATGTCGTTTTCGGCCGGACCGCGCGGTGCAAAGGTCACCGTGGGGCCCCGGGGCGTACGCACCACGGTCGGTATACCGGGCACGGGACTCTACTACACCGAAACCTCACGCTCAGCCAGAACAGCCTCCCGGCGGACCGCTGTTCCGGCGGACCCGCTCCTTCCCGCGGCCAAACCCGAGGACCAGTTGACGCTGGGATTCTTCAAGCGCCTGGTCGTTCCGGCGGAGGAACAAGCGCTGGTGGACGGCATGCATGATTATCTTGCAGGCGACGCCGATGCCGCGCTGGCCCATTTGCAGCAGGCCGCCCACCTCCCCGATGGGGCCTTCATGGCCGGGGTGATTTCCATCAACAAGGGAAACCTGGCCACCGCCGAGGGGTATCTGCGCACCGCCTTCACCTTCGCGAACCAGTTGGGCACCTACTTCAACAAGTACGGCATCACCCTCAACCTGTCCTTTTCCATAACGAAGGAAATCATGGCGCAGCTGCATCCCGACATCCGCGGGGCGGGCCTGGCCTACGTCGAGGTGCTGCAACGACTGAAGAAATGGGCCGAGGCCATCGACTGCCTCAAGCGACTCTGGGAGGTGGACGCCAAAGACCCCGTGGTGACGCTGTCGCTCATCGAGCTTTACATGGATGCCCGCAGGGACGACAAAGACACCAACCGGGACATACTGAGGCGGACCGAGTCCGTCACCAATGACTCCCCCATGCACGCCGCCCTGCTGCTCTACCGCGCCCGGGCCATGCGCACCCTCGCCCTGCCCGACGCCGCGCGGGAAACCCTGTCCACAGCATTAAAGAAGACCAGGGGATATCCTCCCGAACTCTTGTGCGCCCTGCGCTACGAACGCGCGCTGGTCTACGACAGTCTCGGACAGCAGGGCCGCGCCCGAAAAGACCTTGAAACCGTCTATGCCGAAGCCCCCGATTATGAGGATGTGGCCGCGCGGTTGGGACTGAAATAGGGCCGCCCCGGCAAGGCCTATCGCGCGGCCAATCGCCGCCTTGGCCAGGCATCCGCCGTTTGTGTGCCACCGGACACATAGGTAACCTATTGTTCAACCGGACACATGGGCACCCTTTATTCAACCGGACACATGGGCACCCTTTGTTCAACCGGACACATGGGCACCCTTTGTTCAACCGGACACATGGGCACCCTTTGTTCAACCGGACACATGGG
>CAITNO010000071.1 GCA_903893795.1 Candidatus Hydrogenedentota bacterium | reverse complement strand
GTTGGCATACACCGCGTCCCGTTCTTTGTCTTTGTCCTTCCAGTTGCGCCGGCCGCGTTTGGGTTCGCTGATGTAAGTCCGTAGTCCGTCTTCCTGCAGGTCGCGCGTGGTGTCGTTGCTGTGATACCCCTTGTCCGTGACAAGCGCCCGCACAGCAGCCTGGTCTACGCAACGCCGGCAAGCTGCCACAACGAGAGGGGGTGAGCCCGGAAAAATCGCGCGCGCCGTTTTGGGGCCGCTCCTCTCCGGCCTTGCCCTGCGGCGGACACGGCCTGCGCTCCACGGCCCCAAAACGGCACCCCGGCAGCAGCATTGACGCCCCACGCGGAACCTGCTACAGTGGAGGCAAGGCGGGCGCAGGCCCGCCGGTCAGCACCATCTTAAATTGCCCCGGTACCTGTCGAAGGATGGGGGGAAGCTCACTTGGGGTGAGCTGGAAGTGCCCGGCGAACTGTCCTTTGAATTAGCATCAACGAGGCGCACGGTCACGACGCACATGCGAAAGCAATGGCCGCAGTTCTCATGCACCCGGCATCGCTGCAGCGGCCTTTTCTATTGGCATGCGATCAGACTTCCCCGGTTGGCAGTCTGCCAAAACGGCCCTGGAGGGCTCAGGTGTGGGGCGCGCCCGCCTACAGTCCCGACCTCAATCCCATCAAGAAGATGTGGAGCACAATCAAAGCCTACCTGCGCAAGGTCAAGGAGCGGGACCCCAAGTTGCTGTGCAGGGCAATAGTCCAATCCATGACGAACGTTTCCCTCAATGACATCCTGAATTGGTTTGACTCTTGCGGCTATGGTTTAATTAAAAACGCTCAAGGGGCGCAAAGTGTGTGGGAGACCGCCCCAATAATTACTGCTGTTGTCCGACGGTCTCGTCCACCTTCCAACGGAAACCTGAATCCTTGGCGCACATCTGTTTCCACATCTCTTTGTATGTGCACTTCGGAGAACTGCATGTGTAGACTTGGATGCGTTCAAATTCACCAGCAGACTGTACTCGCCCAAACCATCTTTCAAGCTCTTTGCGGCTGAAGTATGCGGCTATAACGGTGCGAGAATCCTCGCCGGGCGGTCCCCAGTAGGCGTAACTCAGATGGGGACTAAATATTTTTGGCAAATGATACCTATATCGGGCGTCATAGAACTCAGCGCCAACGGCAATAGGTGCATAACCTACGATGATGCAGCAATGCTCCCGGTATGCGGCTGGAATGGTACGATAGACAAAGTAGAGTTTCGCGGTCCAGTAATCGAGGTCAGTGTCCCCCTTAAGCACTAGGGCTGTTGCGCTTAACGGAGCCAGTATGCCACGGCAGACAAGTCGGGAATAGTCATCCAGTACGTCCCGTGTCAAGATGGGAACGCAAAGGGGGATAACGGCTATTCCCTGCACCGCCAAACCACAAATGAGCATCGACCGGACCCAGCGCAGGCCTGTCTTTGCCGTAATTCGTGCTGTTGCCACGCAACCGAAAACTAGGAGAACCGAGTAGATTGGATTCATGTAATAAGTCATGCCCGACGTGGCAACAAAGGCTGCACCTGCGAGTACGCATGCCCATAATACGACCAAATGCGGACTCTTTCTGCCGGATGTGAGGCCGCGCACCACTCCAACCAAGACGAGGACACAATTCAGGGGACCGAGAAAGGCTGGTTGAGCCAAGAACATTTTGCCTCGTGAATAGTATGCGAGCCAGAATCCCATGGCCTCGTATTCATCTTCGCACGAAGCGGCCATCATTCGAAGAAAAGGCCATCCGTGCACTGCCTGCCAAATCAGCACCGGGAGAAAGAGAACAAAAGCCGCGGCCAGGGCCAGCCAATATCCTTTCCGTAGCAGTTCGACCCGGGCGCGGGTAACCAGAAAGCAAAAGCCAACCCCCAGTATAAACAGAAGCACCGTGGGCTTGTTCAAGAGCCCCACTCCCCACACTATGCCCACCAGCCACCACAAACGCTCTTTGCCCGTTCGTAGGGTGCGGACAATAAGCAATGCAGAGAGAGACCATAGCAGGTTCTCGTAAGACCAGTAGTTGCTGCAACCGGCTGCAAACAAGAGCAAGGGTGCGACGAAAACGCTTAAACCTGATAGTGTAACGGCAAAAAGCCCCCCCCCCAGTTCTCTTGCAAGGAAACCCGCGACAAGTATGGTAAGCGCTCCCGCAACAGCGGGAAAAAACCGAACGGCAAATTGGGTGTCGCCCCCCACAGTCGTCGAAAGAAGAGTCAACCATGCGGGCAAAGGAAACGCCTCAGCCGAACCAAGAAGAGAATGTTTTGATATCGCCAGCCAAGTCAATTCATCTTCATAAAAATTGTACAGGGATGAGGTGGCAAGATGCAGAAGGAGACTGCCGAGCGCCAAAAGCCATAAAACAGCAGTGTCGTGCCAGACACCCAGTTGCGAACCCATTGGCTCAAGTTCTTCAGCGAAGCCACTCCCCATAGGTTGGGCAGTGCCCTCGTGGTCTGCGGCGCGCCGTCCAGCCTTAATGGTACGTCTCAACCAACCCATATAAGGTTCTCTTCCTAAGGTGGCTCCTGGTCACTCAAGTCATAACATATTAAACGGACTGGCCTGGATCGCATTGGCTTAGGTTTCATGTCAGGCAAGATACCCTTCCGCCGCCTGAATCGCCTTCCTGCAGATGGCGATTCACACAGTCGAGCATCTTATGGCCCTACAAGAAGTGCTTTCGACCAACGCCGGAACTGCCATCCCAGGCAATCAGGCCCCACAATTCGGTTCTGCAGAGCACCGTCCGGCACCGAAATCTTAACAGTTCATCGGCAGGAATAAAAGGCGGTGGCAAGACAGCGTCCTGAGCACAATGAATCTAGAGGAACATGCTCCTAATCATATAGAGAAGGCGACTCGGGGAAATCATCTCACGGGCGTTTGGTGAGCGCAGGACCTGCAAGAACTTTCTGAATGAAAAATAGTAACACCTGTACATCCTGGCCTGCCATGCATGCAAGTCTTCCTGTGAAAAATTATCGTAGGCCAAGACCCCCCCGCGCTGCACCGTGTACTTCCGCCAGTCATTGTGGATAATGCGCAACCCGGCCTCGTTTCTGAGTGCCATTTCATACACCTCTGTGCCGGGAAAGGGAACCAAGAGATGAAAATTGGCTATGGTTGAAAATCGGCGCAGTCGTCGTACCAAGTCTCTCGTTTGCTTCAGCGTCTCATTGCTCTCGTGCGGCAGACCAAGAAGGAAGTTCAGTTCAACGTCCAAGCCCAGCCTGTGGCACGCCTCGACGCTGCTAATGATTGCTTCATGCGAGGTTCCCTTCCGGCACAATCCGAGCATTTCTGCACTTGCGGTTTCAATTCCGAAATCAATCATGTCGCAACCGGCGCGCCGCATCAGGGCAAGCAGTTCGGGGTCCACAAGGTCCACGCGGGTGGAAGTTGCCCACCGTATTTTCAAACCGCGCGATAACATGCCCTCACAGATCTGCTCACAGTGCGCACGCCCGAGGGGCCAGGTGCCGTTCGTGGAAAGATACAGGAAGCGGATTCCGTAGCGCTCCACACAGTGCTCTATTTCATCCAGCGCCCTTGCGGGCGATTTGTAGTGGACCTGCCTGCCGACAGCATGAAAACAGAAATTGCACCCGTAGGGGCATGCACGAACGAGTTCCACCATCATCGGTGGACGGTATCGGGACACCTGATACAAGTCCCACGCTGGAAACGGAAGATCGTCAAGCTCGACAAGAACCCGATGTCCCGCAGTGAAGACAGCTTCCCCCCCAGCGGTTCGAAACGCTATCTCTGCGATGTTTTCGGGGGGCGTCCCGCGAACAATATCAGCGAAAGGCAACTCGCCTTCACCCTGTACTGCAATGTCAAACCCGGAGAATTGCCGCAATGTTTCCACGGGCAGAGCCCCCGCGTGACAGCCCCCCACAATATTCACTATACCGGGCCGCCTTTTCTTCACTTCAGCCGCAATCTCAGCCGCGTCGTGAATTTCCTCCGTGATGGCCGAGTACCCCACATATTCAGTCGCCAGTGTCGCAATGCGCTCTGCAACTTCTGGCGCCTGAAGCTTTTCTAGGCGAGGATCAAGGACAACGACCTCTACTCCGAGGGAACGAAGATGGCTGGCAATAGAGGCTATGCCCGGGTTTATTGAAAGATAATCGCGCTGAAGCGTATCCGTTGTATGTGAAACGGCGCAACTGTTTAGCAATAGAACTCGCATGTCCTGCTCCTGAGTGCCAACGTGTCCGCAGTAAATATCCCCCGGCAAAGCCGGGGGCTTTATGTTCTGAGCCGCTCAAAGCGGCTGGGCGAGAGAGTAAAGTCCTCGCCCCGGTTTACAGCCCTCGTGGGGTTGAGTCATCACCCCCGGTTCAACTGTCTTAATCAGCAGTTCGCTTTCTCATCCGCGCGTCTGTACTGGTCTGTAACGCCCCGCTCTGGCATCTTTCAAGAAGACGCGTCGCGCTTCGCCAACGCGTCTCGGGTGCCATCCGCACTCGCCCTGCGTGTCGCAACAGACTCCCGGAAATGTCAAACTCTTACTGCCACCCCGGCAGAGCCGGGGGAACTCCCAATTGGATTAGAGGTGCCCCAGTTTACCAGATCCGGGGATAAACGCCCGCATCAATGCAATTCGGGAAAATACGCCCAATTGTGCAAAAAGTGTGCATGGATTATCTCTTGGCAGGCTCTCCAAGGGGTTTGGTTGCGCTGCATTCCGTCCTGGCTTGGCCCGGGGCGGTCGGTCTGTTCCCGCGAAAGTGTCCGGAATTGCCGAAGAGGCATTGCGTACTTCCCGTTAGTAACCATTCCCAGTATAGAGGTCTGATCCCAACGGCTGCAAGTATCTCCACTCTCCCCTAATCGCCGGGTAAGGAACCAAATAAAAGGACCTCGCTGGTGAACCGCATTGACAGAATGCGGGTTCAAAGGGTCTCCGGCACGAATCCAGGGCAACACCAACGAAGTGAAATCATGATGGCGCAGGGGGCGATTCGGGTAAAGCTGGTTGAGGTCGGCATTTCGGTGGCTGGATTCACCGGGCCCCTGGGTGCCGCCGGCACTGCCGACGGCGATGAGCGCCCCGGGCCAGCGGGCATGCGAGAGGCTGCACGCCAAGAAAACCGGAATTCCAGGCGCAAAACAGGGCCAAAACGACCCTTGTCTGGACTGCAAAAACCAAAATACAGACTGAACCGCTTCTGGCCCCCCGGCAGGGATATACCGGGATGGTGCCCCAGCGGATGCGGCACCTCCTATCCGGCGATTGGGAGCCCAATAGGATGCGTAATTTGAATCTCCGCGCCCGGTCTGCGAATCTATGCGTGCGGGCTGCGGGAATGCGGCCGAGGAGGCGTTATGAAAGTGCATGATTTTGCGTACCAGGTGGCGGTGCACACGATGGAGCTGCTGGAGCACGCCCATCATTACAAGATTTCGGAAGCGCACCGCAAAGAGGTGACGGCGACGATTCTCAAGCAGGTCGACGCCATCATAAAGAAGGCTTCGGAGCCCAAGAAGCAGAAGTAAGCGGCGCACCGCGCCGCGACAGACTACGGAAGGAACACGCGCACATGTCAAAACTGTGGGGTGGCCGATTTGAGGGCCAAACCGACGCGCTGGTGGAGGCGCTGGGCGAATCGGTGTCTTTTGACGCGCGGCTCGCGCCATGGGACATCCGGGCGAGCATCGCGCACGCGCACATGCTGGGCGTGCAGGGCATCATCCCCAAGCGGGACGTTGCGGCCATTGTGAAGGGGCTTGCCGCCATCGCGAAGGACATCGACGGGGGCCAAATGACCTGGGACCTCAGCCTGGAGGATGTCCACACCAACATTGAGGCCGAACTGGTGCGGCGCACGGGCGAGGCGGGCAAGCGCCTGCACACGGCGCGGAGCCGCAACGACCAGATTTCCACCGATATGCGCCTGTGGACGCGCGACCAGGTGGATGCGATTATTGCGCTGCTGCGGGATGTGCAGGAGGCGCTGATCGGCTTTGCCGAGCGGCATCTGGACGTCATTCTGCCGGGGTTCACCCATTTGCAGCACGCCCAGCCGGTGCTGCTGGCCCACCATTTGCTCGCCTATGTGGAGATGTTCCAGCGCGACCGGGAACGTTTCCGCGAAATGCGGAAACGGGTCAACGTGATGCCGCTGGGTTCGGCGGCGCTGGCGGGCACGCCCTACCCCATCGACCGCGAAGCCGTCGCCCGCGAACTGGGTTTCGAGGCGGTGTCGGCCAACAGCATGGACGCCGTGTCCGACCGGGACTATCTGATAGAGTTCTGCGCGGACTGCTCCCTCGTGATGATGCACCTGTCGCGAATGAGCGAGGAACTGATCCTCTGGTCAAGCCAGGAGTTCGGGTTTGTCGAAATCGGCGATGCCTTCACCACGGGGTCGAGCATCATGCCGCAGAAAAAGAACCCCGACGTGGCCGAACTGGTGCGCGGCAAGACGGCCCGCGTCTACGGCGATTTGACGGCGCTGCTGACTCTGGTGAAGGGCCTGCCCCTCACCTACAACCGCGATTTGCAGGAGGACAAGGAACCGGTGTTCCACGCGGCCGACACGACGCGGCTGTGCCTGGCGGTCTATGCCGCCATGATCCCCAGCATTTCGGTGCGGCGCGACGCGATTACCCGGGCGATGCGCGAGGGATTCATGGAAGCGACCGATCTTGCCGACTATCTCGTGCGCAAGGGGGTGGCTTTCCGCGAGGCCCACGGCGTCATCGGCCGGATTGTGCGCCGCTGCATCGAACTGGGCAGGACGCTCTGCGAACTGCCGCTGGAGGAATACCGCGTGTTCTCCGGCGCATTTGAAAAAGACCTCTATGCGGCCATCCGCCCGGAGACCATTGTGGCCCAGCGCGACAATCTGGGCGGCACCGCGCCGCGGCGGGTGCGCGCGGCGCTGGCGAAAGCCCGGCGCAGGCTCGACAAATAAGGAGGCATGGCATGGCGAGTGTGACGGTCAATGGTGCGCGCATTGAAACGGTGCAGGGCGACATCACCCATGAGCGGGTGGACGCGATTGTGAACGCCGCAAAGCACACTTTGTTGGGCGGTGGCGGCGTGGATGGCGCCATCCACCAGGCGGCCGGACCGGAACTGCTGGCCGAATGCAAGATACTGCACGGCTGCGACACGGGCGACGCAAAAATGACGCGGGGCTACCGACTGCCCGCGAAGCATGTCATCCACACGGTCGGCCCGGTCTACAGTGAATCGGGGCAGAACGCGGCGCGGCGGCTTGCCTCCTGCCACCGGCGCAGCCTCGAGATTGCCCTGGAGAACGGGCTGAAGTCCGTGGCGTTTCCGGCGGTCAGTTGCGGCACCTTTGGCTACCCCGTTGATGAGGCGGCGCATGTCGCCGCGAACACGGTGGTTGAATTTGTCGCCGAGCATCCCGGACTGGACCTGGTCCGCTTTGTGCTCTTTGACATCCATGCCTTTGAGGTGTTTTCCGCGCAGATTGAACGGGCCGCAGGCGTCGGGGAACACAAGGTATGAGTCCCTCCCCCTATCTGGGCGTCATCCTCGCCGCGGGCCACGGTTCGCGCATGGGCCCCTTCGGCGAGGAGGTGCCCAAGCCAATCGTGCCGATCTGCAACAAGCCACTGCTGGTGTACCAGATTGAGCAGTTGCGCGCGCTGGGTATCCACGAGATTATCATCGTTATCGGCCATTTGGGGCATCTGATTACCGCCACGCTGGGAAATGGCGCGGCCCACGGGGTGCGCATCCGCTATGTCGAGCAGACGCAGCGCCTGGGCCTTGCCCATGCGGTGGGCCAACTGGAGCCCCACATCGACCGGCCCTTCGTGCTCATGCTTGGCGACATCTTTTTCGAGGTGGCCGACCTTGGGCGGATGGTGCGCGAGTTTGAGGAGCACCATCCCGCCGCCGTGCTGGCAACGAAGCACGAGCCCGACCCGGCGGCGGTGCGCCGCAATTTCAGCGTGCACCTGCGCGACGACGGCACGGTGCGGCGGGTGATTGAAAAGCCGCGCTTTGTGGAAACCGACCTCAAGGGCTGCGGACTGTACCTCTTCGACCTGCGCATCTTTGACGCCATCCGGCGCACGCCGCGCACGGCGCTCCGGGACGAATACGAACTGACGGACTCAATCCAGATCCTCGTCGATTTGGACTATTCCGTGCGCGCCGCGACCGTGGTCGAGTGGGACATGAACATCACCTACATCGGCGACCTGATCACCTGCTGTCGGCGGCGGCTGGCCGCCGAGGGGAAGAGATCCCTGGTCGGGACCGGCTGCACACTGGCCGAAGGTGTTGAACTGGTGGATACGGTGCTGGGTGACGGGGTTTCCGTGTCCAAACCCACCCGGCTGGAACGCTGTGTTGTCATGCCCGGCGTGACCATTGATGACGGCGGCACCTTTGCCGACATGGTTATCACCCGTACCGCCCGGCTTCACGCAGGGGCCTGACGCGAAGGGCACTTCGCTGAACGGCACCGTCTGCGATTTCACCCTGTGTGGTAAACTGACAAAATGGATTATGGGTTCAACAGGTTTTACGCTTTCGTGTCCCGGCGCATGGAATGGGTGACGCTTCTTCTGGTCATGCTTGGGGCCGCCGCTGTGTGCGGCTATTTCCTGTTTGGCGTGGTGGGTCCGCTGGGGCCCGACCATTCCGATGTCTTGGCCGCCTTCTCCCCCTCCGTCATGTTCGCTTCTGGAAAGGGCATGGTTTGTCCTGCGGAGATGGATATACCGGCGCTGTCCGATTTCCTGCGCATGAGAACCGTTACTTTCAATCCGGCGGACATCCCGGAAAGATTCAAAGTGTGGGACCTCAGCCCCTTCTGCCAGACCCATTATTATCTCATGACGGCGGTGGGTGTGGTCTGGCGCTGTTTCGGCATTTCGTGGCAAAGCATAAAACTGGTTCCTTTGGCGCTCTTCGTGGCTGCCACAGCGTTCCTGTACGGCCTCTTCCGTCTCGGCATGGGCCGAATGCTGGCGGCCCTGTTTTCGCTGGCCGTCATGTGCTCTCCGCCGATGCTTGGCATGACGGTGTCCATTCGCGATTTCTCCAAGGCGCCGTTCATTCTGGGCGCCCTGTATCTGTCGGCCCTGCTTGCCGCAACACCGAGGTCGCTGAGGAGCCTGTTTGGCCTGGCAGCGGCCTTGGGCCTGTTGCTGGGCTTCGGTCTGGGGTTCCGCCAGGACGCCATGATCGCCGTATCGCCCGCACTGGCCGCAGCGCTGCTTGCCAGGGGCTCGGCGCCATTGCGCTGGTGGATGCGTCCCGCCCTGCCCGCCGTGCTGCTTGCGGCATTCTTTGCGGCCGGCACGCCCATCCTGCGCGCCATCAATCTGGATGAGGGCGCGGTGTCGAGCCACACCCTTTTCCAGGGACTCAGTGTGGAAACGGAGTCGAGCCTGGATTTCTCCGGCGCATCTTATTCGCTGCTGCCCAAACCCGACGACAATCTGGTTCATTCGGTGGTCAACACCTATGCGCGCCGCCATGGCGACAGCGCCCCCATGGACAACTATCTGAGCCCCGCCTATGGCCGGGCCGGCCGGCGCATGTTTCTCGAGGTGGCCCGGGAATTCCCCGCCGACCTGATTGACAGAAGCTATGCCGCCGTGGCGGCCGTGTTCCGGGTGCCCAATGAACTCCCCCGCCAGATGGTTTATGCAAAAGGCATGGACAATGACTGGATGCGCGGCTTGGTTCGCCTCTATACACCGGTTGCGGCCCATTTTGAGCGGTGGGGACTGATCTATGCCGTGCTGGCCCTGGTGCTCATTGGGGCATATGACCTGCGCGGCGCGCTCGTTGCAACCTTTGCCCTCCTCTATTTCGGCGGATACACGAGCCTGCTTTTCCAATACCGCCACGCGTTTCACCTCACGTTCATGCCGTGGTGGGCCGCCGCCTTTCTGCTGGCCGCGGCCGGACGCGGCTTTACGGCGCTTGCCCGGTGGTTGCGCGGGCGGCGGGCAAAGGCTGCCTTTACCCTGCGCCCCGCGGCACTGCGCATTGTCCAAGCCGGCGCGTTTGCTGTTATCGTCGCCGCAGCACTCGCGCTGCCCCTGGTCGCGGCGCGCGCGTGGCAGCATGCGCGGGTGGGCCGCATGGTGCAGTCCTGCGCCAAGGCACCCTTGGAAGCCTTGGAGACCACCCGCGACACTGCGGGCGGACGGGTGATGATTCAACCCGTCCATCGTCCCAAGGGGCTGGAAGATTCGGAAACCCGGCCGACCATGGAGGCTTCGTGGGAGTACCTGGCCGTGGAGATCGACACCGGAGGGAAGCTGATCCCGGTCACCGTCGAATATGACCGCCAGGTGTCAGGCAACAACTTCACCCATACCGTCAAAGTGGAACCGCCGCCGGAGGGAAATGGCGGCACCGTAAAGTTCTACTTCCCTGTCTACGAAATTTCAGCCGTCCCGCCGCCGGAGGGCAAGCTGACCATTTACTCCGGGCCTGTCCCATGGAAGCGGGGCCGCTTTCTTGGCGTTTCCGTGGCTGAGCACGACGCGGGATGCGTGAAGGCCCTTTGGCGGGTGAGCAATGCAGAGTCCATGAGCCTGCTGCCCTACCTGTGGCTCCCCCCGGACAGCGCCGCATTTCGCGGGCACGGCACCACCACGCTTGAGGGACGCCTCGACGCATTCTGGACAAAAGCATGCACACGGACCGAGGAACCGGAAGCGGCATTGACACGCTACCGGGAATCGCTCCGCTGGCATCCCAGTGAACAACGGATTTATGACGGGATTGACGCGCTGATTCAACGGCAGCCAAATCGCTGGGACCCGGTGGCGCTGTGGGGAAAGATTGCGGATACCCATGCCGACCAGCCCTACGCTTCAGCAAAGCTGGCCTCGGCATTCACCGGTGCGGGCCGTTTTGACGAGGCCAGGTCGGCGCTGCAGGCGGTGACAGACAGGATTGGCCTGCGCACCTATCTGTGCGATGCCTATCTTCAAAACATGCTGAAGAGCGGCGATTTGCAGGGTGGCAAACGCTACATGCAATGGTGCCTTGAGAATAACTGCCCCGTATCCCGAGCTGCGGCGCGCGCCGCGGAGGAAACATTCCGCCGCGCAAGAAAAACCGCGCCATGACGGGCGAATCCACCCGCGCAGACCGCTGGCCCTGGATGCTTGCCGCAATCGTGGCGGGCGGCGCGGCCTTGCGCCTTGCCGGGCTCGGCACGGAGTCGGTGGACCTGGAGGAATACGCCTGCACCGGCGCGCTGCACACCCGGGGGCTGCATGATTTCCTGATTGAGCAACGCGCTCTGTATCCCTACGGTGCGCCGCTGGCGCCGCTGCTCTTTTACTTCTGGTCGGGCCTCTTCGGCGTCAGCATCGTCGCGGTGCGCCTGCTAAGCGCGCTGGCCGGAACTGTGTTGATCTTGCTGCCCGTCCTGCTCGCGCGGGAAGTCTGGCATGACAATCCCCGCACAGCGCGCACGGCGGGACTGATCGCGGCCCTCTGCGTGGCACTGTCCCCGGTACACCTGTTCCAGGCGCAGGAGGCGCGCATGTACGCCTTCGTGGCGCTCTTCGCGGCGCTTTCCGGATTTACCCTGTTGCGGGCCGTGCGCACGGGTAAAGGCCGCTGGTGGGTTTTGAATTTCGCCGTTAATGCCGCGCTCGTGTGGAGCCACTATTTCGCCGCCTTCCTGTGGCCCGCCCAGGCCTTGTGGCTGTTGTTTGCGCGGGGTCTCCGCCGGCGCACGCTGCTGTGCTGGCTGGGGGTGCATGCACTTTTGCTGGTGCCCGTGGGGCTGTGGATGTCCGGAATCGCCCCGCAGCCAAAAGAACTGCACGACTATTACATCACGCCTGACCTGGCCCTGGTGGCGCGCAACCTTGTTGCGGGCGACGCCGTGCATTGGTCCTCCTCCACATTTTCCCCCTCGGGCCGCGCATGGCTCTTCGCGCCTGATGCGGTGCGAAGGGTGGTTCTGGCGGCGCACCCGGTCGGCGACGCCATCGTCGCCGTGGCATTTTCCGCAGCCCTGCTGTGGGGCGTCCTCAGACTGTTCAGGCGTCGTTCCGCCCAAGGTGCGCACACGACCTATCTCGTCCTCTGGGGGCTGCTTCCATTGACCCTGCTCGTGATTCTGTCCTTCGCATGGAAACCGATTTATGCCTCCCGCTATCTGGTCCACGCCTCGCTTGCGCTGTACCTGCTGCTCGGCGGGCTCCTGGCACGGTTGTCTGCAAAGCGGCTGGCCCTGTGTGTGGGAGTGCTGGCGCTTGTCTTTGCCTGGCAGCTTTCATTGGCCCTGCCGCCGCAATCGCGCACAGCCTGGAAGGAAGCCGGTGCGGCAATTGAAGCGGCCGACGGGCCGCAGGCAATCACGCTGATTCAGGGTGCTTTTTGGAAGCCCGTATTTGAATCAAACCTGACATCTTCGGATCATATCGTCACAGCCGTTTTCGAACCGGAAACCATGGCCGAAATGGGGGCCTTCCTGGTAAAGGCCATTTCCGTCATTGAACGGGGAACGGACCCGTCCTGCTGGGTCGTGCTGGTCGATGCCATACATGGACAGACAGACCAATTTGAGGCCGCCGCCGCACGTTTGGGTATGCATCTCGAAAAGCATGATTTCTCCGGTGAGCGGCATCTGGATGCGTATAGAGTCTCACCCGATCCCGGAAATGCCTCTGGAATACTGGAACCCGTCTCGGATGCGCTGCTCGACCTGGTCCAAACCATCGCCGAACGCTCCACAAGCGTCACCATTGCATCACTTAAGGAATCCGTGCGTACAAAAAACGACAAGGAGGGTGGAGGATACGTGCGGCTTGGCATCGAGTTGGTGCAGAAGGGGCGCACCGCTCTGTCCGCCGCCGTCCTGGGTGAGGCGATGGTCCGTTTCCCCGCTTATATGGCCGACCTGGTCCGCATGGAACGCCTCCTCTCCGGAAGGGGAGTCGGAGCCCTTGCCGAGCGCGTCTTTGAACGGATCAAAGGAAATCCGGAGCGCATACCCGAGCTCCGGCAAATGCTTCAGTCGCTGCTCGAAAGGGAGGAGCTTTACGGACTGGTGGATGTTTCGCGGCGGATGATCAACGCATTCCCCGAATACTCGCTGGGCTATGCCTATCTGGGCACGGCGCAATCCTACCTTGGCGACTACGGATACGCATTACAGAACCTTGAACGTGCCGTCGCGCTCGATCCGGCCCAGTCGGGTCGTGTTTACTATATGCTTGGAATCCTGTACGTCGGCGCGGGACGCTGCACTGACGCACTGCGGGTGCTGGAGCAAGGACTCGCACGGGACCCCATCGACGGAGGGGTGGCGCTCCTGCTGGCCGATGCCCACCTCAACTGTGGCGATGCCGCACGCGCAGCGGCGCTCATCACCGAACAAATGGGCAATGCAACATGGGCCAATCGCATGCCGCCGGCCTTTAGACGCACCGGAGAGACACTCAATTCCGCCCCGGCGGCATTGCTTGACGTGGCCCGTTCCATTTTTGCCCACGCCGACGACCCTGTCGTTGCAGACTTTCTTAAGACCCTTCATACCCGTCCAGGCATGGAAGGCTGCGGATGCCTGCGGTTGGGCGTGGACCTGGCGCGGAAAGGCAACGTGGAATTGTCCGCCACGGTCTTGGATGCCGCCGTGGGCCGTTTTCCGGCCCATCTTCTGGACTTGGCCATTCTGCAGAGCGGCCTTTCGGGCGGAGATGCCGCAAAGCCCTGAAGCGCCCGGGCAAGACGGGCCTTCCCTCACCGCTATTGAACCGGCACCCTGCTCACTTCTTTCGGGACGGCGCCAGATTGATCAGCACGGCGGCGAGGATGAGCGCGCCGCGGACGACATGCTGCCAGTATTCGCTGATGTTCATGAGCGTCATGCCGTTGAGCAGGACACCGAGGAAGACCACGCCAATGAAGGTGCCCCAGACCGTGCCTGCGCCCCCCATGAGACTGGTGCCGCCGATGATGACGGCGGAGATGACATCGAGTTCCCAGCCCTGGCCGGTGGTGGCTGAACCGGACATGATCTGGGCGGACTGCATGACGCCGCTGAATGCGGTGAGCAGCGCCACGGTGCCCATGACCAGAATCTTCACCCGGCCCACCTTGATGCCGCTGATGCGCGCGGCTTCGGCATTGCCGCCAACGGCGTAGATGGACCGGCCGAAGGCTGTGAAACTCATGAGAATCTGGATGACACAAAACACGGCCAGAAAGATGATCGCGGGGAACGGAATTCCAAAGACATAGCCGCTGCCGAGGAAGCTGTACCACTGGGGAAAGGGGGTGAGGGGAAAACCATTGGTAATAAGCTCGGACGCACCCTTGAGCACCGTCATCCATGCCAGCGTGGCGATGAAGGTGGGCACATTGAAGCGGGTGCGGAGGAAGCCGGTTGCGCAGCCAATGGCAAAACCCACCGCCAGACTCGCCAGTACGGCGGCGGGAATGGCGCAGACCAGCGGCAGTCCGTGCGCAGCCAGGAGCCCGGTCATCCATGCGGTGATGCACCCGCCGAAGGCAACGGCCGAACCAACGCTCAAATCAATCTCGCCGGAGATGATGACCATCGTCATGCCGAAGGCGATGACGCCCTGCATGGACACGTTGAGCAGCACGAGGAGCAGGTTGTCGCGCGTGAAAAAGCCTGGCGCGCGGAAGGCGAGGAACAGGCACACGACCAGCAGCACAAACTCCAACATGTATTTCCGCAGCGGCGCAAGCGCGTACACCAGCGACACACGCTCCGAAGTGTTCTTGTTCTCGGTCATCCCAGTTCTCCATGTCCGTACTGCCTGTCATAAAACTATTCAACATGGATGGACAGGATGCACAGGATAGGCAATTCGGCCGTTCTCTTTCTGAATCCTGTTCATCCTGTTTATCCATGTCAATTCATATTATGTTTTCTTCCGTGTTGTTCCGTGCGTTCAGTGGTCCCATTCTTCTCTGCGCACCTCGGCGTCCTCCGCGTCTCTGCGTTCAGTTTCCCTGCGTGCTCCGTTTTCATGCGTCCATACAGCGCACAACCAGGTCCTCCACAGAAATGCTTTCGGGGAACACCTCGCCCGTGATGGTGCCGTGCTTCATGATCAGAATGCGATGGCACACTTCGACCAGTTCCTCCAGCTCGCTCGACACAAAAATGCAGCTTATGCCCTGCCGGCTCAGGTCCCACATAATTTTGAAAATATGCTGCTTTGCCTGCACGTCGATGCCGCGCGTGGGCTCGTCGAAGAGGATGACGCACGGTTCTGTGTTCAGCCATTTCGCCACGACCACCTTCTGCTGGTTGCCGCCGCTGAGCGAGGCCACCGCATGCTCGATGTCGGGCACTTTGACCGCAAGCCGGTCCATGATCGGCAGCACCACGGCGCGCTCGCGCAGCGCCGTCATGAATCCGGCGGTGGCGATGCGGTCCAGACTGGCAAGGCACACATTGGCCCGCGTGCTCAGTTCCTGCACGAGTCCGTGTTCCTTGCGGTTCTCTGGAGTGAACGCGAGGCCAAGCGCCTTCATCCCTGCCGGGGTGGTCGGACGGAAAGCTTCACCGTCCAGCACAATCTCGCCCGTTTCGCAGGGGTCCACGCCGAAGATGGCACGGAGCAGTTCAGTCCGGCCCGAACCGAGCATGCCCGCGATGCCCAGCACTTCGCCTTTGCGCAGTTCAAAGTTCACATCGTGGAATTTGCCCGGCTGGCCCAGTCCGCGCACCTGCATCACCGGCTCGGTGCCCGCCTGCAAATCGGCGGGGCGCACCGCCTGCGCCACGCCGCCAAACATCATGTGCGCGACGGTTTCGGGTGTGGCCGCGCCGATGTCAATCGTGCCGACGCAGTTGCCGTCGCGCAGCACGGTGACCGTGTCTGCGACCTGGCTCAATTCCTGGAGCCGGTGCGTGATATAGATGACGGCAACGCCCTTGGCGGCCAGTTGCCGGATGAGTCTGAACAGGTTCTCCGTCTCATGCCTTGCCAGCGCCGAGGTGGGTTCGTCGAGCATTATGACCGAAGGGTTGAACGACATGGCCTTGGCGATTTCCACGATCTGCTGTTGCGCCATGCCCAAATCGCCGACATTCGCGCACAGGTCGAGCGAGACCTGCATTCCGTCAAGCACTGCCTGCGCCGCTTCGGCGATGCCGCGCCAGTCGACCATGGACCGCAGCAGCCCCTTCCTGCGCGGCCAGCGGCCGAGAAAGATGTTCTCCGCCACGGTCATTTCGGGCACGAGGCTCATCTCCTGATAGACGGTGGCGATGCCCTTGGCGAACGCGTCGGAAGGCGAGCGCAGTTCAACCGGTTCCCCGTCGATGAGAATCGTGCCGCCGGTCGGCTGCACGCTGCCCGCGAAGATCTTCACGAGCGTGCTCTTGCCCGCGCCGTTCTTGCCGATCAGCGCGTGAACCCTGCCCCCCTCAAAATCCACCGACACCCCGTTCAGCGCAACCGTGCCGGGGTATTCCTTGCGGAGGTTCAGCGTCTGGAGATGATGCCCCCTCACTTCGACCCGGCGCCTATCCATTCCTGCAGTTGCTTGGCAAAGGCCGCCACCCCGGCCGGGTCGGTGCGCGACAGGCAGACGCCCGGCAGCGAAACCTTCTTTTCCACTGGTTCGCCCTTGACGGCTTTCAACGCGTTTTCTACCGCCAACCGGCCCAGTTCGGTGGGCCGCTGGCTCGTGATGGCCTGAAGGATGTTATCATCGGCCTGGAGGAATCCGAGCAACTGCTCGCTGGCGTCCGTGCCAAACACGGCCACCTGCCCCGCCCTGCCGGCGTTGCGCACCGCCATCACCGCACCGACGGTGCCGCCCTCGTTCGCGGCCCAGATGATGTTGACCCCCGGATTCGCCGTCAGCACTTCGCCCACCTTCCTGACGCCCAGTTCGGGCAGCCAGGCATCCTGCTCGGCCACAAACTCCACGCCCGGAAGCGTCCCGACCTCCTTCTTGAAGCCGCCCACGCGCGCCTCGCTCTGCTCCGGCGCCTGCGACTTGAAGCAGAAGATGGCAATCTTCGCTTTTCCGCCCAGTTTCTCCTCGATATACTGCTTCGCCGCCTTGCCGGTCTGCGCGCCCAGGTCTTCCTCGATGCTCGCCACGGCGGAAACGGCCAAATCACCCTCCACGGGCGTGTTGTACGTCACGATCTTGACGCCCTTGTCCGCGGCCTGCTTCAACGCGGCCACGGAACCCTTCGCGCTCAGCGGCGACAGGATAATCGCGTCCACCTTTCGCGCCACATAGGTGTTTACCAACTGGATTTCCTTCTCCGGCTTGCTCGCGCTGTTGCCTTCCAGCAGTTCCACCCCCGCCTTCTTCGCGGCGTCGCGCATGCCGAAGAGAACGAGGCGGAAGAACTGGTCTTCCTGGAAGACCATACCCGCCAGTTTGATCTTTGCGGCGGCGGCATCCGGGGCGCCCCCGGAGGACGGTTCGGCTGGCTTTGAACAACCTGAGAAAGCCATCAGGGCAACCAGCGCGACGGCGGCGAACGTGATGAAAGTATTGCGCACGAGAAGGCTCCTTTTTGACGCCCGATTCGGGCCAGATGCGGAAATGATGACACACTCGTGTAGCACAGGCAAGATTTGGCGAAGTCTGCAAAGCTACAAAGTGGTTGGGACAAGCGGAGGCGCAAACCAGGAATCCACACTGTCATCAAATGCCATGTGACGAACTCATCTTTCAGGTGAGCAAGGCCCGGCGCCAGTCTCTAGTCCCGCTCACTGAGTACCAAACCTTTCAACAAGAGGTGTTCCATTGCCTTCTTCCATCCGCGCGGACAGGCGGCGTCCTTAATCCCGCTGCATCCGGTGCAGCCCAAATCGTTCTTTACGCCCAACTCCTCCCTGCCCAGCTTTCCGTCCCTGTTCGTGTCCAATTCATCAAATACCGCCTGCGGCAACCCCGAAACCGCGCCGGCTGCCTCCGCAAAGCTCAGCATGCCGTCGCCGTTGGCATCCGCCGAGGAAATAGCCGCAGCCAGCTCTTGACGCGCGGTCTCGCTGTCCACGGGTTCTCCTTCGGTGTCCCCTTCAGCCCCTGCCGGACCGAGACTTACGACGATGCTCACGGACGTTCCTGGTGGTACTTCCGTGCCCGCTGAGGGGCTCTGCTCCATCACGGCATCCGCCTCCACGTCTGAGCTGTGGGTCCGTGTGACTCCTCCCAACACCAGGTCCGCGTCCGCAATGGCCGAGGCCGCCTGTTTGCGCGGCTTGCCGACGACATCGGGCATGACGGAAGGCTGCACTCCGCGACTGACAACCATGTTTATCATCGTGCCCGGCAGAACAGACGCCCCCGCCGTCGGAGATTCCGAAACAATTGAGCCAAGCGGGGTCGTGCAACTGTACATTTGTGTCACCGTTCCGACAACAAGCCCCGCGTTGACAAGGACCGCCGAAGCGGTGCCCTGCTGCTTTCCTGAAACATCCGGCACCAATATGCTCCCACAGCTGACCGTCAAATCCACCGGCGCCTCCGGAAACACTTGCGTTCCCGGCAAAGGCGACTGCGAGATTACCTCGCCGGAGGGTGCCGTCAGGCTGTACTGCCGGGTTGTGTTACCCGGGACGAATCCCGCGCCCGTTATCGAGGCAATGGCAGCCTCCAGCGTCTGCCCCACCACATCGGGGACTGGTACGGGCTCAGGCCCTTTGGAAATCACGAGGTCCACTGGCGTTCTCTGCGGAACTTGGACGCCCGCCGGGGGTGTTTGACGAATTACATGGTTGGACAAAACGGTGGGGTGGAATTCCTCACTCTCGGTACCAACATACAGCCTGGTGGCTGCAATAAGGTCCTCTGCCTCGGCGCGGTCTAATCCGGACAAGTCGGGCACCGTGGCGGTTGGGATGGCTTCATAGGCGCCCATGTCATAACCAGCACCCTGCGGACGGGGGGTGCCCAGGATGTCTGTGGGTGGTGCGCCGGAACCAGTTCCCGCATCTATGCAGGGTGAAGCAGACTGAAGCCGAAAATCTCCCGATTTCCCGTCAATAAAGAGAGGGGAAGACGTAATATTGCCCGGTCCTGACACCGGCGTGGAAGAGCAGGAGAATGACACAAGACACTGGTCCGAAAGTTCCGCGGCTTCATTCGGGCTGTCCGACCACAAGATACAGTTCGAAGCATGCGAATTATATAGGGCTCCTCCATCTTTTGTGGAAGAGTTATTAAAGAAGGTACAATTAACAGCGCTCCCCCCAGCCATGCCGCCGCCAACGTTATGTGCAGAATTTCGGAGAAACAGGCAATTGGCGGCGTTTCCGCCGTCCATTCCACCGCCACCGTAAGTGAAACTTTCGCCTGTCGCGACATTCTCAACAAAGCTGCAGCCCGCAGCCTCCCCGTCACTCATCCCGCCGCCGATAGGGGCGATGTTTCCCGAGAGGACACAATTGGTGGCGGTACTGCTGACAAGTCCGCCGCCAAAAGTGCCCGCGTCATTCCCTATGAATGTGCAGCCGGTTGCCGTTCCCCAACCCATTCCGCCGCCGTCCCCTGCGGTGTTCCCTGAGAACGTGCAGCCAATGGCCGCGCCCCCGTCCATCCCGCCGCCGACATCTGCTGAGTTTCCAATGAACGTGCAGTTGACGGCAGTTCCGTAGTACAACCCACCGCCGGCATAGCAGGACCTGTTTCCTGAGAATATGCAGTTTTCGGCCCTTCCATGGAACATTCCCGCACTGCCGGGATAGTGGCAGAAGGATCCATTTTGAACGGTGAAACCGTTCAACAGGGCTGTATCGCCTGCACGCACACAAAGTCGCGTTGCCTGACCGTCGATCACGGTGGCGGCGGGATCCGGATTGCGCGCGTCCCGTGCGGTCTCCACACCAGTGAACCCTCCGAACATGGATATGGCCGGATCTATTCGAATGACTTCCTCTCCGTCGACCACAGAATATATGCCCTGTGCCACCCAGACCTCGGCGCCGCATCCCGCGAGATCGGCCGCTGCCTGCAGTGTCGGGAATGCCGTTTCCCAGGTCAAGCCGTCGGGAAGTGCCGCCGTGGAGGTCGCCCTGACACGCAATACCGGCGGCAGTGCAGCGGCTTGCTCGTCGTCCCCCTGGCAATACTCATAGACTCCCATGTCCATCCCTGCGCCCGCGGGTCGAGTACGTCCCAGAAAGTCCCTGCCTGGAACGGAAGAGCCTGCATCTATGCAGGGTGAACTGGCACGCAGTCGAAAATCTCCCGCCATGGGATTTACAAAAGCCGGACAGGCGACAATGTTCCCTGCGCCCTCCGTTTCTACTGCCAAACAGGAGAATGAGACTTGACTCTTGTGCGTCTCATCCAGACTGTTTCTCCAGAATATGCAGTTGATGGCGGAACCTCCTTCGATCGCACCACCATCTCTGGCCGAGTTCTCGGCAAACACACAATTGACGGACGTGCCGTTGTACATGCCGCCGCCACTTGAATTTTTGCCGGCCTTGTTTTGAAAGAAGATGCCATTGACGGCCAGACCGCCGTACATCCCGGCGCCTGCACCCTCTTCAAACGTGAAGTTTTCTCGGAATGTACAGTTGGTAGTATTGCTGCCGTATGCTCCTCCGCCACGTTTTGCCCAGTTTCCGGCAAATACACAGTCGACGGCCATGCCCGTACAGATACCCCCTCCCTCCTCTGCACTGCCGTTTTGGAGCATGAATCCGTCAACAACGCTCGATGGATTTCCAGTCACACATCGTCGGACCTTCTGCCCGTCGATCACGGTGGGAACGGTCTTGGGGTTCCGTGCGTCCCGGATTGGCTCCGTTCCGGTAAATCCCCCGTACAGTGAAATGTCGGGCCCAAGGTGGACGACTTCCGGCCCTGTGGCCACACGGTAGACTCCTTGAGCCACCCAGATTTCCATCCCGCCTCCAGCGAGGTCCACCGCCGCCTGAAGCGTCGGGAACGCCGTTTCCCACGACAGTCCGTCTGGAACCGCGGCGGTGCATGCCCCATTCACAAAGAGCACTCTCTGCGTCACCACATTGGAATCGTCCCCTGGATAGTATTCGTATGCCCCCATGTCTATCCCGGACCCTGTCGGTCGTACACGGCCCAAAACGTCCGTAACTGGAGTGCCCGTCGAAGTCCCCTTGTCCACGCAGGGGGAACTGGCTCTTAATCGAAAGTCCCCATTCCAGGGCGCCGCCAAAGCGGGTGCGCTGCTTATGTTGCCCGTGCCTTGGGTCGCCACGGAGAGGCAGGAATAAGTGGGGGGGGCGCCACTGAACTCGTCCGGTGAATTTCCCCAAACAATGCAGTTGACCGCCTTGCATGTATACATGCCCCCTCCACGCGCGTCAAGGCTGACCGCCTCATTTCCGTATAACGTGCAATTAACCGCGGTCGAAAAGTACATCGCGCCACCGTAGGCGACGACACCCTCTGCCCTGTTCCTCCAGAATATGCAGTTCGTGGCTGTGCCGTAGTCCATTCCGGCGCCTGTGCCGTCCCCGCAAACGCAATCGTAACCGCAATCACAGGTTGTGTCATAGTTTATGGCCGCATTCCTGATGAAACTGCAGCTTTCAGCGGTGCCGGCACATTTCCCCCCGCCATGTGCGGCGCTGTTCTTCTGGAAGGAGCACTGCTTTGCCCCACCCCAATACATTCCGCCGCCCACATCTGCCGTGTTCTCAAGGAAAGTGCAATTGATGGCCGTGCCATAGTACATGCCGCCGCCCTGTAACGCGCGTCCATTCTGAAGCGTGAATCCATCCACGGTGCTTGCATCAACAGTCGTCACACATCTTCGCGCGTCCTGTCCATCCACAATGGTCAGATTTTCCGTCCAATCACGTTGACCGCGAGATGTCTCCGCACCCGAGAAGCCGCCGTACAGAGCCACGCCCTCCTTCAGATTCACGACTTGATCCCCGGTGCCGGTATAAGTCCCTCTGACAACCCAGACTTCGTCCCCGGAAGAAGCATGATCCACTGCCGCCTGTATGGTGCTATAGCCCTTGTTCCAAGGGCTGCCGGAGACCGGAGAGGAGGTTCCTTTGACATACCACACGGCCGCACGGGATGTGGGGGCAATCATGGTCAGTAGCAACGCGGCGAAACAGACATGGACCGCAACGTCCAGATTAGAGCTCTTGCACATTTCGCTTCCCTCCAGCACCCCATTGAACATGGGGTGTGCCTGATACCGCCTTGCCCACAATGTTTCCTCCGGCAGCACCACCCGCGCCATGAAAATTATTCAAGATAAATACAATTGCTATAGTGTAGCGTAAGATATGGAATCTGTAAAGACCTTTGTGTCGGGCAATCGCGTTTTTTGCGGGCTGCGTTCAAGCGCCAGGCAGCACGTTTGTTCCTGCTCGTGGGCGTGCCGAGACAGTGTCTGGCCTGGCTCCAGTATGAATTCAGTGAAGAGTGTATGTTCGCCGTGGACGTTTGCACTGCACGGCATCCGCTCACTCGATTTACAGGGTATGCATCTGGTCCATTTATGACCACGGAACGGACTTTACCCCAGGGAATTCCCTCCGTTCCGCACTCCTGTTTGCTCTTCAAAAACTGGGCAACCGTGCGTTAGTTCTTCCCATACAAGGCAACGCCGCACTTTCGCGCGGCCTTTCTCAGCGGCTCATCCAGCGTGACCAGAGGCAACTGCGCGTGCATGGCCAGATCGAGATAGGGATTTCGAGGGACGCTTCCCCTGTTTTGAGGTTTGTCTGTCAGCACCATATGGGACATTCCTCCCAGTTGCTTGGAAAGCCCATGGATAGGCGAGGGACCTCCGGGTATTCTGCGAGCAGGGATCTGACGCGATCCGGCCAAAGGCTTTGTGGTGCCACTACGAAAGTCATGTGTCTGAGAATCGTCAGCACCGCGAATACACGATGCGTCGGAATAGTAACCGGATCGTGCCATTGGGGGTATTTGCGATCATTCGGGAGGAGTGGCTTGATGCCGAGTTCCCTGTTCCATAGGCGGCCATGGTGGGCGCAGATGTTACGCACCATGTTTAGAACGTTCAACCATGAGAACAATACCGCGTCCGGGATGCCGAACGTGAAGGCTATAGATCGCTTTATTTCGGGTTCCACGCCCGTGAAGAAGGCAAACATGGCGCCGTAAGGCAGTATCTCGGAGATCATCCACAGCGGCAGGTAGCTCTGCTGATCGCCGTACTTCTGTTGGAAGTGCATAACGAACATTTCGCGGCTTTGCCGAGTCTCGTTGTATACGCGGGTTAGGAACTGGCCAAATCGGTTACTGTCGAGCTTGGGCACGGTCTTTGGGTCGGTGTAACCGAAAGGCCCGTACCGCAGCACATGCTCATTGACGAGCTGGCTTCTTACGGCCACTTCCACGCGTTCGATGGCGTCCAGAACGATTAGCCGAAGATGTCTGTCGAAAGTGTAGCGCCTCCATACATCATTCAGCGTAGTGTTCGGGCGAAATCTATTGTCGCTGACCCGATACGGGAAAAGGTAACCACTTAGCCGGTAATAACTGACCACCCGGAGCCGGTCGATGAGCACCTGTCTGGGGGCGAATAATCCCCTCTCCAGAAGAAGGTCTGCCTGCTGGTCAAGGCTGAGGGCTGCCTTGTCGTATTTCATGCCTCCACCCCATACAAAAGAAAGGCCCACCGGAATTAAGCATGCTAGGCAGAGGCTCGGCGGGCTTGCTGAACTCAATATACCATAGTTTCACAGCGGGCGCAACCCCCTTTTAGCCTCTTTCTCATCACAAGGTGATTGGGCGGAAATGGATAGTCGCTGTTACGGATCCCCTGTTGTAAGACCGGTTCTCAGTTCTTCCCATACAAGGCAACGCCGCACTTTCGCGCGGCCTTTCTCAGCGGCTCATCCAGCGTGACCAGAGGCAACTGCGCGTGCATGGCCAGATCGAGATAGGCCGCATCGTATGAAGTGAGCGAATGGCTTCGCGCGAGATCGAGAATCCGCTGAATGGAACGGTTCGGGGTCCGTGTGTCCACTTGAAGGGGGAGCATCCCCAGGAAACGCATGATGTTGTCACTGTCCAACCGCTTCAATCTGCCGCGGCGTTCGCCGACAGCGAGCACATTGGCCACTTCCAGGAAGAAGAGTGCGGGCACCAAGGCGGATTCAGACCGAAGCGCGTCCAGGGCGCTCTCAGCCAGGGGTGAAGCCTCATCTCCAAAGAACCAGCCTGCCGCGACCGAACAATCCAGGACGAAGGCCACCATCACCGGCGCCCTTCTTCAATCATGTCCTTTACCGTCAGTCCGCGCAAGGAGTGCGTCTGCCGAAACCGGTGAATCTCCCCGATGGTTTCCTCGATGGTGCTGTCAGGTTGGTCGGGTGCGGGACAGAGTCGGGCGACAGGCACCCCATGACGGGTGATGGTGATGCTTTCGCCTGCACCCACCTGGTCCAGCAATTCCGCCAAATGCGTCTTGGCCTCATAGGCTCCAACGGTCTTCATGGTGTCTTCCTTATTACGACCAGTCTAAGACCAGTATATCATGTATGAACGAGACTGGCAACTGCGATGCTGCACTGTTTTTCGCTGGAGTTCCTGCTTTATTCCGTGCCGAAAACCGTGACATACTGGATAATATGCCACCGTCAAAACCAAGCAAAAAGATCAGACAAGCCGCCACGCCGTTGGCGAGCCGCCGCAGCGAGTCGTCCCCGCCGATGCGCCGCACCGGCGCGGACAAGGATTCCGCCGCGCCGCACGAGCGGCGCATGCAGCGGGTGCTTGTGACGGCCATCTGCGCGGGACTCGTGCTTGCGTGCATCGCGGTCTACGGCCAGACCTTGCGGTTTTCTTTCCTGAACTATGACGACGACCTGTACGTCACGGAGACGCCGCAGGTGCAGGCGGGACTGAATCTGAAGTCCGTCGGGTGGGCATTCTCCACGGAAAAGGCGATGTACTTTCATCCGCTGACCTGGATGTCGCACATGCTTGACTGCTCCCTGTACGGCCTGCATCCGTGGGGACATCATCTCGGCAATCTGATCTTCCATGCCGCGGCGTCGGTGATGCTGTTTCTGGCGATGCGGGCGCTGACCGGGCGCTTATGGCCGAGCGCGGCGGTGGCCGCCCTGTCCGCCGTGCATCCGCTGCATGTGGAGTCCGTGGCGTGGATTTCCGAGCGCAAGGACGTGCTCTGCGTCCTCTTCTGGGCGCTGGCGATGGGCGCCTACGGCTTGTATGCCCGCAAAGGCGGCTTGCTTCGCTACGCCGCGGTTTGCGCGGCGTTTGTCCTCGGTGTGATGTCAAAACCGATGATGGTTACCCTTCCCTGTGCGCTGCTGCTCCTGGATTGCTGGCCGCTTGGCCGGCTGGACTTCTCCGAACCCCCTGGCACCACGGCAAGGAAAGCCGCCCGGCTGATTGCAGAGAAGATCCCCTTCTTCCTGATCGCGGCGCTGTCCGCGTTGAGCACCGTCATTATGCAGTTGCGCGGAGAGAATATTGACGTTGCGGGAAAGGTCCCCCTGGTGACGCGGTGCGCCAATGCGGTTTTTGTCTACGCGCTCTACTTGGCGAAGGCCCTGTGGCCGTCGGACCTGGCGGCGTTTTACCCGTACCCGGCTTCACGGCCGCTGTGGCAGGTGGCCGGTGCGGCTGTGGTGCTGGCGGCGATTACGGTGTTGTGCCTTGCGCAGACGCGCCGCCGGCCCTGGCTGGCGGTGGGGTGGTGTTGGTACCTGGGGGTCTTTGCGCCGGTCATCGGCATTATACGGGTCGGTGACTTCTCCCGCGCGGACCGTTACGCCCACCTGCCGCTTATTGGCCTGTATATCATGGCCGTCTGGGGGTTGGCCGACCTGGCCGAGGCAAGGCATGTGTCAAAACGCGCCCTGGCCGCCGTGACCTGCGCGGCGCTCCTTGCGCTGACCGTGGATGCAGGCATCCAGACCAGCTATTGGCGCAATGACACGGTGCTTTTTGGCCACGCGATTGCCATTGGCCAGGAAAGCTCGCTTGCCTATTTGAACATGGGCTCGGCCGCCGCGGAAGGCGGACAGCCCGATGAAGCCATGAGATGCCTGAGGAAGGCCGTGGACCTGGACCCGCAAAACGTGCGGGCGCTCAACGATCTGGGCATACTTGCGGCGCAGGGGCAGCACTACGGCGAAGCCGAAACTTGCCTGAAGAAGGCGGCGGAGTTGAATCCGAAAAACGCAGGCACCCTGCAGAATCTGGGCATGCTCGCCCTGCGGCAGGACCGCCCTGAGGAGGCGAGGACACACCTGAACAGAGCGCTGGAAATAGACCCCCTTAACCTGAAAGCCCTGAACACCCTCGCCGCGATTGCCATGAGGCAGGGGCGCACCGATGAAGCCCAGGCCTGCCTTCAGAAAGTGCTGAACGAAACCCCGGGCGATCCCACAGTGCTCAACGGACTCGGCATGATCGCCATGGGACAACAGCGCCTTGAGGACGCCGAATCCTACTTTGCGCGGGCACTGAAGATTGATCCGAAGGGGGTGCCGCTGCTGCAGAATATGGGCGCATGCCTGGCGAACCGGGGACAATACGAGAAAGCCGAGGCGCAATTCCGGAAGGCCCTTGAAATAGACCCGACGGACCCCAGGTCGGCGGGGGCTTTGGGCGAGTTACTGGCCAGAACGGGCCGCTCGGAAGAGGCCGGCAAATATCTCAAGCAGGCTGCGGAGATGAAACCGCCAGACATGAACATGAAATAAGCGTTCGCTTTCGGGATTGATCGTTATGACTCGGGCAGATAGTCTTTTCGGACGGGGGAGAATACTTCGATGGCCACCGAATCGGCCAGAATCTCCGCGCCGTGCTCAACACCTCCGGGAATGCACCAACTGTCGCCGGGGCTGACGTCGAAGGTGTCATCGCCGATGGCCAGCCGAATTGAACCCGACACCAGATAGCCCGTTTGCTCCTGTTCATGGGCATGCCTGGGCAAAGTATGGCCCGATTGCAGCAGGAATTCTGTGAAAAGCGTGTTCTCGCCGTAAACCAGCGTCTTCAAGTTTACACCTTCCACGGCTTGGCGGTATCCGGATGTGTCTCGTTTGTAGAACATTCATGCCTCCACGGGTCACTTTGGCGGTTCGGCACCTGGGACGGAATCATCCGCAAACAGGCGCGGGGACCAGTATACCCACGCCATGCTGAACATTCACGCGTGTGCCGCCCTCCCGTTAATCTTTCGTCTTGACACCAACCTTCCCAGGCCCCAAAATACTCCTGATGTCTGACCGTCCAAAGGAGGCCCTATGCCTGCACGTTTTCGGATAGCCATGTTTCTGGCGGCCCTGATTTTGGGCATGGCCTGGGCAACGCCCCATGCCGCAGCCGCGCCGTTGAAGGATGTGTTCGCCGACCGGGCGAACACGGTCGAGTTTCCCGCACAGGACGCGCGCTTTGTCCGTTTCGTCATCCGCGGAGCCAGCGGAGGGGGGCAGCCGTGCGTGGACGAACTGGAGGTCTACGGTCCGGGCTCGGAGACCAATCTGGCGCTGGCCGATGCGGGGGCACAACCGTCGGCCTCGTCGTGCCTGCCCGGTTATCCCGACCACAGCATCGCCCATCTCAATGACGGCAAGTATGGCAATGACAAGAGCTGGATCGCCGCGGGTACGGGCGAGGAATGGGCGCAAATAGAACTGCCCAAGGCCGTAACGGTGAACCGGGTGGTTTTCTCGCGCGACCGCAACCGCTATTACGCCGACCGGATGCCCACGGATTTCGAGGTGCTGCTGTCGCAGGACGGCCAGGCCTGGAGCTCCGTCGCCAAGCTCAGCGCGACTGCGGGACCGGTGTCGCTCCGGTCCCGGTCCGCCAACGCGGGAGGCCTGGTGCCCTCCCCTCCCCCGCCGCCCGAAGCCGCCGCATACTGGTCTGAACCGGAGCCTGACCCGCTGAAGGATGCCTTTCTGGCGGAGGAATATGCGTGGATAAAGACAGCAGGAAGGGCCGATGTGGACCCCCGGCTGGTGCCCTACAACGGACGGGTGAAGGAATACCCCCATCCCGTCGGCGACGACATCGTGCCGCTCCCCCCGCTTTTTGCCGCGCCTGCGATAGACGCGGTGTTTGACGACAGATGCTGGGTGGGCGCCTCCAGCGCCGCGGTGCGCGTGGCCCATCCCTTTGGTTTCGCGGCCACGCCGCTGGTTACCAGCGAGCTGCGGGCCGGCCGCTTTGACGGACAGGTGTGGTTTGCGCTGCGCACGGACCGGCTGCTGAGCAGCCATGTCGCGATTGTGTCCTCGGCGGACATGCAGGGTTGCGGCGTGGTCGAGGTAACCGATAAAGGGCTCGTGTTCAACACCTATGCGCCCAAGGACGGGCTGCTGGCCGTGGCCAAGTCGGTGCCCGTGCGGGGCGCGTTCAATGACACCCTGACGCGGTTTGAATTCGGCCTGCCGCTGGCGCTGTTTCCCGATTGTGACAAACAGGGACTGCGCGTGGGGCTGGGCATGGGCGGCCGCTATACCGAGGCGCTGGGGCGGCCCGTTCACTTCCAGTTTTCGTCGCTGGCCATCGCCGAAAGATTCCCCTACTGCGACGGCGCCTTCTGGGTGAATCTGGGCCTTGCGAACGGCGCGGCCCCCGTCACCGTGCATGCCGAGGCCGGGAGTTTCTCCACCGATCCCGCGCTTACTTCCCAACTTGCACTCTCCCTCAAAATACCGGCAGAACAAGGACCCGTCGGCCCCCAGGCCACCCTGACCGTGAAGGAGGGCACCAACGAGTACACGCTGCACCTGCTGCGCTATGACCCGTTGGACCACACACTTGCGCTCATGGAGGACATGATTGCGCGTTTGGACAATCAGGGTGTCAAAGTGGACGCGGAACGCACCACAGTGGTTGAATTCCGCACGCGCCAAAAGCAGTTGCTCGCCGCAGCGGTACCCGATGTGGCCGCCGAACGGGCCGCCTTCCTGGAGGCACGGACCGCCAAGCGCAGCCTCTTCCTGCGCGCACCCGATTTGGAACCCATAGCGGACCTGCTTTTCATCAAGCGTTTCCCCTTCGAGCCGTCGCACAACTACAGCGACTATTTCGACTCGGCGTTTCGTCCCGGCGGCGGTGTGTGCCTGCTGCATTTGCCCAAGGAAGGCGACCGCTTTGCGCCGGAGCACGCCGAACTGGAAGAGCCCTTTTACGCGGGGCCCGGCATCGCGCGCAATCCCATGGCGGACTTTGACCTGAACCGCATCTACTTCTCCTACCGTCTGCCGGAGGACGGCTATTACCACGTGATGTCGATGAACACCGACGGCAGCGACCTCAGGCAGATTACCAGCGGCCCCTTCCAAGACCTGTGGCCCACGCCGTTGCCCGACGGCGATCTCGCGCTGGTCAGTTCGCGCTGCACCTCGCGCTTCATCTGCTGGCGGCCCCAAGCATCCATCCTCTTCCGCATGAAGCCCGACGGCACCGATTTCCGGCCGCTCTCCTTCGCCAATCTCACCGAATGGGCACCGTCCGTGATGGACGACGGGCGCCTCGTCTGGACCCGGTCAGAGTATCAGGACAAGGGCGCCGACTTTGGCCACACGCTGTGGGCGATCAACCCCGACGGCACCCAGGCCGAACTGGTCTTCGGCAATGACATCATCCAGCCCAACGGATACGCCAACGGGCGTCCCGTGCCGGGCACGAAGGAATACGTCTGCACGCTCATCTCCCACTTCGGCGATCTGAACGGTCCCATCGCGCTGGTGGACCCGACCAAGGGACGGTCCAACCCGAAGGCCATCACCAGCCTCACGCCGGAAGTGCCCTGGCCGGGCATGTGGCCCAACCATGAATGCTTCCGCGAGGCCTTCCCGCTGTCGAAGGACTACTTCCTCTGCGCCCACGCGCCGCGCGAGAGCTTTGGACTGTACGTGATCGACCGCTTCGGCAACCGCGAGATGCTGTATATGGACGCCGCCATATCGAGCATGTGCCCCACCCTGTTCCGCAAGCGTCCCCACCCGCCCGTGCTGGCCTCGCCGGTGCAGGAGGCTTCGGAGACGGGCGAATTCTATTTGCAGGACGTGTACCGGGGCATCTCTCCCGCTGTGGCGCGGGGCACGGTGAAATACATCCGCATCGTCGAGGAGGTGCGCGCCACCCTGGACCAGATGCCCAACGGCGAATACCGCAAGGACCATCCCGAATTTCAGGACTGGTACGCCACGCCGGTACACAAGGTCAGCGGGCCCTTCGGCTGGCCCACCTACGTGGCCAAGCAGCCCTGCGGGCTCGTGCCGGTGGAGGAGGACGGGTCGGCCCGCTTCACCGCCCCGGCGGGCAAGGTTCTCTATTTCGAGGCGCTCGACAAGGACTACAACGAGCTGCAGCGCATGCGCAGCGTGGTGCAGCTCCAGCCCGGCGAAAAGCGCGGCTGTGTGGGCTGCCACGAAAGCCGCCTGTCCACGCCCGCCAATGGCCACCGGCCCGAGGCGAAGACGCTGGTGAACCCGCAACTGGCCGCGTGGGAAGGCGTGCCGCTCTCCTTTGAAAAGGTGGTGCAGCCCGTGCTAGACGCGCACTGCATCTCCTGCCACAACGAGAAGCATCCCAAGGGACTCGACTTCCGCGGGGACCTCGACAAGGAGAAAGTGCCTGTCTCCTACCGCACGCTCATCGAAAAGGGCCTGGTTCATTACGCCGACATGGGCTGGAATTCGGGCGGCACGGAAAAGATGCCCCCGCTCTCGCTCGGCACCCTCAAGAGCCGCCTGTGGGAAGTGCTCAATGCAGGCCACCACGACGCAAAACTCACCGACGACGATATGCGCCGCATCAAGACGTGGATCGATCTGAACTGCCCCCTCTGGCCGGACTACAAGAACCGGCTCGAACGGCCGGGGCCGGTGGCGCTGAACCTGACGCAGCCCTGAGACGCTTCCCTCTATTTACCCCAGCATTGACGTCCGCCATATGGCGTGGTATACTTGGCCAAATGACATATGAGGATGCCGCCATGGATGCCATCGTTCTAAAGCATTGGCCTGAATTCACTACAGAAGCGCAGCGGCGAGGCGCATTCAAGCACAAGAATGCGTGGGTGGTGGACGCGCCGCGCAGCGCGGCGCTGTGGTACGGCATGGTTCTGGGCAATCTGTCCTGCGGACCGATGCCGCAGGAATCGGCAACGATTGACGCTGTGCGTGATGCGCTGAGCCACGGACTCAACCGCACGGCTTTTGACCGGCTCAAGCTGATCACGGACCTGTCCAGCGACCAGTTGGGCAAGACCGTCCGAATTCCACAGCGAACCCTGTCGCGGCGGACGCGGTTCAAGCCGGACGAGTCGGAGCGGATTCTGCGCGTCGCGTCCGTGTTTCAAAAGGCGCTGGAGGTGCTCGGCGGCGTGGACGCCGCACGGCGCTGGTTCACGGCGCCCAAGCGCGCCTTGGGCGAACACTCACCGCTCGAATTCTGCGACACCGAGCCGGGGGCGCAGGAAGTGGAGCATCTGCTTGGACGTCTGGAGCACGGCGTGTTCACATGATCCGGAGGGCATACCGCATTGTGCAGGCCCGCTACGCCGCCAAGGCCTTTGACGGCGAGGGAGCCCGCCTGAACGGCGGGCGGTGGAATTCCGTCGGGACCTCCATGGTATACGTGGCCAGTTCTCTTTCGCTGGCGACGCTCGAAATGCTGGTGCATCTGGAGGACATTTCCGTCATTTACGGGCGCTATGTCGTGATCCCGGTCAGCTTCGATGTGTCGCTGCTGCGGCAGATTGACCCCAAGGCACTGCCCCCATCGTGGAATGCCCCGCAACCGGTTTCGGAAACCCAACTCCTGGGGGACCAGTGGATCGCCGGGCGTTCCTCGGCAGTGCTGGAAGTTCCCAGCGCCGTGACGGACAGCGAAGTCAACTTTCTGCTCAATCCCGCCCATCCCGATTTTGCCAAGATCCGTATCGGTGCCGCGGTGGCGTTCACTCCAGATGCGCGTCTCCGGCCTGGCCTTGGGTAATCCTTTTCGTTCGGGAGGACACTTGCGTACCGCGCAAGTCCCCTGCTATCTTGGCGGGATGAACATGAACCGCGGGATTCACAGCAACCGAGCCATGCCATTGTCGCCGTGTGAGCGGCAACCGTAATGGGGAAGTTGCGCGCATGACTGAACAGCCCGATCTGTCGAAGCTGGGCCCGGTCAGGGTGCTTGTCTATTCCCTGCTTCCCCTGATATTGCTGCTGGGTGTGCTGGAGGGCGGTGCGCGGTTGCTGGAATGGGTGCGTCCCCCGCTGCCCACCGACTATGGCATGGGCTTTGACGATGACAGCCGCGTGTTCATGCCGGCCGGGGTGCTGCGGCCCGTCATGACCACCCGGCCCCAGAAGGAAATCTCCTTTCGCAGCCAGAGTTTCCCCACGCCAAAACCGGCCAACACGTACCGCATCTTCTTTCTCGGCGAATCCAACGTCAACTATATCAATTGGAACCTTCAGGACCTGGCCCAACGTCTGGGCGCGGCCGACCCCCAAAAACGCCATTTCGAAATCATTAACATGGGCGGACTAGCCTACGGTTCGCACCGGCTGCTCAAAGTGGCGCAGGAAATCGCCCATTACGAGCCCGACCTGCTGCTGGTGTACATCGGCCACAACGAGTTTGAGGAGTTGGAGCAGCAGGAGCTGGCCGCGCCGCAGCGCGCCGCCGTGCAGCGGCAGGTCTACCGTTCCGCCTTCATGCGGCTGCTGCGCGACACGGCGGCCAATGCGCGCATCACCTACATGCGCCTGCGCATGTTCCACGCCAAGCTGCCGCCGGAAGTCAACTACCTGGCCACCTTCGGCCGTGATTTCAGTTCCGCGGAAATTGACCAGCGCATGGCCTCGTACCGCAGGAACATGGGCGATATTCTGTCGCTCTTCCGTGACCGGCAGGTGCCGGTGGTCATGGGCGTCATGGCCACCAACCTTTGGAAGCCCGACCTGCTGGACAAATACAGGGACTCGAAAGAGGAAATCGCCCGCCGCTATGCCGCGGGCGACTACGCGGGGGGCGTGGCGCTCGCGCGCAAGATGCTGGCCGGCACGACGCGCCACCAGGCCTCCGACACGGAAAACAGCATCATCCGGGATTTGGCGAAAGAATATGGCGCGAAGCTCGTGGACATTGAGGCGGCCGTCACGAAAGCCGAACCGCACGGCGTCACCGGCGAGACCCTTTTTTCAGACCGCTGCCACGTGACCGAGGACGGCAAGGTGATTCTGGTGCGGGAGTACGAGAAGGAGATTCGCCGTCTCACGGGGCTTCCCGATCTGACCCCTTAGGGAATCCCGTCGTTCAGGGCAGGCGCAGCAGCCGCGCACGGCTCTGTTCCGCCTCTGCGAAACGCTTGGCGTAGTAGGCGTGGGTGTCGTACTGGGCGCGGCAGGTTCCCAACCGCTCCTTGGCGTACTTGTTTCCCTGCTTGCGGTCAAGGATGCGCGCCTTGGTGTCGTCGCCGGTTTGCAATTCCATCATCTCGATGACTTCGCGCTTCAGTTCGGGATCGTAGACGGGAAAGGCCACCTCGACGCGCCAGTCCAGGTTGCGCTCCATGAGATCGGCCGAACTCATGAACACGCGCGCCTCGTCCCCCGCGCCGAAGACGTACACCCGTTGGTGCTCCAGGTAGCGGTCAAGGATAGAAATGGCGCGGATGTTCTTGTGGGGCAGCATGGCGTAGGTGGTGCGTATGATCAGGTCGACCTGTACACCCAGGTCGGCGGCCTCGCGGATGCGGCGGATCATCTGGCTGTCCGTCAGGTGGTTGGCCTTGATGAGAATGCGGCCCGCCTCGCCCTTGGCCTTTTCCGTGGCGATGTTCTTGTAGAGCGCCTTGCGCGTGTTGAAGGGCGAGACCAGCAGGTGCTTGAACTTGGGCGATGTGACGGCGCGCACTGCGGCGGTCTGCTGGAAGTAGTCAAAGACCTGCGCGACCTCGGCGGTCAGGCGCCTGTCCGCCGTGAGCAGCGTGCTGTCCACGTACAGGTAGCCCGTGGTCTCGTTGAAATTGCCCGTGGACAGGCCTGCAAACATCTCGTCGCCGCGGCGGATGAGCAGCAGCTTGGAGTGCACCTTGAGCGTGGGCACGCCGTACACCACGGTCACGCCCACGTCGCCCAGCCGCTCCGAAATGCGGATGTTGTGCTGCTCGTCGAAACGGGCCTGCAGCTCGACGGACACGAAGACCTTCTTGCCATTGCGCGCGGCGTTCACCAGCGCGTTGACGACCTGGGAACGGCTGGCCACCCGGTACAGGGTCATGCAGATCTCGCGCACTTCGGGGTCGATGGCCGCCTCGCGCAGCAGCCGCACCACATGGTCGAACGACTGGTACGGATAGGTGACCAGGATGTCACGGCGGCGGATGACGTCCATCATGCGGCCCCGGTGCGCGTCGAGCACGGGGTGGTCGTTGGGCCACTGCTCCTCGAAGCAGAGGTCGGGCCGCTTGGCGGGGAACCGCATGAGGTCGCGCATGTTGTGGTAGCGGCCGCCGGAAATGGTCGTGTCGGCCTGGCCCAGTTTCAGCTCCTTGATCAGCCGCTGCAGGAGCCCCGCGGGCATGTCCTCGTCGTGCACAAAGCGCGTGGGCCTTCCGCCCTTGCGCTGCCGCAGCACCTTTTCCATCTTGCGCACGTAGCCCTCGGAAAAATCGTTGTCGATGTCCAATGCGGCGTCGCGGGAGATCTTGAACTCAAAGGCATCGATGCGGTCATAGTCAAAGATGTAGAAGACCTCGTGCAGCGAGTGCCGGATCACATCGTCGAGATACATGATGCAGCCGTCGGGAAGCTGCACAAAGCGCGGCTGATCCGCCGGGATTTCCAGCAGGGCGTAGGGCACGGCGCTGCCGCGCATCTGGATGCCGAAATAGAGCGCGCCGTCGGTCAGCTGCGGCATGGGAAAACCATCGCGCAGGATGATGGGCACCAGGCTCGGCAGCACCTCCTCGCGGAAATACTCGTCCACCCACTGGCGCACCTGCGGGGTCTCCCGGTCCAGGTCGTGCTCGTCGATGAGCCGCACCCCCTGCGCCTCCAGTTCCGCCATGATTGCCGCATAGGCGTCCTGGAAACGGTCGTCCAGTTTGCGCGCCTTTTCCATGATCTTCGTCAGTACCTGCACCATCGCCTTCTTGCCCATTTCGATGCGCCGCTGCACGCTGGCCACCCGCACCTTGAAAAACTCGTCCATGTTCGACGAAAAGATACCCAAGAATTTCAGCCGTTCCATCAGCGGATTGCGCGCATCCTCCGCCTCCTGCAGCACGCGCTCATTGAACGAAAGCGTCGATATTTCCCGAATCTGCGGTATGTTTTTCATGCAACATCCAAGCCTCTGCAACGGTTATAACAGGCCAATGGGTTATCATACCCAATTCTGCAGGGTTTTCCAAGAACTTCCTCCGCCGTCACATACACAACGGGAAACTTGACAATCGGAATGCATTCAGACTAAATCATGCCCTATATGAGCGGAGACAGATTCATGGGCCTTGCACGACAGATTAAACCAATCAGTTACCTCAAATCGCATGCCGCGGACATTGCCCGCCATCTGGGCGACACCGCCGAACCGCTGGTGATTACGCAGAACGGCGAGGCCCGGCTGGTGGTGCAGGATATCGGCTCCTATGAGGCGACGCAGGAGACTTTGGCGTTGCTGAAGATTCTTGCGCTGGGCAACCGCGAGATTGAGGAAGGCCGGGTTGCGCGCGCCGAAGACGCCCTCCGGCGCGCACGGGACCGACGCAAATCGGATGAATGACATTTGCGGCTAGTTTTCGGAGCCGCAGGTCGCAGCGTGGCGGAAGAGCACATGTGGGACAGCCCCCCCCCGGCTGTCATTCCTTGGGCCTGCGCCACAAGACGACAGGCGAGGGCGCCTGTCCCACATTTCCGGGAATTCGCTTAATCTACCGGGCGATTTCCAGCGCGGCCTTGAGCGTGGCAATGGCTTCGGCGATGTCGGGGAAGCCCCAGACATTCCGGCCGACGGTGCTGCCCGCCGCGCCGCTGCGGACAACGTCGCGCATCATGGTAGCGGCGTCTTCAAGCGTGTCGCACTTGGGTCCGCCCGCGGTGACGACCGGAATCGGCATGACGGAGACGATGTTGGCGAAGGAGGCCACGTCGCCGGTATAGGGGATCTTCACCACATCGGCGCCCATTTCGAGACCGGTGCGCGCGGCGTAGGCGATGTCTTCGGCAAGGTCGCTGACTACCCGCTTGCCGTCCTTTATAACAATGGGGTAGATGTGCGGAATGACGGGAAGGCCGAAACGCCCGGCGGCGCGCACGGTGGCGGCGAGGTGATGAAGATTGTCGTATTCATTCGGGTCTTTCACAAAGGTGGCGACGGCGATGGCGTCCGCCCCCATGGCCACGACCTCCTCCACCTCGGCGTGGGACACCTGGCCCGGCCAGTTGGGGCTCACCGCCGTCTGCTGGATAATGAGCGGGATGCGCCCCGCAAGGTCCTTGATGCAGCGCATGGCCACGCCCTTGTTCAGCGTGATGGAACTGGGCTGTGCTTCAATGACTTTTCGCACCGTGTCCTCGATCTGGCGCAGCCCTTCGGGCATGCCGATGGCATAGTTGATCATGTGGTCCACCGCCACCGCAAGGATGCGTCCCGACGGGTGGCTGAAGATGCGGTTCAAACGAATCTGCTTTCCCAATGCGCTCATGTGTGTGTCATTCCCTTGAATTGTGTTGCGGCCTCATACAGGCACGTCATTGCGAGCGAAGCGCGGCAATCTCTTGG
The DNA here is from genome assembly GCA_903893795.1 of Candidatus Hydrogenedentota bacterium. Classification (GTDB taxonomy): domain Bacteria; phylum Hydrogenedentota; class Hydrogenedentia; order Hydrogenedentales; family CAITNO01; genus CAITNO01. The sequence goes on along the minus strand of CAITNO010000071.1, from coordinate 5,603 downwards.
AACGATGACCCAAGGTCTGGGTCAATGCGGGCAAGAGATTGCTTCGTCGGGCTGAAGCCCTCCTCGCAATGACGTGGTCAAAATACTGCAATAACGTGATCATCAAGCATTCGCCCAGTCGTTCGGACTGTGTGCGCGAAGAAATTCCAACGTCTGCGGAAGCGTGGGGATGCCGGTGCGCCCCCCCACGCGGGTGCATTTTATGGCCGCCACGGCCGATGCAAATTCGGCGCAGCGCGGCGTCGGCCAGCCCTTGGCCATGCCAAAGGCGTAGGCGCCGTGAAACACGTCGCCGGCACCAATCGTGTCCACCACGTTCACCGGAAACGCCGCGCCACGTGAACGTCCATTCGCATCAGAGGCTTCCCACCCATCGGAGCCGAGCGTGATAACGGCGGTGGCGGGCCCCATGGCGTGGATGGCGTCGAGCGCGCGGTCCAGATCGTCGCCAAACCCGCCCGCGCGCAAATAGTGGCGCGGGGCAATCATCACGTCGACGCTGCGAATCCAGTCCGCGTTCGCCTCCGTGGGGGTCGTGTCCGCCACGATGGGAACGCCGCAATCGTGTGCCGCCCTGGTCACGTCGCGGACCAGGTCGGGATAGTAGTCGTCAACCAGCACGACCTGGGCGCGGGCGATGAGGTCCCGGTTCGTTCCCCGCCATTCCATCCCGGCGGCGCGCCGGTGAAAGATGGTACGCTCCCCCGTCTTCTCATCCACGTGGATAAAACTGAAAGGGCTTGCCCCACTTGGGTGGCGGGCCACATGCACCGCCGACACATGCTCGTCTTCCAGTTCGTCAAGAATCTGGTCGGCCGTCACGTCCCCGCCCAGCATGCTGAGCAGTTCCGTCTGGGCGCCGAGCCGCGCACAGGCCACCAGCGCCGTCGCCACCAATCCGCCACCCTGCATACAGTATTCACGCACCTGCGCCGTATCGCCCCAAGGGATGCTCGGGGCCACGACAATATGGTCGAGGCAGCAAATGCCCGCACCGACGATATGGGGGGGGCGCTTCTCCGTGAGGGGTGTTTCCATGATGGGCGACATTATTGCAGGATGGGAAGCGCAAGTCAAACCCAGAATGCGCATAATGTGATTGTTGTTATGGTCTATAATTTCATTTTTGGTTCTTTTTGCTCATATTCTGAATGCTACTATTGACTTTTTGAGCAAATACTGCTACATTCAATCTGCAGTCGTCATTCCCGCGCAGGCGGGAATCCAGAAACTCGCGCATGTCCGTGCACGTCCCTGTTTGTCCGTATTCGTCCCTGCCCGAGTCTGAACAAATGGCATTGGGAGGCCAAGCCTTGCAGCGGACACTGATACCGAAACGCTGGGAACTGATTATCCAACTGGTCGAGACCCAGGGGGGGGCAACCATCGAGGAAATTGCCCTGAGTATCGGCATTTCCCCGGCCACGGTCCGCCGCGACCTTACCCACATCCAGGAACGGGGGCTTCTGGAGCGCACGCGCGGCGGTGCCGCCCCGGGCCGGCACGTGCGCACCGGACCGACACTCGCGGAGAGTCGCCGGACCAATCCGGCGGAAAAAGAGCGCATCGGCCGGGTTGCGGCCGGATTGGTCGCCTCCAATGACCTGGTCATGATGGACGGCGGGTTCACTACTTATCAGACCGCGCGCCACCTGACCGCGACGGGCGTGACGGTCATAACCAATTCATTCGACGTGGTGCAGGCGCTGATTCTGCGCGATGACGTGGCGTTGGTCATGATTGGCGGCGAGGTCAGCACCGTCAGCGGCACCACGGTGGGCCCCGCAACGGAACAGCAACTGGTGCAACTTATCGCCAATAAGGCCATCCTCGGCACGGACGCGGTGTCGCCGGAGGAGGGGCTAAGTTCGCCCGTATTGGCGACGGCGCAAACCAAAAAGGCCATGATCGCCGCGTCGCGCGAACTGATTGTGGTCGCCGACCACAGCAAGCTGGGCGAATTCTCGCTCTACAAGGTGGCTCCGGTCACGGCCATCACCACGCTGGTGACGGACGACCGGGCGGACGAAAAGATATTGGACGCCTTCCGCCTTGCCGGCGTGGAGGTGATTGTTGTTTCCACTTCCGACTGATTTGCAACCCCGGAAAGGAACAGGCCATGGACCGCAGCACAGTAGCAGGCGCCACGAACCGGCGTGAGTTTCTCAGGACCGCCGCGGTGTCCGCCGCGGCGCTGGGCATCACCCGCATCGCCCCGGCGGAGGCGCAGGGCGCCAATGAGCGCATCCGCTTCGGCGTCATCGGCTGCGGCGGCATGGGAACGGGGCACCTGTCCAGCCTGGTCAGCCGGGGCGCGCAGGACAACATCGAGGTGGTGGCCGCCTCCGACGTGTACCAGCGGCGCGTGACGCGGGCGCTGGGCATCTGCAAGGGCGACGGCTATCTGGACTACCGCAAGCTGCTGGAACGCAGGGATATCGATGCGGTACTGATTGCCACCCCGGACCATTGGCACGGCAAGATCGCCTGCGACGCGCTTGAATCGGGCAAGCATGTTTATGTGGAAAAACCGATGACGCACACCATTGAGCAGGCGCTGCAACTGCGTGACACCGTCAAGCGCACGGGAAAGGTGCTGCAGGTGGGTCCGCAGGACACGGGCAAGGAGGCCTTTTGGAAGGGCCACGATGCCATCACCGAGGGGCGCATCGGCAAGGTGACCTGGGCGCAGGGAAGCTATGACCGCAACGCCCATAGCTGCCTGTTCAACGAGCACCAGAAAATCGACCCAAGCGCCGGACCGGACAAGACCGGCGAGGACTATGTGAACTGGGACATGTTCCTAGGACACGAATGGGGCCTGGCCCCGGAACGCCCCTGGACACCGGACCGCTTTTTCCGCTTCCGCAAATACTGGGACTACAGCGGCGGCGTGGCCACCGACCTGCTGTACCACAAGCTTGCCCCGCTGCTCATCGCCATCGCGGGCGCCAACGGCGAATATCCAAAGCGCGTGAACGCCTCGGGCGGGCTGTACATCGAGAAGGATGAGCGGGAGATCCCGGACACCTTCCTCATGACCGCCGACTACCCCAGCGAGTTCTCCATGCTGCTGGTGAGCACGCTCACCAACGACACCCAGCTCGACACGCGCATCTACGGAAAGTACGGCACCATGCAGATGGAGGAGGCGCCCACGCTGCGCGGCAACGGCGACTTTGTCGAGGAGTTCAAGGCGAAGAACGGCGGAAACGCTGAAGCGAAAATCGAAACGAAGGGCCGGCGCGACCAGGAGGGCAACTTCATTGACGCGGTGCGCGGGCTCGGGCCGGTGTACTGCAACGTGGACCTGGGCTGCGCCACCATGGTGGCCATCAAGATGGCCGTGGAATCGTACCGTCAATCCAAAACGCTGGTATGGGACGCAGCAAACGAGAAGGTGCTTGGATAATGAAACACATCATCATTGCGGCGCTCCTGCTGGCCGGAACGGTCGCCTTCGCCGAAGACAACGCGCTGACCGCACAGGAGAAAGCCGACGGGTGGCTGCTGCTCTTCGACGGCAGGACCCTCGATGGCTGGAAGACAGACAAACTGGAGCCGAGCAAGACCCCCGTGGAGAACGGCTGCATCAACCCCCACGGTTGCGGCGGCTACATGATGGTGAATGAAAAGGAATGGACCGACTTCGTGTTGGCGACGGACTTCAAGATAAGTCCCGGCTGTAACAGCGGCATCTTCCTGCGCACCTTCCCGCTGACGCCGCCGCCGGGAAAGGACGTGGGCTGGAACGGCATCGAGGTGCAGGTGCTCGACACGCCCGGTCATGGGCTGAACGATGTGGGTGCCATCTATGACCTGTCGGCGCCGACAAAGAACGCGATGAAGCCCGCCGGGGAATGGAACCACATCGAGATCACCGTCAAAGGCAATGTCATCGACGTGGTGCTGAACGGCGAGCAGGTGAATCACGTCGATCTGGACCAGTTCGACAAGATGGGCAAGCGCCCTGACGGGTCAGACCACAAATTCTCCGACCTCGTGTTCAAGGATCATCCAAAACACGGCTATATCGGCCTGCAGGACCACGGCAGCCCCTGCTGGTACAAAAACATAAAGCTCAAGCCTCTGGCAAAGTAGGAAGAATGCTGACCGCAGGGGGTCTCTCTTACTGCTCTATCCGGTACAAGGCCGATTTCGTGCGTAGGAACAGCGCCTTGCCCGCCACGGCGGGCGAGGACATGAATCCGTCGTCGAGGGTGCTTGTCGCGAGCGTTTCAAAATTGCGGCCGGGCTTGAGCACCACGGTCTTGCCCTTGGTGTTGCAGCAGTAGATGCGCCCGTCTGCATAAACGGGCGAGGCCACGTAATTCCCGCCTGTCTTCTCGCTCCAGACCTGCGCACCCGTGGCCGCGTCGAGACAGGTGGCCGCGCCGTCGTTGCTGACTAGGTAGAGGAGTCCGTCCAGCAGCAGTGGCGACGACTCGTTCGGGATGGTCTTGCCCTCGAAGCGCCAGACGATATTGGTGTCGGTCACGTCGCCCTTGCCGTCGGGGCGTATTGCGTACAGGGCAATCTTCCCGCGGCCGTTCACAATGTAGAGCAGTCCGTTGCCAAAGACGGGGCGCGGCGCGGGCGAATAGGCGCCGTGACGGACCCGCCAGATCTCCGCGCCGGTCAGCGCGTCGTAGGCGTAGGCCGTGTAGGAACCGGGACTGATGAGTTGGGAAACACCGTTAACCTCGATGACCAGCGGCGTGGTGAAGGCCTTGCGGAAATCACCGATGCGAATCATCTGGCCCTTTTCGTCCACGTCCTGCCAGGCAGAAGTGCGGTCTGTCTTCCATACGGTCTTGCCGGTGTTCTTGTCCAGCGCGGCCACATACTCCACATCGATGCCGTCCATCGTCAGATAAAGCAGGTCCTTCCAGAGATAGAGCGACGAGCCCGGCCCGCGGTAGTGGCGGCAGGGCAGGTCGGCGCGCTGCCAGATTACCTTGAAGGTCTTCGTGTCCAGACAGGCCGTGCCGTAGCTGCCAAAATTCACCCAGACCCGCCCCGGCTCGATCACCGGCGACGGCGAGGCGTAGCAGTTCACATCCTGGCCCAGCGGTTCGGGGCTGTCCGAATGGAAGAGCTTCTGGTCGAAAAGGATTTTGCCCGTTTCGGCGTCGGCGCATACCGCAAAGAAATCATGGCCGTCTTCGGTGGCGGTGGTCATCCACACCTGCCCGCCCAGCACCACCGGCGTCGACCAGCCCTTGTCGTGGACTTCCGTCTTCCACTTGACGTTTTCCGTTTCGCTCCACTGAAGCGGCAGGCCCCGCGGCGCTTCGCCGGCCTGCGTCACGATGCCGTTGCCGGAAGGCCCGCGAAACTCGGGCCAGTCCGTGGAGGCGGCCAGGGCCGTGCCGGAATGAAAGAACAGGATCAGTGTCACCATGAAGAAGAAGACGATTATGGAACGATGCATCCCAATATTTCCCTTTGCCACTGGTTGAAGGATGTCAGGCTTTACATTGTCTGGAACATAGATTCTAGCCTATGTTGGACTTGACGGCCAATCCCACTGCGAGTGCCCTACTGGGAGCGCCGGCATCCCTGCCGGCTCTTTTCTTAATTAAGACAGCCGGCAGGGATGC
>CAITNO010000070.1 GCA_903893795.1 Candidatus Hydrogenedentota bacterium | reverse complement strand
CGCGACAAGGCACCGGCGACGGCCAACCGGCACCTGACGCTCCTGGCCAGGATGATGGCGCTGGCGGTGCAGTGGGGCGTCCTGGACAAGAATCCCGCGCTGGGGGTGAAGAAGTTCCCAGAGAACAACGCCAGGGAGCGCTATCTGAAGGCCGATGAAATCGCCCGCATGCTGGAGGCCTTGGCGACGTGGCCGAACCGCTCCTTCGCAGGGCTGGTGAAATTTCTGTTGGTCACCGGCGTTCGGCGAGGTGAGGCGATGGGACTTACGTTCGATCGTGTGGACCTGGAGAACGGAACCATCTTCCTAGACAAGACGAAGTCGGGCAAGACGCGCACCGTGCTGCTGAACAGCCTGGCCATTGAGGTGCTCCGGGAAATGGAGACGCTCCGCAAGGGGACGCACAGGTACGTCTTTCCCGGCCACTGCAAGGACGCGCCGTTCGTGAACCCCCGGCGGGCGTTCAAATTGCTCTGCAAGCAACTGAAGATCACCGACTTCCATTTCCATGACCTGCGGCACAGCTTTGCCAGCCTGGCGGTCAACGCCGGGGCCAGCCTGTACGACGTGCAGAAAATGCTCGGGCATTCGTCCAGCCAGATGACCCAGCGCTACAGCCACCTGAGTGACAACAGCCTGCGCGCCGCAGCGGAGACGGTGGCTACCAGCATCACCACGGGCGCCCGCTGACAGAACGTGCAGAAACACGGAGGGCCGCCAGACCCCGCGCGGGGCGACGGCGGCTCTCTTCTTCCCCAAACGAAAGGACAATGTCATGATTGAGATGATGAAGCAGATTTGGACATTCATCGTGGAGCACTACTACCGCGATGCTATTGGTTTCGAACTCACCTGCTGGTTTCTTGGCTGGTTTGCCATGGAGCTGTGCGCCTTCGTGGCACTCGGGTGGGCTCTGCGGCGATGGATGCCGCAACTGGACAAAGCGCTGGACCGTTTGGAGCTTTGGTGGCGCGGGGACCCCAAGGCGTGAGCGGGCGCAAAAGGGCCGAACGGATGGCCACTTCCAGCAGCAGGCGACATTGTTCCTTTGAAAGGATTCAAAGGGAATTTGTCGCCTCTTTGGACACCCCAGTAATTAATGTCCCGACTGCAAGATACTAGGCGGCGCAGTAGCTTCCAAAAGGCGTCCCAGCCGTGCTGCGCTGCCACACGTAGTCGTACAACCGCTTGGCCATCGCCTGGCGTTCCTGGGTGCTGAACGGCGGGTCGGGCAGCGAGTGGAAGGTCCAGTCGGCGATGGAGACCTCCACATCGGCTTGCGTCTGCGAGTTTTGGGTCCAATGGGGCATGGGCGTCAGAAGCGAGGTCAGGGACGCCAACAGCGACTTGCTGGCCTGTTTCAGCCGCTCCCGGTCTGCCTTGCTGATGTTCTCCTTGTACAGCAGGTCGAACAGGGCCAGTTCATCCTCGCTCAGTCCCTCTTCCGCCGCGCGGCGTTGCTCCGCATCAAGCCCGCTGAAGAGATTCATCAACCTGACGAAGGTCGCCTCCACTGTCGCGCGGTCCTTCTCGCGGTTGTAGTCCGCGATGATCTCCTGGTACTCCTTGTAGTAGTCCATGCGCAGCGGATTAAGCGCCAGCATTTGTTGGAGCTTCTGGTCCACCACCTGGCACAAGTCTGCCACCACAGTTCTCTTGCGCCGGACATTCTTCTCGAATTCCTCGCGCAGCTTCTCGAAATCTATTTTGCTCAGATCGACGGTGAGCCCTTCGGCGTGGTCCGCGCCGGTGCCCTGCGCGCGGATGGCCTCGTTGACAATGCGGTGCAGTTCCTTGAGCACCGCGGTCACGTCCGCGATGTCGCGCTTCTCCTGGAGCTTCTTGTAGATGGCCTCGATGTTGTCGTGCCGCTCCGCGAACTGGTAGATGCTCGGCTCCGTGATCAACGCCTTGAAGCCGCCGAAGATAACGCGCGCCGTGATCTCGAATCGGCGCTTGGCATCGTCGGAAGTGTACAGCGCCTCGACAGCGTCGCGGAACGCCTCCGTTCGCGCGAAGCCGGTCGCGCCGAGAAGCCGGTTGGGCTCGAAGCCCAGGGACCGCAGGTGCGCCTCAGCCGCCTCGACTGCCCGGAGCAGGGCGAGCACCTGCTCCTCGATGGGAACGGCCGGGTCGTCCACCCCATCCTCGACGCCACCCCCGCCCTCCTCGCCCGTGGCGTACTGCGCAAGTGCGGCGCGCAGGCTCTTGAGCATGCCGTTGTAGTCCACAATGATGCCGCAGTCCTTACCGGGGTAGACCCGGTTGGCGCGGGCGATGGCCTGCATCAGCGTGTGCGCCTTCATCGGCTTGTCGATGTACAGGGTGGACAGGCACTCCACGTCGAAGCCCGTCAGCCACATGGCGCATACGATGGCCACACGGAATGGGTGCTCCGGGTTCTTGAACGCATCCTCGCAGGTGACCGTCTTCCCGCCATCCAGTTCGAAACCGCGTTTCATGCGCACACGGTGCGGGATGATGTCGAAGTCCCACTTTGCGAAGTCTTTCACTTCGTTCTGGGCCTCGCTGATGATGATTTCGACAATGGTACTCTGCATCCAGTCGATCCGCCCGACCAGGGTGTCGCGAATCTCCCGCAACCGCTCGTCCTCCTGGTCGCTTCTGGCGGACGCAAGGGCCGCCTCGGCGCGCGCCATTTCCGCCCGCAGCACTTCGATCTTGTCGCGCCACCGGGGCATGATGCGCTGGTACATCCGCGCGCACGTGATCTTGTCGATGCAGACGAACATGGACTTCCCGGATTCCCAGCGCGCGGAGCAATGCGCCACAAAATCCTCCGCCAGCTTATCCAGCCGGTCGTCGGCCGTGATGACCTCGTAATCCTTGCCTAGCAGCTTCTCCAGAAGCGCGGTTTGGTCCATGTCGAGGTCCGTGTTCTCCATGACCTCGGCGATTCGGTCGTTCAGGTCGAGCCGTGCAAGGCCCAGCTTCTCGCCGCGATTCTCATACACGAGCTTGACAGTGGACTGGTCCTCCTCGGCGCGCTTGAAGTCGTACCGGGAGACGTAGTCTCCGAAGATACGCCGGGTCAGGTGGTCGTGCTTGAACAGCGGCGTGCCTGTGAAACCCAGGAACGACGCGTTCGGCAGCGCGAGCCGCATGTTGCGCGCGAACTTGCCCGACTGGGTCCGGTGGGCCTCGTCGCTCAACACGATGATGTCCTCGCGCTGGCTGTACGGATTCTCCGGACTCACGTCTTGGTTGAACTTGTGGACCAGGCTGAACACGAAGCGGTGGTCCTGCTGGAGAAGTGCCCGCAGGTCCTCGCCCGACGCCGCCCGTGGCGTCTTGTCATCGGCGACGCCGCAGCCCACGAAGGTGCGGTATATCTGGGTGTCTAGGTCCTCGCGGTCCGTCATGATGACGAAGGTGAAGTTTCCGGGCACCTTGCGGCGCACCTTCTCCACGAAAAGCGCCATGGAGTAGGACTTGCCGCTGCCTTGCGTGTGCCAAAACACGCCCAACCTGCCCAGATCCGGGTGCGCCCGCTCGATTATGGGCAGCATCAGGTCTTTCTTGGACTCTTTGGCAGTCACCAGCGCCCGCTCGGCCGGAATGGTGGCGACCCTGTGCCGGAGCCGCTCCTCCGGCGGAAACAGGCGTTTCAGTTCCTCCTGCCGCTCCACCGACGCCACTGCGTTGTTGACGCCCAGCACCTGATGGTTCCGTGCCACGATCTTGCGCATGCCGCCCGCGCGGCTTTCGTCGAACAGGATAAAGTTCTCCACGAGGTCCAGAAGCCGCTCCTTGGTGAGCATGCCGTCGAGCAGCATCTGCGCGTCCACGCACCCCCTTTCCCGCTCGGTGTTGCGTTTCCACTCCGTGAAATGCTCCCACTTGCTCGTGATGGAGCCGTACCGGGCGCGGTCCCCGTTGCTGACCACGAGGAACGCATTGTGGTGGAATGCGTGCGCGATGACGTGCTCGTTCATGTAGTCCGTCAGGTTCTCCTCGAACCCGTCCCGGATGTTCTTCCACACCGCCTTCAGTTCAATGAATACCAGTGGCAGCCCGTTCACGAAGCACACGAGGTCCGCGCGCCGGTTGTAGTGCGGCACGCGCAGCCCCTGGATCTTCAGCTCCCGGACGGCAAGGAAACGGTTCTGCGTCATGTCCTGGAAATGGAGCACCCGCGCCCGCGCGTATTGCGGCTCGCCCTGGCCGTCCCGCCACGACACCGGCACACCGTCCCGGATGAACTTGTGGTATTCCTGATTGTGCTGGATGGTCGAGCGGGCGTAATCCGCGCGCACCAGCCTGTCCAACGCATCCTCCCGCGCTGATTCCGGCAGGCCGGGGTTGAGTCGTGCCAGAGCCGCCCGCAGATCGCGCGTAAGCACCACCTCCCGCTCGCTTGAACGCCCCAGCGTGCCGCTGGGGCCGAAGGTCTCCTGATTGAACGCGTAGACACTCTCCCAGTCGAGCACGTCGTGCAGGTGCTCGGCGAAGGTCTTCTGGACCAGCCTGTCTTCACTGTTGATGTCGGTTATCATTCAGTTTGCCCGGTCCTTGTGCCAATCTGAATAGGTGCGGCGATGCCAACTTGCACAGCAACCGGCGTGTATATATCGACCTCCTGTTCGGGAGTCTGGATTGTCACGATGAGCGAGTAACGGCACCGCCTGTTCCATCGCCCCAGATGCGCCCGCTCGCGCCACCAACCGATTGTCGGATACACGGCGACAAGGTTAGATGTTGCAAGTTCCGCCGCGGTTCCCCGCCATGTGTCGGAATGGACGGAACCCACGTTACGGGCATCGCCAATCAGCCATTTGTCAGATGGCCCCGAGGTGCCGGGATGACCCTCGCCCTCTTCGCGGGCTTGGCTGTTCACCCTCCGAACGAATTCATCTTGTGATTCTTGTGGACCGTTGACAGCAAAGCGAAGCGCGTGTGACGCGTAACGGTATCGGTTATCCCATCCGACCTCTCCCGGCCCCGGTTCCACAAAGTAAGAGAGCGTTACCCCCATGGTAACCACTGTCTCGCCGAGTGCCTGCAATTCCTTTTCAGGCCACGGGATTCGATATAGATGCATGTCCTTTGTCGCGTAGTGAGTCTCTCTTTTCCCGTTGCGTACTTTTGTTTGCTTGTCGAAAGGCTGCAATGTCGCTTGGGAGATAAGAGTTAATGAATTTGCCAGCGAGTGCAGTGCATCTGCCAAATCCGGAACGCCATACCCGCAGACGCGTAGGAGGCTTTCGCTCTGTTGCCTTTGTGTCATCGTCGATGGCATGAACTGATCGCACATCGTGTCCGTCCATTTTGCAGAATGCACGATCAACCCGCGTACTGTTTCCGGCCATGCGTCCGGGTACGCCACTTGGATTTGGGCCGCCATCCAGGCACCTGTTGCGGCTGCGGCGCTCGTGGCACAAAACGGTGCAAATTGGGAACTCTGGGGGTCGTAGGCCGTCGAAACGAGCTTTAGGTCCTCCGGGTCAAAGATGGAGTCATTGGGCCCCTTTGCGACATTGCCGCCTTCAAACACTACCTCTGGCTTGATTGGCCAGCGCCGTTTATTCCACGTGAATGACGTGGTGCTATATGGAGATAGCCCTCCATGGGGAGCAACGGCGGTATAATTGGACATTGTTTGATCGACAATCCGAGTCATTTCTGTGAAAGCACCAACGGTTAGGGCGTTCCAAGACTGACCGGGATCGTGGATTTCGTTCGTCAGGTTGTCAGCGGGGTAGTTTCGCCAGCACTTGGCATCGTCGACGTTGCCAGCGCTCAAGATGATCAATCGTTGTGTTTCGTCATTATACCCGGATGCCAGCACGTCGAGTTCCGCTGACCACGACGAAGGGCGGCCCCTGTCGCGGTTGTCGTCAGACGTAACGGCGAGACACACTATGCGCTTTCTCTGCGGCGCCTGGATTTCCGCGCGGCTGACTCCCTGTGCGGTAACGTGTCCCCATAGGGCCTTCGGATTCTGTGCCGGTGGCGGCGGGAGAATCTTCGCAGACTCAAGCCGATGTGACACCTGCACGGAACGATTGTCGTTCAGAATTCCCAAGAGGTCGCCATAGGCGGCCGTTCCGGCCATAAGCGTTCCATGGCCATCATGGTCGTTAGTACCCCACTGGGGATCGACCGCGTGCAGGTCGCTCGAATCGAGTATCGGTTGCAGAAGAGCGTGGCCGTTGTTCACACCGCTGTCCAGAATGCAAACGGCGATGTCGCCCGAGTCATCAAAGACTGTCCGCCCCAACACTTCCTGAACCAGTCTCGCTTGATCTCGGTTTTCTAGCTGGATGTAGAAGGAGCCCACCTGTTTTGCAAGGCGGTATTCGACGATATCGTCAGACTGTTCTATAAGCATTTCCAGTGTCGTACGGTTTGCCTCGATAAGTATCACCGCGCGTTCTGGGAATTTTAGCTTGCCTTCCGCAGCCACTACGCCAACACGCTCCAGCAGTTCCTGAAACCGTCCGATCACCTCGGCAGAATCATCTCCGAGCCAGACCTCCACCCATTCCGGATCGCCGGACGGAATTCGTCCCCGTTCATCCTCCCGCCAGAACGATTCCAACAGAGCCCGGCGAATGTCGGAGATGCTGCGAACCAGCTTATCGTGCTTGGGTTTCTTTCCCGGCTCAGGTGCTGTCCCATAAGCCTGCAGAAGCTTCAAAAAATGCCCGCGTTTCTCATGTGGCACGAAAACGGTGGCCAGCGTTTGAGTATTGTCTTCCGAACCGACCTGACGCACGTTACATAGACGTATTCCCGAGGGAATACGCTCCAGACTCTTTACGACGAGGTCATATCCCGCAGCGCCCTCGAACTCGATGTAGGCTCCGCGCCGATTAGTTTGGACAACGGCGAGCCGATCATCCACCTCGCGCCAGGTCTCTTGAAGCCGTGAGATCAGGTATGTACTATGTTCCACGGGGTCTTGAGCGGGCAAGCGTGGTGAAGCTCCGCCTCTTATCGGGCTCGTGAATCCCTGTTTTTGCTCGATTCCCGTAAGGAAAATGTGTCGGTACCGTCCCCCCGGCATATTTGGTTACTCCCTCGCTTCGGGGTGCATCCCGCGGCGGTCTGCCAGCATCTGCTGAAGCTGTGGCGCTGCAATCTTCTTCTTATTTTCCAAAATGGCGTCCTTTATGGCGTCACGGCAGGCCATATCAATCTCTGCATGGCTCAGCCCTTCACTTTCCGATAGTACGGTTCTCCACGCGATCTTCGACGGGTAAAAAGTCCCCAATACATTCTGGATGAGACGTTTGCGATCCTCCGCTTCTGGCAGTGTGTAGTAGAGAACATCATCGAAGCGCCGGAACAGCGCGCGATCCAGGAGTCTTGGGCTATTGGTGGCGGCAACAATCAGGCTGTCGGACGCATCCAGCTCAATGAACTGAAGAAAAGAGTTCAGCACCCGGCGCATCTCGCCCACGTCATTGTCCAGCGTCCGTTCGCCGCCGATGGCATCAAATTCATCGAAAAGATAGACCCCTTTTTGGCGTGCAATAACCTCAAAGATCTGACGAAGTTTTGCCGCCGTTTCACCCATGTATTTCGTAATCAACTTATCAACTAAAATAGTGT
>CAITNO010000069.1 GCA_903893795.1 Candidatus Hydrogenedentota bacterium | reverse complement strand
CTGCACGCCCTTGGGCACGCCATAGCGGCTCATCTCCGGTTCTGGAACCACCCCATCCCTCGGATAATATCCATGACGCCTGTCTGGCGCTCATTAACCGGTTGCACTCAAAGCGTGGCTTTTACCACGGTCTGCTAGGGTTGCCGCGTTGACTGGCATGGATACCGGAATGCGTTCTCCATCCCCCCGAATAATATAGGGAACCTCCAGGGAGGGTAGAACACACTGGTCGGAGAGTGTCCAACCGTTAGCGATGGAGCCCTGCAATCGGCCAACATACAGCGGACCGGTTGAGGTGACCGGGGTATCGTAAGTCACTTCCGTACGCACTAAAACCGGCACCCACTCAAAGAAGTCGCTCGTGTTGCCAAATGACCAAGCGCTTGGGACCCAGCGTTTTTCCCACGTCCTGTATCTCGTATCATACACTTTCTTGCCCACCACAGAACCGTTTACCCAGCAGCCGTGGCCTCTTTGGCGCTCTGCGTCGGACTCGTCAATGGCAAATGTGGCCGTGGCCGATTCTCCTACCCCAAGTTCAGGTGTGTGCTCCCCCCAAGGGCCGTCCCAAGATTTGGTATACACCTTCCCGTTCACAGTAAGCACGACCTCCACGCGTTTCGTATAAGCGTCGGCTGCGGGGCTCTTGACCCTGACCACCCTCTTGTAGGAACTGGAATTGTCACTGGCGTAATGCAGGGTCGTGGTCGTTCCAGGTATAGGAACATCATCATGATAAGCCTGCTCCTGATGCGTTACGTAGCAGGCTAAGGGGACTTTTGCCGGAGGCGTGTTGCCCGTCACCGTGTCTATGGGGGGCGGCGAGGTTAGTGGAATTGCATCTGGAGGGTAACTGCCAGGCCAGTTGCAATCCCACGGACTGAAGTGACTTACTTCCACACGCCAGAAAGTATCCCCCACCTGAACCGAAGGTCGCGAGGCAAGAAGAGCGGCAATCTCGTCCCCTACTTGGCTGTCGCCGTTGAAGTCGTCTGCATAACCATATCCTGCATCGCCCTCCCTGTCCTTGTCGAGGCCGAGCTGGAGAACTCCGTCGATGTAGATCGGGTCATCATTCTCATCCTTTAGTGACACCACTTGGACAACCACGCCGTCCTTTTCAGGTTTCCACACTCCCTCGTCACGGTCATACGAACCAAGCGGCACTATACTCCCCGTGGGGAAGCCAAGGAAGTTGTCCACGTAAACAACGACTGGGTTTTTGAATGCGACCCGTTCAGCACCATCGACATTCAGTTCGACACAGTATGTATATGCCGACGTGGAAGGAAGCACGGAGGGCATGGACGCTTCTGTCTTGTACTCTGTGGCGCGGACGTTGAACTTGGTGAGTGTGCGAATCTTATTGCCGTTCACATCCACCTCATAGGCCTCGTTGCCGTTGTCCTTACTGAATACAGCCGTGCAGGCACGGGTGCCAGCCGCATCAGTTTCAGGAGTACTGGTGTGCGTAAACTGGGTCTGTGGAGAGGTGAGATCAAATTCGGTTGCACTGCTGCTCGCGTGAATGAGCGTGACCGCACCTGCAATAGCGACCTCGTTCCAAGGCACCGTCACCCGGCGTTGGGAAGAAATGTAGCCGTCAGCCTCATAGAGGACCGTGATGTCGCCCCCGCCGTCCACGGGCAGCGAGAACCGGCCTTCGGCGTCCGTCAGCGCCGACCCATATTCCTGCTTCCCAAGAATAGAGACCCGCACATTCGGCAGGTACTGCACCCCGCTGGCGCCATCGGGCGTGTTGACCCGGCCGGTGATCACGGCAAATCTGTCGGGGTCATACACCGCAACGGCTGTATCCGGGGGCACCAGGTCTTCATATGCCTTGCCAAAGGAGCCCTCAGGCTGGGGTTCTATTGCGGCGGCGAGCACACGGACACAGTCTCTTTGCGTGTGCTGGAGCGTACGGTTGTAAACGCTGTCTATCTTCGTGGTTACAGAAAGTGTGACAGTGTATACTCCCGTCTGCTGATAAACATGGGTTGGGTTCTGACCCGATCCGGTCTCTCCATCTCCAAAGTCCCAGGTCCATGTGTCAACGACTTCATTCAACTCCAAGCCGCCCGCCAGTGCTGAAAAGGTAACAGTTCGCGGAGTGCCCGTACCAACACTGGGATCCGCCGAGAAGAGGACACTGGCGGTATTGGGGTCCTGCACAGTGATGTATCGGGCCTTTGTCTCTTTGTTTGTCCCGTTTGCGGTAGTCACCGTCAATGATACGGAGTAGCAGCCAGCGTCTGTGTAAGTGTGCTGAGGCGACGACTCGGTGCCGCTAATCTGCGTACCGTCACCAAAGTCCCAAGCCCACGTTCCAACCGGAGCCCCGGTCGCCTCGGCGGCAAAGGCAACGGACAACCCGCTGGTTCCCTTGCTGCCGATTCTGGGCGTGGCGGAGAACTGGGCATTGGGAGGCGGCGCGATCGTCACTGTCTGCTGGGCCGAGCTTGGCCCGGCGGCGGTTGTCACTTTCAGAGAGACCGTATAGTCTCCCGCCGTGCGATAGATATGGACGGGGTTAGCCAGGTTACTGGTGCCGCCGTCTCCGAAAGTCCACAGATATTGGGCTGAGGTCAGGGTTCCCAAGGCGGTCTGGTTTGCAAATGACACGCTGCACGGAGCGGTATTGGCTTCGGGCATTGTCTTGGTGAACACGGCGACAGGCACCACTGAGACATAGCTGCTCTTGGTTTCAGTGTTAGTGTGTGTATCCGCAGTGACCTTCAGAGATACTGTGTAGAGACCTGCCTGTCCGTAGGTGTGGGAAGCAATGCTACCCGTACCGTGGTCAGACCCGTCACCAAAATTCCACTCCCAGTTGGTAATCTGTGTGTCACCCCAGGCAGACTGGTCAGTGAATTGAACTGTGACACCAACTGATCCCGATGTTGGAGCCGCCTTGAAGGCTGCTTTCAACGACCCTTGAGTGAATACGGCCTTAACGCGGTGGTTCTTGCTTATTGTCAACTGCGGATTATGATCGGCTCCGTTCAAGTCTCCTTCCCAATGGTCCAGCATCCAGCCGTCGGCGGGTGAAACGGAGAAATTGACGACTTGTCCGGACATGTAGTAATGCGTGCCAACACCGGGCATGACGGTGCCATTACCATCGACCTCAACGTTGAGTGTATAGTCGGTGAAGACGGCCTTGACGGTCTTGTTGCCGTTCATTGTGATCGTGATGGGATTCGCGGTTTCAATCAGGCCGCCCTCCTCCCAATGATAGAAGCGATGGCTTGCCGAATTGAGCGGTGTTGCGGTGAGTCTCACCCACATACCCTGGATATAGCTCGCGGCATCAGGCTGTCTTATCACCCTTCCATCGCCTTCGACCTGCGTGGTAAGGGTGAAGGACTGGCATCCGCCGTTATTGGGTACGCCAGTTACTAAGACACCCCGCTCGCGTAACATATATACCTGTCCACACTTCGCATCATCAGAAAGGGAATTGCCATCGAGCTCTATCCAGTCCGTATCACCCAGTCCGTCGTTGCTGACCAGTGCCGAGAGATCTTCAATGTCATTGTTTTCCAGTCCAAGGTGGCGAAGTTCAGTCAGGCCGGTCAGTGGCGACAGGTTCTCAATGGCATTGCCGCCGAGATACAAGTACGCCAACTGGGCCTTGTCCTGCAAGTAGGTGAGGCTGTTGAGATCGTTTAGACTGTTCTCTTTGACCGACAAGACCCAGAGGTTCGACTTGTTGCTCAACGGCTGAAGCGAGCTGATGCCAGTTGAGTTCGCATACAGACACATCAACTGCGGCACATCCTGAAGGGAGGTGAGGTCTCCCACAAGGTTTCCCGATATGGAGACGGTATAAAGATCCTGCTTGCCAGCAAGTTCGTCCACGTTGGTGAGGTTGTTGTCGTCGAGATACACCGCTTGAAGATGGTCCATTCCATCCAGTGCCAAAATACTTGTCAAGAGGCAGGAGTTGGCTGAAAAGGAGACTAGATCATGGCCAGTCAACGGGGAAATGCTGTCAATTGGGTTGTTGTCCAGAACCACATCCCAAAGATTTGGCATTGCAGAGACAAAACTGCAATTGGACAAGTTATCATTTACGAGTATCAATGACTCAAGTTCAGTCAGATCCTGCAATGGTGACCAATCAGTCACGTTGGAAACACCGGGAACAGGTTCAGCGGTGTTATATACACCAAGCCACCGCAAATGCGGCATTTGTGTCAGTGGGGCGATGGAACTAAGATGTGAACCTTCAACATACAAATCCCTCAAATTGTGAAGGCTGGCTAGCGGAACCAAGTTCCAGATCGGATTGAACGTGACATCGAGATAGTGCAGATCTTGGCACGCTTCAATTCCGCCAAGGTTCTGGATTCCACAATAATGTGCAGGGAGGGCCGTGAAGTTGTTGCCTACGACATCGTCTTCATAGATCGTTGAACCAGTTGCCTTGCCTAAGGCAGTGCAAATGGCAGCGGCAAGGTTTGGATCCGCGAAAGTTAGCGGCGTATGATTTGGCTGGACTGTGATGCTCCCGACCTCCGTTTCGGTCTGGGTGCTTACGGTCGTCGTTACTGCAAGAGACACGTTGTAGGTTCCCGCGCGGACGTATGTATGGCTGGGGTCGGGTTCAGTGCTGGTACCGCCGTCGCCAAAGTCCCACGCCCAAGCAGTGACAGGGGAGCAGCCGGACGTTGTCGCGCCCGTGAACTGTACGGTCAGCGGGGCGAAGCCGGTGTTGGTGCTGACTATAGAGGGGGGTGTTTCACAGGGTTCAAATTCGGCCATCACGGTCTTGCTGGTATCCATTGTCAGCGTGATCGACGACGATGATGCCTGCTGCTCCGTAACGTTGCCTTCCCAGCGTATAAAAAACCAGCCGTCTTGCGGAACAGCCGTCAGAGTGACCGTTTCGTCAGGGTCTATTTCGACGAGGGCAATCGGTGGCGGAACATGATTGCCGCCCATGCTTACGCTTCCCTGGCCAGCCACGAGGATATTGAGCAGCACGGATGTGCATGAGCCAAAGTATCCGGTAATCGAGCGGCTACGGTCCATAACAATGTTCACCCAGGGATACACACTGAAGAGGTTGTCACCGCCAGTCTCAAGCCAGTAACTGAAACAATCACCGTTGCCTGACATCGCCGCCACGCTCAACGGGTCGTTCAGCAGATAATAGTGCCGCCCCGCCCCCGGTCCGATGTAACCGTTGCCAACCACAGCCATGTCAAGCGTCACTTCGGCGGGCACGAACTCCGCCTTAAAGGTGAAATTTGTGGTCATATCAAACGTGTAGAATGCATACGGAAAGACCAGGTCCCCGTTTTCGTCCGACCACCGTTTGAAGGCCCAGCCCGGTTTTGGGACCGCGCCCACGTTGCGCTGCTCTCCGTCTAGGCAGGCCCATACAGGAAGTTCATCAGGGGCTTGTCGGCT
Source organism: Candidatus Hydrogenedentota bacterium (assembly GCA_903893795.1). Taxonomy (GTDB): domain Bacteria; phylum Hydrogenedentota; class Hydrogenedentia; order Hydrogenedentales; family CAITNO01; genus CAITNO01. Next base: position 73,871 of record CAITNO010000069.1, on the reverse strand, counting down.
AGGGCTGCCAGACTGGAGATTTGGGTGTTATCGGCCACCAGGCAATCCAAGTAGGAGAGGTCCTGCAAGGCGGATATGTTGGACAGACTCGTGCAGTTGAAACACAACACGCCTTCAAGCGCGTCGCAGCAGTCCAAACCCGTCAACGTTGTTATTTGAGGATTGTCAGACAGCAGCAAGACCACCAAATTGGGCCAGTGCGAGAACAACGGTGTCCCGCCGCCGGCCAGAATGGTGTTGGTCAGATTCGTCCCGCCCAAGCCGAGTGCTATCAGGTCTTCTAATCCCTCGATAATCGCAATATTCGCCGCCGAATTCTGGTCCAGTATCGGATTGCCGTCGAGCAGCAGCCCATAGAGGCTGGTCATGTCGGCAAGCGGGGAAAGATCGTTGATGCCATTTCCTGAAAGGTCGAGCACCTGCAAATCTTCAAGACCAGCGAGCGGACTGATATCGGTGATGAGATTTCCGACAGCAGGCAGGTTGAAGATGTCGAGTTCCTGGTCAAATATGTTCCCGCGGCCCAGTACCAGACCGGTCAGATTGGGCAAACTGGCCAGAGGCGCCAAGTTCGAGATCCTGTTGTGTCCAAGATTGACTTCGGTCAGCGTGGTCAGATCCCAAAAGGCGTCAAGGCACATAATGTTGTTGTCGTACAGGTTGACCGAGGTGAGTGCAATCAGTTGTTCCAAGCCGTTCAGGTTGGTGATGCCCAGTCCGCTGGCGTCCAGGGAGGTGAGGGGGGTGTCGCCCATTACTTCACTCCACAGGATTGGCCCCGTCAGCTTGTTGAGCGCCACGCGCACCGCCTGCTCCAGCCGCGGGTCATCAAAATAGAGCTCGGCCGTGGGGTCCGGGTCGTACTGTACGTGTACGACTGCGCCCGCGCTCAGGACCAGCGGATTCTCCTGGTGGACCGTGCTGTCAACCGTCCACCCGGTGAATTTCCACGGATACTGCGGGATGGCCCACAGCGTGGCCGTGGTGCCGGTTTTGAACTTCATCTCATCCGGTAACATGACCAAGCTCGGGCCGGTCTGGGCGAATGTCACCGTGTAGAAGGTACCCGAAGGCTGCTGGTTGGCGCTCAGGGCGGCGGCGCTATATGCAGCCATTCTGGCCGCGAAGGTCGTCCCGCCCCCGGTGGCCGTCTCCTGCCATTCCAGCAGGTTGCTAAATGTGTCACCGTCTGGATCGCCCCAAAGACTGAATTGCATTTGCCAAGGCTCCCAACTGAACACCACGTCGATGCTGTTGTCGTCCACCAAAGTAAGTCCTGACATAAAGGCGATGAGCACTCCCAGTCTGACGGAACTCCAATCACCCAGCATGCAGTAGGCCAGTGCCATACGCTCGACACTTGGACTGACGGAGTTTACGCCATCGGCCGGCACGAACTGCGACTCCATGGCGTCCCAGCGGTTGACAAGGTCCTCATTTATCACTCCGCCCATGTCAAATAAGCCGTCCTTGAGCGCCTGTTCGAGGAGCAGCAATTCGGCGAAGTCAGGAATCCCGTTGGGCATCCCGAACTGTGCGGAACCGCTTTCCCACGTGAGACAGTTCAAGTCAATCGCCTGGTACATCGCTGGCTGGGAGGCGTCAGGAAAGCCCAGAGAAGCGAGCAAGGCAGGGAAATCCGTGGCAACGTCCAACCCCGACAGAAGCTGGCTCGCAGTCTTGGCAACTTTGCCCCTTCTTGACGCCGCGGCGTTCCTGAATTTCTGCGAGGTCTGTTCGCCCGCAGCGGAGTTGCAATCCGAGAGCACATGCATCACTCGGGATGCATGCTCAAGACGGTCAGCCACTACGGGCGTGACGCTGATTCCGGGAAAGACGCCGGAGATCTGCGCCGGTGTGATGAACGCGGGCGTCTGTGACTCACCCCCCAATCCCTGAGCGTCATTCTCCGTCTCAACGGTAGTTGTTGTAACTACTCTAGAGCCCTGCCGATGCTGTGAATCAAGGCGCGTGTTTTCTGATGCTCCAATGCCTAATGCCTCAGCATTGTTCTGCCATAGCTGGTGTAAATGCTGGCTGATGGCCGCCGTTACTGCGGGAGACGGTGCTTCGGCCGATGGAACGTTTTCCACGGTCTTGACGGTCGCCGGATTAGCCAAGACTGCAAAGACGCCTCCACCTGTCACGGCCAGCATGGCAAGCAACAAACACACCGACAGCGTCGTATGCGCCCGTACAACTGTGATTCCCTTCCTCATGACCTACTCCTCTCCGCCGATATGCTTGGCGTCCCCCATGGAAAGGATCACTCACCCCTTGCACAAGAGATGCCCTTGACCTTCAACCGATACATACCAAATCGTTAGCAGGTTTCATGCCAGCTCGCGCGACAAGACATGTCAGGCCTCCACAAGTATAAGTAATTGCAAATGTTATGTAGATTTTTGGGTATCGGGCGGAAAGGCTTCAGGCATCCGAGACTTCAAGGTTCGTCCAGAATCTGTACACAAGGGTGTCCAATAACTGGACGCGCGCCGGTCATTCGCCTGAACGGCATCTTGGTTTTGGTCCGAAAAAAAAGAACGGCCCCCACCGCCGTTCCTTTTCCCCATCAGTCACCGTCACTTGCCAGTCGTAACCGCCGGAACGGCCACCACCGCCGGTCCACTCTCCCGGAACTCCACCGTTCGGAATCCTGCCGCCTCAAACCAGTACCTGAGCAGCATCTTGGCCTGCTTCTGCGCCTGGTCCAGTAACCCAGCCTGTATGGCAGCCTCCCGAATCTCCCGCAAGGCGTCTTTCTCGGCAGCGGATTGGAGATGGATGGCCTTCGGGCTGAGCATCAACGACTTCTTCACATCGAAAACGTAGGACCGCTCCACGTCGATTTTCGTATCCAACACCTTGCATGGCGGCAACGTCACCGTGACCTTGTCGCCGCTAACGGCCAAAGCCCTCTCATCCAGTTCCATCAAGTTCAACCCCGCTCGAATCTGTCCAACGCCGACATAAAGCAGCTCCGTCGTGCCAACCTGGAGCCGGAGCCATTCCCGAACATCCGAACTGCGAACGACGGTTTGGACACATCCTACGGCAGTTACGAATTCTCCCGCCATGTGAATCCGCTCCAACACGGTGTTCGTTTTCAAAGGGGCTGCATCCTTGGGCTTTGGCTCGTCTCTCTGGGCCTGCCACAGAATAAAGCCAACAATCAGCGCGGCAATCAGCGCCACTTCGATGACCCGCCGGGCAATACCGCCTATCCTTGAAATAATCATTGCGCACTCCTTCCAGAAAAAAGTAAAGGGGCGAACATCCCACTTTGGAAGTCCGCCTCGGTTGAGAGAAATTCTTTCGTTACGAAACTTTTCCGAATAGGCCACAGAGCCAAACCCGGAATCGCGGCTTGAACAGGGGACAATCATCATTTGGATTCAACACCGAAGACAGTCCCGGCACCAATTCAAGCTTTTGGACAGAACGGGTATGTCGGCACCGTTGCATCAGTCGTATACGGCACCGACGTTCATTCAGCGGGAAAGACGAATGCCTACACTTTCTGCATTGAGACATTGCTCATCCTTTCAATGGACCGTCTACTAGCCCTTATCGTCCCCAATCCCTTTGATAACCCCAGCGAGTTGCCCGAGAAACTGGGATTCAGCCGGTTCAACGGGTTTCTTCAGCGGTTGCCAGGGAATCAGGTTGTCGGCAGGATCACGATACAGGTCATTGTTCACGATGTGTGCGATGGTGGCCGCATGCCACTTGCCACCCTTCTTGCTGGGAACGCCCAGATCATTCAAGCGATTGGCGATGTCATACAGGCTCAACCCATCCTTGCGACACTGGAAGATGTGCTTCAGCACCTTCTGTTCAGCCTCATGCGGAACAAGCTGCTTTCCCTCCCGTTGAAATCCAAAGGGGGGGTGGTTGTACAACTGGCCGTTCCGCTTCTTGTGGCTGAGTGCCGCCGATGTGCGCTCAGCAATCAACGTGCGCTCGAATTCCGCGAACGCCGCCAAGAGCGTAAGCATGATCTTCCCCATGGAAGACCGGGTATCGAGGTTCGTTCCACCCATATCGCAAAGGTGAAGTGTTATGCCTTGGGCACCCGTTTCGTTGGTGCTGTAACTGAATGACGTGTGGTAATACTCAAAACTACCCATTTTCTTGAGCTGCTCTTTGACCCGTCGGCGCCCTTCCATGGCGAAGGCCAGTATTTCCTCAAGGTCTTCCGGCGACGCTTCTCCATGCGGATGCAGTACTTTTACCATCCCGGACACAGTCCTGCGCACGGCTTTTCGGTCGCGGGCGTTCAAATGTGACCCAAACGAAAAATGGTGGTCTATGAGTTCAGTGAAGTTATGCTTCCGAAGTTCCCGCAAGGCTTCCGCCATGTAATCCACCACGAACCCGTAGTGGTCCGTGAAATGCTCATTCCGCATCTTTGGGATTTCCCAACCGGGCAGATAATAGTGCATCCGGTCCAGGAAGGCCATGTCATCGCGGATAGTGGCCGGCATTGGGGCAAAAAGGTGGCCCGTCTGGACCATCACATCTATGGGCTGTTGAGTATTGCCAAACATCGCTATGCTGGCATATCCCGCCATGGCCTCATGCCCGCGTTGAAACTGCCCGGATTCGCAGTAGGTCTTCAGCGTCGTGATGACTTCCTTGGGCATCTTTTCAAGGTCGGCCACCTCGTCAAAGGCAACCGTATCCCAAATCATTACCATGCCCTTTTGCTTGCCGTTCATATGCCCGAAAAGGTTGGCAACGGTTGTCGGCCCCGTAAGCAAGGCGGCATACGGCGATATTTCTTGCACGGCGTAACTCTTGCCGGTACCACGAGGGCCAAGCTCCACAAGGTTGTAGTTCTGCTCACACAGCGGAACAAGACGAAGCAGGAACAGAAGTTTGAGGCGGCGGCTCATCTCGGTGGGTTCATAACCCATGCTCCGCATCATGAAATCAATCCATTCGTCCGTCGTGAACTGCCTGCGAAGACGCCGGTACTCGTCAAGGTCAAACGTGGCAAGCTGGATGGGCGTAAGTTTGTCAATCCAGAACGGATACTTCCCCTTGCCCTGTTCGTCGTATTCAAACCGCATATCAACCTGAGCCCAAATGCCACCCATCAGCATCCGGTCATATTCACGAACATACTGGTCCGGGATATGCACATAGTGATGCCCAAAATTGTTGACCTCCGCCCAGTAGTCGGAATCAACCAGCCGCACCTTGACCTTGTCTATGAACGTGTGCCGTCCTTTTTCCTTGACACGGCTCTGGGCCTTGGTGGCCTCATCGGGCCGGATATAGTTTTCGGCGAGAGTGTCGTTCACGACCTGAAGGCCCATTTGAATCGACATCTCGTCTGAAGACGCACAGTACTTCCCCAGAAGGTATTCCAAGACAAAGACGGGCACGTTCGCCCCGACTTTTATCTTGCGTACAAGGTCTTTGCGGACAACCTTGCCAGCAAATACTTGGTTTACCTTGTCGTCCAATGCGTCTCTTGGCGGCGTCTGTTCGTTGCTCATGGCTATATTCCCAGTTTCAGCGGTAGTTCATCTGATTGTGCGAGAATGGCGTCCGTTTCCGGATGCTGCACGACTATTCGCAATGATTCGCAATCGTCACGTTTGACAATCATCCCAATATGGGCTTCCCCTGATGTGGCTATGTGGACAATTCCCGTCATCGCGTCACATTCGGCCCCAATGGCCATTCCCGCCTGGCCAACTTGTTCTCCCTTAGAGATAAGCACAAAACGGAGAGGCATACTCTCTTGGGCAAAAAGGTCCGCTGTGACCGACACCCGCACAGGGAAGGTCCGGTTCGTTATGGTTTGCGGATAGCCTTCAATCGCCACCTTGATTCCTGTTTCGGCTTCCTCTGTGCTGGCACGAAGACGGAGGCTGATAACGGGTATCACAAGTTCTTGCAGGCTGATTCCTCCGTGATGGTAACTAAGACCACCATACGTGGCGAACACCCCCAAGCCCGTCGGGAAGATGAAGTCGAGGTCTGTGTCATACCCCAGTTCTGTCCCGGTGATACGAACGGCTCCCGGTGGTGTCGAGCCACCATGCCCAATCCAGCAACGGCGGTGAATCTCAAGGGTCTTTCCTCCCGGATTGTCCGTCTGCATATCGGCGGCTTTGGGTATCGAGAACTGGTATCCGTGGTCTGCCGTGATGACAAATCGTTCGATGCCCAGCACGGCCAGTTTACGGACGCCACGGGCAATATTGCCGAGTGTGGTGTCCATTACCTGCCGGGCCAGCAAATCATCGCCACCCTCACCCAACGCATCTATTTCCTGTGAGCGAATGACGACAAGCGAAGCATCGCCAATCTTCTTCGCCACTTTGCCCTTGCTATCTTGAAGCAGTTTCCCAAGGGTCATTTCCACCACGTCCGGCACCTTGGCCTTGAGCAGTTTCATCCGTTCCTGCAAAACGGACATGGTGGAATCTTCAATGCGGACGGCCAACTTGCCTTTCTCGACAACAGAAAAACTGGACGCCGCTCCGGGCAGCAATGCAGCCATACCGACAGGCGTTATGGTGGGCAGGGCCGCGATGGCCGGTTGAATGGTCAATTCTTCCCCGTCTGCCAATAGCCGTACCAGTTCGACGCCCATTTCGTATCGCATGGCGTCAACGAAGAAATACGCGACATGGCCACCGGACGGGGCCACGACATCCGGGTAGATATGCGATTGATGCAGGACTTTCGGAACGGTCCAACCGCCTTCTTTGAGTGCCTTCGTGAATCCGTCCGCCAAGAGCCGGAGCAGTTCTTCGTATTTCATCCGAACGACGGCCAGAGCCTTTTCCGTCTCCGGTTCATCGTCCATCTTGGCAACCCAGCTTTCGAGCGTACGGTGTGCCAAATCCGCCGAGTAGCAGCCATTGTCCCCGGTGTAGGCGGCAACCCAACCGGCGGCAGACTTGCTATTTCCCGTCACAATCGGGCGAATCCGTTCCACTTCCAAGCCCAATTGGGCCATCAGGCGGCAAGTGCCCCACTGGGCTTGTCGGGCAACATCCCGGTCAACCCAAAAACTACTGGACCGTTCGTTGGCGATTTTCACGGCCTCTTCATACCGGCATTGCGCGACAAGTTCACCGCAATAAGTCAGAAGGGCCTCTTCTTCAAAACGGAACGTGTCAATCGAGCCAAGGTGGTGTGCGTCGATTTTCTCTTTCGCCAACCCAAGTTCGAATTCCACCTGGTCTGATAATTGGGCGTAAGAATCGGCGTGGTCTTTCCGCAGCAATTTAATGGTTTGCCGTACACGGTTAAGCTGCTCTTTGTCCGGCGACTCCGGGATTCCGCCCAAAGAAGTCGGAGGGTCGCATTGCAGGTCTGCCCGGAACTCGTTGATGAGAATGTATCGAATCGTCCGTGCACGGGCCGACGCCACATCACTGGAAGGCGGCACGATAAATCCAAGCCGGGTTTCGACGAGTTTGAACAGTTCTGGTTTGGCGTTCTTGGACTCTACAGCGGCGTCTTTCCCGTTGTCCGCCAACCACGATACGAGGATGCGGCAGCTTCGACCAAGGCGGCATCCATGACCTCCTTTTGCACGTCCTTTGTCAGATATCCCAAGTTCGTGGGTGCCACAGATGAAGACCTGGCAAACGACCGTGTCACACCACGCCAACTGGACGTCTTGGTTGTTCAGGTCTGTAACCTTCCATTCTTGCAGAAGCCCGCGTACCCCACCATGATTTTCACCATTCTGCCCGGTAAGACCCACCTATCAGTACTTTGGTGACCCCTGAGAGTGAGAATTAATGAATATCCCTATTTTCAGCCCTAACAGGCTAACGGGCCGTTTGGCCTATTCTAAACATCTCAGATGTGCTGCGCAGCACTATGGATAAACCTCCACTTTCGGACTAGCTCAAGACACACGAAACCTGTTGAGGCTCCATTCGGATCGAAGTGCGGCCTCATTTCTGACTGTAAACTACAAACTCGCCTTCGCTGTAGCTCTCCGGAGAAACTCCCCATCCAAGGTGCTTCCCGGAAAACACATGTGCTCCGGCTTGAGCGATGATAGGAAGGGATGATGGAAGGTTAGCCTCGGCCCACTTGGCACTTCCCTGCAACTGTCCTGGCACAACAACAACCACGTGTCCTCCCGAATCCCCGCTGTTCCCAATCTTGAGTCCAATAAGGACGAACCCTCCCTCATTTGCATAATCTTGTGCATCGGAGAAGGCCGTCTGAAGTTCCCCTCCAATCGTGGGATCATACAAAGGTCCCCAGCCGTCCACTTTAGAACGAACCACATCTACAATGTCGTTCGCGACCTTGCCAACAAAACCTGTGTACGTGAACACCCGTTCTGCAAAATCACTGACAAACAGATTACAGTGAGTAACATTTCCAGTCTTACTGTACTTGGGGTCCATCGCCATCTCGTCGGCCACAGTCGTTAAGTTATCGGGGTTTACTTTGCTCATGTGAGATTCTCCATTGTTAAAGGGTTGTCGGCCTATTTCCTACATATGTTAGACCTTGATGCCGAACTGTTTAGAACCCAAGTATGCTAATTTGCTGATGCCCATCAAACTCAGTGTCGTTGCATCTAAGTCAAGAAGTTGCTTGTAGGTAAAAACATGATATACGAAAACCACAACGAGGACGCTTGTCCAGATCCCGTACTGAACGCGCGTGAACCGTGTCACACCGTCTCCGGCAAACATACTGCCGAAACCGGATGAGGGAGTTCCATCGGCGTTCTTCTTGTCCTCCGAAAGGATAGCATTACCGATAGTGGCCGAGACGAGAACCATGCCGAGCAATGCAGCGGCCGAAAGTGCAGAGAACACGACATCCCTTTTCCTGGTATCAGCTATTGGTGGCGGAAGAAGAATGGAGCGGAACCCAAGAAGGAACGACTTCCCCACCCGCGTCGGTTCGGTGCGGCCATTTAATAGGAGGCCCGCCGGGTGCAACGGTTGTGAATGAAAACCGTTCGGCGGGGACATGAGGGCAATTTCATGAGGCTTCTACGATTATAAGTGCCGACCCTCTTCGCTCTGCTGAAACTGCACCGGTCGGCATGGACCGGATTGTTGATTACAACCGCCATCAAAGGCGAGAAGTCCAGATGGACCTTTTCGCCCGTGAGCTACTTCTGCCACGGGGCTTGGTGCGGCGTCTGCATGTGGAGGAGGATTTATCCGCTAGCGACATTGCCGCGCAACTCGGAATCCCCTTCGCTGTAGTCGCGCAACAGCTATTGGATGCACTGCTTCTCCCCAGAATAGACCTGCCATCGACTAGCCAGCGTGTCGAAAAGCCTCTGAATCCGGACCAAGTCAAGGCTGTGGAACACCGCGGGACACCTTACTTACTTGAAGCTGGACCGGGTACCGGCAAGACTCAGACTCTGGTCGCCCGTGTCGAGCACTTGCTTAACACTGGCATCGACCCGAGCCGTATTCTAGTTCTCACTTTTTCCAATAAAGCAGCCGGTGAACTCTCTGAGCGAATTGCAGCAATGCGCCCCGAGGCGGTTGCGGCCATGTGGATTGGGACATTCCACGCATTTGGTCTTGATGTGGTGCATCGATTTCATGACCGGCTTGGGTTGCCGACTGAACCGCGGCTCTTGGATCGTTCAGAAGCAATTGAGTTCTTGACGGATGAATTCCCGAGACTGCAATTGGTTTACTTTAAGGAGCTTTACGACCCATCACTCCTACTAAACGATATACTAAGTGCCGTTTCCCGCGCCAATGACGAGGTAGTCGACGCGTCCGGCTACCGGATACTGGCAGAAGCAATGCTGGAGGCAGCCTCAACTGATGAGCAGCGCGACGCGGCGAAACGTAGCCTGGATGTCGCAACCGTCTTTTCTGCCTACGAGAAGCTAAAGATTGAGCGGGGATGTGTCGACTTCGGTGACCTAGTCGCTATGCCGGTTCGTCTCTGTGCGTTGGAACCCGAAATAGCCAAACACCTGGCGACCTTATATGATCATGTGCTAGTCGACGAGTTTCAAGATGTCAACAGGAGCAGTATTCGTCTCTTGAAGGCGCTGACAAGTGATGGTCAAGGTCTTTGGGTTGTTGGAGACCCAAAGCAGTCGATTTATCGGTTCCGGGGTGCCTCGTCCTTCAACGTCGCGAGGTTCGGGATAAATGATTTCCTCGGTGGACAACGTGGACGGTTGACCATCAACTACCGTTCCGTCGAAGAGATAAAGAACACGTTTGTCCAGTTTGCTTCCGGAATGACCGTTGCAAAGGGCTCGGACGTTTGTCTTGAGACAAATCGTGGCATGTTAGATATGATGCCAGAGCATCGAATAGCCAAAACGGCAGACGAAGAGATTGCCGCCGTCGGCGACGCCATCGAAGAGATGCGACTAGCAGGCTACGGCTTCCGGGACCAGGCAGTCCTATGCTCAGGGAATGACCGTCTTGCCACATTTGCTGCTGGGCTTGAAAGTCTTGGAATCCCCGTTCTTTACCTTGGCAGCCTCTTCGAACGGGACGAGATCAAAGACCTGCTACCGTGGGTCCGTCTCAATTCGAACGGAAGCTTTCCCAAGAATGCCGATGTTGCTCACACCTTCGGTGACAAACAGTGGCAGCGCTGGTCCCGCCATTCAGACGCCTGGCGTAACGGTGTCGATGGTCTGCATACTATGATTGCCCGTTTTCGTCATGCAATGGTGATTGCGCAATGACCCCAGCGCTTGACGTCATTTTTCTAGAACCGCATGCCGAACAACTCAGGCGCTTGTTGTCCGACGGGAAGGGTGTCGAGATGGCGGCCTATATGCAGTTCGGCGTCGCCCAGATAGGACTTGACCCTTGGAGCGGCATGTCGAGGATGCGTCTCGTCTCGCACGATCTTGTTCATATAATAGATGACGAAAAGATAAGTGCGTCATCCGTCCACGTGAGTTGGAACACTGGTGGATACATGCGCCTGCTCTCGGAATCCCTTTCGAGCGACTTCGTGCCGGGCATCGTTCACACCCACCCAAGCAGCCACGCCTTCTTCTCCCAACAGGACGACATTAACGAGGCCGAACTCGCTCGTACCGCAGCGATCAAAGGGACACGAGGCCTGGCTAGCATAGTCCTCGGCGAGGATGGCTCAGTGAAGGCCCGTATATGGCTACCGCAAGATGGCGTCGTCGATGCTCATACCGTTCAAGCCGTTGGTGGCAGATTTATGCGGTGGCCAACGGCAGACGCTAGAAGCCTTGAGGCCAGCCATCTCGAGCGTCAGTCGAGATTGTTCGGTACAGGGTTTAATCCATTGGTCAGCACGCTGAGAATGGCAGTGGTCGGCTGTGGCGGGACTGGCAGCGCTGTGGCCATGCTACTGGCTCGCCTTGGGGTAGGACACCTCCTCCTCATCGACAACGACATAATTGAGAAGACTAATCTCAACAGAGTACATGGGTCACGTCGTGCAGATACAGAAAGAGCAACCCCAAAAATTGACATCATCGAGCGAGAGATCATGCTGGCGGACCTTGGCGTTCATGTCATCAAGCACCGGGGATGGGTTAACGACCCTGCCATGCGCGATTCACTCAAAGCCTGCGATTTTGTTTTCGGCTGTACTGACGACCACTCAGGACGGATTATGCTAAATCGCCTGGCATATTTCTACGGTATTCCGGTAATCGACGTAGGCCTCAGGATGATGGCTTCGTCTGCTGGCGCCGGTCACGATATAAATGGACGCGTCACAACTCTTTCGCCGGGACGGCCATGTCTCCTTTGCGGTAAGGTGGTTAGTGCCAAGCGTGCCGCAGACGAAGATCTGAAGCGAATCGATCCAGTAGAGCACGAGAAGAGGAAACGTGAGGCATATGTTGTAGACTCCAACGACCCTGCGCCAGCTGTGGTGACCTTCACGACCGAAATGGCCTGCGTGGCAGTAAACGAGATGCTTGCGGCTCTCGTCGGCTTCCATGGAGACGATGGGATGGAGCCCACCCGTTCACGGCGCTTCCACGCTTGTGATGACCGTTTTCTATCCGTCACTCAGGCAGAGACGTGCCCGATTTGCGTGTCTTCGCGGTTCTGGGGACGTGCGGATGTGGAACCGTTCCTAGACATGATTGGAACATAACATGAAAACGGTGCTTGCGCATCTACTCCGGCGCTGTGGGCTTTTAAGCTTCGACCTGCTTTGCACAACCAAGCAGAGCTATCCTAACCCCACCACCCTGCACAAAGGAGACGTGGTCATTGTGTCCGACGACGGAGTTAATAAGTGGGCTTGTTTGCTTTGTCCGGGCGGCTGTGGAGCCTATATTACTTTATCGCTCAATCGCGCACGGAAGCCAAGCTGGCGTATACGCGTGGACTTTTGGGGACGCCCAACGATAGAACCTTCGATACGTCAAACAAACGACTGTGGATGTCATTTCTTCATCAGGGCTGGCCGAATTGAGTGGTGTAAGGATGGTCGCCCGTGCTGTCTTGCGACGGAGGGCACATAAGAAGCGCGCCGAACAGGGAATGCATTTGACGGCGCTTGCACAGGAATTGTTTCATCCGCCGAGTTTTCTTCCCGCAGACAAGGTTGCTGAACTTGAGGAACTCTCAAGAGAAGTACAGCGAAAGCTTGACCTGGATTGCTACGGGAAGGTGGTTCACCTTTTTAGGCAAATAGCCGACAAACAGGAACAGGAGAAGCTTCTTGACGAACTGCAGACCATAGTCGATGCCGGTCAGAGCGTTGGGAACTGACCATGCAGACGCTCTTCCTAGACAAGACAGGGGAATGCGAGCCTCCTAGTGATGCTTTAGTCATAACAACAGAGGTGAGCTTTCTTGAGCACCTGGGAAAAACCAGCGCTTTGGTTGTCCGTGGAGAGTCCTTGTGCCGGTGGGCAGAATATCTGTGGCTGGCTCGAGGCGGTCCAGTTGTGTCACTGCTTTCTCCGGTGGATGAGCTTATGGAATGCACGCTCGGTGCGGACCGTGGGGTGGTTGCGCAATTCTATGAGGAGCACGCCGCCATCCTGAACCAACTTCCCAGACCAATACGACTGCAAAGTGTCCTCGAAGCCGTTTATCCAACAGAGATGTGGAGAGGACTTCCGAATGTTCGGCACGCTGCGCAATGGCTGTTGTGGCTTGATGAAACAGATCCGCCTAGTACGGTATCCCGAATCAGTTTGGCGAACAGGCACTGGGCGATGTCGTCCTGGAAATCACCCTTCCCAAGGATGTGGAAACGGAATGTGCGGTTCTGTCGGTTCTTTGTCTTGATGTGTTGCAGAACGTCTATCAGCGGGATGACGTAAGGAATGCACGGGGTGGGGAAGGCTGCATCCTCTGCCGCCATGCCGCCCGTGGCAAACGCGAAGAAATGGCTAGCCGCGCCCGAATCAAACAGGACGCGCAGGAACAGCTTGCGCAGGCCTGGTGTCTTGAAGTGATGGACCGCGATAACCGTCTTCCGGCATTTCAGTGGCAGACGCACAAATTCTTCCATGCACTGTTCGTTGACTGTCAGTAATTCTTCACTGGAGTCAAACCGGCATTGCGCTGTGGGCACAACGTCCAACGTGAAGGTGCCCGTTACCTGCGCGGCATGCTGTAGGGTCAACCGTTTGTGGGCCTGGAGCAACTCCGGAATAAGCGCTTTGGGTAAGGAAGAGTCCAAACAGGTCAAGCGCATCTTCCAGATTTACACCAAGGAGAATCAGGGGTCTGTCGAAATTGCCAAGATACTCAACCGGGACGGCATGTTCCGCCGGGTCTGCAAGAAAACGGGCAAGCCGACGAAATGGAATGGGACAGAGGTGCTGCGCGTCCTTGAGAACACTGCCTATATCGGCAAGTACGTGTTCAGCCGGTTCGATGCCAAGAACAAGATTGTCCGGCCTGAGTCCGATTGGGTCATCGTCACCGTCCCTGCCATCATTGACGAGGAAACTTTCAACGCGGCCAACATAATAAGGAAAGGGAAGATGAAAGAATGGAAGAACGGACGGGCGTATGACGGGCCATTGCTGCTGATCGGGATGCTCAAGTGCGGGAAGTGCGGCGCCTCAATGGTGTCGTCTACCGGCAAAGGCGGGAAGTACGTCTACTACACATGCCGGAAGTACTTGAAAGAGGGGAAGGACGCCTGCCCAGGGCACCGGCTCCCAGTCCGAGGATTCGAGAAGCACATTCTCAAGGAGATACTGAATTGGGCATTCAGCGAAGCCAATGTAAAGGCGTTGGTGCTGGAAGTGCGGAAGGCATTGACCGAGCGGCACAAGCCCGTCAAACAACTCCGGTCCCAAATCGCAGAGGTCGAGGGAAAGCTTGCCCGCTATTACACAGCGTTTGAGCAGGGCACACTGGACCCGGCGGATATGGTTGATAGGGTCAAGGAATTGAAGGTCCAGAAGAAGCAATTTGAAGACGAGCTGGGCCAGCGGACCACCGTAAAGGAATTGCCGGCATCCCTGAGCAGCCCGGAGAACATCGCGTTCATACGGGACGAAATGCTGAAGCTGGTGTTCACCGGCAGCCCGCAGACCGTCAAACAATATCTCGGTATTCTAGTTGAAGATATCGTTATGGACGGCAAGAAGGTGACCATAAGGGTCAAAAATGAGGGGATTTTGGGCCTATTGGAGCAACAAAAAAAGTTAAGTACCGGCGGTGTGGCACCAGTACTTAACTCGGTATACAAATGGCGTCCCCAACGGGATTCGAACCCGTGTCGCCGCCGTGAAAGGGCGGTGTCCTAGGCCGGGCTAGACGATAGGGACGCGGTACTCACCATGTGACGGTCTCGGGGAGATTGGGCCGCACGGCTCATAGTGGTCCTACTATAGCAAAATGCGCGGTTTGAATCAAACTTATGGCTCTGTCCCGATGATGAGAACTCCGGGAAGGAGGGTGTGGGTTTCTGTTCCCCCTGGGATTCCATCGGCAATGCGGAGCCTGGCGGGGAAAACCGTTGGGCCCAGCGCGGGCGGCACATTGACGCGGGCTCCGTCAGGGCCTAAGATAAGGGGGAAGCGGGTTGCGGAAGTCGCGGCCCCTTGGGAACAGCCAACTGACTATCGGAATATTCGATGCGCAACATACCGTCCCCCACGCGTTCTTTGACGTCCGCTCTGACCGTTGTGAGCCTGCTTATGCTTGCGGCTCCGGCTTACGCCCAACAGGTGCGCCGTCTGGATGAAATCACCGACGCACTGGTCGTGAAGCAGGGTTGGGGCGCCTTCGGCGTCAACACCGCGGCCTATGCGCCGGGCGGTCCGCCGGCGCTGAAACTGCGCATCGGCGAGAAAGAGTATGCGCGCGGGCTCGGCCATCACGCACCGGGCGAGATCGTCGTTCCGCTTGACGGCAAGTACACCATGTTTCAGGCCGAGGTGGGTGTGCAGTGGCAGGGCGGCGGACGGGGCTCGGTGGTGCTGCAGGTGTGGGTGGACGGGGAGAAGCGTTTCGACAGCGGCCGGATGACCGACAGCGACGCTACCAAGAGCGTGGACATCCCCCTAAATCCCCCTTCCGACTCCGCTGGGACAGCTTCGGCGGACTCGTCAAAGGGGGAGTTGCAGGGGAATGCGCACGAGATGAAGCTGGTGGCCCTGGACGGTGGTGACGGGCTCTCCTGCGACATGGTGGACTGGGCGGAGGCGCGGCTAACGCGCGACCCCAGCGTGCCGGAGGTCGCGGCGTCGGTCTTTCTCTTTGGCGGGGCACCCGCCGAGGGCAACACGGTCATGGAGGGCAGCTATGCGCTCATCGGACACAGCGATGGCGCGCAGGCGGCCTTCTCCCGTCCGTTGGGCGCCTGCACCGTTGCGGCAACACCCCGTGAAGCCTTGCAGGTCATCCTCCATCTCAGCGAATTGTCCGGACCCTACACGATTAGCGCTGAGGCGGCGCTCGCGGGCGGTGCCGACGGCGAGGTTTCCATTGGGCTCGACTCCGGCGAGGCCAAGCCAGTACGCCTTTCGGACGGCAAGACCCAATTGACGGTGAGCGGCGATGGAAAGCAGCCGACCGAGACGGTGACGCTCGGCACGAAAGCCCTCAACGGCGACTGTGCCGTGCGGTGGAGCCATGTTCAGTTCCATGCGGGCGACCGGAGCATGGACATCGACCTGCTGCCCCCTCCCCCACCCCAAGGCCCGCAGCCCACGCCGCGTGATGTGGCGCTGCAGCCCGTGCTGGAGCATGAAATGCTTGTATGGGACTGGCGCATGCAGGACGGCATCGGCGCGGGTCAGACACGAAACAGCTTTGAGTCCGCCACGCTGAAGACGCTGGAACGCGGCGACGCGCTCATCGCGGACCTGCAGGGGGCGGGTGTCGCGCTGGCCCCACATCCCCCTAAATCCCCCTTCGAAGGGGGACTTTCTGCGGACGCGGTAAATGCCTGGGCAGCCCTGCGCGGCGACTTTGACGCGCTGCGCGCCGCGCAGGCGGTTCCCGAAGATTCGCGCTGGCAGGGCCTGTGGCTGAAAGTGCATGAGGCGCGGCGCGGTCTGGCCTTCGCCAATCCGCTCTTTCAAACCGGACCACTGCTCTTTGTGAAACAGGCGCCGGGGGTGTTCAGTCACCAGCTCACCCAATGCTACGGCCGCTACGCGCGGCCCGGCGGCGGTGTCTTCGTGCTGGACCGTCCCGGTGAATCCATGCAGGTCCGGCCGCTGGCGGCCGGGGCTTTCCCGCAGGGCAGTTTCATGCAGCCCGAAGTCAGCTACGACAGCACCCGCGTGCTGGTGGCGTTCTGCGCCGTCGACGCGCCGCCGCTGGATTCTTTCAAGGGCGAGCACGGCCACTATTACCACCTGTACGACATGGCCGCCGATGGTTCGGGGGTGCGGCAGTTGACCGACGGCGACTTCGACGATTTTGCGGCCAAGGAACTGCCCAACAGCCAAATCATCTTCAGTTCCACCCGGCGGGGCGGATGGCACCGCTGCGGCACGCCGGGCTGCGAAGTGTACACGCTGACGCTGATGAACGCCGACGGCAGCGATATCCACACCGTGTCCTACCACGAGACGCAGGAATGGGACCCGTCGGTGCTGAACGACGGCCGCGTCATCTACACGCGCTGGGACTATGTGGACCGCAATGCGGTCTTCTACGAGCAGCTCTGGTCGGTGCGCCCCGACGGAAGCGCGCCTGCGGCCTTCTTCGGCAACAACACCTTCAACCCGGTCGGCACCTGGGAGGCCCGCGGCGTGCCGGGCTCGCAACGAATTATCGCCACCGCGGCACCGCACCACGGCATGACGGCGGGCTCCATCATTCTGGTCGACCCCACGAAAGGCGTGGACGGGTCCGAACCGATCACCCGCCTCACGCCGGACACGCCCTTTCCGGAAAGCGAGTCGCTGCTGCTGCCGCAGTGGCGCTCGGCGCTGGCACCCGAGCCGCCCAACCGCGGCCCCGAAATGGACCGCTGGCCGGGACACTGCTACCGCAGCCCCTGGCCCCTGTCGGAGAAGTACTTCCTTGCCGCCTTCAGCTACGACCCGCTCGTCGGCGAGGCCAAGGGCAACGGCGCGAACATTTTCGGGCTGTACCTGGTGGACGCCTTCGGCAACCGCGAACTGCTCTATCGCGATTTGAACATTGCCAGCCTGTGGCCCCTGCCCCTGCGGGAGCGCGAGAAACCGCCCGTGCTGCCGTCCATGCACGACGCAACGGCCGCCAAGGAAGGCACCTATTTCCTGCAAAACGTGAACAACAGCCGTCCCGGCCTGGCCTCGGGCCCCATCAAGCGCCTCCGCATCGTGCAGGTGCTCCCCAAATCGACCTCGGGCGCCAACAATCCCACCGTGGGCGCCGCAAACGCGTCGCCCGGAAAGCAGGTGCTGGGCACCGTGCCGGTGGAGGCCGACGGGTCGGCCTACTTCCGCGCGCCGCCCGGCATCGCCCTCGCCTTTCAGGCGCTGGACGATTCGGGACAGGCGGCACAGGTGATGCGCAGTGTGAGCTATCTCCAGCCCGGCGAAAGCGCCTCGTGCGTGGGCTGCCATGAGCCGCGCCTGAGCGCGCCCGCCGTCAACCCGGCCCAGCCGCTGGCCCTGCGCAGGCCCCCGTCGAGCATCATGCCCGGCCCGGACGGCTCCAATCCGCTCAGTTATCCCATTCTCGTGCAGCCCGTGCTGGACAACCACTGCGTGGGGTGCCATTCCGGGTCAAAGCCGGCCGGCCCCAAGGACAAGCCGGTGGTGCTGACGGGAGAACCAGCGGGACGTTATACGACTTCCTACAACGCGCTGATTGAGCGGGTTTCCTACTCAGCCTGGGGCCGCGGCAATTTCCCGGACGGCAACAGCGAGCCGCTGGCACAGCCGGGATTCTTCGGGGCCAAGGGCAGTCCGTTGATGAAGATGATGCTGGCGGGCCATCATGACGTGAAACTCGACGCGGACGAACTGGAGCGGCTGATTACGTGGATTGACGCGAACGCGCTGTTCTACGGCACCTTCAATTTCGACGACCAGGCGCGGCAACAGCGCGGCGAGCGCATCGCCGGGCCGGGGCTGGAATAGCGCCATAGAGAGGCTTCCAGCCTCCTTCCTTCGCGGAAGATTGCACGCGAAAAACGCGGCAGGGATGCCGCGTCTACACTGTCACGCCGTTCTCGGGGCAGGGCTCTGCCTACAGCTTGAAAAGCGCCTCGATGATCTGCTGGTTGACTCGGACGATGAACTGCAGCAGGGTGAAGAAGTTGGATGCCGCAGGGGCGGGCATTCGGCGCTGTCTGCTGGTGGTCTGGATGTGTTTCATTTTCGGTACTCCTTGTCGATTTGGAATCTCTAATTGGGGATCTCGCGGTGTTCGCCGCGTTTGGGGTGCCAGCGCTTGCCGTCCGGCGTGATGGACACCCAGTCATAACGGCCCGTGCGGCAGTTGACCGTGATCAGTTTGCCGCCTTTGGGAAAGATGTCGGCGCCGTAGCCGCCTGCGCGGCTGACACGACCGTAGACCAGTTCCACGCCTTCGGCCAGGCCCGCATAGTCGTTCTGGTGGTCATGGCCGCAGAAACAGGCCCGGACGCCTCCCGCTTTCAGCACGGCCAGCGAGGAGCCGTCCTCCTTTTCCATGCACACGTCCTCGCCCTTCATGCCGTGGGCCGCGCCGTTCTTCCAGATATCGTCGTACTGTTTGAGCGGAATGTGAAAGAACGCGAAACGGGGCAGCGGTGTCGGGTCGGCCTTGACCAGGTCGTGAAACCATTCCTGTTGCGCGCGCTGCATGCCGTCGCGATGGGTGTTGAGGCAGACGATCTGCCAGACCCGCTGGTGGTCCCTGTCTTCAATGTCGATGGCATAGTTGCCATCGGAAGCGCCGCCGCGATAAAGCGAGTGATTGGCCTTCGCAAGCGCGTCATGGGCCACCGTGAAGTCCGACACGAGGTCGTGGTTCCCCCAGGTGAAAGCCCAGGGCACGCCCAAGGCCTCGAATTGTTCAATGGCCCAGCGCATGCGCGCCTCGCCCTCGCCGTTGGGGTTTTCGGACCAGACATCGCCCGTAACCATCACCAGGTCCGGCTTGGTCCCTTTCACCAGTTTGCGCATGTTCTCCACGGCGCGCGCATTGAAGGCGTCCCGCAGTTCCTGCTCATGGGAAAAGAAATGTAGGTCCGTCAACTGGAGGATGCGGAAACGTTTGGGGTGCGCGACGGTGAGTCTCGCCGCCGCTGTCGGCGCAGCCATACCCATGAGGGCCAGGCCGGCACCCATAAGAGATGATTTCAGGAATACTCGCCGGGTCACGCCGGGGTTTGTTGCTGTCTTTTCCATCGTGTGAACATCATACCCGTTTGTTATACTGGCTTCACTTCCACCCGTTGCCCCGGCGACGAAGAAAGGCAGAGACATCATGCAGCGACGCGACTTTCTCAAAGCCACCGGCGCCGGTTTGCTGGGCGTTCCGGCCCTGAGTGCCTTGTCGCCCGGTTGGGCGGCCGAACTGGACAAAGACACAGAGGCCGTCCGGAGCCTGTTTGAATCGGACGACCCGGCCATCATGAAACTTGTCGAGAAGGTCTATGACAAGTGCGTGCTCGGCAAGCTCTTTCCCGCCGAGGCCCCGCTGGAGCGCAACTGGATTGCGCCGGGCGGGGGGTACCGCGGCCAATGGATCTGGGACACCATGTTCGTCGTGGAACTGCTGGCCATTCTGCCCGGCAAGGAACGCATCATCCGCGACGTCTTTCAGAATTACTGGGACTTTCAACCGCGCTGGAATGCACGGATGCCGGACTATGCCCACGACATGGTCCCCTGCATGATGGTTCCCGGCAAGGACGACTGGGACAAGTTCCCGGCCTATTCGCAGATTCCCATTCTCGCCTGGGGATTGGAGCGGGTCTTCCGGCGCAACGGCGACAAGGAACTGCTCAAGGCATCGCTGGCGCCGCTGGAGCGCTTCCACGAATGGTACTGGCGCGAGCGTGATGTGACCAACGTCGGACTGGTGGCGGTCGGCTCCTACAGCGGCGACATTCAGCATGCCCGTTTTGAGACCTTCGACTTTGAGTGCAATCTGGACGACCTGAAACTGACCCCGCACCCCACGCGCAAGGGCGACAAGGAGGGCGCGTGGTACGGAGACATCTGCGCCGCGGGCAACACCGCCTATCTTGTCATGGGCGAGCGGAGCCTCGCCGCGCTGGCCGAGATCATGGGCGACCATGCCATGGCCGACCGCCGCAAAGCCCGCGTGGAGAAATCCGTCGCGGCGATGCGCGCGCACATGTGGGACGATACGGCGGGAACTTTCCTTTCCGTGAAACGGGACACGCTGGAAAAGGTGCCCGTGGCGACCATCGGGAGCTGGATGGGCCTGACCGCCGGGGCGGCCACGGCCGACATGGCCAAACGCATGGCCGAAGTGCTCGCCGGACCGAAGTGGCAGACCCCGCTGCCCGTGTGCACCGTGGACCGCAGCGACAAGCGCTGGAAGTCGGACGGGTTCTGGCGCGGCGACGTTTGGCCCGCCACGAACTACCAGATTGCCTGCGGCCTTGCCGACTACGGCCACAAGGAACTCGCCGCAGCCATCGCGGACAAGACGGTGGAGAATGCCCTGACCAACGGCATCAGCGAACACTATGATTCCATCACGGGAAAGAAGCTCGGCGTGGAATACCTCGGCATGACCTGCACGGTGATTGCGATGATGCTTGACGGGTTGTGCCGCGGGCATCAGTTGAAGTGCAGGCAGGGTTGACGCGGATGTGCCACTGCGTCATTGCCGGCGCGGCGAGGCACTACGGGGTTGTGACAACGGCCTTATTCGCATTTTCGGGGAACAGCAGTCCCTTTTCGGCGTCCACATGGGCGAGATGGGCGACTCCCCGCCAGCGTTTTGACTTCTCCTCGTCCCGGGAAATCGTCTGGCCGACCAGCACCTCGCCGCCCTGCCAGCTCTTCAGGCCGTATCCGCAGTCAACCGGATAGCGGCCGGTTATGTTCAACTTCTCATCGAGCTTGAGCAGGATGTTGCCGTAACAGCCGAGCCAGAAGGCCCCCTCGTACCAGGCGATCGTCTGCACACCGAGCTCCGTGTGGCCGCTCGGAATTGTGTGCGTGGCCACATACCGGAACTCCCGGTCGTACACGTAGATGAAATTCTCCTCCGCCTTCGGATCCACGCCGCCCACGATGTAGAAACGGCCGTCATGGAATTCAATGCCCCCGGCCCCGTAGGTCGCCTCGGGCACGGGTTTCATCTCCTGGAGCTTCAAATCCTCCGCGTTGTACACGTAGACCTTGGAATTGTTGCTCGGTTTGTCCCAGGTGGTGCAGGCGGCCGCGTAGACTTTGCCATCCACGCAGGTGAGGTCGCCCAGGTGGTAGAGGGTCTTCGCCGTGGCCTGAACCTTTCCGGTCAAATCGGTCTTGACCAAGGTCAGGGTGAAACTCCAGAACAGCGCGTCCTTGTGGTTTGTGGCCACGCCCTGCAAATGGGCCCCGTATTCGCCCCCGCATTGGATTTCAGGCGGAAGCGGCGCGCTTTGTGCTTGCGCGACGGGGGAGTAGAGCGACAGCAACGCGGCCAGGCAACATAGCAACGCGGCCGAAGAACGTACATTTCGGCATTGCGGTTTCGGGGCGCTCATCGTCATCCCGCCGTCGAGTAGTTGTCAATCAACATGGCGATGGCGGCCCAGGCCCGGCTGACGGGGTATCTGTCGGGATAGCGCATGAAGGTGGCGTGCCCGTCCATGTACAGCACATTGCACCCGCCCGGAACGTGGTTGTAGGTGTTGTAGCCGAGTTTGGAAGTGGGCGGGCCGATGTGGTCGAAGGTGACGACGATGTCCGACTGGGCAAGCGCTTTCGTTCCCGGATTGTTCACATCAGTGATGAAGAAGCGCTCCACCCCCTCCCGAAGGCGCGGGATGCTCACCGGGCCGCGGGTCTCATGATTGTACACGGGCGTGTCCCTGCAGAATTCGGGCCGGCCAGGTGTCGAGGCGAGCAGGATCTGCGCGAGCATGCCCGCCATCGCCCCGGAAAGGTCAACCCCCAGCTTGGGATTCTCCGCATTGTCGCCGCCCCCCGTTTCGATCAGATAGTCCTCCGGGCGAAGCGCCCAGCCGAGATAGACATAGGAAAAGGCGGTGAAACCGCAAAGATCCAGAACACCGCTGCTGTAGCCATACAACTGCTTCTGGTAAAGCGTCGCGCCGTCCGGATCGGAGGGACATACGGTTATTTTCAGATCGCTCATATACTCGGGACAGACCTGCTGGGCGTCAAAGCACAGGTCGGTGCGGTTCCAAGTCGTGCAGGGTCCCTGCATGCTTGACCTTATCTTTAGCGTTGGGTACTCGCCGCGGTTTTCATCGGCGTACATCCTGAAGGAAAGCCCCATCTGCTTCAGGTTGTTCTGGCAGGACGCGCGGCGGGCGGCCTCCCGGGCGCGGGCCAGTGCGGGCAACAGTATAGCGGCCAGTATGCCGATAATTGCGATGACCACCAGCAACTCGATCAGCGTAAAGCCTCTCTTTAGCATCCGCACCGTGCTCCCATTATTTCGGGCCGCCGTCTGCTTTGACCGTAGTGGAGCATATCCTATGGGATGCGTTCTGTCAATCCCCCCCTGCGTCCCCCCCTGCGCGCCTCTTCGACAGAAATGTCAGGCGAAAACAATGCGCTCCCGATGTTCGGTGACGTGTTTCGTCATGTTGCGCGTGTCCACCACGAGCGGGGCATTCTCCACGATGAACGCTGCGTCATAGGCGCTGTGCGCCGTAGCGATCAGGACACAGTCGCTGGCGGCGAGTTCTTCCGCGCTGAGGGGCACGCTCTCCAGGGTGGTGCCGTCATGTTCAAACTGCGGCACGTGGGGATCGTTATAGTGGACTTCGGCACCCTTCGCCCGGAGCAGGCGGATGAGGTCGAGCGCCGGAGATTCGCGCATGTCCTCGACATCGGCCTTGTAGGCCACGCCGAGCAGCAGCACCCGCGCACCTCGCAATGCCCTGCCCCGGTCGTTGAGCGCGTCCATCAGCCTGGTGACCACATACTGGGGCATGCGGGTGTTGATTTCACCGGAGAGTTCGATAAACCGGGTGGTGAAGCCGTACTCGCGGGCTTTCCAGGTGAGGTAGAAGGGATCAATGGGAATGCAGTGGCCGCCGAGGCCGGGACCGGGATAGAAGGGCATGAAACCGAAGGGCTTGGTGGCCGCCGCATCGATGATTTCCCAGATGTCGAGCCCCATTCGATCGCAGAGCATCTTGAGTTCATTGACCAGGGCTATGTTGACGCTGCGAAAGATGTTCTCCAGCAGCTTGCTGAGTTCGGCTGCGCCGGGCCTGCTCACGGGAACGACACGTCCGCATATGCGCTGATAGAGGGCGGAGGCGACTTGTGTGCAAACGGTTGTCACGCCGCCCACAACCTTGGGGATGGTGCCGACCGTAAAGTTCTTGTTGCCCGGGTCTTCGCGTTCAGGGGAGAAGGCCAGGAAAAAGTCCTCGCCGACTTTCAGCCCCCCGGCCGCCAGCACGGGCAGAATTAGTTCCTCGGTGGTCCCCGGGTAGGTGGTGCTTTCCAGCACCACAAGCTGGCCGGGACGCAGTGTTTGCGCAATACGCTCGGCAGCCGTGCTCACATAAGAAAGGTCAGGCTCCCGGTGACCGGTCAACGGCGTGGGCACACATATGATTACCGCGTCGGCAGTGGCAGTCTTTCCGAAATCCGTGGAGGGAACAAAACTGCCGGACTGAACCGCCTCGGCCACCCATTCCATGGGCATGTGCTTCAGATGTCCTCGGCCCTCTTCCAGCAATCCCACAAGCCTGGCGTCGGTGTCCAGTCCAATTACCCTGTGCCCTGCGGCCACAAAATGCCGTGCCAGCGGCAAGCCCACATATCCCAAGCCGACCACCGCCACCACAGCCGTGCCGTCGCCGATCTTCGCCAGTATTTGCTCTCTCATGTCCCGCCTTTCCCGGAATGCCCGCAGAACAATCTGACCGGCGGGCAACCCACAGAGACGCTCCACGTGACTGCGCAAGTTATTCATTGCATGCCTAAAGGCGCAAAGCGCGGGAGCTTGCTTCAAAGCAACCCCCACAGGGGAGGTCCAAATATCTGGCCTTTACATTAGCATATATTAACCGCCGAAAAACCAGCCCAAGATTTTCCCGTTGCCAGATGACAGTCCAATATGCTCCGCTGCGATGTGGATTCTGGCAACTGAAATTTCCAAATACCGGCTGCAATCCGCCCTTGTTTTTATTGATTTCATTGGTATAATTGTAAAAGAATTGCTTTATTTCTGGTTGAAATAGTGTCTGCGGTGTCCTTGAACATATCCAACCGTAGCTGCACGAAATTGCGCATTATCTACGTATTTTCACCTAGCTTATTGTCATATTATCAGGAATTAGCACTTAGTTTTTCGAGTGTGCTATTATCGATTTATTCCTTGGTCGCCTTGATATTCCCGTGGTCGGAATTGTCAGAACCTAATATCTCCAAGGAACGGCTTCTCACCCTGAGACATGAGGAGACAGTTATATGGCAATCGCAGAGAATGGGACTTGCACGTGTTGTGACGCACCCACAGAGGAGGATCTCTTGGAACGCCTTAAGGCGTTTCTTGAAGATTACAAGAACACGCCGGGGGCGTTGATCCCCGTCCTGCAGATCACCCAGAACCTCTTTGGGTATTTGCCTGAATCGGCGCTCAAGTTGATTGCAGAGCGGCTCGACAAGTCGTTCAGCGAAGTCGCCGGCGTGGTCGGTTTCTATTCATTCTTCTCGACGGAGCCACGGGGGAAACATCTGGTCCGTGTGTGCCTGGGCACGGCCTGCTATGTGCGCGGCGGCAAGGATGTGCTCGACGCGCTCAAGGGCTCGCTCAAAGTGGAGGTTGGGCGCACCACGGAAGATCGCAATTTTACGCTTGATGTGGGGCGCTGTTTCGGCGCCTGCGGCCTGGCGCCTGTGATCATGATTGACGACAACGTCCATCAGGGGGTTAAACCCACCCAGGTGGCTTCAATTCTGGAACAGTACCGGGAAGGAGGAGCCAAATGAAAAAGATGGCGGACTTTGCCGCGTTGACCGCGGCGCGTGATTCCCTGGCGGCGGCGCGTGAGAACTTCAAGGGGCGCACGGTCTATCTCTGCGCGGGCGGCGGCTGCATCGCCTCCGGCGCGCTGAAGGTGGAGAAGGCGCTCAAGACCGCGGTCGAGGCCGCGGAGCTTTCGGACACGGCGGTCCGCACGGTGTACACCGGCTGCATGGGTCCCTGTGCCGCTGGACCGCTGGTGCAGATCGGGGACTCGCTGTACGAGCATGTGTGCCCGGAGGATGCGACCGAGATCGTGAAAGAGCACCTGGTCGGCGGCAAGATTGTGACGCGGCTTGTGCGCGAGGGCGCGGACGGCAAGCCCATCCTGCGCAGGGACGACATCCCCTTCTTCGCAAAGCAGACCAAGCTCGCCCTTCACAACTGCGGACGCATCGACCCCGTTTCCCTGGAAGACTACATCGCCGTGGACGGTTACCAGGCGCTGGCCAAGGCCCTTTCCTCCATGACTCCGGAGGATGTGGTGGAACAGATGAAGCTGTCGGGGCTGCGCGGCCGCGGCGGCGCAGGCTTCCCCACGGGCACCAAGTGGGACTTTGCGCGCAAGACCGTGTCGGACGTGAAATACACGCTGTGCAACGGTGACGAGGGCGACCCGGGCGCGTTCATGGACCGCAGCGTTCTTGAGGGCGACCCGCACAGCCTCATCGAGGGCATGGCCATTGCGGCCTTCACCATCGGCTCCGCACAGGGCTATGCCTATGTGCGCGCCGAATATCCGCTGGCCGTGGAGCGGCTGCGGATTGCCATTGCCCAGGCCACCGAGGCGGGACTTCTTGGCAGCAACATTCTGGGCTCGGCATTCACTTTCAATCTTGAAATCCGGATGGGTTCCGGCGCCTTTGTCTGCGGTGAGGAAACGGCGCTCATCGCCTCCCTGGAAGGGAAGCGCGGCGAACCCCGTCCCCGTCCGCCCTTCCCGGCCGTAAAGGGTCTCTGGGGCAAACCCTCCCTGCTGAACAATGTTGAAACCTATGCGAACGTTCCGTCCATCATCCTCAATGGCGGCAACTGGTACGCCGGGTGGGGAACGGAAAAGAGCAAGGGCACCAAGGTGTTTGCGCTGGCCGGCAACATTGTCAACGCGGGCCTGGTTGAAGTGCCGATTGGCACGCCGCTCGGCGACCTCGTGCACGATGTGGGCGGCGGCATCCCGGGCGGCAAGCAGTTCAAGGCGGCCCAGCTCGGCGGTCCTTCCGGCGGCTGCGTGCCCCGCGAGTACCTGAGCACGCCGCTGGACTACGAATCGCTGCAGGAACTGGGCGCGATCATGGGCTCCGGCGGCGTTGTCGTGATGGACGAGGACAGTTGCATGGTCGATGTGGCGCGCTTCTTCCTGGAGTTCGTCCAGGAGGAGTCCTGCGGCAAGTGCGTGCCCTGCCGGGTGGGCACCAAGCGCATGCTGGAAATCGTCACGCGCATCTGCGCCGGCGAGGGCCAGGAGGGCGACATCGAGAAGCTGGAGGAACTGGGCAAGCAGATCAAGGACACCTCGCTTTGCGGGCTGGGCCAGACGGCGCCCAACCCCGTGCTGTCGACGATACGGCATTTCCGGCACGAGTACGAAGAGCATATCCGCCAGCACAAGTGCACGCCCGGCGTGTGCCCCGCGCTGGTCGATTC
Source organism: Candidatus Hydrogenedentota bacterium (assembly GCA_903893795.1). Classification (GTDB taxonomy): domain Bacteria; phylum Hydrogenedentota; class Hydrogenedentia; order Hydrogenedentales; family CAITNO01; genus CAITNO01. The sequence goes on along the minus strand of CAITNO010000069.1, from coordinate 46,680 downwards.
ACCCTGCCGCAGCGCATGCCCGGCAAACGTGGACATTCCGGGCTATCTCTCGCTGGTGGGCGAGGGCCGCATCGCCGAGGCGCTGCGCCTGCACCGCGAGCGCAATCCGCTCGCGGCCGTGTGCGCGCGCGTGTGCTTCCACACCTGCGAAACGAAGTGCCGCCACACCCTGGTGGACGGAAGCGCCGTCGCGGTGCGCGGCGTGAAGCGCTACATGGCCGACCAGGAAATCACCGTGCAGTTGCCGGAAGTGCGCGAGAACCCGGTGAATGCGGCGCGGAAAGTGGCCATCATCGGTTCGGGACCGGCGGGCCTTTCCTGCGGCTACTTCCTGGCGCGCATGGGCTACAAACCGGTGATCTTCGAGTCGGAAGAGCGGCCGGGCGGCCTGCTGGTGCAGGCCATTCCGTCCTACCGCCTGCCCCGCGAAATCCTGGCGCGCGAAGTGCGCATGATTGAGAACATGGGCGTGGAGATCATTACCGGCCGGAAACTCGGGCGTGACTTCACGCTCGCCGAACTGCGGGCGCAGGGTTACGATGCGGTGTTCATGGGCGTGGGCGCGCCGCTGGGCAGCAAGATGGACATTCCCGGCGAGGATGCCGAGGGCGTCGCCGACGCCATGGACTTCAACCGCACCTACAACATGCGCGGCTCCGTGCCGGTGGGCAAAGAAGTGCTCATTGTGGGCGGCGGCAACTCCGCCATCGACGCGGCGCGCACGGCACTGCGCCTTGGCGCCAAGAGCGTCACGGTGGTCTACCGGCGCACCCGCGAGGCCATGCCCGCATACGAAGAGGAAATCGAGGCGGCCGAGGCCGAGGGCGTGAAGCTGCGCATGCTGACGCTGCCCGAGGAAGTGCTCACGGAGAATGGCAAAGTGTGCGGCCTGCGCTGCCGCGAAATGTCGCTGGCCGGATTTGACCGGACCGGCCGCCGCAGGCCCGAGGCCGCGGGCGAATCCTTTGTAATTCCGGCCGACCAGGTCATCGCGGCCATCGGCCAGGCGCTGGACCTCGACGCGCTGCTCGACGGCATGACCATCAAGCGCAGAAACCGCCAGTTTATCGACGCCAACCTGGTGACCGGCCAAAGTTCGGCGGACTGGCTCTTTGCGGGCGGCGACGCCGTCACCGGCCCGGACTCGGTCGTGGGGGCCGTTTCCGCGGGAGAGCGGGCAGCGGTGGGCATGGACCACTACCTCAGCGGCGAGAACCATGCGTTCTGGCGCAAGGATCACAAGCTCGACACGTTCTTCGATCCCGCCGCAGACCCGCTGCCCATCGCGCGGGAAAAAATGCCGACCATTCCGGTGGAACGCCGCCGGAACAGTTTTGAAGAGGTGGAACACTGCTGGGACGCTCCGGTCGCAACACGGCAAGCCAAGCGCTGTCTGCGTTGCGAATACGGCAAGCGGTCCTAATTTGCAGGAGACAAACAACATGACACAAGCAACATTGACCACCAAAGTCGCCCTGAAGATCAACGGTGTGACCGTTGAGGCCGACATGGGCATGACCATCCTCCAGGCGGCGGCCACGGCGGGCATCCGCATTCCGACCATGTGCTACCTGGAAAACGTTTCCTGCATCGGCGCCTGCCGCGTCTGCCTCTGCGAGGTGGAGGGCGCGCGCAACCTGGTGGCCGCCTGCTCCACGCCGGCGGTGCCGAACATGAAGGTGAAGACGAACTCCCGCCGGGTGCGCGAGGCCCGCAAGACGGTGGTGGAACTGCTCCTGTCGGAGCATGCGGGCGACTGCCCCACCTGCGACCGCAACGCCGACTGTGAACTTCAGGCGCTTGCACGGGAACTGGGCATCCACGAAAACCGCTACGAGGGCGAGCGAACGCACAAGTCGCTGGACCTATCCACCCCCGCGGTGTTGCGCGACAGCGGGAAGTGCATCAAGTGCCGCCGCTGCGTGAGCGTGTGCGCCGAGACCCAGGGCGTGGGCGCACTGTTTCCGCAGGGGCGCGGTTTTGACACGGTCATCGGCCCGGCCTTCGCGCGCGAACTGTCCACCGTGCCCTGCGTGCAGTGCGGACAGTGCGCGGCCGTGTGCCCGGTGGGCGCCATCACGGAGCAGTCCCACATCGAGCGCGTCTGGGACGCGCTGGACGATCCGAATGTCCATGTGGTGGTGCAGACCGCCCCGGCCATCCGCGCCGCGCTGGGCGAGTGCTTTGGCTGCGAACCGGGCACGCTGGTCACGGGGAAGATGGTGGCGGCCCTGCGCCGCCTTGGCTTCGACGGCGTGTTCGACACCAATTTCACGGCCGACCTCACCATCCTCGAAGAGGGCACGGAACTGCTCACCCGCCTGAAGAAGGCCCTCGTGGACAAGGAGGATGTGGCCCTGCCGATGTTCACCAGTTGCTCCCCCGGCTGGATCAAGTTTGCCGAGTATTATCACCCTGACATGCTGCCGAACCTGTCGACCTGCAAGTCGCCCCAGCAGATGTTTGGCACCCTGGCCAAGACCTATTACGCCAAGAAGCTGGACAAGACCGCGCAGGAAATCTTCTGTGTGTCCGTCATGCCCTGCACCGCCAAGAAGTTCGAGTGCCAGCGGCCCGAGATGTTCGACAGCGGCGCGCAGGACGTGGACGCCGTGCTGACCACCCGGGAACTGGGCAGGATGATTCAGGAGGCGGGCATCGACTTCATGGGCCTGCCCGACGAGGAGATGGACGCGCCGATGGGCATGTCCACCGGCGCCGCCGACATCTTCGCGAACACGGGCGGCGTGATGGAGGCGGCGCTGCGGACCGCCTATGAAATCATCACCGGACGGCAGCTCCCCATGGAGAAACTGCACATAGCCCCGATCATGGGTTTGGAGGGGATCAAGGAGGCCGCGGTCACGATAGAGGGCGCGGTGCCCGCCTGGTCATTCCTCGAAGGGGTGACCGTGAAGGTGGCTGTGTCCCATGGACTGACCAACGCGAACAAGCTCATGGAGCTGATCAAATCGGGAGAGCGGAGCTATCACTTTATTGAAGTGATGACCTGTACCGGCGGTTGCATCGGAGGAGGCGGCCAGCCGCGCTTCTGCACGGACGAGGTCCGCAAGGCGAGGATTTCGGCGATCTACCGGGAGGACGAGGGCAAGTCCCTTCGCAAGTCGCATGACAATCCCGCCGTCAAGCAACTGTATGAAGACTTCCTCGGCCAGCCTTTGGGCGAGAAGTCGCACCACCTTCTTCACACCCGCTACACGCCGCGTGTCCGCGTGTAGCCTGGGCCGCCCGTTTTAGGCATTGCCCGCCCCCGGCTGAGGAAGCCGGGGGCTTTTCTTTGCGTGTCCGTTGGGTTGCCCGGAAATGCTGGGTGCCCCTGTGTTCAGCCACGCACGGAGAAGCCGAAGGGCTTAGCGGCTTGATTCGGACAGGTCGACGGTCTCTTCGGAACCGCACTCGGGGCAAATGCCCTTGACCATCCGGGGAATTGCCAGCGCAACGGCGCGTTCTTCCGTGGCCGGCGTCGGGGCGCTCATCGCATTCATGGCACAGTCGAGGCAGCAGAATTCGTTGTTCATGGTGAACTCTCCTTTTGTTACTGTAAGGTTAGTCCCCAATGCACCGTCCGTCATCTGCTTTTTGTACGGATTCTGCCGGGAGGCCCCTAGTTGTTTTCCGGTAGATCATGAAGAAAAAACGAAGAATCCTCGAATTGAATGGTGCTTCGGCCGGATTTGGGCTTCTTGAACGATGGTAAAGACAGGCGGCGCCCCCCCCTCGAAGGTAGGGGGGGGCCACCCAGACCGGAGGATTTCCAGCCCCGAGAGGGTGTCAGGGGCAGTCAAGCGCCGTTCACCACGGTCGGCAGTGCGCCAACGTTAAAGGACTTCCTCCTCCACGTTCTCGGAGGATTCCTCATCGGCGGCACCGGCAGTGAATGCATAGGCGGCGAGGATGCGGTCGATCTTGCGCATTCTGAGCGCCAGGAAGGGAACATTCTTCATGCGGGCGAGCACCCGGTTGCCCTGGGCGGTGCGCACTTCGACATCACCGGCCAGCAGCACGATCAGTTCAAAGAAATCACGGTAGGTGGCGCTCACGCCCTTGGCGCCGCGGCCGAGCGAATTGGTGCCGCGGAACATGGCGTAATGCTCTATCTCGTTCTGGCTGATCACCCATTTGTCGTTGATGCGCGCGCTGGCGAGCACGATGGCGTAGATGACCGAGAGGAAGATGCTGGTGATCATCCCAAACTCCGGAGAATACTGGGGCTGGAGCCGGCCAAAGAAGTGTCCTATCTGGTCAAACACAACAATGCCCTTGGCATCGCGCAGCCACAGCACGCAGAAGGACAGTGCGGTGATGACAATGACCCAGAAGACGGCCATGTTGCGGTTCACGTCAATGCCCATGGTCAGCAGCACGACCACCGTTGTGATGATGTAGACCCAGGCCTCCACCGAGTGGGGCGCGGTCGTGACCCCGCAGGTGAACCAGAACAGATAACCGAGCACGATCAGGGGCCAGACGTAGATGAGCGGAGGGTAGGAATAGAGCACGATACGCTCGCCGCCGGATTTCTTCGGCAGGGCTGTGCCAGCGGCCGGTTTGGCACCGGCGCCCACCGCCGGTTGTGCCGCCGTTGCCGTCGCGGTGGTGGGCGTTGATTCAGGCTGATTGGATTCCATGCAGAGACCTCCTCATTCCAAATGTTGACAACATCCCGCGCGGGGCTTGAGCCCGTATGGTCCAGTATATATGGCTGGCCCAAAAAATCCAAGGGGGCGCCGCCTAAAAAGAAAGTGCCAGGAGAAGTCCGTCGCGCGCGCATCGCGCGACTTTCTTCTCCCGGCACAAGACACTCGGCGTTTAGGCTGTCAACGGAACACATTCTGACGGGCCGCCGTCAGGAAACAACCTCGATTTCGTGCTGCTCATGGGCCTGGGCGATCTCGGACGCGCGGCGTCCCAGTTCGGCAAGCTCGACCAGTTTGGGCTCAAGACGGGAAATGACCTCGTCCTGTATGCGGCGCAGTTCGTCCTCCTCCTCCTCCACCACCGCGAGCCTGGCGCGCATGTCCTGGGTGGCGTCCTCAAAGGCCGCCTGGATGAATTCGGAGAACCCGGCGCGCCGCTGCGCGACCGCGTCGCGGAGCTGCTCTTTGATCGCAGGGGTGCGCTCGGCCGCACTGCCCTTTCCGGAGCCCAGAATGAACTGCACCACCTGCTCGCGAATCGCGGCGGTGAGTTTCTTGCGGCGGCTGGACTTGCCGGTGGCGGCCCGCAGCAGGAACCCGGCCAGCACGCCGATGGCCGCGCCGGCACCGACGCCGATCTGCAGGTTCAGGTCCGTGTTCAGGATGCCGTACTGTTCGAGCGCGCCGGAGACCACGGCGCAGGCGCCGCCTGCGGCACAGAGCACACCGCCCACGACGGCGAAGCCGAAGAAGGAACCGGCCAGGCTCGTCTGAAATTCGGGCAGTTGGACTCGGGGCGATTCAAAGCCTTCATGCCGGATCACATCGGGCGGGCAGAGCGAACCCATCCGGGTCAGCGCAGTGCCTTCCACCATGTCGATTTCGGCGTTCAGCGCGCCACAGAAGTCCTGCAAAAACGCCTCGGCAAGAATCTCCACCTTGGCGGCGAGAGGCGAAAAGCCCCCCTGCGCCGCGGCCCTATAGTTGATGTCATCGTAGATCCACTCGCGCGACGGATCGAGAATGCAGCGCTGCACGGACTCTTCGGTCAACTGGCTGTTAAGGAGGCCCTCATAGCCGGCATATTCGCGTCCGTCGACGGCGCCGCCTGCGGACATTACCTTCAGGGCATTGGTGACAAGCTTGGCCCGCTGCTCGCTGTCCGCGATTTCGGCGGCCAACGCCTCGCGCTGCCCGGCCAGTTCAGCCAGGCGCGGATTGTCGCGCGTCATGTCCAACTGCACCTGGATGGGGCGGGCATAGGTCCATGCCTTGTCATCGACAAAGCGGCAGGCCGACTCCAGCAAAGCGCCTTCCCGGTTCTCGGTGTAGAGGTAGCGGAGCAGGCGCTCGCGAAGCGGGCCGATGTTGCTCTTCTCGGCGAGGTACTGTGCAACGCCGGCGCTGGGGTCTTCGCCCTGCATCAGTTCGCTCTGCACCGCCCAGGGAATCTTGATCTTGTTGTTGCCGTCGAGGTCGGCCAGCGTTGTCTGCTCCCGCAGCAACTGCGATGAAATCAGCCCGTACAGCGCGGAGACAAAGAAAATCTCCGGACCTTCCACGATGCCGCGCAGGCTGCGGAAGAGGTCCTTCGCCGGACCGCGACGGCCCTTGGGATCGATCTCGTCGGCGTTGAGCTGGTCGGCCTTGTTGATGACAAACATGACCTTGCGGTGGCGGTAGTTGACCACCTTCTCGATGAACTCGCGGTTGTGATCCGTTCCCGGGCTCTGGCTGTCCAGAAGGCAGATGATAAGGTGGCTGTTGGGGATGATCTCCTCGGCCAGCCGGGTGTTGGTCTCGGAAATGCTGTGCACCCCCGGAGAGTCCACCAGCGCCACGTCGTCGGCCAGCAGGTCGGTGGGCAGGTGCACGTTAATCTCGTCGAACTTGCCGCGGAAGGCGTTCAACTGCGGGAAATCGTCCTCGGCCGAAACCATCACAAGCGGGCGCAGGGTGCGCACCAGGTCGCGCGCCTGGCTGGTCGGAAAGGCGATGATCACCTCGTTCATTTCCTCGCCGGCAAGCACATCGGCCGTGACGCCGCTGGCCGCCACCAGGCGCGACAGGGTCTCCAGTTCCAGTTCCGTGGCGGGCTCGGAGAGGTTCAGCACAACCTTCATGTTTTCCGATTTCACGATGTGCGTGATCTTGGCGGTGCACTCTTCCAGCACCATCGGAAGGTACTCGTCGCCCAGAAACGCATTGACCAAAGCCGACTTGCCCACATTGAACTCGCCGAGTATGACAACGCGGTACTTGCCGTCCTTCAGTTCCTTGCGTTTGCGTCCGATGACGCGCGTCTCCTCTTCGTTGTCCCCGACAAAATCCGGGTCGGCAAGAAACGCCTCCAGTGCGTCCAGCGACTCAAAAGCCCATGCCCGGTGTGCAATATGTTGTTCGACGTTCACGGTGTGATCTCCCTGGGTTTAATGCCTTCGACAAAAGCAAGCCCAATCAGTCTAGCAAGAATCCGCGTCCAGATCATGCTTTTTTTTACTTGGAAACCGGGAGTTGTCCGGAAAAGCTACTGACTGGATGGGGCCATCCCCATCGGGCACGGTGAAACCCGATATTTTATGGATTTTGCCAGTTCATTTCCGTGATATTCCCCAGTGTGAAACAAGTCTTGGCAGCTCCGCATTCCGCCAAAACCACCGGTTTGCCCCCATTTGGACTGCGGCGGCAACGCCGCCGCTTGGCTGATATCACGCAGAATAGCAACCTGACAGACCGACAAGAAGCAAAGGCACAGGGCAGGCGAACGCCTGCGGTACGTATGCTCCCCTGCCGGGGATTGGGGGCTATGCGGCGCGGCGCCGCAGGCGCCAGACACCGACCACCGCCGCCGCGAACCCGAGAAAGAGGAGTCCGGCCGGTGAAGCCGCAGGCATGGGATTGACCGAAACGACCACGGGGCCGAAAATCCGCTGGCCGTTGGCGTTGACACAGTCATACACGCCGCCGTCGTCCTTGCCCAGGCTGGTGATGTGCAGTTCGCACCAGCGGGTGCCGAAGACGGTGTTGGTGTTCTGGAGGGGCTGGCCGTCGCGGCGCCACTGGAAGCCGCCTGCGAGGTCAAGCGTGCCCGGAATGCCCAGGGGAAAAACGGCCCCCTGGTCGTAGGCGCCGCCGGTCGAATGGGTGACCGACTGGTCGCCGGGCTTCATGGTGGGGTCGAGGGCCGCGGCGATGTAGAGGTCGCGGCCGCCCAGCGGCATGAAGTAGTCATACTCCTGGCGGTTGGTGGCGCCGTCACCGTCGGCATCGCCGTCGGGGCCGAAGTAGGCGCCCAGCGGGGTGTAGTTTTGCGATGCCGGTATGACGACCTCGGGCGGCAGGGAGATGACGACATTAATGGCGGTCATCAACAGCAGCGGGACCATGGTGGACTGTGCATTGCCCAGGGTCATGTAGCCTGCCAGCAACGTGTCCAGCCCCGGCACGGCGCGCGGTATGCGGCCGCCCGCGCCGCCCAGGTCGGAAAGCATGCGCGTGATGTTGTGCTGCCAGGCGGCCGCCGCCACAGCGTGGGTCACGCCATGGCTGGCGCCGAGGTCCAGCGTGGGGTTGTGCAGGCAGGCCTGAATGAGGCCCAGTTCACATTCGTCCAGCATGTTGTTGCCCACGATGCTGGGGGGATCGACGCTGACGGTGCCGCCGTTCGCGTCGCAGGCGGCCGGATAGAAACGCTGGCCGCCCAGCATCCAGTCGACCGGCGTGAAGGTGTCATCGAGCGCAAACATGGCGCCGTCAAAATCGTCATCGCCCGTGAAGGCGGGGTCGGTGAAGGTCAGGGGGCCATTGTGGCTGAAAGCGCCGTTGCCCGCGCCCGTCCCGCCCAGCGGCGTCAGCGACGCGTCCACAATGCTGTCGTCATCGAGCACCCGCAGCAGCACCGGGCCGGTGTCGCCGCCCAGGGTGGCGGTGACCGTGTAGACCGCGCCGCTGCCCGTCACGGACAGCACGTCGGCGGCCTTGGAACCCGATGCGGAAAAGTCTGTTTTGTCCACACCGGTGACTGGCTTGCTGAAGGTCACGCGGAACTGCTGCTGCGAGGCGTTGGGGTTTTCCGTGAGGGGCAGCACTTCATACACCGAGGGGTAGGACAGCCATGCGCCGTAGAACTCGTCGATGCAGCGGTGCGCCAGCAGATCGTACCCCGGCATGGTCAGGTGCAGGTCGTGGTCGATCAGCGCCTCGAGGGGGGTGTTGTAGTTCGGGTTGCCGCCGGGAAAGGGGACATAGTCCTGCGCGACGCCGCCCGGAAAGGGCACGGTTCTCGGCGCAATCGGCGGGGTGGCCAGGGGGATGCCGTAGTAATACTGCATGAGCCCGAGATTGTGGATGTAGACGGTCCGCGGCTTGTGGCCACCCCCAAAGCGGTTGAGCCGCGACTGTTCAAACTGCACCCAGACGGCATTGCTCTGCGGGATGGTGGCGCCGTTGCCCATGGAATGGTTGCCGAAGTCATAGCCACACACGGCCACCCGGAGGTTCGGGCGAATCGCCAGGATGTAGTCAATCACGGCCTCGGTGTTGGTGTTGACCGTGTCGATGAACGCGGCGAGCTGCTCCGGCGGCGTGCCCGGATTCCAGTTGCTGTCCATGACGAAATCGTTGCCGCCCAGGCTCAGATGGATCACGTCGATGGTGGGATGATCGAGCAGGTCCTGACGGACCCTTTCGAGATACTTGGGCGTGTTGAAATCCCGCGCCCGGATGCCGACCTCGGTGGTCTGGCTGCCGCGCTGGCCCATGCCGCCCAGGGCCGGATAGTCGGCCAGAGAGAATTCAAAACAGCGGAAAAGCTGCATGAACCCGGGCCAACTGTCGCCCACGAGCAGGATGCGCGGCACATCGGCCGGCCCTCCCCATGCGGTCGCGTTCAGCACTCCACAAAACAGAAGCACAGCCGCCGCCAAGACCTTGCGTTTCATGCCAGGACCTCCCTCGATTCAGACCTCTTGAACGCATAAAGACCGTGAAAAAAGTATACGTCATTCTGCGGGCGGATGACACGTGTTAATTGTGGAAAAAGACCGTCCACGTGAAGTAGCGCGCCGTCCCAAAAACCAGACAACGCTGGAAACCGAAGCGGGCCCATGGCTGATGAGGAGAAGTCGTTCCGGTAGGAATCGTGCCTGCTCCCATGTGCTTCCTGCCCGGCATCTGGGAAGTGATTCATTCTTGAATTGGGCCGCCTCCGCGTGGAACATATAAGTATTGCCGCAAGTCCCGCAATGGGGGGGCACGGGCAATGCGAAAGGGCTGCCATGAAGAAGAACCTGTTTCTCCTGGTTGTTTGTTCACTGCTCGCCGTCTTTGTCGGAATTCCGGGGATGCAACTGGCCCGTGCCGCGGAGGCGGTGAAAGACCTGGGGCATTTTGAATTCCGCTGGGTGCTGGGCGCCAATGAGGACGGCCCGCTCGACGAACTGGTCTGGGGCGACAGGAATGGCGGCAATGGAAAGACCTACCAGGTGGGCAGGGAATCCGTTGTCACCGACAGGGACGTATCCAAGGCCGCGGTGGTGGCGGACGAAGGAAGTTCGGGAAAGAGCACGGTGCTGGTTGAATTCTGGCCCGAAGCCTCCGAGCGCCTGCTGAATGCGACAAAGGCGAAGCTGGGCCATGAATGCGCAGTCCTCATTGACGGCGCCATTTTGAACGTCAACACGGTTCGGGGTGCGGTAAGCAACAGAATGCCCATTTCCGGCATGGAGCCCGCTGCGGCCGCCGGGCTTGCCAGACTCCTTAACCTGCGCGCAACGGCACCGGTGAACCAGTGGCTGAACCCGCCGCAGGGTGTTGTTCTGGACCCTGCCGGACAGCCGGTGGCCGGTGCCAATGTGGTTGTGCTGCCTTCGGGCACGGTGATCAAAGGGCGCACCGCGAAGCTGTCCGAACAGCCCTTTCCGTCTGGAGTCGTGACCACGAAAACGGGGGTGGATGGAGGGTTCAAATGCGATGAGGTGAAGGCCCCCTATCTGCTTCTGGCCGAATCCGCCGAGGGATATGGGGAGGTCACGGGCGGACAACTGATGACCGCAAAGGAAATACGGCTGGCGCCGTTTGCCAAAGTGGGCGGACGGGTCTATTGCGGAAAGGAACCGTACAGGAACAGTCCTGTCTCCCTGGTTGCGCTTGAATCGAAGCACAGGGTGGGCAGCAAACCCGGCGAAGAGGTGGAAATCTCTTCTCAGGTCTTTGCGAAAACGGACGACGAGGGAAAATACCTCTTTGAACAGGTCCCGCAAGGGGCTTACTTCGTCTGCATGGCCAACGCGGAGGGGACCGTGCCGGTCTATTCAACCGCATGTGAGGTTGAGGCAAGGTCCGGCGAAAGCGCCGAATGCGTGGTCGGCGAACCGATAGGCGGCTCCGTCCGGGGAACCCTCCGGTTGGTCCGTTGGAATCTGCCGCGGGTGGCGCTGGACAGAATACACATTCAACTGGCGGGAACGGTGTCCGGCCCCCTGAAAGAGGCCATGGTTCAAACGGCCCAGGCCGCCTGGCAGGAATTCCGCAACTCGGCCTGTGGACGGACGCAGGAAATGGATATAAAGGCCCAGCCGGACGGCTCATTCCATGCCGAGGGACTTGCCGCAGGACGTTATAGCCTGGTGTGTTCCGTGTCTGCCGAGGATATTGGAATCACCGGCGACCCGCGCAGGGTCGGGGGGACCGCTGTCAGTTTTGTGGTGAAACCCAAAGAGAAGGACATCGACCTGGGCGGACTGGCAATTGGACAGGACCCAAGCTGGAAAATGCCGTTGACCTCACGACTTTGGAACTGGGTGTCCGGGAAGGAGTAGGGGCCGTTCTTGGGCGTTTGACCCATCGGCCTATGTCGCGCCCGTGGTGAAACTCCACACGTAGCTGTTTGCGAGCGCATTGCCGTTCGCGTCGGTGGCGCCTGTCGAGATGACGACGGTGTAGGCGGTGTTGGGTGCGAGGGCGATCAGCGGGGTGAAGGTTGCCGTTCCACTCGCATAGCTCACTGTGCCTGAAAGCGGCAGGCCCCCCTGGGTGAGGGTAAAGGTCGCCGTGGAAAGGGACCAGGGGGCCATGGCCTCGCTGAAGGTGGCCGTAATCTTTGTGCCGAGCGTCACGCCCGTTGCGTTGCCTGCGGGGGAGGTGGAGGTCACGGTGGGCGCCGTGCTCACCGGAACCGCGCCAGTGGTGAAGGACCAGGTGTAGGCGGTGGCGAGCGTGTTGCCGGCCAGGTCTGCCGCCCCTGTCAGGATGGACGCCGTGTATACGGTTCTTCCCAGGAGCGCCGTTGCCGGGGTAAAGGTCGCGGTTTGTCCCGACAGCGTCACCGCGCCCGTGACGGGTGTCGTGCCATGAACCAGGGTAAAGGTCTTCGCGTTGACCGCCAGGGGATTCATGGCCTCGCTGAAGGTGGCCGTGACCTTGCCACTGACAGACACTGCGGTTGTGCTGCTGGCGGGACTGACTGAACTGACGGTCGGCGCGATCAGGTCCGTGACCCCGCCGGTGGTAAAGGTCCAGGAATGGCCGCCCGCCAGGGTGTTGCCGGCCAGGTCCGCGGCGCCCGCCGATATCGTGGCGGTGTAGGCCGTGCTGGGCGTCAGGTCAACGTCGGGCGTAAAGATCGCGGTGAGGCCCGAAGTGATCACCGCGCCGGAAACGGGCATCGCGCCGCGCATCAGCGTAAAACTTTGCGTGTCGATCGTAAGCGGGCTCATGGCCTTGCTGAACACGGCGGCGATCCTCTGGTTGACCACCGCGGCGGCGGCCCCGTCCGCCGGGAAGGTGGCGCCCACCTCGGGTGCGGCCGTGTCCGTGCCCCCCCCCGTGGTGAAACTCCACCCATAGGCGCTCCCCAGCGAGTTTCCCGACAGGTCGACCGTATTGGCCGCAATCCTGGCCGTGTACTGGGTGTTGGTGGCGAGATTGCCTTTGGGGTTGAAGGTTGCGGTGACACCGGACCAGTAGACGGTGCCAATGACGGAATCCGCGCCGTGCATCAGGGTGAAGGTTGCCGTGGAAATGGAGAGGGGATTCATGAGTTCACTGAACACGGCGGCAATCTTTCTGTTGACAGGCAGGCCGGTGGCGCTGTTCGCGGGCATGGTGGCGCTGACCACCGGGGCGGTCGTGTCGATCGTCCCCGAGGTGGTGAAAGCCCAGGTGTGGTCCTCGGACAGGGGATTGCCGTCCAGGTCGGTTGCGTTCATCGAAACGGAGGCGGAATAGGTCTCGCCGGCCGTGAGCGCCTCTTCCGGCGTGAAGACCGCCGTGACGCCCGAATAGGTCACCCGGCCCGCGAGCGGGAAGGGCACGGGAGTCGCCGTGGTGGTGGAGGAGGTCTCCTGGATAAGGTTGAAGCTGTCGGAATTGATGGTCATGGGGTCCATCGGCTTGGTGAAGGTGGCGGAAATGTTTCCGTACAGCGTCCCGTTGGTGGCGTTCTTCTCGGGAAGGGTGTGGCTGACCTCGGGCGTGGCGGCAGCCGGGTCCGCGCCGGTGGTGAAGGTCCAGGTGCGGCCGATTGCCAGCGGGTTCTTGCACAGGTCCACCGCTCCGGTCGTGACCGTGGCCATGTACTCGGTGTTGGGTGCGAGATCAACTGCCGGTGTAAAAACGGCGGTGACGCCCGAATAGTTCACCGTGCCCGGAACCGGGGTCGTGCCCTGAACCAGCGCAAAAGTCGATGTGCTGATCGACAGAGGGTCCATCACCTCGCTGAAGGTGGCCGAAACTCTGTGCCCGGTCGGCACACCGGTGGCTCCATGGGGCGGGTCGGTGGTGCTGAGCATGGGTGCGGTGGTGTCCGAACCGGTCCCCGTGGTGAAGGTCCATGTGTAGTTCGTGTTCGACGTGACGCCGGACACGTTTGTGACCAGCGCATTCCCGGCCAAGTCCACCGCGCCGGTGGTAATCTTGGCCGTGTAGAGTGTGCTGGGTGTGAGATTGGCCGAGGGTTTGAACACGGCGGTGATGCCCGTGCCGCTCACCGAACCCGCAACGGGGGTGCTCCCCTGATACAGCAAGAAGCTTGCTGTGGTAAACGACAGCGGGTTCATCGCTTCGGTGAAGGTGGCAGAGAGGTAGGTGTTGATCGGCGGATTGGTCACATAATCCGCAGGGGAGGCCGCGCTGACCATCGGCGCGGTCGTGTCCGGTCCGGCACCGGTGGTAAAGCTCCACACATAATCGGAGGCCAGCGCGGTACCGGACGCATCGGTGGCCCCGGCCGAAATTGTGGCGGTGTACAGGGTGTTTGGCGCGAGGTTGGCCGCCGGGTTGAACACCGCATTGAGCCCCCCGTTGACCACCGTGCCCGATACCGGGGTGGCGCCCTGAAGCAGGGTGAATGTCGATGTGGTGATGGTTTGGCCATCCATCGCCCTGCTGAAAACAATGGCCAGTCTGGTATTGGTGGCCACATTGGTCACCAGGTCCGCCGGTTGGGTGGAACTTACGGTGGGCGCGCTTCCGGTCTGCGTGCATCCCCCGAGCAGGACGACCAGCACCGCACAACCCAAGACCGCCATCCCGCATCTCAACCCTTTTGAAGTGGACATAATGTTTCTTTTGTTTCTTTCTTTTCGTTTGCCGGGTTCGCGCAACTGTTCTGGCGGTACCTGACCGACCGGTCTGCCGAACAAGGTCAGCAAGGGGAACGACGCGCTGAACGGCCAAGTTGACCGTATCTATAGTACACTTTCGAGAGGTGACTGTGACATTCCCGCGCAAGGTGCGAAAAATGGTTTACACCGGCCGCGCTCCGCTTCAGGATTACTTTTCTGCAAGAAACACCACGCGCCCGCCCTGAAAGTCCGCAGGCAAGGCCATCGTGCCATCGCTTCGCAGCGCCACCTTCCGACCGTCCACTTCGGCCGAAAGGAAGGGTCCGGCACCCGGAATCTCCAACTGCAACCGGCTCTTCCGGAAGCGGAGGTTGGCCGACAGGGGCGGGCTGCCCGGATAGAGGGCCGGTCCAAGGACAAGTTGATCGCCCTCGAAACGCACCCCCAGCAGGTGGCGGACTATGAAGAGGCTGATTTCGCCGGAGGTCCACGGAAGAATGCCTGCGGTCGGGGCCTGGGAGCGAATCAGGGGGATCGCCTCAAACCAGGCCCCGGTGCGCCCCCCCTGGACCGTGTTGAGCCATTCCAGCGTGCTGCGGCTCCGCCCATAATCCCCGGCCGCATGCTGTGCGCGCAGGACAAAGCAGGTGGCAAAAGACCACGGACCGGGCTGGTCGCACTGTCCGCTGGAATGGTAACGCTCATAGCCGCCGCCGAACCAGCGGGCATTGTGCAGTTTCTCCAGTTCATCGAGCGTGGCATGCGCCAGTGGGGACTGCGGCGGCACCAGCCCATAGGCGATGGGCAGGGCCATGGTCGCGTCCGGTCCTGACAGATTCACCCGTTCCGTCTTGAGCGGCACGTCCGCGGCTGCGGCGGGGAAATGAATGGTGTGCACCGGCGTGCCGTCGAGGGCACGGCGTTTGATAAGATGGCCGTCCTCCACCAGCGCGCATTCGGGGGTGTCGAGCATGGACTTCTGGATGCGGTCGGCCTCGCTGCGCCAGCGCTCGGCGCGGTCGGCGGCGCCCAACGGTTCCGCCAGCGCGGCGGCATCGCGCAGGCCCAGAATGACATAGGTCTGGTAGGCGAGTTCATGGGCGTCGTCGAAGGTGCGTTCCCAGAATTCGCGGCGGTTGTGCACCATGCCGGTGTCGTCGCGGAATTGGGGATGCAGCGGGCGCTCCACCAGCGCCAGCAGCTTTTCCCGGTGCTCGCGGATCAGCGAGTCGTCACCGGTCCAGTCGCGGTAGGCTTTCAGCGCATGGAGCAGTTCGCCCATCTGGTCAAACTGTTCCAGGTCCGGGGCGTCGAAGCCCCCGCCGATCATTGTCTTGCCTTCGGCGTCCACCATGACTTCCAGGATCTGCACAAACCCGCGCCGGGCCAGTTCGAAATGTCCTGCATGGACCAGGCCCAGCAGCGTGTTCGACGTGTCCCGCACCCACTGCGCGCCGTACTCGAAAATGCCCGCGTCCATCACGCCGTTGTTCGCCACCATCGCCGCCAGGCCAAAACGCGCCTTGTCGAAAACATCCTGCACGGTGGCGTCCTTCGTCTGCACGGACGAGGTCACTGCCCAAGTGTCGCGCGTCTTCACAAGCAGGTCGGCGATATGGAACAGCGCCAACCCTTCGGCACCGGGGGGAAGGGCCGCAAGCGGAGACCAGCCTTCGGCCGGTCCGGACGGAATCTGTGCCAGCAGCAGGGTGTCCACCGTGACGGTCTGTCCGGGCGCAACGGAGAGCGGACCGACTTCCATCGTGCCGGACGCTATCATTGTGTGCGCCTCAACCTCCGAAGCGAGGCCGAGGGCCATGCGGCAGGGAGCCTGCTCCCGCGCAAGTCAACCCTTTGCAACCGTGACGCTTCCCGGGGGCAAGGCCAGGCGCAAGCGCAGGTCTTCCGGTCCGCCAAGATTCGCCGAGTTCAATTGAACGCGCCGCAGGAAAAGCCCCTGGTCGCCCAGCGCAAGAAGCTGTTCCGTCACCCGCACGCCGCCGGCCCACCACACCGCCTCGACGGCAGGGATTCCCTCCACGGTGGTCCAGCGGGTTTGCGTCTCATGGCCCAGCGCCGTAAAGGGAAATCCTCCGAGCACCACCTGCAATGCGCCCGCCGCCATGCCCGCGCCGTCCGCAAAATTGAACGCCGTCTCTTTGCGGGCGGACTGTTTGTTATCGGTGGCGTCAAACAGCAGGTACGTGAAGGCAGGCCCCAAGTCGACCTGATCCGCCTGCACGATCATCTGGGCAGGGCCGCTCCGAAGGACAAAATACTCACGCCCCTGCAGGAAGGACCGTTTCTGGAGACCCAGCATCTCGGCGCTGATTTTGGCAGCTTCGGTTCCGGGGTCCGCGGGCGCGCTGGTGTCGGCCGCCAGACTGGGAAAACAGGAAACCACCAAGGCCAGCAGGGAAGGAAAAACACCGCGAAACAGAACCGGAATTCTATCCAGTATGAACATGCATACAATCCTTTCATTGCTTGATATATCGAGGAGCCAAGAAAGGACACCCGCAAGCCATAAGGCGTTGCCGTGTTCTCGTGATGCGCTCCAGTATTGCAGTCTTGACACAGCAAGAAGTGCACACCTCGATACATTCTGCAATTATCGCCATCGGAAGACAAAACAACCGTACAGCCTTCCCCCCACCAGGACGCTCCAAGAATGGACGTAACTGGGAATTCGCCGTTTACATCGGCAGTTATAGTAGATATTGGAAAGTCGGTTGTCCGCGAAAAAGCGGTCCGCCAGATGCACAAAAGGAACAAATACCAGACAGGTTTTGCAGCCTATCAATAGAGCCTGACAGCCCGCGAACACGGGGCATCAACCAAGGGCATGTTGCTTTGAAGATGTGAACTGTCAACCCAATTCATGCCCTCTTGAAAAGAAGAGCCATGAACAGGAAACAAGGTTTTACACTCATTGAACTGCTGGTGGTGATGGCGATTATCGGCATTCTTGCGGCCATACTCCTGCCCGCGCTGGCCCGCGCCCGTGAGGCGGCAAGACGCTCCAGTTGCGCCAACAATCTCAAGCAGATGGCTTTGGCGTTCAAGATGTATTCCAACGAGGGTGGCGGTCTCTTTCCCCACATGAAGGTGATGGACTGCACCGGCACCGCCATCGCCTGGGACCAGATTTTTGACGGCGCCAGTGTGTATCCCGAGTATCTGACCGACCTGAACGTGCTGATCTGCCCGAGCAACTCCGCTGGGGCCACCGCCCTGGAAACCTATGACCAGGGAAAGACACTCTATGAGAAATGGGCCGACATTCCGGGATTCAGCAAGGACGGCGTGGTGGAACCGTGCGAACTGCACGCAGACCCTTACCATTACTACGGATGGGCATTCATCAACACTATGTTCGCGACGCAAACCGACCTGGACAATTTCGAACACGAGGTTACCCGCCAGGCCGCGGAAATGGCGGCAGATCCAAATCTGGTCAACCAAGACCTCCAACTGGAGAACCCCGTCGGCGGCAAAACGTCCATTCCCCGTCTCAAGGAGGGGATTGAGCGCTTCTTTATCACCGACATCAACAACGCCGCAGCGTCCGCGCTGGCTCAATCAGACATTGTCATCCTGCACGACGCGGTGTCCGATGAACCGGCCCACTTCAATCACCTGCCGGGCGGTGCCAACATCCTCTATATGGACGGGCATGTGGAGTTCCAACTCTGGAACAGGGGTTCCGGACCGTTCCCTCTTAACAAGGCGGGCCTGATTCTGCATGAGGGCAGCATGCTGTAGCCCTCTCCCGCAACCCTTCCAAGCGCGGAGCAGGCTCAAGAAAACTGAAACACCCCGTCGCCCAAGCGGGCGAACGGGGTGGCGGTGTCAGGGAAGCTATTTGTCTTTCTTTTTCTCGTTCTTCAGTTTCCGCTTCTCCTGTGGGGTAAGGAGGGGTTTCTTCTTCACTTCTTTGGCGCCCTTGTCTTTCTTTCCCTTTTCGCCCATTTTCGTATCTCCTTGTTTGAGGCTCGGTCACTGTTTCTAATCTACGCCCATGCGCTGGGAGAACGCAAACCTTTTCCGCTTTTCCTCACGGTTTCGCCAGCTCGACACGGCGGTTCTTCGAGCGCCCTTCGGGTGTCGCGTTGTCGGCAACCGGCTTGGTGTCGGCGAAGCCTTCGGGTACAAGCCGCACGGAATCGATGCCGTGATCGACCAGCCAGGCCTTGACACTGGCGGCGCGCGCTTCGGAAAGTGTCTGGTTGTGCGGGCGCGGCCCGGTGTTGTCCGTATGGCCCTCGACCCGAAGGGTGAGTTTCGGGTTGTCCCGCAGCAGCGACAGGATTTGATTGAGCGTGGCCTCCGATTCGGGCTTGATGGTGGCCTTGTCGATGTCGAAGTAAATGCCATACAGCGCAACGCGGCCTTCGCGGTCAAGGACCTCTTTCAGTTTGCCGGGTTGGGCCTGCACCCCAAGGTCGGCAAGCTTCAGGTCGTACTGCTGGGCGTCGTGCCCGTACATCCAGATGTCACGGCCTGCGCTTGTGTAATGGGCGAGAAAATCCATGTCGCCCGTGGAGCCCGGCCCGCCCGTTTTGCGGATTATTTTCCAGCCAGCCTGCTCCAGCGCGCCCACAAACACTTTTGTGAATTCGAAGGGCGAAAGGTCCGCCGGGTGCTCAAACTGAAGCTCCAGAAGGGGGTTGCCCACCCACTGCCTTTCCTCGTCGGCCGAGACCGTCACCTCAAAGCTGTCCTTGATTCGTATGCTGGACTTAACCAACCGCGCGCCGGGATAAGGCAGGATATAGGAAGGGATTTCTCCGGCTTTCCAGGGTTCCGCCTTTTCTCCGGGCTGCGGCAGTGTCAGTGTGCGCGGCGACCCGCCCCGCTCGGCAAGTCTGAGCCAGATGCCGCTGGAATTCGGCCCGTCGATTTGCAGCCAGCTTTCCTTTCCGTCCGCCACCCGCTTGAACACGTAGATGGGCGAGCGCGTAACGTAGGTCCATCCCTCCTTTTCCAGCAGCTCGCGAAAACGGTTGAAAACCTCCTCGGCGCTCAAGGGTGGCTTGTCCTCTGAACGCACCAAAATCCGCCATGCCGGCCCTTCGACAATCACGTGGGAAGATGACTGGCCGGGAACCGGGAAATTAAACTCTTCACGGCCATAAGCCGCCACGTAGCCGTTGCGCGGCTGCACGCTGAATCCGGCCGGCAGAGGCGCATACGCGGGAAAGGGCGGACTCTTCACCGCTTCCGCCGCAACTGCCATATGGGCGCCAAGCACCGCTGTCACACATATCGCGAAAACAGCCGCCCATCCGAATGAAACGCCGTGGTCTTGTCTGTTCATGGACGTCACCTCAGGTTATTGACTGCCGTAATGGTAGCGGGTACGGGGCCGGGATAAATCCGTACAGACCACGGACACTCCCAGTTGTGGCGTGGTCGGGAAATGACGCCGGGCGCATGGTCTGATATACTGAAACCAGTCACAGACAAGGAGAAGCTTGGATGAACCTGCCCATTAGTATCGATCAGACGGAGATCGCGGCATTTTGCATCAGGCACCACCTCACCAGACTGGCGCTGTTCGGTTCCGTCCTGACGGATCACTTCCGTCCGGAAAGCGATGTCGATGTGCTGTTTGAATACCATCCGGACAACATACCTTCGCTTTTCGACGTGGCTGCCATGGAAGAGGAGCTGACCACAATCCTAGGACGCAAAGCGGACATGAGAACGCCGCGCGATCTCAGCGGCCGTTTCCGCGATGAGGTTGTCCGGACAGCGGTGGTTCAGTATGCTGCCTGACCCGGAACATACGGAACAGGATAACGATGAAGTCCATCAGCAGAATTCGGGAGTGGTTCAGCGATTTCTACGTCGCATGGTATATTGGTCGCTACGGACGGATTTATATAGAGGGCAGACGAGAAGAAGCTTTTGTAAAGTATCTGGCATTACTTGAAAAGTACCCTACAAATACAGATCTGCTCCGTACTCTGGCTGCGGTATATTTAAGAGAGCGAAGATACGACAAAAGTAAGATGATGTGTAATCGGGTATTAGCGCTGGAGCCTAATGAAACAATGGCATCAGGATGTCTTAAGAGAATTTGTGAAGAGGAAGGGGAAACCGGGGAGATAGCGCCGGTCAAATCCGGGACAGCCCGCTATTTAAGGGCGCATAAGTAACTCGAATGGCGCTGCTTAAAGATGAACTCCGCAAGGGGCTGGTGCAGTATCCCGAGGATTGGCGCTTTTCATCCGCCCGCTACTACGCCACAGGCGACAGTGCAGGAAACGACGTCAAGATCACGCAGATTGCCTGGTGAAGAGGAGACCTGCGGTCGTAAGAGTGGCATGGTCGGGAGACCATGCCACAACTGGGGACGGTCTGGGGTTCACTCGCCTGCGTATTCGATGACTCCATACCAGCCGATGCCGGCGTTCTTCCAATCCGCATTCCGTTGGAGCACGTGCTCGATGCGGTCTTCCGGGTTCACGGTGATGGTGCGTTCGTAGCGTGTTCCTTCGCGTTCCGTGGGGACCTGCTGCCAGTCCTTTTCGGGCCAGACGGGCTGCCCGTTAATCAGGATGCGCACGTGGCATTCCGCCGCGGATACGGTGCCCGGCGGGAGGTCGCGGCGCACGGCGCCGCGCAGCGTGACCTTGCCGGCATGTTGTACCGTGAAGACTCGCGCGACATCTGCCTCGGGATGGGGCAGCAGGAAGGTCCGGGCGATCACGCCGGGCGTGGAATCGCCTGCTGCTTTGGGTTCGACCAGCCACTGACCCTCATAGCCGGACTCGGGATGCCATGCCAGCGGTGTGGGCGGCTGTCCATCACGGACCGCCTCGCTGGTCCAGCCCTGAAAGCCCTGCACGTCGCCAAAGCCCTCGAAGAGGCTGTGCCGTTCCGCTTCGCCCGCCACGGGTTCCGCCGCCACAAACGGAGAGACATTGCCGTCGCCGTCTACGGCGCGCACCTCATAGGTGCAGGAAATCAGCGCGGTACCGGGCCGGGAATGGTCGAAGACGTATTCGCCTCTGGAAATCTTGCCGAGGCTGACGCGGGTGCCGTCCGGTTCCACGCGGAACGCCTCATACCCGGAAAGCCAGTGGTCGTCCACAGCGGGTTCCCAGCGCACTTCCACGCCCTGGGTGTGGAGGTTCGTGCCAACCTTTTTGGTGACCTGACGGGGCGGCCCGGGCGGCGTGGTGTCGGTGCCGCTGCCGGGGTGTCCGGCCATATTGAGATAGACGATCTCGCCGGGCTGAAGCGGGTCAAGTGTGATGCCGCGCTCCATGAGTTCCGACCCTGCACGGTGATCAACGCGCTTGCCGAAGTCAAAGCGCAGGTCATAGTCCAGGTCCCCGACAAGCCCCTTTGGATAGACCGTGACGGGGCCTGCAGGCATCTGCTGCGGCTGGGCGAAGGGGCGCGCCGTCAGGACCACGCCCTTTGTGCCTTCACGGTTCATGCGCTGGAAATACAGCACGGCTTCGTCGCCCTCGACCCTCGGACGAAACACATGCCCCCAGCGTCCCGCCACCTCTTCGTGGACCATATAGCGGTACAGGTCCCAGTCCTTGCGCAGGGCCTCCAAGCCCGGGACGGCGTCGGGCGGGATGGACGGCGTGCTGCCCGCAGGGTGGGTCGCCTTCGCTGAATAGCCCTTCTTACTGGCCGGGTCGCCGTACCAGTCCGGATTTGCGCGCAGTTGGATGCGGTCGTTGTTGATGCTGTAGGCCTTGCGGCCCTGCTCGTAGGAGAAATACACGACGTTGTGCAGCAGGTCCGGCGGGATGAAGAGCGAGCTGTGATAGCCCGAGTAATCGCGCGTGCCGCCGTCGGTCATCTCGCCCGAGTCGGAGCAGTCGGCCAGGTCCACGCCAATCCAATTGCCGCCACCGAAACAGGCGTCTATCCCCTGGTCCGGGTGCGCGGCCAGAAAGTCCCGGTTGAGCCGGCGGAATTCCTGGTCGGCCGTGAGCGGGTCGCTCCCGGTGCCCGGTCCGATGTCGTAGCGCCACTGAAAGCCGCCCCAGTCGCGGCTCTTCCTGTCGAGCAGGTCCAACTGCCACTGCGTGGCGGCGGGGCTGGACTGGTCGATGGAATAACCGGACGGCTGCGCCGCACCGGCAAGGTCGTGGTCGGCCTGGCATCCGTCACTTCTCAGGAAGGTCGGAAACCAGACTTTCAGCTTCATGCCGTACTTGTCGAGATAGCGCACCGTCTCGCCAAAATCGGGACCGTTCCAAGTGCCCCATGCGTCATACCAGCCCGCATCGTCCCACAGCACGCCCGCGCCCGCATAACGGGCCAGGTCGGTGTAGTACAGGTCGAGCGCCAGCCGGCAGCCCCAGTTTTCCTCGCCACCGCCCGTGTTGACCCACGGCGCGGGCCAGTCCACCGCATAGCGCGGCTGGGCGAAATAGGCGGCGTGCTTGTTTTGCCACAGGTACTGGTACTGCCAGTCCAGCACCTGGTTGCCCATGTCGTCCAGGTCACCCGCAAAACAGCCGGTGAACACGCGCGGTGTGTCGAAGCTCTCCCCCGCTTTCAGCGTCCTCGTGTATCCGGCCAGCGCCAGCGCGCAGTGGAAGGCTGCCCCGTCCGCCGCGCCCAGCGGCGCCGACCAGGGGCCGAGATAGTCCCAGCCGAAGAAGAGTCCGTGCCGGGACGACTCGTTGTGGAGCATCATAAACGGCAGATGGTCACTGGACGCCGAGGAGGCGAAGGTATTGGCGTAGCCAGCGTCCACCTTTTCCGTGACCAGGCGCTGCGATCCATCATAGGCCTTGCCGCCCGTGAGATGGCTGAACGCAAGGCCCGCCTTGCAGTCCTCCCCCATCAGTAACAGGTCCAGAAAGCCCACCGCGCTGAGGGTGATGTCCTGCGTACCCGCATTTTCAAAGGTGGTCCATTCGCGCAGTACCGCCGTTCCGGGATAGACCACGAAATGGCGGGTCACCGTGAGCGTGCCGTTGGTCAGGGCTATGTCGAGAGCGGATTCTCCCTGCGACTGTTGCTTTGTGGTCCACCGCGCCAGCCTCCACCCGCCCCCCGCGCCCGAAAGCGCCTGGCCGTCCACCGTAACGCTGAATTCCGGCGACACCCCGCCCTGGACATACTCTTTGGGCGGGTTGACGCCCTTGTTCAAGAAAGACGAGAGGGTAAACCTACCGTCTGAAAGCGTCAGCGTCCGTTCCATCCGCGACGTGCCCAGCACCCAGGAGGCGTCGGGTGAAAGCGCCGTTCCGGCATGGATGTAGGCATCCTCCCCCCTGTCTTCAGCAATTGAACTGAAGGAGAATAGCAGCGTCACCGCAAAAAGGGCCGAAACCTTCATCCGCATGGGTGTATCCTTTCCTGTCCGGGATCATACGCAGAATAGCAGAAAACGCCGCTGTTTCACCGAAATTCCGGCTCCTGGGCCGGAAATACGCTCCCAATTGGACCGATTTTCACTGGAGCATGTCATGTTCCTGACCGCCTGTTGTAAACTTATCACGTGGAATGAGCGTTAAACGATGGGCTAAAATATCAGACAAGCTCAGAGTTTCCCGAAGAACCCGTTAAATAAGGACTTAGAACCGACATGAATCGATTGCCGATAGCGCTGGGCGCACTGGTTGCCGTGGTTACGCTGTTTGCCGGTGTGCAGACCGTCCGACTGGGTGATGCGCGGAATGATGCCGCCGCATTGGCGGCCAAACTGGACGCGGCCAAGAAAGAGGCCGAAAAGGCCGTGGCCCATGCCGCGTCCAAGGCAAACAAGGATGACACGTGGGACCACGACTCGGGCTCATGGGTGAAAACGGCCAGCCGCGCCTCGAAGGCGGTGGCGAAGGATGCCACCGAGGGTGAGAACGGGCAGGACCAGGCGAAGGACGCCAACGCCGCCGCCGATGACCCGGAGCACCGCTCGGCCGACCTGGTGCGCCGGGCCGCACAGCTTTCCAAGGAAGGCAAATTTGCCCAGGCCCAGACCCTCCTCCAACAGAGTCTCAAGGAGGACCCGCACAATCCCGATGCCTGGCGCAATCTGGCGTCGGTGCAGCGCTCGCTGGGAAACACCAAGGACGAGCTTGCGACCTATCAGCAATGGATGAACGCCCAGCCGCAGGACAGCCAGGCACGCTACATGGCCGCCCAGGCATATGCGCGCAACGGCATGGACCGTCAGGCGATGGAGGCCCTGTCCCAGTATGAATCGATGACGAGCGGCGACCCCCAGGCGGCCAGCATGGCGGCGCAGGTGTACAAACAACTGAACCTGCCCCAGCAGGAGGGCGCCGCCCTGCAGCGCGCGGCGGCGGGTTCGCCGAGCGCGGTCCAGACACACCAGGACCTCGGTGACTACTATCAGCGGCAGGGCCAGGTGGACCAGGCGCTGGCCGAATACCAGCAAGCGCTGCAAATACTGCCCGGCGACACCAAGGCCATGATCCAAATGGGAAACACCTACATGCAGGCGGGTCAGCTTGACCTGGCGCAGACCCAGTTTGAAGCCGCCACGGCGGCCAATCCCAACAGCGCCGAAGCGTTTCAACGGCTCGCCGAAATCCAGCGGCAGTCGGGCGATCTTCAAAGCGCCCTGACCAACTACCAGCAGGTGGTCGCACTGGCAGGCCGGTCCCGCGACGGATTGAACGCGAGCCGGAATATCGATCTTATCAACCAGCAGTTGCAGAAACCCGTGCCGGCACCCAGGCCCGTCAAACATTAGCCTCCGGTTCTCCCCGAAAGGCCAACATCCCGACATGCGTTCATGCCGGATTCGCTGCGGGGGTAAACAGCGTTTCGGTTGACCGAAAAGTTTCATGCGGCCTATGATGGCGTCATGAAAACACACACCAATTCCGCCAAGGTTCCTCTGCTGCTGTTCCTTGCCTTGTGCCTCTCTTCGTTTCCGGTGCGGGCTCAAGGAGAACAGAACCCGGAAGGTGCCGTCTATGTCTCGCCAACCGGCGACGATGGGCATGCGGGCACGCTGCATGAACCCTTTCGCACCCTGACCCGCGCCCGCGACGCCGTCCGGGAACGGAAGCAATCCGGTGCGGGTGCCGCGACAGTCATCCTGCGCGGGGGCACCTACTATTTCGCCGAACCGGTCCGGTTCGATGAAAACAATTCGGGCAGTGAAGGCGCCCCCGTCGTTTACCGCAGTTTTGCCGGGGAAGAACCCATACTTGCAGGCGGCGTTGCTGTTACCGATTGGCACCGTCACAAGGGCCGGGTCCTGAAAGCTCAGGTTTCCCAGATCCAGAACACCGACGCGAAAGCGTTTCAGGTGATGGAGGACGGCATGCCGGGCACGCTCGCCCGCACGCCCAACGAGGGGTGGTTCCGGTTGCAGGAACCGCGCATCGAACCCTTCTGGTCTTTCTGCTATGCGCCGGGCGATCTTGATCCCGCCGGGCTGGACACCAGCCAGCTCTACGTCCATCTGATGCAGATGGGCACCTACTTCTCCGAGCACATCCCGGTCGAGCACGTGGACGTGGCGGAGCGCCGTTTCTTCACCAAGTTCAAAATGTCCGACCCGGCCTACAATCCTGTCGCGGGAAAATCCTATGTGGTCGAAAACGCCCTGGGCCTGCTGGATGCGCCCGGTGAATTCTATGCCGACCGCGCCTCCGGCACGTTGTATTACATGCCCCTCTCCCCCTCGCCCAAGGATGCGGTCATCGTGGCGGACACTGCGGCGAAACTGCTCGATCTTCGCGGAAAGAGTCCCGATGCGCCGGTGCACGATCTCGTCTTTGAGGGACTCCGCTTTGAGGGTGGAAACGACCAGGTCTGTCTCACCCATGCGGTCCGTGTGACGGTGCGGGACTGCCGCCTTCTCCATGCGGGCGGCAACGCCGTGTCCATTGAGGGGGCCTCCACCCATGCCACCGTGTCGGGCTGCGAAATCGCACAGACGGGCAGCAACGGCATTGTTGTCCACGGCGAATACACGCCGCACGACCCCGGCCCGGCGGAACTGCGCAACCACCACCACACCCTTCACAACAATTACATCCACCATGTGGGCCGCCGCACCATCACCGGCTGCGGTATTTCGCTGGGATGGTCGGCCAACGACAATGTCATCTCCAACAATCTCATCACCGACTCGCCCAAGTCGGGCATCATCATGTTTTCCATGTGGGACATTCCCCGCGAACGCGGCATCATGAACAACAACGTCATCCGCAACAACGACCTGGCGCGCTGCGTGACCAGTTCGTGGGACGGCGGAGCCTTCTACATCGGCGCAACCACGGACAACACCCTCTTCGAGAACAACCGCATCGCCGATGTCTGGTCGTGGTTCAACGCGACCTGGCCCCAGCCGGAAGACCGGCCCGAAGACGCGTGCTCCATTGATTTCGATCCCGGCATGACCTTCAACACCCGCCTTCGCAACAATGCCTGTTTCGGCGCCAACGCCACCACCGTGGAGTTTGGACGCTACACGGATGAGACCCTGCTGGAGAACAACCACTTTGAATCGCCCGACCGGCCCGGTGAAATTCTTGTGAACGGAAAGTGGGAGAAGCACGAAGGCTTCGACCCCGCCAAAGTCTCGAAAGTGATCGGCCTGACCGCCGAGTTCAAGTTCCCCCATCCCAAAGAGGCGGCGCGTCCTGTGGAAATGCCCCTCCACTGCGGCTTTGAAGGCACACTGAGCCCCTTCTTCCTCTATCACTACAGCGACGGACTCCGCCAGGAATTCCTCACCGGGCGCAATGTCCACGATGGCACGGGAGCCCTCCGCATCGACAAGGACGTCATGGTGGTGCGCTACCGTCACCCGGCAATGCTGTCCAAGAAGGTGACGGTATGGCTGTATGACGATACCGAAAAGCGCGGCGCATCGTGCATGGCCACGCTGCGAGGTTCTGCTGCCATCGAGGAGGCAGTGGTGGCGCTGGGCGTGGATGCGGCGGTGTCACGCGATCATTACGTGGTTCAGACCTGGCTTGACCGCGTCACGGCAACGCCCGTGCCGCGAAAAACCGGATGGCACGAACTCGTGTTTGACGTGAAGCCCGACAAGAGCGGGGGCTGCGACATGAAGCTGGATGGGCAGGATGTTGGACGGGTGCCCATGTTCCAGGCATTCAACACCCTGGACCTCGGTGACGTCCGCTTCGGAACGGACAGCATCGGCATGGGTTTCGATTCGGTCAGCATTGAATAGACTGATGGACGAAGCTTGGGCATGGTGACGGCAGAGATCGGTGATTGCTCAAACAGCCGAAGAAGCAAAACCCCCGGCCATCATCGACCCTATGCGCCCCGCACCATCTCCTCCGCACGCC
Organism: Candidatus Hydrogenedentota bacterium; assembly: GCA_903893795.1. GTDB lineage: Bacteria > Hydrogenedentota > Hydrogenedentia > Hydrogenedentales > CAITNO01 > CAITNO01. The sequence goes on along the minus strand of CAITNO010000069.1, from coordinate 19,170 downwards.
GCTGCAACTCTGCCGGACGCGGCTTGATACCAGGGGCGATTTCCTCCGGCCAGGGAAGAATGTGCCGGGGCACAGCGTGTCGGGGCAGTCGTTCTTTGCAGACGGCGAGCAGTGCGGCCGCGTCAGGCTTTGTTTCTTCTTTGGCGGGAGCTTCAGAGACACATCCCCCTACATCCCCCTTCGAAGGGGGACTTAAAGCATCGACGGCCATATCGACGAAGGCGACGGGGACGCGGTCCAGCACCGGGTCCGGTACAGGCACGACGATGGCGCGGACAACACCCGGAATCTTGCACAGTTCAGCCTCCACCAATTCGGGCTGCACATTTTCCCCGCCGACGATGAACATGCGGTCGGCGCGGCCCGTGATATGGAGCCTGCCCTGTTCGTCGAAATGGCCCAGGTCACCCGTGTCGAACCAGCCGCCCGGCTTTTCGAGCACTCCCCCGTGGAGATAACCCACAAAACGCGTGCTGCCGCGCACTTCTACCCTGCCCTGTTCGTTGACGCGCACCGTGTCCTGCAACATGGGCCTGCCCACGGAGCCCAGTTCTTCCAGGTCCGCATCGAGCCGGGTGGCGCAGGTCATGGCCGAGGTTTCGGTCATGCCGTAGCTGTTCATCAGCGGCAGGCCCGCATCAAAGGCGCGCTGCAGCAGCAATCCGGGAAGGGGCCCGCCGCCCATGAGCACGCACTTGGCCGGACGCAGGGCGTCCAGCGCGGCGGGCACTTCCAGCGCGCGGCGCAGTTGCGCCGCCACCAGGGACAGATGGGTCGGCCGGGTCCGCGCAATGGCGTCCACGGTATGCTCTCCCGCACCGGGCAGCAGGCACTGCGCGCCCGCTTCGAGGCAGCGCATGAACACAGAGATTCCCGACACGTGGTGCAGCGGCAGGTTCAGCAGGTAACGGTCACCCCGCTCAAGCACCATGCGCCTGTTGGCGCGCTGCGCGGCCAGGGTCATCGAAATAAGCGAAAGCACGGCCGCCTTCGGCGAGCCGCCGGAGCCGGACGTGAGCAGGGCCAGCGCCGGGGTGTGGCTGTTGTGGCGGACGCGCGCCTGGGTGATGTGCTTGGGGTCCAGCACGGGAAGCAATGCGTCAAGGCCCACCTGCCGCGCCTCCGGCGCGTCCGCCGGGCCCTGAGGCACGACGGTCATCACACAGCCGAGGTCGCGCACGCGCGACGCGGTGTAGTCCGGCGGTGCCCCAGGGTCAAGCGGAAAGGCTATCGCCCCCATCCGCCACAGGGCGGCGAGCAGCGCCAGCGTGTCCACACCCGCGGGCAGGGTCAGCGCGACGCAGTCCCGCCGTTCGAGGCTGTTCCGGCGGAACCGGTCGGCAAAACAGCCCACCCTGAGCGCAAACTCATTGAAGGAAAGCGTGGTCTCGGGAGTGACCAGAAAAGGCGCATCGCCGAATCGCCTTGCCGCGCGCTGTGCGGGACAGTAGGGTTGTCTAATCCCGTCAGCGGGTGTATTCATACAACAACTCCAAACGCGACAGATCCACCCGGCGCGAGGCGTCAAGCAGTGTCTTTAGGAGGACTTTGGGCTGGTCGAGCGGCAGGCGCTCCTCCAGCACGTCCTCTGCAAGCCATGAATAGGTGTCCAGCCCGGCGGGCCGTCCAGAACCGGCGGCCAGTCCGCCCATCAACGCCGTGGCCACGCCCGATTCGAACACGGCGCTCAGAATGCGCGGCGGCAGTTTCTCGCCCGACCCGAGATGGTAGGGCAGCGCCCAGCAGGTGGGCTTCCACACCCAGTAGTCGGCCAGCGGCACGCGCTGCTTGTCCGACGGGCCGTTGGCGAAGGTGTCAATCAATGTTTCATCCAGCGCGATGGGAATGCCGAATTCGTTGCGGAGCGCGTTGCGCTCGTTGGGAATCCGCAGGGGCTCCTCCAAATACTCGATCGGGGCGTGGTATTCACTGGTGTTCCTCGTGATGCCCTGGACGAAGCTGCGCGCTTCCGCCAGGCTCCACGCCCGGTTGGCATCGAGACGCAACTGACAGTCCCGGCCGAGCGCGGTGCGCACTTCGCGCGTCAGCGAGATTTCCTCCTCCAGCGGCTTGCGCCCCACCTTCATCTTGGCGGCACGGTAGCCCCGCGTGGCGGCCTGTGCCGCGCCCCGGAGAAGTTCGTCCCCGTCGCCCTCCAACAGCGCCGCCGTTTCCAGCATCACGCTCGGCATGGCGGGCGTGGCCAGCATGGTGTGCCACATCCGCACCTGCACGCTGGCGTTGACCGCCGCGCTCGACCAGCCTTTCGATTGTTTGCCCGCCTTGCTCGGACGCGCCCACTCGCGGGCGCTCAGTTTCAGTTCCTGTTCCGCCTCGGCGAGTGTGTCCTTGCTGAACCCCGGCAACGGCGAGGCTTCGCCCCATGCGTCCACACCCTTGTCATCAGTGCACCGGAGCAGCAACCCCTCGCGCATGGCAATCACGGACGGCCCTATATTGAAGGGCCGTATCAGGGGCAGGCGAAAGCGGTACACGCTTGCTCTGACAACGGTGGGAGAGTTCATAGCAACCAACCAATCGCAAACATAATGCCAAACAAAACAAGGGCCTTTCCCGTGGAAGCCAACCGTTTGTTCAGTGCTTCCCCCTGTTCGTGGAAGATGCCTTGAATGGGGGCAACGCAGAATACAACGGGAAGGAGAAGCAAAATGAGTATACCGTGAGACTTTCCCTCCAGCAGCCTTAGGACAAGTGGAATGCCAAGTAAACCAAAGCAAAAACACGACACATACTCTATGCCCGCGAACCTTGCCCCAAACCTCACGGCAAGTGTTTTCTTTCCCGTCCGCCGGTCCTCTTCCACATCGCGCAGGTTGTTCACGGCGAGGATGGCGCAGGCGATCAGTCCCGGTGCAAGGCCTGCGACTGTCGGCAACAGACGCCATTCCAACGTCTGCACATAGTAGGTGCCGCCCACAGCCACGGGGCCAAAAAAGATCAGCACAAAAATTTCGCCGAGGCCGAGATAACCCAGCGGGTAGGGTCCGCCCGTGTACAGCGCGGCGAATATTACCGACAGCACGCCGATGGAAAGAATGGGCCACCCGCCGCGCCAGACCAGATAGAGGCCCAGCAACAGCGACAACCCAAGAACCACCAGGGTGGCGTTGCGCATCTGCTTCGGCGTGACCAGACCCGACGCCGTGGCGCGGGTCGGTCCGAGCCGCGCTTCCGTGTCGGCGCCCTTCAGAAAATCGAAGTAGTCGTTGGCGTAGTTGGCCTCAATCTGGATGAGGACGGCGCAGAGCAGCGTGGCCAGCGCCGTCAGCGCGTGGAAACCGCCGTCTTTGCACGCCATGGCCGTGCCCATGAGCACCGGCGCGATGGAGGCGCCCAGCGTCTTGGGCCGCGCCGCCAGCAGCCACACGCGCCAGCCCAGTGTTGTACCGTCACTCATGCCTGGCCCCTTCCACCACTCGCCCTGTCCCCGTCATTCCCGCGCAGGCGGGAATCCAGTGCGTCCGCAGGACGCAGTTCCCCACCCTCTGGATACCCGCCTTCGCGGGGATGACGGAACTGAGAAGTGTTGACCAAACCAACCATTGCCGGTTTACTCCGTGATTCCTTCACCATCCCTCACGGATTCCGGGGAAACTTGGAAAAATCGGGCGGGCGCTTTTCGAGAAATGCATTGCGCCCCTCCTGCCCCTCTTCGCTCATGTAGAAGAGGCTGGTGGCGTTGCCGGCCAGTTCCATCACCCCGGCCTGCCCGTCCTCGTCGGCGTTCATGGCGGCCTTGATGCAGCGAATGGCCGTCGGCGACATGCGCAGGATTTCGCGGCACCACGTCACCGTCTCCTCCTCCAGTTGGTCGAGCGGCACCACCGTGTTGACCAGTCCCATATCCAGCGCCTGCTGGGCGTTGTACTGCCGGCAGAGATACCAAATCTCGCGCGCCTTCTTCTGCCCCACCATCCGGGCCAGGTGGGATGAGCCATAGCCCGCGTCGAAGGAACCCACCAGCGGTCCGGTCTGCCCAAAGATTGCGTTGTCGGCCGCAATGGTAAGATCGCACACCATCGTGAGAATGTTGCCGCCACCGATGGCGTAGCCCGCCACCATGGCAATCACCGGCTTGGGGAGGGTGCGGATCTGGCGATGCAGGTCGAGCACGTTCAAGCGGTGCGCGCCCGTGCGGTCATCCACGTAACCCGCGTCGCCGCGGACCTTCTGGTCGCCGCCGGAGCAGAACGCCTCGGTGCCCGCGCCGGTCAGGATGATGGCGCCAATCCCGGGATCAAAGCGCGCATCGCGCAGCGCGTCGCTGATCTCGTCGTTGGTCAGCGGGGTAAATGCATTGCGCCTATGGGGCCGGTTGATCGTAATCTTCGCGATGCCCTCGGCCTTGTCATAGAGGATTTCCTGGTATTCCCGGGCCTTTGCCCACTCAATCACGGCCATGCAGAGACTCCTTATTTCCGCCTTGCGGGGCGACAGTTTATCATAATCGCCGCTGGCAAGCCGCGTTCCGCCGCCCGCACTGGCACGCAAGGATTCTCCGCTGAACGTCACAGGGCGGTTAACTGTCCAGTACCCGGTCGCATGCCGCAATGAGGCGGCCCTTCAAGTCCTGATGGTCCGCCACATTGCGGTCACGCTGCGAGTGCACCTCGATCACGGTGGCGCCGGGGTGCTTCAGCGCCGACGCGAAGACCTCCCCGAGTTCCCGCGCCGATGTCGGCGCATGATGGGGCAGGCCGAACATCTGCGCGGCATGGCTGAACCCAAGCCCGTGCGGCACGGCAAAATGGCTTTCGACAAACTCGCGGTGGGCGGAGATGGGCAGGAAGGAGAAGATTCCCCCGCCGTCGTTGTTCACCACGACCAGCACGAAAGGGGTGGCAAGGTTTCGCAGCAGCACCAGCGAGTTCAGGTCGTGCAGTGCCGCCATGTCACCGACCACGGCCACCACGGGTCTTTCCGAACCGAGCGCCAGCCCCGCGGCCGTGGCAATGTTTCCGTCAATTCCGCTTGCGCCGCGGTTCACCTCAACCCACGCGCCCGGCCCGGACTGGGCGGCATACATGTCCGCGTCGCGCACGGGCATGCTGTTTGCGAGAAACAGCGTGGCCTCCGCCGGGGCCAGCCGCGAGACCGCCCGGGCAACCCCAATTTCGGTGGGGCCGTTGCGTTCGGCGCACCATGCGTCAATTTCGACGCCGAGCGCCGTGTTGAGCGCCTCGAAGGGAAGCGGCCACTCCAGCGGTGTCAGATGTTTGGCAAGAGGCGTCATCCAGCGACAGAAGGCGTCAATATCGCCTTCAAATCGGCGTTCAACGGCCCGGCCGGGGTCCAGGTCCATGGGATGGGGGCACACCTGAACGACTGTGCAACTGCGCGTGGACACACGCTCCAGCAACCGCTTGGACACAAAGTTGCCGCCCACATGAAGGATGAAATCCGGATTGAACCGGTCCAGATATTTCTGGGACAGCAGCAGCGCGTCAAAATGCACCACCACCGGCGCGGCACTGCCGATGTGCAGACCCGAGGCAATATCCGGAAAGACCGGCCAGCGCAATGCCGCAGCCAGCTCGCGCACGGCGTCGCGCTCGGCGGGGTTGCGCAGTTCCCCCACCAGCAGCAGTCCGCGGTGCACTTCGTGAAGCCGGTTCAGGAGCCAATGCTGGCCCGCTTCGCTGATGTCGAGTTTGGGCAGGACCCAGTGGGTGTGCGGTTCAGCAACCGGCGAACCGGTTTCGGCAAAATGGTAGGGTGGCATCTCATTGCCCAGGTCAAGGGGCTCGCGAAACATGCAGTTCACATGCACCGGACCGGCCGGGGGATGGACCGCCTGCTGGAACACCTGGTCGAGAGTCCCGCGCAGCGCATCGACCGGACAGTTGTTGCCGGCGCAGGGCAACGTGAATGATGCGCGCGCAAAGCCGCCGTAGAGCCGGTCCTGGTCGATGGTCTGGTTGGCGCCGCAATGCTGGAGTTCGGGGGGGCGGTCCGCCGTCAGGATGACCAGCGGGGTGCGGCCCGAGGACGCCTCCACCACGGCGGGCCAGTAGTTCGCGGCGGCACTACCCGAGGTGCAGACCAGCACGGCCGGCCGCCCGGCCGCCTTCGCCCAGCCCAGTGCCAGAAAGGCCGCGCCGCGCTCGTCAAAGTGCAGCGCCTGCCGCGCGTCGGGATGGCGCGCGATGGCCAGCGCCAGGGGCGTGCTGCGCGAACCGGGCGACACCACAAAGCCGCACGCGCCCAGCCGGACCAGTTCGTCGATCAGTATGTCGGCCCACGCCTGATTGTTCATGTCCCGTTCTGCCTTTCACCGGCCGGCCCGCCGCGGCTCAGCCCCACGGCGCGCAGGAAGTTTTCCATCTTCGTCTCGATCTCGTTCCACTCGTCGCCGGGGTCGGAGCCGGGCACGATGCCCGCACCGTTGTACACGGCCAGTTCATTGCCGCGCACCTGTCCCGAGCGGATGCCCACGCAAAACTCTGCGCCCGACGCCGACACCCAGCCCACCGGCCCGGCGTAGGTACCCCGGTCAAAGGGTTCCTCGCGGGCGATGAAGGCGAGCGCCCGGTCCGTGGGCGTGCCGCCCACCGCCGGGGTCGGGTGCAGCGTGGCCAGAATGTCCGCATCGCCCACGCCTTCGCGCAGGGTACCCTCGAAGCGCGTCGCCAGATGGCGGCAGTGGCGCAGGTTGAGCAGCGACGGTCCGTCATCCACCCGCGTCTCCGCGCAGAGGCGCGCGAAGTGTCCGCGCAGCGCCTCCACCACCAGCGCGTGCTCGCGCCGGTCCTTCGCGCTGTCCAGCAGCGTCTGGCCCAGCGCGGCATCCTCGGCGGGGTCTGCCGCCCGCGGACGGGTGCCCGCGATGGCCTCGCTGTAGAGCCGCGTGCCGCGGCGCAACAGCAGCCGCTCCGGGGAGGCGCCCAGAAAGGCGCGGCCCAAGGCCGGATGAAAACAGAAGAGGAACGCGTTCTCCGTCTGCCCCGCCAACGCGCACAGCACAGACACCGGGTCGAACGCATGGGTGGCGGTAAAGCATGTTTCGCGCGCCAGTACCACTTTTCCCAGTTCGCCCCGGGCAAAGGATTCAGCCGCATGAGCCAGCATCGCGAACCATCCCGCACGGTCCGGCCGGTCCTGCCGCTCCACAATGGGCGGCAGCGCAAGGGGGGACACCGTGCTGGAGAACACGACCCGTTCGCACAGAAACTGCCTCGCCCGCACAATGACTTCCGCAGGGCTTTGGCCGGGCGCGGCGTAGAGATTCACGGCAATCCTTGTGGCGCGTTCGTCGCGGCAGACTTCCACCAGCGGCGCCACAAAGCGGTATGCCACAAACTCGCGCCAACGGCCGCCCGGTTCACGGGTGGGTTCAAAGCGGAATCCACCGTAGTACCGGGGCTGGTCGCCTCCGGCAGGCAGCCGGTGACGAATCTCATCGAGCACCGTGTGCGGCTCCGGCGGAACACGGCTGGGCGACAGCACATCCGCCTCACCCACGCCCGCCATCTCGAAAGCCTCGTCCCGGTCGCGCCAGTAGTACTGGGTCACGTCGCGCTGCGCGGCCAGCCACGCCAGCGGCTGCAGCGGGGGAAGCTCCGCCTCCACGCGCACCATGACCCGCGTCATGGCCAGTGCTGCGTGCCTCTCGTCCAGCGATTGTGCCAAGTCAAGGGCAATGTCGCGGCTTTGTTTCAAGAGTGACACGGGCGTTTATCCATTCTGCCAGGCCCTGTCATGCAGCAGGTCGGCGAGTTCCACAATTCGTTCACCCATGGCCAGTTGTTCCCGCCACGCTGCGGGAATGGCGGCATAGCCGTAAAAGGCCCCGGCAATCTGGCCGCAGATGGCGGCCGTCGTGTCGGCGTCCTGTCCTAGATTGGCGGCGGCGAGACAGGCATCCCGGAAATTATCCGTGCCGTGAAAGGCCCATAGTGCCGCCTCCAGCGCATCCACCACGTAGCCCGTACCGCGAATTTCGGGCGGCTGTTTTTCCCGGAAGGATCCGGCGGCAATCGCGGCGATCTTGGGCGCAAGCGCTTCACGTTCCCACAACCCCGGCACGGGACAGTACATGGGGGACAGCAACGTTTCTTTGTCCGCCCCGTCCAACGCGCCGACCAACAGGCCCGCGAAATAGCGGCAGGCGTCAACGGCCTCGGCCGCGCCGTGGGTGGTTCGGGAACTGTCCCCGGCCCGCGCGATGGCGCTTTGCGGCGAGGCCGCATAACGCATCGCCACCGGCGCAAGGCGCATCAGCGAACCGTTGCCTGCACTGTGCGGGTCGACGGCCCCCGAGTAGGGCTGGCCCGACTGCACAAAGCGCGCCAGCGCGGCGCGCACGGTGCCGCCGATGTCGAAACAGGTGCCGGTGCAGCTCAGATAGCCCTCTTTCCACCAGCGGACATAGCGCTGCATCTGGTCGTTTGGGTCAAAGTCATCGCACGCGACGAGGCTTTCGGCGAGACACAGCGCCATCGAGGTGTCATCCGTCCACTGGCCGGGCTTGAGGCGAAAAGGACCGCCACCCACCATGTCGGTGAGCGGGACAAAGCTGCCCGGCTGTGTAAACTCCAACGGCGTGCCGACAGCATCCCCGACGGCAAGTCCGGCCAGGGCGCCGCGAAAACGGTCCCGGCGCTCAATCGTCATGCCCGCGCCCCCGTTTTACCTGCAGGTGCTGAACGGCCTCGGCAATCTCCGCCGTAATGCCCAGCAGTGCCACGTCCACCCCCTCTGTCCCGGCGGTGGCAATCTCGACCGTGCGTATGCCCAGCAGGCGCTGCCACAGCGTGGCCAACACCTCGATGCTGCGTATGTCTTTCACGGCAATCTGGCGGGTGTCAACGCTCAGAATGCCGTGCCGGGTGATGATATGGGTGGAGGTAACCGTGTAATAGCGGCTGTACTTGTGCAGAAGCGCCTTGCCAAGAAAAATAAGCCCCACCCCGACCGGCAGCAGTGCGATGCCCAGGACCCACGCGCCCAATTGGGCGCGCCACACCGGCCGCCCTTCCCAATGAAAGTCCCCGGCCGCCTGGGCCGGCAGGGCCGCGGCAGCGGCGGCGGCCTCGGCAACCTCAAACCGGGCCCCGCAGGACTGGCAATAGATTTCCCGACCGGCCCTAGTCTCATCCACAGGCTGGCGCACGTTGCAATAGGGACAGGATACATCAATCATGACAAACACTCCTTTTACCGCCGGGCGGATTGGAAAAACACCCAAAACGGGGGCCTATACCCTCAATGCCAATACCGTCACTTTCCAAGTTTAGCCACGGACAAGGATGTATAGCAACATCAGGCGGCTTGGAATGGGCGTAGATGGGTTGGCCAAGCCCGGGAATGTCGAAAAACGGGTGCGTGGCGGATGCGCAGCGAAAGGAAGAGGAAACCTTCGGTCAGAGGATATTGGCGTGGTCTGGAAACCACGCCGCAACAGGAGGCCCCCTTTCGGAGAAGACACTGAGCCTCACATCGAAAAAAATGCTCTTGCAGCATTTCTTCTCGGAAAGGCCTTCCGCCCTTTGCCAACGGGGAACCATTCTCCCTCGTAAGGTCTTCTACTTTGACGAGCCACCAGGGACGTACGGGGGGGATAGGCTGTCACGCCAGTCGATGTATTCCTTCATGACATCTTCCTGGCTCACGAAAGGCTTGAGCACTATGCGGGCCCGATAGCCATAGCGCTGTCCCACGACAGGATTCCGGACCAGGTACTGCCAATCCCACGCCGCCATCTTGTCCTTCGGGTCATCCCCATGATTCAAAGAGAAGCGGATGGTCTCGCACTGATCAAACATGACGACAAAGACGAGAGGCCCCTTCTTTGACGGTTGCGGGTTCCCCCCAGCCTCAAGAAGTCCGTAATAAAACGGCTGAAGGAAGGTTTTTTCTTTGTCCTCGATTACATCCTGGTTGTTCACTCCCTCCCGGAAGGGCAATGGCGGCATTCCGTGATACGCCACGTTCCCCTTCTTTGCCTTGTCCTGCACCAATTCACCAAAGGTGGTCCAGCCTTCCACACCGTCGCGAACGCCATAGAAATGCAGCGCCCGGTCCTGGTCATCGAATGTGTAACATGCCCAGAAGGTGCCCAGGTATCCAAGCGGAAACGCATCAGCCTTTGTCGGGATCATGGAGAAAGAAAGGTCGATGTAGTTTGGGGCGCGCAGTGCATAGCGCATCGTGCAGTCCAACCCCCAGGAGGAGCCCTCGGCGGGCCAGTGCACCAGGGCGGCGGAGGGTGGCTCGGCCGTGATGGTTGCGGGGTCCACGCGCGGCGTGAATGCCGACCCCGTTCCATTTACCACATGTTCGAAGTTCACACCGCCACAACTGTTGTCAAAAATGGTTCGTGTGGGAGAGTCCCGGTGAAACAGCGGATTGAAGCCGTTGTAACCATCTCGCGCGTTGGTGCGATTGTCGTGAACCCATCCGAAGAGATTGCCTGCCTCCACCCGGACACCTCCAACCCTGGGATCGCGCATGTTCTCGATATTCGGAGAAACGGCGCTGCTTTCGCCCGAGCATGCGGCCAGAGAAGCAAGAGCGGTCAAAAAAACCATTTGACAGGCAGCGGCGGAACATGCCTCAGCGAGCCGCCGGGGAACAACTTGAAGCCATTGGCAGACCCCGTCGAGACGGGTTCCAAGCGCCCTGCCCGCGCACAAGACCGAAAGGAGACTGTTATTCTTCAAGGAGTTCCGCCCTGTTGGATTTGGCATGTCTCACAACCTCTCACCGGCTTTGCCCTCCCGGTTCGGCGACCTATCCCCTCCCCACCGCCGCCAAATCGTTGAATCACACAGGATCATGTATAGCAACATCCCTTGAACGAAAGCAAGGCTGGTGGAAGGGGCGCAAAGCGGGGGAGTGGCACGTGGGATTGATGGTCGGCGCAGAGCGCCTTGTGGGCTGCCGCCATCTCGCGGACCGCCCCCGGCTCAGTTGACCACGCTGTGCCAAACGTCGTTGTAGGCGGTCGAGCCAGCGAGCGTCTCCCTTCCGCCAAGGACCCACAGGGCGTTGTCGAAAACTGCCGTCGCATGAAACCCGCGCACGGACCATCCGGCATTCGCCGTGGCCTGGTGCCACGCCGCGCCGTCGGATGACCACCACACATCGTTCTTGGAGGTGGAAGCGCCGCTCAGCATTCCACCGAGCACCCAGAGTTTGTCGTTGAACACCGCCGCCGTGTGGGCTCCCCGTGGCGACCAGTCGGCATGTGCCGTGGCCCGGGTCCAGGAGATGCCGTCAGTCGACCACCACACGTCGTTCTTGAGGGAGGAGGCACCGGACAACATTCCGCCGAGAACCCACATCTTGCCGTTGAACACCGCCACCGCGGCCCCGCGGGCCGACCAACCGGCTCCCGCCGTGGCCTGGTGCCAGGTCGCACCATCGGAGGACCACCACACGTCATTCTTAGTGGTGAGTCCCGGACCCACACCGCCAAGCACCCACATCTTGCCGTCGAACACCACCGCCGCCGCCACGCGGACCGACCAGTCGGCACTCGCCGTGGCCTGGTGCCACGCCACGCCGTCAGACGACCACCACACATCGTTATAGAAGGAAGTGTTCAGGCGCGTGGCGCTCCCGTCGGCCCCCCCGAGCACCCACAGCTTGTTGTCGAAGACCACCGTGGTGGTCATGCGCGGCGACCAGTCGGCGTTTGCCGTGGCCTGATGCCAGACCGTACCGTCGGACGACCACCACACATCGTTCCAGACCGTCCAACTGTCGGGGCGCGGCCCGTTCCCGCCGAGCACCCAGAGCTTGCTGTCGAACACCGCCGCCGTGGTCATGCGCGACGACCAGTCGGCGTTCATGGTGGCCGCGCCCCACACACTTCCCACGGGCGCGGCCTCGGGGCCGTCCGACACAGTCAGGGCGACGGCCGTTCCCGGAGCCACACTGGCGCCCGCCTCCGGGGATTGGGAGATGACGGAACCCCAAGGGACGGTGGCGTTGTGCTGCCGTGCAACTTCGCCTACAGCCAGACCGACCCCTGTGAGGGCCGTCTGTGCTTCGGCCTGCGCCAGACCGACGAGGTTGGGCACGGTGACGGGCTGTGGCCCCTCCGACACGGTGAGCAGGACCGGCGTGCCCGACGAAACGCTCTCGCCCGCCGCCGGGATCTGGGAAAGGACGCTGCCCGAGGCGACGGTGGAACTGTACGCCTGCGTGACCGTTCCCACGGCAAGGTCCGCGCCAATGATCACGGCCGATGCCGCGTCCTGTGACATGTTCACCACATCCGGAACCGCCACCAGCGGTTTCGGACACCCGGCGAGCACAGACACCAGCGCGAACAGCGCAATCGGAGTATAATATCGCAGCAGCCTGAAGGTCATGACAATCCGCCTCCTGCGTGAGGACGCCCCATAATTCCGTCGGGAGCGCAGACTCCCTCTTTTCAATTGAATCCGCCACCGCCATGTATAGCAACATCTCCTGAAGAAAAGCAAGGAAAGCGGAATGCTCGGCAGGGTGGAGAGGGCTGGAGGACCGGTGTCAGCCTGTGGTCGGGCACACGTCGCAACGGAACGCAAATACCAAGGCACTGTCCCAAAGTCAAAACAGCATACCTCCAAGAAGTGGAGCAAACTAAGGTAATTGGAAGGCCTCTCTCAGGAAATCCCTGACCGTCCACAGCCTGGACACGCTATAGAGTATTTAAGTTCAGGTTGGATTGATGAGGTCATAATGCGTACGACATTCCAAAAAGAGGAGAAGCAACATGTCCCAGCGTCCTGTTGGAACCAGGGTCTTTGGCATCATGGCGGCTGCATTTTTGCTGGTCGCCGGGGCAAGGGCTGCGGAAATCCTTAGCTTCACCGGGCACACTCAGGCGGTCTACTCCGTGGCGTTCTCCCCGGACGGAACCCAGGTGCTCACCGGGTCGGGCGACAACACAGCCAAACTCTGGGACACATCCACCGGGAATCTTGTCCGCACCTTCACTGGACACACGGGCTATGTGCTCTCCGCGGCGTTCTCCCCGGACGGCACGAAGGTGCTCACCGGGTCCTCTGACACGAAGGCCATGCTGTGGAACGCGGCCACAGGGGACCTTGTCCGCACCTTCACTGGACACGGAAGCTGGGTGAACTCCGTGGCGTTCTCCCCGGATGGCACGAAAGTGCTCACCGGGTCGTCCGACTATTCGGCCAGGCTGTGGAATGCGGCCACGGGAGCCTATATCCGCAGCTTCGCCGTGGCTTCAGTCGGGGTCAATGCCGTGGCGTTCTCCCCGGACGGAACCAAGGTGCTCATCGGGTCGGATGACCAAACGGCCAGGCTGTGGAACGCGGACACGGCGGCCCTTATCCGCATCTTCACAGGGCACACGGAGCAGGTAAGGTCGGTGGCATTCTCCCCAGACGGGACAACGGTGCTCACCGGGTCTTGGGACCGTACAGTCAGACTCTGGAACACGGCCACGGGGGACCTTGTCCGCAGCTTCACAGGGTCCAGCGACTGGGTAAGCTCCGTGGCTTTTTCGCCCGACGGGACCAACGTGCTCTCCGGGTCCTATGACAAAACAGCCAGGCTGTGGAATAAGGCCACGGGAGACCTTGTCTGCACTTTCACCGGGCACACGGGTAACGTGTGGTCCGTGGCGTTCTCCCCGGATGGCACGAAAGTGCTCACTGGGTCTGGCGACACAACGGCCAAACTGTGGTACAGCTCCCCGGTGACCGTGCCCGACGTGGTGGGTCTTGCGCAGTCTGAAGCTGGGACGGCGCTTGTGGCGGCCGAATTGAAGACCGGCACGGTCACGACCGAGTGCAGCAATACGGTGGCCGTTGGCAGTGTGATTCGCCAGAGCCCTGCGGCCCTTGGGACGGTGGCCTCCGGCAGCACGGTGGACCTGGTGGTCGCGTCGGGTCCGTGCGGCGTGACCGTGCCCGACGTGGTGGGTCTGGCACAGGCTGCGGCCGAGTCCGCGCTTGCGGCGGCCGGACTAAACGTCGGCGCAGTCTCCGCCGAGTGCAGCAACACGGTTGCCCCCGGCGCCGTGCTTCGCCAAAGCCCGGCGGGCCTCGGGTCGGCCCTTTTCGGCGATGCGGTGGATTTGGTCCTTTCATCGGGCCTGTGCAGTGTGACCGTGCCCAACGTGACGAACCTTGCGCAGGCCGCGGCTGAGACCGCGCTCGCGATGACCGGTCTGAAGCTTGGCACCGTCACCACCGACTGCAGCGACACCGTGACCGCTGGCAGCGTAATTCGCCAGAGCCCGGCGCCCCCGGGCACTGCGCTGTTCGGCAGCACCGTGGACCTGGTGGTCTCAAGGGGTTCGTGCCACGTGGTCGTGCCCGACGTGGTGGGCCTTGTGCAGGCGGCGGCGGAGACGCTGGTTTTCGGTGCCGGTTTTACCCTGGGCCCCGTCTCCCAAGAATACAGCGACACCGTGGCAGCAGGCCTTGTTTCCCGCCAGATTCCTTCGGCGGGCGAAGAGGTGCCCATTGGCAGCGCCGTGGCCCTGTACGTGTCGATGGGGGTTGAACCCATGACAGGCGGCATCGTCATCAACGGCAACCGCTCGGCCACCAACAACCGCACCGTCTCCCTTGCGCTGGTCTGGGCGGGCGGGGGCGGCACCGGCGTGGTAAGGATGCGCTTTAGCGACGACGGGTCGCACTGGTCCGCCTGGGAACCAACGGCCGCGACCCGCGGCTACACACTCCCAGCCGGGGACGGCCACAAGACGGTGCGCGTGCAGTATCTCGACAAGCTGAACAACAAATCGGCCATTTTCAGCGATTACATCCGTCTGGACCAGACACTGCCAACCGGCACAATTATTGTCAACTGCGGCGCCGCAACCACGACCACACGGTCGGTGACACTGGGACTGACCTGGGCCGATGCGGGCGCCGGTGTGGCGCGCATGCGTTTCAGTGACAACGGCTCCACCTGGTCCGCCTGGATGCTGCCCGAGAATCCCCACCCCTACACCCTGCCCGCGGGTGTGGGCTACCACACGGTGCGCGTGCAGTACCTCGACGGTGCCGGCAACTACTCCACGGTGGTCAACGATTACATCAAGCTCATCCTGCCGTAAGGCGCAGTGGTGGAGGCGCAACGAAAGGATGAGGAGACCTTTGGTCGGAAGAGTGGCGTGGTCTGGAAATCACGCCACAACAGGGCAATATCTGTTGAAGAAAAGCAAGAAACGCGGAATACTCGTGGAGGGCCCGTGTCATTCTTCCTTGGCGCCATTTCCAGGATAGAACTTCTCCTCACAATCCGGGCATAAACTGTGGCTGAACATGGCATCTGAATGGTCGGTGATATAGTCCACGACTTCCTGCCAGGATTCCTGGTCGTCACGAATGCGACGGCAGTGCATACATATCGGTATTATGCCCTCCAGCCGCTTGACTCGGCGCAGGGATTCCGCCAAGTCTGCACTGAGCTTTTCGGCTTTTTCCTTTTCGTTCCGCAGTTCGGCGTTCCTCTTCGCCATTTCCCGCTGCAGATTGATGAGTTCGTTGTTCAAGCGGCTTAAGTCGTCATAGAAACCGTCATCCCCGGGCTTCATGGCCATGTTTTCATGATTTGCGGCCTTGATGATGCCGCGCTGTCCCGCAAGCATATTTTCGATGTAAGGGCGAATTTCTTCGAGGGCCTCCTGTGGCATGCTCTCTGACAGGGCCTTCAAGTAACGATCAAAGTTTCTCATGACCATCAAAGTGGAAACCCCGCATTCGGGAAGGTGCGTCTTGCCCCATTCCATCTCGTCCGCCAGGATCTCGCCCGCCGAGAAACTCATTGCCGCGCGCAGCATCCTGCTTACAAAACCGAGACCGCTCTTGATCATGGCTTCGGCGTTGGGCCCCATGGTCTGCTGGGGTGCATCCTCCGTGAGACATCGTATGAGCACCTCTTCTTCGACCTTGGCGCGGACCGCGTCAAACGCCGAAAGGGCCCCGGGTGAGACCGGTTTAAGAACATCCTCGGCCATTGGTCCGCCTCTCTTTCATAAGCTGCGTTGCCAGCACGATTGCCTGCTGTGCATCCGCGGCGGTCCCATCCGCTCCAAGCTTTTGCCACAGGTTGTCCACCACGCGGCAGGTGTAGCCGCCGACGAGAACAACGGCGTCGCGCGTTTGCACCGAGTCGTGCACCGCACGAATCAGCTTCTGGGCATCATCGAGATGGTAATGCATGGTCACCCCAACCGCCAGCACATCGGTCTTCCATTCCGCCATCGTGCTCACCACCCCGTCAATAGGCATGTTGGCGCCAAGGTAGTGGGTGTCCCAACCGTCCATTTCAAAGAAGTCTGTCAGCATGCGCAATCCCAATTCATGAAGTTCACCCTGCACACAGGCCGCCAGCACCCGTCTGCCGGCGCGTTCCCCGTTGAACAGGTGCGGGTACAGCATGGACATGATGAATTGCGTGGAATTCGTACAATAATGCTCATGTCCCACCGAGATTCGGCCGGTCTGCCAGAGCCAGCCTATCTCGTACTGGACAGGTTGCAACACATGCAGATAAAGCTCCCTAACGCTTGTGCCGTGCGCAACGGCCTCCATGACAAGGTCACCCGCGCGATTGCGTTCACGGGCCAGCATCGCATACAGATACTTTTCAGCCAAATTCCCCAGTGGCGCACCCCGGTCGATGAACTTGAGGGTTTTGGGGAGGGTCTCAGAGCGGTCATCGTTGATAAGGTGATATTGGGACTTCTGTATTGGCGTCACGAGTTCGTCGCCGGTGTCCATCGCGCTCCTCCCTGTTTCGGTCATCAGCGTCTCCGCATGTTATAGGTTCTTAGGCTCTCGCAAAGGCGCAACGTCTGGATTCGCGACATCTCCTTGTCATTATTAAAACACACGCACGTAAAGCCCCGGCAAGGGAATGGCAAAGATTGGACAACAGTCTCCACCCGTTCGGGCGTACAAGGTGGCTGGATAACCTGACGTCCAGAGGTTGAGCACCGGACGCTTTGATTGTGCGCCTTCCAACGGTTTTTGTCAACAGGGAGAGGCTGAACGAAAGGGCATAACGAGTCGGAGTATGCGCAGCATGAAGGACCCAGAGACAACCTGGAGAAACCCGACAAAGTCTGGTGACCTGGCCCCCACGGCCCAATCACCGTTGCAAACCAAGGGAAAAAGATGGCGGAGGGTGCGGGACTCGAACTCGCAAGACTGACGTCGCCGGTTTTCAAGTATAACAACTATGTATCTATCACACTAATAAGAATAAGGGCGGACGGCGCCTCCGTGGGAGGGTGGGGTGGACCGGAGAGCATGCGGTGTCCTGCTGCCACGCCCACGAAGTGATGCGGAGCAAGGAAACGCGCGAGCCGGTGCATCCAGGCCGAGAGGTGCTGTGCGGACCAGAAACGGACCGGAACCACATTTCGGGAAGTTGGGTGTCCCAAGGGGGGAATGCTGGATTTGCCCGCATGTCGTGCCGCCGGGCAGGTCCGGTCCAGTGCGGCGGCAGGCGTCTCCCGTCGGCAGGCGCGGGGCGGAGCCCTGTTGCATCCAGTCCCCCTTTGCCCTATCCTCCTCTGGACGCCGGACAGACTCGGCCGACGTCGAAGCGGAAGGTGCTGGAATGGGAATCGTCAGAGAGCTGGAAGAGATGGGCATCGCGCTGGGACCGCCAGACGCGAACGGGGTCAGCCGCGGCCCCTGCCCGGAGTGCAGGGGCGAGGACCGCTTTGCCGTCTGGGTGAACAAGAACACCTTCCACTGCAGGCAGTGCGGCATCAAGGGCGGGCTGCGGAAGTTCCTCGAAATCGTCAAGGGACTCAGCCCGGAGGAAGCGGCGGCAAAGGCCCGCGAGTGCCCGGCGGAGGAACGTGCGGAGGTGTTCGAGGAGAACCCGAACGAGATAGTCGATCCTGCCAAGTGGACGAAGTTCGTGCGCGAGCAGGTCGAGCGCGGCGAGGAGCGGCTCCGGAAAGACTCGGATGCCATGGAATGGCTGCGCCGGAAGCGCGGCCTCACCCCCGAGACGGTGGGCAAGCTGCGCCTGGGTCTGGTCAGGGACTTCGGGTGGATGTGGCGGGACCGCTGCGGCCTGCTGCCCTAGTCGGGCAGCAGGACCTCAACCATGTCACCGGCCACGAGGATGCCCTCCTTGCGCAGCACCGCGGCCATCCGCCCGGACATCGTGCTGTTCTTCGGCAAAGGAGGTTTCAAATACTTGCCGAAGTGGGCGACCGCGCCGTCCCCGCTGGCGATGGATTCGGCGTCCTGCCGTGCCCACTCCTCGAACGAGGGGCGCAGCCGACTCACCGGGATCCACTTCCTGGTTGTCGTCCCAGCGCAGGATGGCTCGGTGCCGTCGATGATGATGAACACCTCGCCGCCGCACCGGCCGACGCGGTACTGAACCATCCGGAAGGTGCTCTTCGACCGGCCGACCTGCCGGGCCTCGCCATGCTTCACTACCACCATCTGCAACATCTCGATCTGATTTTGCTTCTTAGTCATTGGAAAATATCCTTACGTTATTGTTTTTGTGTAAGTGGCCGGGGCCTGTGTGGCCCCGGCCACACTGCTGTGCATCAGGCGCCGGGGAACTTCAGCTCACGCATCGCAGCGCGGGTCAGCGCGTAGATGCGCTTCGTGCGCCCGCCGCGTCTGCCGTCCCGGCGCGGCGCGACCTCCTCCACGATCCAACCCGAGTCGAGGAGCAACTTGATGGCCGGCTCAAACTCGGCGGCGGTGTGCTTGCGGCCAAGGCTCGCGTTCTGCAGTTGGGACATGCTCACCGCGCGCAGCCCCTTGCGGGCCATCCACCGGGCGATGCGTTCGGCCAGGTCCGCGTGCGGGCTCGGGGCCACGGGGGTGACCAGCCTGATCGATTCTGACATCGCATACTTCACGAGTGCCACGGCGTGCCTGGCGGACGCGCCGTCAACGACGCGGGTTTCGATGCTGCTGACCAAGGAATAGACACCGGCAATTCGGCCCGCCAACTCGATATGCTTATTGGTCAGGTCATGGACCGGGTCATCTTCGGCAAGAGCATCGCGCATGCTGTTGACCTCATCTTCGAACGCCTCGATTACGGCCTCGGCCTCCGGCGACAGGGTGAGCAGCGGCGGGTCCAGCTCGTTAGCGGTGCCCACCACCAGCGGCAGGGGCCAGTTGAGCACGTTGGTGACGAAGCGGTCGTAGGTCTCCAAGGAAGCCTTGGCCGCCGCCT
>CAITNO010000068.1 GCA_903893795.1 Candidatus Hydrogenedentota bacterium | reverse complement strand
GAATGTCTGCCCCACACTGCCTGAAATCACAGCAACTTTCGGCCGGTTTGAGGCATCGCAGCACTGATAAGGCAGAGAATGGGGAAAAGTCATTCTTCCCCGTTCATCGTCTTCCGTGAATTTTACTGTTCTCCCGTATGTTCTGCTGGTATATGCTATTATTCAACCTGACCAGCGGATGAACGGACGGCGGAAATGTTGCGGTTTGTTTGCTCGTTTGGCGTTTGTTTGAGGGCATATCAGAACCTTCAATCCTTGACCCCATGGGGAGTAGTTTCATGCGCATTCTGCGGCTGAGTTTCCTTGGCGTGGCTGTTCTATCCGTACTTGTTTTGGGCGTTGTCCATTTGGGCTGTGCACCCGCACCCAGCACCCCACCCAAGGTCGGCCCGCCGCCCACAGCGCCACAGGCGGCGAAAGAAACCCCGTCTGCGGAACCGTCCGCGACGCTTCCCGCCATTGGGGAGACGGAGAAGGTGGCGGCGCCACCCACGGCGCAGAAGAACGAATCTCTGGAGGTTGTGGGTGTTTACCCATTGACGGGCACGAGCATCGACCACCTGGCCATTCTGTACCTGAGCGAAGACGCAGTATGCCCGCAGGACAAGGACGGCAACGAAAAGCCGCCCGTCCTGGTGGAGCCCAAAGAGGTCAAGTTCAGCTATACGGTCAAAGACAAGCACATTGCGCTGTACCTGACCGAAGAACTGAAGGATGTCCCCTATAGTTTCATCAGCATTACCATTGACCCGGCGCTCAAGTCGGCTTCGGGAAAGCTGATTAACCCGGCAACCGAACCCATCCTGGTGCCCACGGGCAAGGAGGGGGCGCTGGCCGTCACTTCCTGCACACTGGTGGACAACAAGCTGTCCGCAAGCCTGACGGGACCCTTCCCGACATCCTTGCTGGAGAAGTTCTACACGCGGACGGCGAACGACGCCAAGGGCACGCCGCTCTCGGCGGATTTCAAGCCTGAAGGCCCCGACTCCGCCAAATTCTCGGTGGAGGTGGCCGGTGCCGTCACCGGATTTCCGGCGACCTTGACCTTCACACGCACGGCCGAATCGGCCGGACCGCTCGACGCCTGGCTCGCGCCCGCGCTGAAGGTGTCGCTGCCGCAGGGAAAGCCCATCACGCTCCAAAAGGCCGAATGGACCAAATCCACCGAAGAAACGCGAGATGCTCTCAAGGTGACACTCTCGAGCAGCGTCAAGACGGCGGACTTTGTGAAGCAGTTGAAAGTGGCCCGGGCGGACAACAAGAATCCCGTTAAATTCACGGTCCCCAGTGAAACCACCGATGCCGAATGGAACACCGCCTTCGGCGTCGTGCTGGATGCGGGTGCGGTGGGGGACGCGAAGGCACTGACGGTGGAGGTGTCGGCGCCGTTCTTCGTGAAGGACGGCTATCTCCTTGAGCCGCTGCACCAAAGCGTGGAACCCAGCACCGGCCCGCCCGAAGGCACTCCGGACAACGCACAGGCCGAGGACAAGATGCTGCACACGACCTGGCAGTACTGGGACAAGGCCGGTCTGGAAGGGTTGCGCTACGCAATGAATTTCAACGCGCCGGTCGACCCGGACGCGCTGAAGAAGGCACTGACGGTCAAGCCGGAAGTGGCGGACCTGGCGGTGAAGAGCAAAGGCGAATCCATCGCCCTCACGGGTAGCTGGAAAACGGGCCAGCAGTACCAGATCAGCATCGCCGACACGCTCCAAAGCGTGGACGGAAAACTGAACATCCAGGGCGGCTTTGCCCTGAACACCGAGCCGGCGCCCAAGATTGTCGCCGTCGGCCTCAACCTTCCGGCGAACCGCTTCTACATCGCGCGCAAGGACCTCGGCCCCATGCCCATGGCGGCGCGCAACATCACCCAGGCCAGCATCCGGCTGTCGCGATTGTTCCCGTCCAACATCGCGCGCGCCGTGAACGAAATGGAGGACGGCAAGACTTACGGGTACTTCGACGAGCAGTATACTGAACCCCTGGCGAAGAAGGACCTGATCTTCCCGGACAAGCCAGACACGCTGACCACGGTGGCGATGAATGTGGATGAACTGATGCCCTCGGACAAGCGCGGCGTGTTCACGCTGCATTCCGAGTCCAAGGGCCGCGAGTACGACACCAAGATCCTGCTGTGGACGGATATCGGCCTGGTGTCCCACTTTAAGGACGACGAACTGATTGTCTTCGCCCACAACCTCTACACGCTCGAACCGCTGGCCGGGGCCAAGATTACGGTCTATTCAAACAAGTCCCAGGTGGTCAGCGCGGCCGACACGGATGCGTCGGGCACGGTCCACTTTTCCGGCCTGGAGACGCGACTGGGCAAGCCCACCGTCGTCGTCGCGGAAACGCCGACTGATGCAACCTTCCTGCAGTTGAAGGAGCGCGAGGAGGACAATACACCCTTCAAGGAAAGCATGCCCACCTTCGAGAAGGACGGGTATGACGCCTACGTGTATCTCGACCGAAACCTGTACCGTCCGGGCGAGACGGTCCATGCGCGGTGGATCGTGCGCACGCACATCACCGACGCGGCGGCCAATGTGCCGCTGCTCTTCCAGGTGCAGAACCCGAAGAACCGACTGCTCCAGTCCATTCCGACCACGCTGTCCGAACTGGGCACAGGCGGCTTTGATCTCGTCACCGAAAAGCCCTACCAGACGGGCAAGTACACCGTGGAACTGCGGGTTCCGGGGTCAAAGGAGCCCATCGGCACGGCCTTCTTTAACCTGGAGGAATTCGTGCCCAACCGCATGAAGGCCACCGTGACGGTGGACAAGCCGCTCTGGAAACCGGATGAGGCGGTGAACATCGGCGTGAGGGCGGAGAACCTTTACGGCGGCGCGGCGGCCAACCGCCAGTCCGAGGCGCTCATCATCCTGCGTCCCGGCGAATTCAAGGCCGACAAATGGCCGGGCTTCTCCTTCACCAATGACGATAAACTTGAACCGATCCTGGAAAAACTGGGCCAGCAGCAGACCGACCCGGACGGCAACGCCCAGTACAGCTTCACCTACACGACCCGCGACAAGGTTACCACGCCGCTGCAGGCTTCCGTGCGCGGCATGGTGTTTGAACTGGGCGGGCGCGAAGTGCGCGCCAAGACTGACGCGGTGGTGTTCCCCGCACCCATCGCGCTGGGCTTGGCCGTGGCCCCCTTGGCCGGACAGGCCTCGGCGGAGGTTTCCGTGGCCGCCATCACAGCCGACCAGGCGCCCGCGGCGCTGGACAAGGTCAGCGTGGCGCTGGAACGGGAAGACTGGATTTACAACGTGCGGCACTATTCGAGCCACAACGAACCGTGGTACATCAAGGTTTTCCGGTTGGTGGAAGACCGCAGCGTGCCGCTCACCAACGGCACGGGCAAGACCAGTTTCGATTTCAACAACAGTTGGGGCCGCTACCGCATCCGGGTCCATTCCGACTCGACGCCTCTGTTCAGCAGCACCATCCTTAACAGCCGCTGGAACCGCATTGAGACGGACCACGTCGTCAGCAAGCCGGAACTGATTGACCTGCGCCTCAACAAGGACCTCTTCGAGGTGGGCGACAACTGCGAACTGCACATCCGTTCGCCTTTCGACGGCACGGCGTTCATTGCCGTGCAGGGCGACAGCTTCAAGCAGACCTTCGTGCAGCCCGTGGTCCAGGGCGAGGGCATGGTGTCGTTCCCGGTCACCGACCAGCACTACCCCAACGTCTGGCTGGAAGTGACCGTTGTCCGCAAGGTGGACAAGGAGAAGACCCAGGCATATCCCTTCTCCAGCTTTGCCATGATCAACCTGCCGGTCAATGACGGGCGCAGACACATCACGGTGAGCTATCCGGGCCTGCCCACAGAGGTCCGGCCCGCCCAGAAGGTGGACTTCGTCATTGAGACGAAGGACAACGCGGGCAACCCCGTTGCGGCGGAAGTCACCCTGGCCGCTGTGGATGAGGGCATCCACAGCATCCTCGACTACACGAACCCGGACCCCTACACCTGGTTCCAGCGTTCACGGCAGGTGGATATGCGCCGGGCGCACTACTATGACAAGGTGGCCTATGACTTTGACCCGGCCGCCATCGGCGGCGACGCCATGGAGAAACGGCTGGGCGGCGCGCCGCAGATCGGCGACAACTGGATTAAGCCGGTCGCGCTGTGGTCGGGCGCGGTGAGCACCGATGCCAGCGGAAAGGCGACCGTATCGTTTGACGTGCCCGAGTTCAATGGCCAGTTGCGGCTGGTGGCCGTGGCCGTGGACAAGAGCGCCACGGGGACAACTGCGGCCAATATGTATGTGCGACGGCCCTACATCATGCAGACCAGCATGCCGCGCTTCGCGCTCTACGGCGACCAGTTCGGCTGCGGCGTGACGGTCATCAACACGACCGCCGAAGCGCGCCGCGCCGTGGTGCGCTGGCGCACGGAGGGCACACTGGCCGGGAAGGGCGAGAAGAAGACCGACCTTGCCCCCGGCAAGGACGTCTTCTTCCAGGCCGACTTCACCACGAACGCCATCGGACAGGGAAAGATCTTGTGGGAAACAGACATTCTGAATGCCGGCGATGACACGGTTATCGAACATCTGACCCAGGACGCGCCGCTTCCGGTGCGGCCGCCCGCCGCATGGCGCACGGACCATGCCCTAACGGCAGTCAACCCGGGAGAAACCAAGACCTACCAGAACACCGCCTTTATCGATGACGCCTCGGTGGTGCTGAACCTGACGGCAACGGCCAACCCGCTGTACCGCCTGCAAAGAAGCCTCAACTTCCTGCTGCACTATCCCTACGGCTGCGTGGAGCAGACGACCTCATCGGTGATGCCGCTGTACCTGATTCAGAAGAGTCCCGAAATGCTGCTCGGACTCAAGGACCTGCCGGACAACGTGGACCCGGCCAAGATGGTCGGCGGCTATATCCAGGCGGGCGTTTCCCGGCTCTTTTCCATGCAGACGGCCAGCGGGGGCCTGTCCTACTGGCCCGGCGGCACCGACGCCTATCCGTATGGTTCCGTTTATGCGGCCCACTTCCTGACACTGGTCTTCAAGGACAACGCGGGGGCGGTGCCTGAAAAGCCCTTCCGGTCATTGCAGGAGTATCTGCGAAAAGTCATGAAGGGCACCCATGAAAATGACAATGCCAACCTCTACACCCGTGCCTACGCGTGCTATGTGCTGTGCCTGGACGGACAGTTGGACGCCATCCAGTACATTCCGCGCTTTGACACGGTGACCCTGCCCGAACCGGCCCGGTGGCTGCTGGCGGCGGCGCTGGCGAAGAACACGGCCGACCCGGCGCGGGTGAAGAGGTACCTGGAAACGTCACCCAGCAAGCCCTACGAGGAGAAGGAATACGCGCAAACGCTGAACTCAGAGGTGCGCAACACGGCGGTCCGCCTGCTGGCAGGCACCCAGATGAACCTGCCCGCCACCAAGCTGCAGCCACTGGTGAACAAACTGGCTGGCTGGCTCGACAAGCACAGCTACTACGGCATGACCACCCATGACGCTGCGTTTGTGTTCGCAGCGCTCGGGGGCTACGTGGCCAAGGTTCAGTCTGGCTCGTCCAAGGCTTCGGCGCTCGTCACCGGACCCGAGGGGGAGAAGAGCATCACCGCGTTTGAAGTGTACCAGGGCCATGCCAAGGGCACCGCGAAGCTGTTCCAAGTACAGAACACCGGCACGGTTCCAATCATAGTGAACTTCATTTCCGAAGGCGTGCCGCTGCAGCCGCGCACCGAGCCCCTCTCGGAGGGCGGATTGAATGTCGAGCGCGCCTTTGTGACGGACCATGGCACCCCAGTGGAGGATGACACGCCCTTTGCCCACGGCGGCATGTACCTGGTGGACCTCACGCTGACGCTTGAGGCGGACAAGGAAAACATCATCGTGTCCGACCTGCTTCCGGCGGGCCTTGAGGTGGCCAATCCAAGACTGGACGCCGACGCAGTGGCGGCGCTCGGCCTGGGCACGGCGGAATCCTCCGAGGATGCCGCCAAAGAGAACGCGGACGACAACAAAGAAAACGCCGGAAACAGCGAAGGTGACGCGGAAAGCGGCGACGAGAATGAAGGCGACGGCGGAAACGCCGCTGCGGAAACCCCCGCCGAGGACAGCACCCAGAAGAACGCCGGAGTGACGCCGACCTTCCTTGAGGTGCGCGACGACCGGCTGGTGCTGGCCTTTGACAAGCTGGAGGCGGGCGAGCATCATTTCTACTACGCCGTGCGCGCCGTGTCGCCTGGCACCTTCCGCCAGCCCGCGGCGGTGTCCGAGTGCATGTATGATCCGACCGTGCGCGCCGCGACTGTGGACACGACCGTCAAGGTGGAGTAATATGCTCCAAAATTCTTCCGGGTTGACGAACTGAGCGTTGGTGAGGTGTTCTCCCGGCGGCGCCTGTCAGCACGCCGCCGAGAGTGTTGCGTTGCACCGGTGCCCCGCAGTCTCAATCCCATCGAAAGAGGGAGCCCTTCCATGAGCAAGTTGCGGCTGGTTGTTCCGGTTGCCGCCGTCCTTCTGTTGCTTTGCCTGGTTTGGGGAGGCAGCGGTTGCCGGCCGGAAAGGGCTTCAGCACCCCAGTTGCCTGCCGCTGTTCCAACCCATCCGGACGCATCCCCGAAGAACGATTCCCAATACCTGAATCTGGTTGCGGCCTTTCCGCCCTCCGGGCGGGCCTTCGTCGGGGTATGTGTTCTCTATTTTAGTGAGCCCCTTGTCGTCCCAAAGAATAACCATGGTGTCGCCAAGCCCCCATTGTCGATCGAACCGGTGGAACTGGCGGTCGAGACGGACGTTAAAGACAATTACATCATCGTCGGCCTGAGCGCCAAGAATGAGAAGGGGTTCCTGGACAAGATACGGGGCGCGCAGATTCTGCTGGATCCCGGACTGAAAGGGGTTTCGGGAAAAGGGCTCAATCCCGACACGGGGCCGCTCTATTTCCCGTGCCGCCCGTTGGCGAAGGAACTCTCTGTCGAGTCGCTTTCGATAACCGACAAGGCGTTGTCGTGCAGCCTGCTGACCCCCCTGTCGGCATCACTTCTGGACAAATACTACACCCGCACCGTCACCGACGCGAAGGGCGCACCGCTTGCCGTTGAACTGCAGGGGGTGCAGCCCGGTTCTGCGAGAATGACCGTGCTTGCACCGCTCGCGTCCGCTTTTCCGGTAAAACTTACCTACACACGAAACACCACGCCGGCCGGGGAAATCGGCCAATACCTTCCCTCCGAGCTGGCCACCCTGCTTCCCAACGGCCCGGCGGTGACCATTGACCAGACAAGCTGGCGCAAGGCATCGGACGGCAGGCAGTCCCTGAGACTGTGGCTCACCCATCCGCTCTTTCTGAAAGGCCTGAAAGACAGGGTGAAGCTGACACGGTCGGACTCGCATCAGCCCGTGGGCTTCAACCTGGGCACGGTGGACGAGGAGACGGCAAGTGTGCGGCTGGTCCTAGACCCGCAATCGCTCGGGGATGCGGTCAAGCTGGACGTGGAACTCGCGCCGCTCCTACTCGGACCGGAAGGCGCCCACGTCGCCGCGCCGCTAAGCAAGACCGTGGAGCCGGGTACGAGCGTTTCACAGCAGGCGGCACTTGGCGAGAAACACCTTCGCATCCATTCCACGGACTGGGAGGGCGAAGGCGTGGAAGGTCCCCGGCTCACCATACGCACCAACGCTTCCATGAATGAGAAGACCGTCCGCGATGCACTGACCGTTGAACCCGAACCCGCCAATCTTGCCGTCAAGGCAAGCGGGGAACACATTGACCTTTGTGCCGATTGGGTTTCGGGCCAGCGGTACCAGGTTAGTCTTGCAAGCGGGTTGACCAGTGCCGATGAGGAAAGGGTGCTCCAGGAGGATTTCACGACCATCACCGAAGCGGCACCGAAAGTCTCCGCCATGCGGGTCTGCCTGGATGGAAAGAAGTTCTACATTCCGCGGAAAAAGATGGGCCCCATCCCCATGGAAGCCCGCAACAAGACGGAAGGGTCGGTCGAACTGTCGCGCGTGTTTCCCTCAAACATCGCGGCGGCCCTGTACGGCCTGCTGCATGGGGAAGAACACCACTATTACGACGATGATGACGGGGAGTTGAAACCGCTGGACACGGAACGGTACAGCGAATCCCTGGGCTCGCAGGACGTCACTTTTCCCGATGTTCCCGACAGCACGCAACGGGGCGTTCTGGACACGGCAGCGCTCTTTCCGAAAGACAAGCGGGGCGTCTTTACGCTGGCCTGTGAAGGCACGGAAACGCTCGTCCTCTGGACCGACATCGGACTCGTGTCCCACTTCACCAACAGTGAACTGGTCGTCTTTGCCCATGACCTGGAAACGCTCAAACCCATTGTCTCGGCCACGGCCACCGTCTATTCAAAGAAGCTCCAGGTGATGGCCACGGCAACCACCGATGACACCGGCGCAGTTCGTTTCAGGGACCTCGACGCTGCGCGCTTTGGAGATCCTTTCGCGGTGGTGGTAAGGACGGCGGCGGATTTGAGCTTTCTCCTCCTTGAAAAACAGGAGGGCGACAGCGCGCCGTTCACGGACGACATGCCCTCCTTTGACCCCGACGGATACGATGGCTATGTCTACTTGGACCGCAACCTGTACCGTCCGGGCGAAACGGTGCATGCCCGATGGATCGTCCGGACCGGCCAGGCCGAGGCTGCCGCAGAGGTGCCGCTTCTGTTTGAGGTGAAGGCGCCCGGCGACCGGCTGCTCCAGTCCACCCCCGTCACCCTGTCCGAACTGGGCACCGGCGGATTGGACATAAAGACTGAGAAGCCCTTCCAAACCGGAGTATACACCGTCACACTGCGCGTTCCCGGATCCGATGCTGACGTGGGAAGCGCCATTTTCAATCTGGAAGAGTTTGTGCCCAACCGCATGAAAGCCACCGTCACGGCCGACAGGGCGCTCTGGAAACCGGGCGAGGCCGTCGGCATCGCGCTCAAGGCGGAGAACCTATACGGCGGTCCCGCCGCCGGAAGGCGCACGGAGGCCGTGGTCACGCTCAGTCCGGGCGCATACAAGGCGGACAAGTGGCCCGACTTCTCCTTCACCAACGACGACGAGCAGGAACCGGTCATCGAGAAACTGGGCCAGCAGCAAAGCGACGACCAGGGCGGCGCGGCCTTTGAGTACACCTATACCGCCCGGAACGGGGTGACTTCCCCGCTCAAGGCCACCGTGCACGGCTTTGTGTTTGAACTGGGCGGCCGTGAGGTGCATGCGACAACGGAGGCCTTCGTTTTTCCGGCACCCGTTGCCCTGGGGCTTTCGGTGGCCCCAGGGGCCGACAAGGCGTCGGTCGATGTGTCCGTCGCCGCCATAACCCCCGACCAGGCCCCGGCGGGGCTGAACACCGCCAAGGTGGCCCTTGAGGAGGAGCAGTGGGTCCACAATGTGCGGCGCTACGGCGACCATGACGAACCCTGGTACATAAAAGAGTTCAAGCTGGTTGAAGACCGCGATGTGACCCTGCAGGATGGACTGGGAAAGACGCAATTCCATTTGGACAGGTCCTGGGGCCGGTACCGGATTCGGGTGCATTCGGCTGAAACACCGCTTTTCAGCACCGTCCTGGTCAACAGCCGGTGGAACCGTGTAGAGACGGAGCAAATCGCCGACAAGCCTGAATTGGTTGAACTGCGCCTCAACAAGAAACGGTACAACATCGGTGAAAGCTGCGAACTGCACATCCGTTCACCCTTTGACGGAGTCGCCTTTATTGCCGTGCAGGGCGACCATTTCCAGCAAACTTTCGTGCAACCCGTGACGAAGGGCGAGGGCACGGTTTCCTTCAAGGTGTCGGAGGGACAGTTCCCCAATGTCTGGGTGGAGGTGACCGTGGTCCGTTCCCCCGATGGGGACAAGTCGCACACCTATCCCCATTCCAGT
Source organism: Candidatus Hydrogenedentota bacterium (assembly GCA_903893795.1). Taxonomy (GTDB): domain Bacteria; phylum Hydrogenedentota; class Hydrogenedentia; order Hydrogenedentales; family CAITNO01; genus CAITNO01. Next base: position 102,513 of record CAITNO010000068.1, on the reverse strand, counting down.
TTTGCCATGGTCAATGTCCCGGTGAACGACGAACAGAAGCGGATTACCGTCACCTATCCCGACCTGCCAGTCGAGGTCAGGCCCGCGCAAAAGGTGGAGATCACCCTGGAGACCCGGGACAAAGAGGGCCATCCCGTGGCAGCCGAGCTTTCCCTTGCCGCAGTGGATGAGGGCATCCACAGCATTCTCGACTATGAGAACCCCGACCCCTTCACCTGGTTCCAGCGCTCAAGACAGCCCGATTTCTCCCGGGCGCACTATTATGACAAAGTAAATTACGACTTTGTCCCTGCCGCCATCGGCGGCGACGCGCTGGCGAAACGTCTGGGTGCTTCCGCCCAAATCGGCGAGAACTGGATCAAGCCGGTAGCCCTATGGTCCGGTTCGGTGACCACCGATGCCAGCGGCAGGGCCACCATCCAGCTCGATGTGCCCGAGTTCAACGGACAACTGCGCCTGGTGGCCGTGGCCGTGAACAAGAGCGCCACGGGGACCGCAACGGCGCCGCTGTATGTGCGGCGTCCTTACATTCTTCAGACGAGCATACCGCGATTCGCACTGCCGGGCGATCAGTTTGGATGCGGTGCCACGGTCACCAACACGACCGCAGCGGCGTGCAATGCCGTGGTCCGATGGCGTTCGGAGGGAACTCTTTCCGGACACGGGGAGAAGCAAGTGGAACTGCCCCCCGGAAAGGATGCCCATGTGGCGGCCGACTTTACTGCCGCCGCCATGGGACAGGGCACCATCTCCTGGGAGTTGGACGTGCTCAATCCGGCCGACGGCAAGGTGCTCGAACATCTGGCTCAGAGCGCGCCCCTGCCGGTGCGGCCGCCTGCCGCATGGCGCACCGAACACGAACTTGCCGTTGTCCAGCCGGGCGAAACGAAAACATTCAAGAACGCCCTGTTTCTTGAGGACGATTCCGTTACGCTGCACCTGACGGCGACCGCCAATCCGCTGTACAGGTTGCAGCGGAATCTGGCTTTCCTGCTTCATTACCCCTATGGTTGCGCCGAACAGACCACCTCCACCTGCCTTCCGTTGTACCTTATCGGGAAGAATCCCAGGATTATGCTGGGACTCAAGGAGCTTCCCGAAAACGCGGACCCGGCGAAAGTGGTTGCCTCCAAACTCCAGGCCGGTGTGTCGCGCCTCTTCTCCATGCAAACACCGTCGGGCGGCTTCTCCTACTGGCCCGGCGGCACAGAGCCCAACGTTTATTGCTCCGTCTACGCGGCCCATTTCCTCACCATGGCCTTCAAGGACAATGCCGCCGTGATTCCCGAAAAGGCCTTCCGGTCACTGCAGGACTATCTGCGCGGCGTCATGAAGAGCGAACGCGAGGAGAACGGCACGGACTCGGTCAGTCCGGACCTGTACACCCGGGCCTACGCATGCTACGTGCTGTGCCTCGACGGGCAGTTGGACGCGATTCAGTATCTCGCCCGCTTTGAGAACCTTTCCGTTCCGGAAAACGCACGATGGCTGCTTGCGGCGGCGCTAGCGATTAACAGCGCCGACCCAGAAAAGGCCCGAAACTATCTGGATGCTGCGTCCAACGAGTCCGTCGAAGAGGCGGAACCGTCTGGAACACTGAACTCCGAGGTTAGCAACACGGCCGTCCGCCTGCTTTCGGCCATGCAGATGGGCCTGCCCCAGGAACGTGTCGTCCCCCTTGCGGACGAGTTGATCGACTGGGTCAACACCCACCAGAGGCAGGACATGACGACCCACGATGCCGCCTTCGTCTTTCTTTCGTTGGGCCACTATTTGGGCTTGACGGCCAAGAACACGGCGCAGGCTTCCGCAACCATCACCGCACCGGATGGGGAGCAGAGCCTCTCGGCGCTGAAAGTCTACAACGGACAGGCTGCGGGCGCGGGAAAGGCATTCCAGGTGCAAAACACCGGGCAGGCACCCGTTTTCGTCAACTTCATTTCCGAGGGCGTGCCCGCACAGCCGCGCACCGAACCCGTCTCGGAGAATGGACTGGCCATTTCCCGGGCCTTCTTTAGCGACAAGGGCACCCCCGTCGAGCCCGGCGGACCTTTTTCGCAGGGTGGCATGTATCTCGTCGACCTCAAACTGGCGCTGAAAGAAGACCGTGAGCACCTTGTTCTCTCCGACCTGCTTCCTGCCGGACTTGAGATTGCCAATCCACGCCTCGATGCGAACACGATGACCCTGATGGGCCGGGGAAAAGCGAAATCCTCCAAAGACGCGGCAGACCAGGACGATGATGGGAACGGAGAGTCAGAACGCAGAGATTCCAAGAATGTCGGCGTGACGCCGTCCTTCCTCGAAGTGCGCGACGACCGGCTGGTGCTGGCCTTTGACAAGCTGGAGGCGGGTGAGCATCATTTCTATTACGCCGTGCGGGCCGTATCACCGGGCAGTTTTCGCCAGCCTGCTGCGGTGTCAGAGTGCATGTGTGACCCGACGGTGCGGGCGGCGACGGTGGATACCACAGTCAAGGTGGAATGATAAAGCAAGAAGCAGAGAAGAAGCCGGCAAGGATGCCGACGCTCCCAGTGGTTGCACTGCTGGTGCTGTTTGCGCTGGCGCTTTGGCCCGGTGCGGGATGGCTGTGTTCGGGCGGGCTCGGGCTTGCGGCGCGGCTGGCGCCGGTGCTGGACCCCGCGCCCTATCTCGCCCTCACCCGTTCCGGTGAGGTGCAGGACCGTCGCGGTGCGCTGCTCTATGCCTTCACCGGCAGGGACGGGCAGTGGTGTTTCCTCCGCAGCTTGGACCAGATCAGCCCGCGGCTCATTAATGCCACCCTTGCGGCGGAGGACCGGCGTTTCTACAGCCATCCCGGGGTGGACCCCATGGCGGCGCTGCGCGCCCTGTGGCAGAACACCACCCGGGGCCATGTTGCATCCGGCGCTTCGACCGTGACGATGCAACTGGTTAAACGGACCGAGGCCAACCGCCGTTCTCTGCGGGGCAAGCTGGGGCAGATGCTGGACGCATTGCGGCTGGAACGGGGCACGGACAAACGGCAGATTCTGGAAACCTATCTGAATTCAGCCCCCTACAGCGGCAATCTGGTGGGCGTTGAGGCGGCCTCCCGCCGCTGGTTTGGCAAGCCCGCCTCCGAACTGGTCCTGTCCGAGGCGGCGCTGCTGGCCGGTCTGCCCAAGTCGCCGACGGCCCTCAATCCCCTGCGCCACCCGGAAAGGGCACTGGCCCGGCGCAACCTGGTGCTGTCGCAAATGCGCGAGGCCGGGTTCATCGACGCGGCCGAGCAGGAACAGGCCGCCGCCGCGCCGTTGGGCGTGGCATGGCATGCCCTGCCGCACCAGGCGCCCCATCTGGCAATGCGCCTGCGCGCCAAGGCGGTGGACAACGGGGCGGTGCGGACGACTCTCGACGCGGACTTGCAGGGACGCGTGCAGGCCCTGGCCGCGCACCACCTCCAACGCTTCAACGGGGAAATCACAAACGTTGCCGTGATGGTGCTGGACGTGGGGGAGGGGACTGTGCTGGCGCGGGTGGGGTCGGCAGATTTCTTCAGCAAGGCCATCGCCGGGCAGGTAGACCTCTGCCGGTCGCGCCGGTCGCCGGGCTCGACGCTCAAGCCCTTCACCTACGCCCTGGCGCTGGAACTGCAAAAGGCCTATCCCACGGAGCAACTGCTCGACGGCACACTCGATTACGGCGGCTACAATCCGGCCAATTTTGACGGCAGCCACAACGGTCTCGTCTCGGCGACGGAGGCACTGCGGCTGTCGCTCAATGTGCCCGCCGTCATGATGCTCGACCGGGTGGGGGTGGAACCGCTGTGCTCATTTCTGCGCAAGGCGGGCTTCAACACGCTGAACCGGCCCGCAGCCGATTACGGTTTGGGCCTGACCATCGGCGACTGCGAGGTCACGCTGGAGTCGCTTGTCGGGGCCTATCTGATGCTGGCGCGGCTGGGTGAGTTTCAGCCCTTGCGCAGGCTCGAAGCCGACAGCCCACCCGCTCCGGTCCGCCTGCTTTCGCGGGGCACGGCGCTGGCGCTGTACCAGATGCTCGACCAGCCCTTCCCAACGGAACTAGACCGGAACCTGGTCACCACGGGCGGTTTTACGCCGCGCGTGTGCTGGAAGACGGGGACCTCCGGCGGCCTGCATGATGCCTGGGCCGTCGCGTTTAACCGGCATTACCTGGTGGGGGTGTGGATGGGCAACAGCAACGGCCGCTCGTCGCTGCACCTGGTGGGGGCAAAATCGGCGCTGCCGCTGGCCGCGCAGGTGTTCCGCAGTCTGCCCAAGAAATCCGAATCGGCCTGGCCCGAACTCGGCAATGATTTGGTGAATGTCAAGGTGTGTTCCATCAGCGGCCTGCCCGCATCACCCAGTTGCACCGCCACCGAGTCCGCTTGGTTTCCGGCCAACCAGTACCTGCACCGGCGCTGTGCCGTCCATCAGCCCGGCCCGGAGGGAAAGGTGATGCAATCCTGGCCGGCCGACGCGCGTCACTGGGATCTTGCGGCGGTGCCCCGCAGGGGTGATTCCCAAAACGGGGGAGAGGGTGAACCGGGCAGTGCGAACAGGGCCCTTGCCATCACGTCCCCGGCGGACAACAGCGAATTTGTGCTTACGGGCGAGTCCAACGGAGACAAGATACAGTTGTGCTCGTCGGTGGACAGCACGGGCAGCAACACGCAGTGGTATCTGGATGACCGGTTTGTCGGGCCGTCCAATTCCACCCAGCCACTTTACCTGTCACTCACGGCAGGTGTTCACCGGGTCACCTGCATGGACCCCCATGGCAACACGGCCGAGGCGAAGTTTACGGTGCATGGGGGATAAAGGACAATTGACAATGGACAGTGAAAAAACGATGGAGCAGGGGAGGGATCAATGGGCCGCGGGCGTGGGCGGCAGGGCGAGGGATGAACCCACAGTGACCGTCGGGGGCGGAAGGACGCGCATGTCGAGGGAGAAGTCATCGCTGCGATAGAACATGCCGTACCTGTCGGGCGGGTTCACCGTGCGGATTTCGGAAATCACATAACCCTCGTTGGACTTTTCGTAGACCAGGGGCTTTCCGGTGGAGGGACTGGCGGGAATGCTGGAGAGGTACTGAGGGACCAGTTCATCCAGTTTTTCGGGATAGACCCCGTGTTCCTTTCGGAATGCCTCCACGCGCACGGCGAGCGCGGCCGTAATTCGGCGTCCTTCGAACGAGGCCCTGACATTGGTGAGCGCCATCTGAAGGGGCATGAACCTGGGTCCGAACATGCCTCCGTCCCCGGCGACCTTGCGAATTTTCTCAGGCAAATCGCCGAGCGGTCCGCCCATCGCCTCGCGGATGGCCGTTTCCTGCTCCACCAGAATGCGCGAATCATGGCGCACGGTCCGGTTCACCACAGCCATGATAATGCGGTGGCCCATGTCCATGTCCGGGGGCAGTTCGGCACCGTCCATCAAATCGTCCAGCATCATGCAGTAGGCCGAGAACAGCGAAGACCGGTCCGGGGTGTTCTCCAGCACGGACCGCGTCATTTCCAGCAGGGCATCAAGAGATTCCTTGCGGTCCACGGCATACTTGGCGAGGACCGGGATGGCCGTCCAGGGAGCGTCGGCGCTCGCGCTCAGGCCGAACTTGAAGAAACCCTGCCGTCCGGCAGGACGATCCGGATGGCCGACACGCAGATCAAAGGACCCTGATTCCTCCAGTTTTCGGCAAACCGCTTCGGCGCTCTGCAGTACCGCCAGGCTCTTGGCGGTGTCGCCCGCCACGATGCTCTCGTACCGGGCATAGGCGCACAGATGGCGGATGAGTTTGTTCAGGGGCGCCAGCGGGTCGGGGGCATTGCCGTCCTCCACGATGGACAGGCTGCTTCGAAAGATAAAGGGCTTGGCCAGGGCCGCCTGGACGGCGGGCAGTACAAGCTCCGTCTTTTCGATGTATTCCTTGAAGTTCGGGTCGTCATTGGGGCAGAAGGAGTTTGCACCCAGGTACTGCCCCAGCGAGGCGGAGGTTTCCAACGGATTTTGGGAAGTCACGGGGCGCAGAGGATTGAGCTTGCCCGATCTCAGCAGGTCGGCGCACAGCGGCACGGGACCCAACCCTTCAAGCGCTTTGCAGGCGTCGAGCAGCTCCGCAATACCGTTGCCCGCCTTGTCGGCGCGGCGTTCGAGAAACTTGGCCCGTTCTTCCGAGAGCAGCACGGGCGCGGGTCCGCCCTGAACGATGCCAACAAAGGCAATGAGCCCGGACAGCGCCAGCAGGGCGAGCAGGATGAACAGCAGGTTGCGCCGAATGTCACGCCTTGCGCGGCTGGCCATGAATCAGCTCCCCGCCGCCCGTCCCGTGCCGTATTCACGGCGGCGCACGGCGACAATGCTGGACACCAGAAAGACCGCGGTCACCAGAAGAATCATGACCACGGCCCGGGTGGCGCTGACGGCAAAGATCTGTTTCTGGAAGGTGCCCAGCGCAGTCTGGACCTCGACCACATTGCGCTGCGTGGCCAGCACGGGGTACAGCGCCTCAACGTATTTGCTTATCGTCAGAAAATCGACCACTCCGGGAATGATCATGGCGATTTTTTGCCAACCGTAAAGCAGCAGCACGCCGTACACGATGGGCCGCTTGGTGAAGACCCCAAGAAACACCGCCAAGGCGCCGTAGGCCGTCAGCGCGGCGAGCGCCACCAGAATATAGTGGCCCAGCAGCAGCAAGTCGTTTGTGTTGGTCAGGCTGAGCTTGGAAAGCGTGGCCGAGGCGGCAAAGGTCATGGTGATGGACAGGCCCAAGATGGTCGTGGCCACGAGGAGATAGGCCAGAAAGCGTCCCAGCACCCAGGCGGAGCGGGGGAGGGGGCGGGTAAGCACATAGGGAATCGTCTGTGTTTCGATGTCCTCGGCCACGAGCATGCTGGCAAAGAACAGGGCCAGCAGCGGCGCGAGCACGGGCATGTGCAACTGCTCGCAAAGGCGCACGAAAATCACATTGCCCTCATCGGCAAAAGCCGCCTTGGACAGGAAGGCCAGCGCCAGCGGGATCAGCACAGGCATGAAGGCGATGATGGCCGCCATGGCGAAGCGCTTGCGGCGCATGATCATCGTCACCGCGTGCGCGGCGCTGCCCATCACGGCATTGACATAGCCCGCCCGTTTCGGGCGCGCCTCGGGGCGCAGCAGCAATGCCGAGGTTTCATCGTGGTTCATGTCTTCCGGTTTCCCTTATTTCGTCAGATAGTCGAACACGGCCTGAAGGCTGTCGTCGGAGCATTCCATCGAGACGATGGGCAACCGCCCCTCCAGCATCAGGTCGTTCAGCTTCTGGTAGCAGCCGTTCGGGTCCTGCGTGCGCACGATGACCGCGTCGCGCTCAATTTCGACAATCATGATGCCCGGGTCGCCGGCAAACTCGCGGGCCAGCGGGCGCGGGTCGGGGCTCTCAATCCGGATGGTGTGCGGATGGCGGTCAATGAGTTCGCGTATGTCGCGCACACGGCCCTGGGCGATGAGGGCACCGTTGTACAGCAGCACGACGCTGTCGGTGATCCGCTCAATTTCGTAGAGAATGTGGCTGCTCACGATGACCGAAAGCCCGGCATCGCCAAGCTGCTGGATCAGCGAATACATCTCGTCGCGGCCCTGGGGATCGAGGCCGTTCATGGGCTCGTCGAGGAAGAGCAGTTCCGGGTGCGCCGCAAGGGCCTGGGCTATCTTGATGCGCTGGCGCATGCCCTTGCTGTACTCCTCGATGGGGTCGTGCATGCGCCCGGTCATGCGGACCATCTCGCAGGCCTCCTCCGCCTTCACGGCCGCCGCCCGGGCGCCCATACCCCAGTAGCGGTTAAGCCAGTAGACGAATTCGAAGCCCGTGGTGTTGTCGTAGAAGTTGTCAATCTCAGGACAGTAGCCGATGCGGCGGAGCACCCCCATGTTGTTGCGGGGAGGCTGGCCCAGCACGCGCACTTCGCCCCGGCTCGGACCGTGCAGGCCCAGCGCCAGCTTGATGAAGGTGCTCTTGCCCGCGCCGTTCGGCCCGAGCAGGCCGGTCACACCCGGCTCTATCACCAGGTCCAGATTGTTGATGGCCATCACCTCGCCAAACCACTTGGAAAGGGAGTGTGCCTCGATAATCGCGCTCATGCCGCCACCTCCGCCCGGCGCGCACGCCACATGATGATAACCAGCGCAAGCAGACAGGTCGACCCGACCAGCAGTGCCGGCCATTCCCAGCGCAGCTCAAAGAGCAGGCGCGTTTCCTGGAACAGTTCCTGCCCGAGCCGGTCGAGCGCCAGGGGGAACGAGAGCACCAGATAGTTTCTGTCCCGCAGGGCGCCGGCCAGCAGGCCGGCCATGGTCGAATTCGCGATAAGCAGCATGAACACCGTGATGGCCGCGTAGTTCTGGCCCGGCATGACGGCCGAACAGGCCAGGATGCACAGTGCGGTGGGGAGTACCACCGCCAGCGAGTAGCCCATGGCCGCGCCGCCCCAGAAGAGGGTGTCGCTCACGGTCTGCGCGCTGGGGAGCAGCAGGTTGTGCTGAAGCAGCACCAGAAAGACGGGGAGAATCGTGAGGCTCAGGCCGAGGAGCGTCAGGGCCAGCACCTTGCCGAGCACATAGTCATACCAGCGCAGGGGCTTGGAAAAGTAAATCTCCATCAAATTGTTTCGGATGTCGTTGCAGATCATGCCCGACCCCGCATACAGCAGCGTGATGAACATGAGCGGCGTTTGCAACCGGACGAAGTCGAAGAACATCCGCCCGTTGACCACGATGACCTCCACCTGCTTCAGCAGGGGCGCCATCGGGTGGTTGGGATCCTGCACGATCACGTCGTAGCCCACCACCTGCAGAACACGGAAGATCACGTGGAGGCCGGCCAGCAGCACCAGGAATTTGAAGATGCGCGAACGCGACAGGACGCGAAATTCCTGTTCCACCACGATCCACCATCGGAACTGGTGGCGCAGACCGCCCTCGTAGTTTCGGTATGTTTGCTCATAAACAGGCACAGATCAGTTCTCCCCGATCGCTTCGATAAAGGCCTCTTCCAGGGACTGCCGCGACGGGCGGAAGTGGCGCACCTGCGTCCCCGCCGACCTCGCGACTTCAAATAGATCGCCCGTGTCCATGCCCTCGGGCAGGGTCACCTGAAGATTGCCGGAAGGCTGAACCTTCAACCAGGTCACGCCGCGCACCTCCAACGCCGCCAGGAATTCCTGCTCGCGGTCGCGCAGGCGCATCTCAAAACGGTGGTCCTGCGGCGCCATCAGGTCGTTCAGTTGTCCGTCCCGAATCACCTTGCCGCGGTTGATCATCACCACACGCTCGCACACGTGCTGCACGTCGGGCAGCAGGTGCGAGGAGAGAATGACCGTCACACCGCGCCGCGAGGCGACCTCTCGGACCAGTTCGAGCATCTCGATGCGCCCGTCCGGGTCGAGGCCGTTTGTCGGCTCGTCCAAGAATAGCAGTTTGGGATCATGCACCAGCGCCTGGGCGAGCTTGACGCGCTGCAGCATGCCGGTGGAGTAGGTCTCCATGTTCCGGTAGCGCGCCTCGCCCAGCCCCACGTAGTTCAACACCTCGTGCGTGCGTTCCATGGCATCCACGCGGGACATGCCGAAAAGGCGCCCGCAGTAGGTCAGGAAGGACACGGCGCTAATCTTGGGGCTCGACGCCTCACGCTCGGGCATGTAGCCCATGCGCTGGCGCACCTGGAGCGCGTTGTCCGGCAGGGCCAGACCCATGACGCGCACGTGGCCCGATTCGGGCCGGATGAATCCGAGCAGCGTCTTGATGATGGTGCTCTTACCCGCACCATTGGGACCGAGCAACCCCACCGCCCCCTCGGAAAGGGAGCAGGAGATGCCGTTCAGCGCGCGCAGTCCGCCGTAGCTTACCACCAGATCTTCAAGTTCAATCAGGGCCATTGCCGCCTCGTTAGAAGTTTGTGATGTTCAGGGTCAGTGGAATCACCTGCGATTCCGCCACCGTCACCAGTTCGGTGTGCACATAGCGCACCTGCAGCGGGTTTGCCCCGCCCATTTCAAAGTAGAACACGTCCAACTGCCAGTCGCCCTGGGGCACGTCTTCGAGCGTGAAGTTGCCCATGGGGCTCACGCCAGTGCTCTGGCCCATCAACTGGGTCAGGTCGGCCATGCCCCCCAGCGGCACGGGACCGCCGCCCGGCGCGTGCAGCACGACGCGGCCGCCGAGCATGCTCGTCGGACCGGGGATGCACTGCCCCTCAATCTTGGCACCGCTCTGGTTGCCAAAGTCGCAGCGCGTCGTCTGGCCTTCGGTGATCGTCACCTGGAGGCCGCGCGCGCCGTAAATGCTGCTGATGTCGCCGCTGGAAACTTCGGTGACCATCGCCTGGAAGGTGCCCGAGGACAGGCCGTCTACAAGGTAGTGGCCGCTCTGGTCGGTCGTTGCGCTCTTGGTGGTGCCGTTGCCGGCCACCATGACCACCGCCCCCGGCGACACCTGGCCCTGGCGGTACACATAGCCCTCCAGGCCGCCTCCCGTGCCGAGACGCACGCGGATATTGTCCTGGTGGCCGCCCTGGGTCAGGGTGATCAACTCGCTGGTGCCTGTGGCATAGCGGGGATGCTTGGCCACCACGATATAGCTGCTCGCCGGCAGGTTCTGGAAGGTGAAGCTGCCGTCGGCACCCACCTGCTGCGTTCTGTCGCCCTGCGCCGAGGGCAGCAGCATCATGGCCTCTGCCGGGGTCGTGGCCTCGACCAGCATCACCTGGGCGCCCTGCACACTGGAGCCGTCGCCCGCGACAACGGTGCCCGTAATCGTGCCGCCCCTGTTGTCCAGCACCAGCTTGACATTGTCCGTAATCTGGCCGGCCTGCACCTCCACCTCCACGCGGGCGGGGGTGTAGTCTTCCGCCCGCGCCTCGATGCGGTAGGACCCGGCGTTGACGCGCATTTCAAAGCTGCCGTCGGGATTGGAGAAGGTCATCGAATTGGTGGCGCCGGTCATGGCGCTCATCATGTCCAGGCGACCTTCGCCGCCCGAAGACAGGGGATAAGCATCGACGGTGTAGGTGGCCGGAGCGCGACCCGTGTCGCGCGTGGTGACGAAACCGCGGATGGTGGCGGTCTGCTTCAGCACGACCTGTATTTCCTCATTGAGGCGCACACGCCGAATGGTGGTCGGAGCATATCCCTCTTTGGTGACTTCAAGGGAGTAGTATCCCGTGTTTACACCGTCGAAATTGAACTTGCCGCCGCCGCCGGAAGTCGTGCTGCGTTCAATCGCGTCAAAGCTGGCGCCCGACATGCCTGTAAGCTTGATGTTCGCGCCGTCCACGGCGGCATTGGTGCCATCCTTGACGAAACCGAATACGCTGTACTTGCCGTCGTCGGCCGAACTGAGCGTCAGTTCCACCTTGATGTCGCTGTAGCCGTCCGGATAAATCGGGTAGCCCATGGCGGAAATCTTGAAGCCTTTCTTTCGGGCAAACAACTGGTACTCGCCGGGCGGCAACTGGGTGATGGTGAACTGGCCCTTGTCGTCGCTGCGCGCATTGCGGAATGCCTGCGGCGACTCGACGGGACTGAGCAGTTTTGAATAGGCCGGGATGCAGGTGATATCGGTATCGGCGAGCAGGTCGCCCTTGTCGCTTTTAACGACGCCAATCACGTTGCTGCCGGAGAAGAGGAACACGTCGATGCGCACCGCGCGCTGGTCCTTGGTCAGCAGGAAGGGGTCGGCCAACTGGGGCGCGCTGTCCTTGCAGGTGGCGTAAAGCCGCCAAGGCTGGTTGAGCGGAACGCCGCGCAGTTCGTAGTAGCCGTCATCACCGGTGCGGTTGGACAGTGGCGGCGCCTGCTTGACCATGCTGTTCAGCGCCTGGGAAAGGGGGCTGTCGGAGGTGCAGAGCACCACGTCGGCGGCGGGCACGGGCAGCTTGTCGCCCGAGGTGACATAGCCCCATACGATGCCCGCGGCCTCCACCTCAAAGTCCACATTCTTCACATGGTCCTTGGCGGTGCCGATCTTCACTTTCTGGTAGGGCAGGGCCTTGCCGGCCACGAATTCACTGCCGCGCAGTTCAACGGTGACGCCGGCCTCGCCGGGCATCAGCCCCGTCAGTTCATAGTTTCCGTCGGCGTCGGTCTTGGTGTCGGCGCCGTGCTCCACATAGACCTTCAGGTCGGGCGCCCCTTCAATGGAACCGGCAACCTTTACGCGCCCGGAAACGGTGGCGCCTGAACTCAGTTCGGCGTTCACCTCGTGCCTGGGCACCTCTTTGCTGAGCGCGTCGGATACCTTCTTGACGTTCATGAAACCCTTGGCCGAGAATTCCACGCTGTAGGCACCGGGCTTCGTCAGCACCAGTTCATAGGTGCCATCATCCTTGGTGGTGCCATATCCGGCCTCATTCGGATCCTGCGCCCCTTTGGGCCGCGGGGGCGGGGGGGCTTCGCCGGGGGAGGGGATGCGGACGGCGGCCACCCGCGCCTTGGCGATGGGGGACTTGTCCTCCGCATTGATGACGGTGCCGATGATGCGGTAGGGCGTTTCGTCGACCGGTTCGGCGTCGGGCGCGGCAATGGCGGCCTGCACCTCACCCTTCTTGTCGGCGGCAGGCTTGGGGGCGGCGACCGGTGAGAAGTTGTCGTCCTTGCCCGATTTCTTGGGCCGCGGCTTTTCCGTGGGCGCCGCCTGGTAGGAAACCTTGGACTTTGGGGGGGCCTCCGGCTTTTGCTGGGCCAGGAAAAAGGCCAAGCCCACCAGAACGGCCAAAATAATGACCGCCGCCGCGATGATCTGAAGGGTGGACAGTGCTGTCTTATTGCGTTTTATTCGACTCATTGCATCCTCGGGACTGCTTCATGCCTGACGGGCGGACCAACTTCGAACCTGTGTCCGAAACCATCGGCCTGCCGCGTCGCGATATGATACGTCATGGGACCCCTGAAAAGTAAATGGTTGAACCGTCCCGCCGATGAACTGCGGCAAACCTCGAAATTCACGGGGCTCTCCCAGAATACATCAATGGCGGGCCGGAGCCCGCCATAATATACCCGCGAAACGGAAAAATGTTCTTCCGATCTTTGTCAGCGCATTCCGAAGCGTTTGCGCAGGGGCCGCCAGCCCATGGCCAGCGTGCACACCGCCAGCAGCACACTGAGCACCAGCGTGTACGCGCCCTGATAGGCATGCCAGAACTGCACCAGCGCCGTGGCGTAATAGTCGTACTGGCCCTTGCCGCCGGATACGCCGGCCTTGGCCAGCACACTGAGGTTGGTGAACCAAAGCAGGGCACCGGCCGCGAAAAGCGCCGAAACCAGTGCGAGCGATAGCGTGGCCATGGAAAGGCGGAAGCGCATTTTCTCGCGGTCCCGCAGGTCCGCTATGCGCAGACGCTCTTCAACACCCCGCTGCAGGCTCACCGGGGCGCGCAGCATCGGCTCGGCGGACAGCGCCTTATCAATCAGGGCGTCTATGTCAAATTTCTCACCACCAGCCATTGTATGCAAGCTCCTTTTCAACAATGCGCCGCAGTTGCTTGCGGGCGCGGAACATCCACGTCTTGAGCGTGCCCACGGGAATCTCCATCGCCTCGGCAATCTCATCATAGGACGTGCCGTTCAGATAGTAGAGGGTCATGATCGTCGCGTAGCGTTCGGACAGCTTGTGAACGCAACGGCGGATATGCTCCAGCAGGTCGCTGTTGCCGACCTCGGGGAGTCCTTCCGCCGAGGTGTCGTGCTGCGGGCCAAACTCCACCTCACCGCGGCGCTTGCGGCGGTTCAGTTCGGTCAGGCACACACTGGAGGTCACGCGGTACATCCAGGTCCGGAAACTGCAATCGCCCCGGAAACCCTTCAGCAGGCGGTAGGCCTTGAGAAAGGATTCCTGGGCCATGTCCTCCGCCTGGGTCATGTCGCGCATGAAGCGGTAGGACACGTTGAACACCAGATGCTGGTGCCGTCGCACCAGCTCGGAAAAGGCGTCCCGGTCACCGGACTTGGCCTGCCCGACCAGTTCCAGGTCGGACACTTCCTGTTCGGCTTCAGCTTCCGATGCGACCGGAAATACTGAGACGGCTTCTTTGATCATGTGGTACTCCTTTGCAGGACTATGTCGCCGTTCATGGAGTTCATGGAGAGCTTCGTCACGCCGTCGCCGATGGTGCCCAGCATTGCGTGACGCTTGTGCTCCCCGGATTTGAGTTCCACGCCCGGCTCGGCACGCACCGTGCCCCGGCCTGTCGTGGCGCTCACTTCGGCAGAGCAGTTCTCCGACATGATAAGTGTAATCGCTCCGTTCATTGAGGTCAAGTCGCATGCGCTGACCTCGGGACTGAGCAGGGTGGTCATAATCGACCCGGTGATGGTCGAGGCCTGCAGCGTGCCCGACTTGACCTGGGCGCTGATGTTTCCGTTGACCGTCTCCAGCGTGGTCTGCGCCTCCGAATCGTAAATGCGAATGCGTCCGTTCGTGCTTTTCGCATTAACAGCACCTTTTGGGCCCTGAATATCGATATCGGAGTTGACCCCCTCGACGGTCACCTGATTGCAGCCCGCGGCCACCCGGACATTTCCATTGGACACTTCCAGCGCCACATCGGTGCCCGGCGGCACGGTGATGATGTAATCGACCCGCAGATCCAGTTCATCGGGTCGTTCGCCCGGTTCGGTGACCACTTCCAGACCGGCATCGGTGGACGTGGTCTTGACCAGGGTGGTGATGTACTGCTCCGCCACGGGCTGTTCATTAGTGCTGGGGGTGTAGGCGCGAATGTCCGCATCCACCTGAATTTCCTTGACTTCCGCAACAACAACGCGCACTGTCCCGTCGGTGTTGGTGAGACGGACCACCGGAACGGTGGGGAAACTCATGGTTTTCTGCTGCTGCGCGCCGGGACGGCACACTTCCCGGGGCAACCGCGGGGCAAGTATGCCCACGGCAAAAATCTGTATGGCGACCGCAATAAAGGCCGCTGTGGCTACGCTTCGATATACCATAAGTTTCTTCTCAACCCTTTGACCTTTGGGGACTTGACGGGGTTTCAATGCTGTCTCTGATGGCAGGTCTGCATAAAGCCCATTTTCGCCCGGCTTTTGCCGGCTGACAATGGCCCGCCGGAGAAGAAAACACCGGGAACCGACTTTTATTCTGTTAAGTCAAGAACAGCGCCTCTCAAGGTTCGCCTGGCGTCCCAGACTGTGTATAATCAAAATGATTGGTGACCTTTGCGAGGGTGTACGATGCGTGTGTCTGTCTTAATGCTGCCGTTTCTGCTCGGACTCGCCGTATTCTTATATGTCGTGTTCCGGTCGCTTTTTCGTGCCTGGATTGATCACCGGGTTCGGATGGCGCTGCTGGAGAAGGTGGAACACAAGCCAGAGCTTTTGCGCGCTTTCGAGGAATTGGAAGAGCCCGCCGCGCCCGTGGCCACGGACAGTGAGCAACCGGTGAAGACGGATTTGACGCTGACGGGGGTTTCGTTGACGGTGATCGGCGTGATTTTCGTGCTGGTAAACGGGGTCTTGGGCAAGAGCGAGTGGGCGGTGGGCGCCTATTTTGGCGGTGTCGCCTGCATTGTGCTGGGCTTCGTTTTGTGCAGTGTGGGGCTCCTGGTCCGATTTCTGGAGACCAGTCCCATTCGGGAACGGAAACGCAAGAACCGGTTTAGAGATTGAACCGAGGAAGATTCTTTAACCACGGAAGACACGTAATCGCACGGAAGAAGAACTCTGCGGGGTGCGTTCCGGCGAACGATTGATGAGGGTCTTGTTGCATGATGAATACCACTGTGAAGCGCTTTTTGGCGCGGGGTTGCGAGTTGGTCATCGGCCTCTTCTTTGTGGTGGGGGCGGTGCCGAAGGCCTTGGATATCAATCGCTTCTCCGTGCAGATGTCGGCCTATCATGTGGTCACCGACAAGGCCTATTTGCCGTGGTTCGCCCTCTTTACCCTGTCCGCCGAAATGGCGCTGGGTGTGGCCATGCTGCTGGGGCTACGGCTTCGGGGACTGACGGTCCTTTGCCTCGAACTGATGCTGACCGTGTTTACCGTCCTGATCGTTTACGCCTGGCTGGTTCATGGGCTGGAAGACTGTGGCTGTTTCCCGCTGGTCAAAATGACGCCGCCTGTTTCAATTGCCAAGAACGTGTTGCTGTTCCTGCTGGGATGCGTTTCCTGGCAGGTGCTGGTGCGGAAGCCTGCGGCCAGCACGGTCGAGACTGCATTGACCGATGAAGTGACGGAAAAGCCCTTCTCCTGGCGCGGCGCGGCGCTTCGTTTTGTCATCGCGTTTGCCGCGGCGGCCGGGGCGGTGGGCTATGCCGCGCCGCGGGTGGAGCAAATTGCAACGGCACCGCCTGTTGCGACAGCGAACGGGGAGACAGCCGGGATCGACTACAGCCAGTTTGTTTTCATGACCGACATGGGGTCCTTTGATTTGGGCAAGGGCACCTATCTGGTGCCCATCCTCAGCATGACCTGTGACGAGTGCAAGAGCCATGTGCCGGAGCTCAACGAGCTCATGTCACAGCCGGACATGCTGCCCATGGTGGCGCTGTGCTACGAGGACGCCCCGGGGGATTTGGACAAGTTCCGCGCCGAGACCCAGCCCCTCTTTCCCCTGCATGTTCTGGGCAACCAGCCATTGCTGTATTTCAACCTTCGCGGGGACGGGCATTTTCGGATGAGCCTCGTGCGGGACGGCCGCGCCCTCAAGCATTTTGACGACAAGGTGCCCACAGCGGAGGAAGTAACCGCCACGTTAAAATCGGCGGCCCCGCCTGTGCAGTAAGACAGGGAAGACCGCGGTTGGAAGCCCCCTTCACCAGGGGGGCTATGCTGGAACGAGCTTGGACCGGCGGAAGACGGAGAGGAGCGTGAGTACGGCGCCGAGCAACAGGGTGTTTCCGCTTTTCGGCCCCTGACCGAGGGCCTTGGCGGTTCCGCCAATACACCCGCTTGGGGCCGGACCGTCGGAAATCACCACGCTCACGCCCGCGCCCGGCGTTGCCGTGGTGGCGGCATCCGGGGTCTGACTTATGACGAGGCCCGCCGCGACGGAGTCGCTGTAGGCATGTCTGACGTCGCCAAGCACCAAACCAGCGGTGGTGATGGCATTCTGCGCGTCGGTCTGGGTCATGCCCAACACACTGGGCGCTGAGGTGGACGAAGCGCCGCTGGAAACAATCAGGTTCACCGCCGCACCGGGTGCAAGGACGGTGCCAACCGTTGGGTACTGCGCGATGACCACACCGGCGGCCACGGTGGCACTGTACCGGCTGGTGACATTGCCCAGGGCCAACCCGGCCGCAATGAGCTTGTACTGCGCCGCCGTCTGCGCAGTGCCGATGAGGTCGGGAACAGTTGCAGTCTGCGGGCCTTTCGAGAGCACCACGGCAACGGCACTGCCCAAAGACACCATGCTGCCGGGCGCGGGTGTCTGGCTCAGGACCAGTCCGGCGGCGACCGAGTCGCTGAATTCACTGGTGACTGCCCCCAGCATCAACCCTGATGCAACAAGCGTGTTCTGGGCTACTGTCTGGGTTGCGCCCACCACACTGGGGACGGTTGCGGTCTGTGGTCCTTTGGAAAGGACCAGGGCCACGGCGCTGCCCGAAGCGACGCTGGTGGCCGATGCCGGCGTCTGGCTTAGGACGAGTCCGGCCGTCACGGTAGCGCTGAATTCACTGGTCACCGTTCCCAGGACAAGGCCCAACGCCGCGAGCGCGGTCTGTGCCTGGGCTTGGTTCATGCCGACCACATTGGGCACAGGTACGGTCGCCGGCCCCTTGGAAAGCACCACATCAATAGTATTGCCGGAGGGTACAGTGGCGCCCGGGGAAGGCGCCTGCTCCATGACAATACCGGCGGCGACCGTGTCGCTGAATGCAGTGGTGACGGTTCCCAAAAGGAGGCCCGCAGCCACGAGAGCATCCTGCGCCTGTGCCTGGGTGATGCCGACCACATTGGGCACTGTCACGTTTTCTGGTCCTTTGGAGATGACCAATGCCACCGCGCTGCCCGAAATGACCGAATTTCCAGACTCTGGCGTCTGGCGGATGACCAGTCCGACGGCCACGGTGTCACTGAACTCGCTGCTGGCCGCACCGAGGACAAGGCCCGACGCAACCAGCACACTTTCCGCCTCAGTTCGGGTCATATCGGTCACACTGGGCACCGTGACGGTTTGCGGACCCTTGGAGAGGACCACTGCGACGGCACCGCCCGAGGCGGCCGTGTCACCCGAGGCCGGTGACTGACGGATGACGAGGCCATTGGTCACGTTGCTGCTAAACTCGCTCGTCACTGTGCCCAAGACCAAGCCCGCTGCAACCAGCGCGCTCTGCGCCTGGGCCTGGGTGAGGCCGGCCACATTGGGAACCGTCACGATTTGCGGGCCTTTGGAAAGGACCACGGCCACCGCGCTGCCCGCAGCGGCGCTGTTTCCGGAGGCCGGTGTCTGACGGATGACGTGGCCGTTTGCCACGGTGTCACTGAATTCGCTGGTCACCGTGCCCAAGACGAGGCCGGCAGTGACCAGCGCATTCTGTGCCTGTAGCTGCGTAAGGCCTGCCAGACTGGGAACGGTCACCGTCTGCGGCCCCTTCGAAGCGACCAAATTGACGGCAGCGCCATAGGCCACATGTGTGGCGGCAGTGGGGGATTGGCTGATCACAAGGCCGGCCGCCACGGTGTTGCTGAATGCCAGACTGACGGAACCCATCACCAACCCTACCGAAGTGAGCGCGGTCTGGGCCGCAGTCTGTGCAAGTCCCACGACATTGGGAACCGAGCCGCCCGCGTTTATCACTCCGGAGACGGCGATGGCGGACACGGAGTTGCCCTGTGCGTCGGACAACACCAGTTCGGAACAGGCCAACAGGTGGGACCCAATGGAAATCGCCGGGAGGGTGCTCAGGCTGATGCTTGCGAGGATGCCGGAAGAAATCACGTTCTGATTGAATCCGGCAATTATGATGCGGGCTGTGCCCGTGTCGGGAAAGCTGAAAGAAAGGTCCTTTCCGGCCGCCACCGCCGCGGCCCCGGCGGTGACATCGTTCAGCGTCATCGAAGTGCTGTCGAAGGACAGGTCGAACTGGGCGGCAACAATCTGCTCGCCCGCGCCGACGGTCAGGGTGGCGGGAACCGCCACTGTAATATTGCCCCCGGTGACGGTGGATTGCCCCACGGTCAGGGTGGCCGCCCACGCAGGGCTGGCGGCAAAGAGTAGAAAGGCTGCTATCCCAAGTCTAAAGAGAGTCATGGTCTCCGGACATCCTTGCCTGGTTGTGCTTGTTCACCGCAGGGCTGGGTGCCTACTCTTCGGCGGACAACAACTGCTCTTTTCCGTGCGGGACGCGGCGCAAATGCCAGCCTCCCTGTGAAACCCTGCCCACATATCCACCATTCCCCCGGCGCGTCACTGCCGCGGGATCTGCCTCCGTTCACTTCTGGAAAGACCTATGCAAATCAGCATAAAACTACCCACCACCAGCAGGCCGCCGCCAACATTACCCGGATGCTGCGAGGGCGTCACCGTGGCACAGGCACAGCCTGACGGGGTTCCGGTTTCGCCTTCGCCTTCACCCTCGCCTTCACCCTCGGCGGCGGTTTCCCCCTCTGTGTCCGAGACAATGGTCACCGAGCCCGGAACGGTGGAACCGGTGATCTGCACCCCATTGGGGGAGACCATCTGGGCCACCGTCATGGCCACGGGGCAAGAACCGGCCGGGGCGTTTGCGGCGATGTCAAAGGCCAGTGCGGCAAGGGCACCGTCCTGAATCGTTTTCTGGTTTAGTCCGGCCACGATGATCCGCACCACGCCCTGGGAAAGCTCGTTGAAGGAGACGTTCTTTCCGGCTTCCTGCGCCGAAGCTCCGGGCTGCACGGTGGTCAGGGTGAGCGTAGCCGCGTCGAAAGACACATCCATCTGAACTCCGCCGACCGACGCGGCCGCACCGTTGTTGGAGAGCGCCATGGTCAGTTCGACACCGGCATCGCCGGCCCGCACATTTTCAGCATTGGAGATCGACAGGGTTACGGCATGGACACTGTTCATCCCTGCCAGCAGCAGCAACAACGCCGCGGCGCCCATGCGAAAGCTCGTCCGTGCCGATTTGCGCATCCGCTAGCTTCTCCTCAGCACCCACGCACCCAGCATCAACACCACCACGACCAGGCTCCCAACCAGAAAAATGTACAGGTCCGAATTCATCGCATCTTTCATTTTGGGGGCACCGCCATCAGCTTTGGCGGCGGTCAGCGCCGGGGCATGCCTTGAACTGGAAGTGGTTTCCGCAAGCAATACGCGGTCGGCATTAACGCCAGAAGCACTCACGGCCGAATCTCGTGAAGGAAGCCCGGCATCGGGCTCAGCCTCGGCAGTGGGGGAGCCTGCGGCGGCTTTCGGGGATTGTTCGTGAGTCCTACTCTTGCCGGGGGAAGAAGCGCTGGCCACCCTGATGGGCGTTCCCGAAGACGAAGCCTCCACGCCCCGCCTGGATGGCGACACGCCGCCAAATGTCTGCGGCATCGCGGCGGCAGACCTGTTGGCAGACCCGTTGGCGGCTCGCTGCGCCGTCCCGCGCGGTTCGACCAATGCACCCATGCCGGTCGAATTGCGCGGGCTGGACACACCCGAAGCCTGCCTTCCCGATGCCGACAGCAGGGCCGTGCCCATCACGGCGGCACCCGCCGACGCTGTGCCTGCAGTGCTTTGCGTGCTTGCAGCGGCCACGGTGGGGTTCGTGCTGGTGCCTGATGCCGTCGCCGACGCCGTTGGCGTTGACGGGGCGGAAGCTGCTGTCGAGGTGGATGTCGAGGCCGGCGCCACCTCGGACACCGCGGCCGTAACGTCCAGTCCGCCGATGCTCTCGCCGGAAGGACCAGAAGCCACCACCCCGTCCAGCAAGGCATTGTCTGAAAATGCCGGCGGAGTGCTTGTTTTGTCTGTCCGGTCAAAATGGAGCGTGGCAACCGTTCCCGAACCGAGTGTGTCCTGATTGATCCCGGCCACGACCACGCGCACCATGCCGGGTTCGGTGTCACTGACCACAGTGTCTTTCCCGGCCCCGGCGGCTGCGCCGCCCGATGCGGCATCGGTAAAGCCGTAACGGCTGCTGTCATAATGCAGGTCAAACTGCAAAGCGGCAACGTCCTGTCCGGAATCGGGCGTCACATTGACAGACACGTCCAGCCCGCCATCGGATGTGGCGACCGGCGTGCCCAGCGTGATTTTGCCTGCCTGGGCGGCAGAAACCACCACGACCAGGCCCAAAATGGCCGGGAGAGCCATCAGAACCCATCGTCTTTTCAGAAACCGCGCCATATACCTTAACCTCAAACCACGCGCACACCTGCCGGATGGGACGCAGGAGGCGTCACCGCATCCTGCGTCCTTTCGAGCAAGTTTACCACGGGGGTCAAATCGATACTTCACCCATGCCTGCCCGCAGCACAGCGTGTTGCGGGTCGCTTTTGTGGGTTTTCCGAAGGAATCTTTCCCGGCGCACGACGCCGCCAGACAAATCCGGCGACCACGCCTGCGGCAATCAGGAATCCCAAAGCCACCACCACTGCGGCCAGGGGAAAGGCGGAAAGTGGTTCCGCCGTGCCTCCCGGTGGAGAGGACAGGTTGTCCTGAACGTCATCACCGCCGGTCTGCACCGGCACCTCGGAACCGTTTGGGTCAGCCAGCACCGCATTCCTGAGATGCACCGCCGAGGCCGTGGAAACGGCACCGCGGGGAATGTTGAAATTGAGCGTGGCAACCTCACCGCCAGCAATCGGGTCGGCGTTGAGGCCCACCACCAGAACCCGGATTCTGTCCGGTGAAACCTTCGAGAAACTAATTTGCTTTCCGGCGGCCTTGGCTGCCGCCCCTTCCAGAACTCCGCCGGAGGGGGCCAGTGTCAGCACCGCCGGGTCGAACTCGACATCAAACTGAAGTGCCGCCACGGCACAGGCCGCCGGCGCGGAAAACACAACGGGCACGCTCAGGGAACGGCCGTCCGGCGGCACGGTGGCGTTTTGCACCTTCAGCGCCGCCGTTTCGCCAAAGGCGACCGACAGGGGCATCAGGAGCAAGAGCGCCACCGCAACCGAAGCAGCCCTGCCCGGCCGGGCAGACCGCCGGGGCGCGGGAGGCGGGCCAAGAAAATCCGCCTCCCGCGCCAAGTTGTCTTCCGGCTTTCGGAAACAGCCTGGCATGGACGCACTGGAGTGCGCTCTGTCCAGATGTCTCAGGGCCGAATGGTTCATGGAGTGGCCGTGCCGTCAGTCTTCGGTCCCAGAGATATGGCGACGTTCACCGGCGCTCCCGGCGGCACAAGCGTGTCGGCGGGGGGGAACTGCCTGATGACAAGGCCCACCGCCACGGTGGCGTCGTGGAATTGACCGACCAGCCCCACTTTGAAGCCGGCCGCGGTGATGGCGGTTTCGGCATCGGCCTGGCTCAGGCCGACCACATTGGGAATGGCCACCGGTGCGGGGGCGACTCCGGCCGACACCACGATGGAGATAGGGGCGTTCACAGGAATCGTCTTGCCCGCTTCGGGCCGCTGGGCGATGACCTGGTCAACCGGGACAGTGTCACTGAACAGGTGGCCAATGGCGCCGACCGGGAAGCCGGCGGCGGCAATGGCCGTCTTTGCATCTTCGAGTGTCAAGCCGACCACATCGGGAACCGCGGCAGTCTGTACTTCAGGCTCTCCCTCCACGGGCGGCTCGCCTTCGCCGGGCTGCGGGTGATGACGGTGCTGCAGGAAGTCGGGGATGCCGTCACCGTTGACGTCCATTGCCGGCGGAATATGCAGGGGACCCACGCCCGGGCGAATCTGGTCAGGAATGCCGTCGCCGTTCGTGTCGGTCAGGCGGGGCAAATGCAGTGCGCCAAGCAATTCCGGCAGATGCTGGGTAATTGCGTTCATCGCAAAGCTCATCGCCTGGTCCATGGGAATAGAAATGCCCTGCTGCTGCAGCCAAGTCTTGACGCCGTCGCGCAGGCAACCGAGGAAGGGTTCCAGGAAGTCGGGAATGTGGTTGCCATTGGCATCCACCAGGCTCACATCCGTGATGGAGGCGAGATTGTCTGCCACACAGCCCTTGATCAGGTTCTTTATGGCCGCGGCATCAACGCAAGGCAATGACATGGGCGGCATCGGGGGCTCGCCTTCGGTGGTCGCGCTGCAGTTGAAGATGGGAAGCGCGGCCACCCGGTCAATCAACTTGTCCAGGAAATCGGGGATTCCGTTCCCGTCGGCGTCCGCTAGGAGGTCCTGCTTGTTGATGCGGGCCAGCAGGTCCCGAAGGTCAGTGGTGATGGTGATTACGGGGGCAAAGGTCAGTGTGCCCACATCCAGCACGTCACACTGGGACAGGTCGGCCAGGGGAAGCACGGCGGAGGTTGTGCCGGCGATGGTAAACTGCACCGTGCCCGTTTCCTGGTTGCCGTTGGCATCGGGCACCGTGGCGAACACGAAGGACCAGACCTTCCTGACGGGAAGCTTAATGCTGAATGCGCCGGTGTCCGGGTCCACGGTCACGACCACTTGGTCGCCGTCCTGAGAGACAGCGGCCAGCGTGATCCCCGCCTGCAGGGTGGCTGCCGGGGCTGAAAGCACACCTTTGATGCGCTGCAGCAGTCCGCCTGTTCCCAGGGTGGTGTTGATCAGATTCTGGACATCGGCGATATCCACCTGGCTGTTCCCGTCAATGTCGGCCAAGGCCGACCCGGGGGCCGTCTGGAGCGCCTGCGCGATGGCCGCCTGGATGTCCAGGACATTCACCACGCCGTCGCCGTTCACATCGCCGACCGCATCGGCCAGCGTCCCGGCGGAAGCGGTGCTTGTGGCCGCAAAAGCCACGACCGCGAGAAGAAGCAACTTAAACAACGTTTTCATGTTCCATTCTCCATTCTGATACGGTTCCAACCGAAAGATCCGCTTTCGGGGAAACCGTTCCGTGATTCAATTCCATTTGTTCATACTAGAATGCTTGAGACAAACTGGAAGCAATCACACACGTTATATAATTTCGCAGTTTGGACCCTGACGTATGCCAAGTTCCCATAGGAGCCATATCGGCGTGTGCAAATTGCCTGAATCAGGCGGAGAAGGGGGGGGCATTGGGCGTTAGAATGAACAGATAACGCTCCGTGGTGGTGGGAACGATGCACCGCTCGGGGTGCTCGCCGGGCTCGGTGAGCACCGGGGGGAAAACGACGGTGGATTCGGATTCCACCGGGCGGTCCACCAAATCAGCCATGCGGCCGGTCTGATAGCTGAAAATACAGTTGTCGGGACCGCCGGGCCTGGCAGGGGGAATTTGCCGGTCATGCTTGCCTAGCTGCATCTGGTGCAGGACGCGCTGGAAATCGAGCACATTGGTGTGTCCAGCGTGGAGGGCCCGGGCAATAATGACCTGCAGGTCAAGGACGTCAACCCGGTGGTCACCATTGACATCGGCCGAAGCGCATGCGCCAAACTCACGAACACCCAAAACGGGTATTGCGATGGCCACAGCACAAATCAGCCGTATACAATGCCTTGTCTGCATGCTGGTCAAATCCCTTTTCTACTCCATTGCAAGACTAACATGAAACACCGGGGTTGTCAAGGAATTCCCGGCCTATTTCCGCTTTCAACGAGCGGGTGAGGAAGCCGCCGATTCCCCAAACATCCGCTTTTGGTTTGACCTTTCGACAATGGAGGGCGCGTTCTTTGCATTGCTTTCGGGGTTCTGATACTATTCTGGCCCCCTGAGGATTTGATTGGGACAAGAGAACAGCGGAGCGTTTCCGCAAGAGACACATCGCCACGCAGGGCCGGTAATGCAAGGGTCCGGCCAGGCTGAAAAGGACCACGCCTGTGTCCATCGCAATCCAGACAAGCAAACTCACGAAGGTGTACGAAGGCTCCTTCCGGGCGCAGGATGTGCATGCCCTGAAGGAACTGGACCTCACCATCAATCAAGGCGAGATCTACGGGTATCTCGGCCCCAACGGCTCGGGCAAGACGACCACCATCAAGATGATGCTGGGCCTGCTCTTTCCTACCTCGGGGACCATCGAGATTCTCGGCAGTTCGCACGTCGGCTCGGCTTCGGTCAAGCGCAACATCGGTTACCTGCCCGAAGGCGCCTATTATCCCGACTTCCTCAAGGGCGAGGAGATCCTGGAATACTACGGCAAGCTCTACGGACTGGGCGGCAAGGACCTCCGCCGGCGCATGGCCGAAACCCTGGAACTGGTCGGCATGACCCACGCGCGCAAACGGCTGCTGCGCGGCTATTCCAAGGGTATGCGGCAGCGCATCGGTCTGGCCCAGGCGCTCATCAGCGACCCGGCCATTCTCATTCTGGACGAGCCCACCACGGGCTTGGACCCCATCGCGCGCAAAGAGATCCGCGACATCCTCGCCAATCTGCGCGACAAGGGCAAGACACTGCTTATCTCCAGCCATGAACTGCTGGAAGTGGAACTGATTTGCGACCGCGTGGGCATCCTGTTTGAGGGGGTGCTCCAGGCCCAGGGCACACTTGATGAACTGCTGCAGCAGCGCGATGTGACCGTGGACGTGGACGGCGTGGATGACGCCGCCGTCTCGAAACTGGCGGAAAAGGGGCTTCAGGTGGAGGACCGGGTGCAGTCACGCGCCAAGTTGCGCGTGGCATCGGCCATTACCGCCTACGAGGCACTGGAACTGTGCCGCGCTTTTGACCTGAAACTCATCGGCGTCGCGCCCCGCCGCGAAACGCTTGAAGAACTGTTCGTGCGCATTGTCGGCGCCGCACAGTCTACCCGGAGACAGTAATCATGGGTGCATTCATCGATTTTTTCCGCGGCCCCTGGTACATTGCCGTGTACACGTACCGTGAGGGCATTCGCAAGAAGACCCTTATCGGCTTTCTGATTCTAAGCCTGCTGGTCATCTTCGGCGCAAGTTTCATTTCATCCTATCTTGACCCGACCTCCGAGACCGACATCGACCTGAAACTCATCAAGGACATCTGTGTCGCGACGATTTCCATTTTCGGCGTGCTGATAACCATTTTCATATCCGCGTCGGTGGTGCCCGGTGAAATCGAGAACAAGGTCATCTACACCATCCTGTCCAAGCCCGTGCGGCGCATCCAGTACCTGCTGGGCAAGTTTATCGGCGCCCAGTTGATTATCATCGTGAATCTGCTGCTGATGGGTGTGCTCTTCTTTGCCGCGCTCTACATGCGCCAGGGCATCCTGCCCACGCTGCTGCTGTGGTCGATGCTGCTGACCTATTTCGAGTTCCTCATCATTTCCGCCTTCACCTTTGCCGTGTCCTGCGCCTCCACCTCGGCGGTGGTGCCCACAATTATCGGCCTGTTCATCTACATTACGGGCAACCTGACCGAGTTTCTCAAGGACGTGCAAAACCGCGCGGGCCAGAGCGGCAAGTGGTTTGACGATGCGATAGGCTGGATTGCGAATGCGCTCTACCAGGTGCTGCCCAATCTCCAGAATTTCAGCCTGAAGACGCAGATCATCAACGGGCAGCCCAATGACCCGCCGACGGACGTGCTGATTCCAAACCTGATGGCCTATGGCACACTCTATGCCGTCTTTGGTTTCCTGCTGGCCTGGGTGATCTTCTGGCGGAAGGAGATGTAGGTCTCCATGAAGCGCCACCAAAAATGGGTCCTTGCGGGGGCCATGATCCTTATCCTCGTGCTCGCTGCGGCGCAGGGGAGACGGGTGCGGCATCTGCGCGAATCCGAGGCGTTTTATCGCTGGATGCTGGCGGCGGCGGTCAATGAACGCCTTTTTCAGGATGAAAGCGGCCAATTCAAGGACAAAGAGCTTTTTGACCGGTGCAATGCCGGTTCGCAAAGCCTCGCCGGGCTGGCTCCGGCGGTTGCCGCCCCCAATGAGCCTGCCAAAGACGCTGCGCCAGCGAACGGCGAAGTGAGCCAGATCGGGCAGGCGTCGCAGGAATACAAGAATGACCCGCGAATCTGGGCGCTCGCGCAGAGCAGCGAACTGGCCGATGTCCGCGCCAGTTTCCTGAAAATGGCCCGCACACGGCAGTTGCGCTTTGCGCAGGACATTCAGTATGCCGAGGCCGAGCAAAGCGGCGTGGGCCTGTTCAACCTTTTCTTCGGATTCCGCAAAGTGGCCGCCAACTTCATCTGGATTCAGGTGGACCGCTACTGGCACCAGGGCGAAAATTACCGCATGATCGCCCTGATGAAGACCTGCACCGCGCTGGACCCACACTTCGTCGAGGCCTATCTCATCGGCTCCTGGCATCTTGCCTACAACGTGACCGCCAAAATGATGGACACTCCCTGGCCCCAGCGGAAATGGGAGTCCAGATACGGCGCATGCGTTGGGGAAAAGGAAAAGTATTACTACGTTGCCATCAATTTCCTGAAAGACGGCATCCGCAACAATCCGCGCAACTACAAGCTCTATTTCGACCTGGGCTTTGCCGTGTACAAGCAGAAGCTCAAGGATTATCAGAACGCTGTCAAGTACCTTTCGGAGGCAATTCGCCAGCCCCATGACCGGTGGGTGCCGCGGCAGTTGTTCATTTGCCAGGAACTGAACGGCCAGTATGCCGAGGCCCTTGCGGGATGGGAAGACTATTCCCGCCGCTTCGCCGAAACCCAGACCGGACAGGAAGTGGCCCCGCGCTTTATCAAGCGCAACCAGGGCCACCTGCTGGAGCAGCAGTCGGAACAGGCTTTCGCCGCATCGGCCGCCGCATCCGACCCGGCCGAGAAGGAACGGTTCCGCCAGGAGGGCCTCAAACTCCGCGGGCAGGCCAAGGACATTTACACCGTGCTGGGCTCGACGGAGGGCGACGGGCTGCGCATGCGCATCGAGGCCACAGAACTGGCCGAGCAGAAGCGGTATATGGAGGCGGTGGCGCTGCTGGACAAGGCACGCTGGGAAAGCGCCGAACTGTGGGACGACCTGTCGCACAGAATCATGCGGTACAAGGCCGAGGGGAATCTGCCCATCTCGCTTTCAGAGCAGAAAGAGATGGAGCGAGAGAAGGATGCCGGGTTGTGCGAAGGCATACCCCAGCAGGAGCGCCAGCGAGTGCTGGAGAGGAACGCGAAGCGCCTCTGAGCGCAGCAACCGCGTCGTCATTCCACCTTAACACCCAAACAAAACCACCGCATCCACCACAATACCATAGAGAATTACCACAAATGCATAACAGCAAAGAAAATCGACCCTCACTTGCCAGCCGTATTCGGCGGATGATTGTCGGCGGCGCCCGGGACCCACATGATCCCGACATGGCCCACAAGATGGCGCTGATTGCCTTTTTTGCCTTTGTGGGCTTGGGAGCGGACGGGCTGTCCTCGTCTTGCTACGGTCCGCCGGAAGTGTTTCTGGTGCTTCTGCAGTACCCGTTCCTGTCCCTGTTCGTCGCGCTCGCCTCAGCGCTAACGGTTATCGTTATCAGTATGAGTTACGCCCAAGTTATCGACCTGTTTCCGAACGGCGGTGGCGGATACATGGTGGCAAGCCACCTGCTCACCCCAAAACTAGGCATGATTTCAGGCTGCGCGCTCATCATTGACTACATCCTCACCATTGCCCTGTCCGTGGCCAGCGGCGCCGACGCCATCTTCAGCTTTCTCCCGACCGACGCGCTCCCCTGGAAAATTTGGGTCTCCGTGTTCGGTGTGGTGGTGCTGACCGCATTGAACATGCGCGGCGTCAAGGAATCGGTGGTGCCGCTCATTCCAGTGTTCATGGTTTTCGTCTTCTCGCACCTGTTTGCCATCGGTTATGTTCTTGCCACCCACGTTGGGGAAATGGGCCGCCTCGCGGGCAACACGGTAAGCGATGTGCACACCGCCACCTCCCAGATGGGTTTCCTTGGCATGATCCTGCTGATGCTGCGCGCCTACGGCATGGGTGCCGGTACGTACACGGGCATTGAGGCGGTGAGCAACGGACTGCCCATGCTGCGGGAGCCCCGCGCAAGAACGGGCAAGCGGACCATGATGTACATGGCCTCCTCGCTGGTGATTGCGGTGGTCGGCCTCATGTTCTGCTACGTGCTCTGCGGCGTGAAATTCCAGGAGGGCAAAACGCTCAACGCCGTGATGCTGGAAACCATGACGGCCAATTGGAGTTCGCCCTGGGCCGGACACGCCTTTGTGCTGGTTACCCTGATTTCAGAGGCGGCGATCCTGTTCGTGGCAGGCCAGACGGGTTTCCTGGGTGGACCGCGCGTCATCGCCAACATGGCCCTTGACCGCTGGCTGCCCAACCGTTTTGCCACGCTGAGCGACCGTTTGGTGACCCAGAACGGCGTGCTGCTGATGGGCGGCGCGGCGCTTATCCTGATTGTTGGCACCGGCGGCTCGGTTCAGTACCTGGTCGTGCTCTACAGTATCACGGTGTTCATCACCTTCGTGCTTGCCCAGTCGGGCATGGTGCGCCATTGGTGGAACGCGCGGGGCACGGCCGAACCCTGGAAGCGGGGACTGTGGATCAACGGTATCGGCCTGGTGCTCACCGTTTTCATTCTGGTCTGCATGACCTTCATCAAGTTCAAGGACGGCGGCTGGCTCACGCTCATTGTCACCGGCGCGCTGGTCTTCCTTTGCCTTGCGATCCGCAGGCATTACGACAACACCCTGAAACTCCTCAAGCGCCTGGACATGCTGGTGGAAGTTTCCCGGGTATCGCAGGACCGGCCGAGCGGGCACAAGAAGGACGAACCCGTTGCCTTTGACCCGGACAAAAAGACGGCGATCATATTGGTGAGCGGTTTCAACGGCCTTGGCCTGCACACGCTGTTCGGCGTGGTGCGGCTTTTCGGCAACACGTTCAAGAATTACATTTTTGTCCAGGTGGGCGTCATCGACGCGGGCAATTTCAAGGGCCCGGCGGAATTGGAGCACCTGAAGACGCACATTGACGACGATTTGAACAGTTACGTGAAGTACATGCAGCGTCAGGGTTGCTATGCGGAGGGCCGCTCGCGGGTGGGCACCGACGCCGTGCTGTCGCTGGCCGAACTGGTTCCCGAGATTCTGGAAGAATACCCCCAGGGTATTTGCTTCGCAGGGCAGTTGGTGTTCCCCGAAGACACCAGTTTCACCCGGCTGCTGCACAACTACGTGGTGTTCGCCGTGCAACGGCGGCTCTACAGCCGGGGCATTCCGTTCGTGATTCTGCCAATCCGCGTTTGACGCAGCAGGAGCGCGCAGCCTTTTCGATATTTGAAATCTGTTATCCATGGCCCGGGGCTTATGCTCCGGGCTTTTGCATTTCCCCCTGAACGGAAAACAGCCGGCAGGGATGCCGGCGCTCCCAGTGAGGCCTATTTCGGAGGCCCAAGGGGCGGCAGCGGGGGCGTGGGAGGCATCCGTACTTCTGGAAGCCCGGGCCGGTCATTGGCCTTCTTTCCCGTGATGCTCTCCCACAGGTTGATGTTGGGGGCGCTCACCTGAATCGGGGCCGGGTCGGCGGGCATGTTCTTTGCGTAGAATTTCGGAAAGGACACAAATTCGGCGGAACCGTCGGACCACACCACGTTTGAACCGCCGGGCACGTGGTTCATGTAGGTGCCGTTGGTCTGTCCGCCTGTGTCCCACAGCATGGGTGTTCTTGGCATGGGCGCCTCGGGCGGGGGCAGAACAATGGGCGCATTCACGAACCAGCCAAGGTAAGTGTAACTGCTGAACTCAAAGTTTATGGGGGCTCTGTCTCCCTTTGCCGCCGCTTTCAGGAATTCGTCCCATTGCTTCTGCAACTCGCCGTATTTCGACGTTGAAGGGCAGGTGAAAACCCGCCAGTCGTTGACGTAGTCGTTTCTGAGCCGGTTAAGGCAGCGCACATTGCCGTTGCCGCTCCAGGGCAGTTGCCGTTTGTGCTCGGAGGCGTACATCTGAAGCGCCATGTTCAGTTGGATAAGGTTGGACAGGCAGGAGGTACGGCGGGCCGCCTCGCGCGCACGGGCCAGTGCGGGCAGCAGTATGGCCGCCAGCAGGCCGATAACGGCCATGACCGCCGTCAGTTCGAGCAGTGTGAATCCCCTTCGCTTTCTTAACGACATGGCCCGCCCTCCCGCCAGTTCAATGCCAGCACCTGTCCTTTTGCGTCCAGTTGGAGGTCGGCGACGACCCGAGCCTTTGCCTGTCGGCCCCTTGAGCCGGGCCGAAAGACGCCGGTGGACACAATGCGCCACGCACCGGGCTTCGTCCCGGCGGTGGCGATGACCGAAAACGCACCGTCGCCCAGCGGGGTCTTTTCTTCACCGGCATAGTGCTTGTCGAGCCGCAGGGAAGCCACCGCTTTCTCCAGTCCGGCATCGGCCAGATTCATCGCCGTTTGGGTCCGTCCGCGCTGGTAGGCGTCAGAGAGGCCCTTGTTCAGCAGCGTGTAGAACGACGCCGAAAGCAGTGAACCTATGGCCAGCAGCGCCAGCACCATCAGCAGGATGACGCCATCCTCTTTTCCCTTTGGTCTGCGCGCAGTCATGCCCGGCCCTCCCCGCGCAAGATGGAGCGCATCGTCGCGGAAAATGCGTAGACCACGGGCGGCCGGTTGGGCGACTGCGCCGCATTCTGCAGGTCCATTTCCATGGAGACCATCCGCGAATCCTTGGTCGCGCTGAAACGGAGCGCCTGGGTCCACAGCGCGTAGGTCTTGAAAAAGGTCACTGTGCAGGCACCGTCGCGTTGCTCAAGGTCCAGCCGGGCGAAGGTGCCGGTGTCGAGCCGCCGCAGCACGGCATAACGTCGGGCGGCGGTGTCGGGAGCGGGGGAGAGTTCGAGCACCAGGCAGTCGCCGCCGGTCTTGTATTCCAGTATACCGTCGGCCACGCGCCCCGCCACGTGCACGGCGGCCGTAAAGCCATCGCGTATCTCCGCCGCCTGCCGCACGCGGTCCAACGCCTTGTTCGCGGAGGCCGAGAGGCGCGTGGTGGAGATGAAGGTCTGCGACAGCACGGAGACAAGAATGGTCATTACCGCCAGCACACAGAGGCATTCGAGCAGGGTCATGCCGGCATTGCCTGCCTTTCCCTTTTTGAGTGCGCGCGGCCATGACCCGGCGTCACGAAGTGCAACTTGGGAACGAGGGAAAGGGCCGCCTGGGCTATGGCGCGGTGGCCTACATCCCCCGGCCCTTCGGGCCACCCCCTTCGGAAGGCGGACCTGGAACAGATGCACGGTCAGGTCGTGGTGGGATGCTTCCCTCAGGCAACTACCGTCCCCCCTGTCTTCAAAGGGGGACTTTGAGGCTTCGCAGGCAGGACGGAAACACTGTTTCATCTGGCGGCCCCTCCCTTGCTGCCTATCAAGGTCAGGGCGGAGGCGTGCATGGGCCGTCCGCCATCACCTATCCAGGAGACCCGCACCTCCACTTCACGCAGGCCCAGCTTTGGCTCCCCGTAAACTTGCACCCGCTTTTCCACGGATGCCCTGACCAGCCTGTCCAGCGCCTGCACCGCCGACATGGGGGCAAATTCCGTTTCCTTGAGGTCGTCAAAGGGCGCCGTGCGCAATTGTTCCAACTGGTTCTGCGCCACCGTTTGCGCCGTGTGCATTTCCTGCATGGCGCGCACTTTTTCGAGTCCGAAGTTAAACGCGGTGACTATGGAGAAGACGCCAATGCCCAGCAGGCCCATCGCCGTGACCAGTTCGAAGAGCGTGTACCCCGTTCGTCGCGACCTTTGGTTCATGCACTAGTCCTCCCTGTGCAGGCCCGCGCCGGGCGCGGGGAACAAGCGGTCCATTTCCTCGGGACTGGTCAGGCGGGCTCGGACACAGCGCGCCGCCTGCTCAAAGAGAGGCACCATCCCGGCCGACAGCGCGGCCTCGTGCAGGGTCTGCGTGCGCGGCCGGGACTGGAGCAGCCCCTCCAGCGTCTCGTCCACCATCAGCACTTCGCCCAATGCGGCGCGGCCGCGATAGCCAATGCCCAGGCAGGCGGGGCAGCCGACGGAGCGCACCGTGCCCATACCTTCGGCAACACTGTAACGAAGACGCTCCCGTGTTGTCGGCAGCGCATCTACGGCGCAGTCGGGACAGGCGCGGCGGTACAGACGCTGGGCCATCACGCCCACCACGGAGGAGGCCGCGAGGTAGGGCTCGACGCCCATGTCGAGCAGGCGCGTGAAGACCCCCGCGGCGGTGCCGCTGTGGATGGTGCTGATGACCAGATGTCCCGTAAGCCCGGCCTGCACGGCCGTGCGGGCCGTTTCGGCGTCGCGAATCTCGCCCAGCACCAGCACCTCCGGATCCTGGCGGAGGGCCGCACGAAGCGCGGCCTCGTAGGTGAAGCCCGTGTGGGGATTCACTTCCGACTGCGACACACGGCCCAGACGGTATTCCACCGGGTCTTCAATGGCCACCACGTGGGTGGAGGGGCCGCGCCTGCCGAGAATCTCGCGAATCATCGCGTAGATCGTCGTGGTCTTTCCGCTCGATGCGGGACCGGTCAGCAGAAAGGCGCCCTGGGGCCGCGCCACGACATCGCGAAGGGCAAGCGTGGTCTCGGCATCAAAGCCCAGCACATCGATATCAAATAGGTTGGGATCAGGGTTGAGGATGCGAAGCACCAGTTTCTCGCCGTTGACCGTGGGGAAGGTGGACACACGGACGGCCTTGCCGCAGCCCGAGGCTTCCGGGTCTATGCGGCCGTCCTGCGGCAGGTCTTTCTGGTAGGTCAGGATATGGGCCAGCACCTTGACCCGTCCGGTGATGCGCGCATGATGCTCCACGGGGAGGCTGGCCACCTCGTGCAGCAGGCCGTCGATGCGGAAACGCAGCGATACCCCTTCGTCCCAGGGCTCGAGATGCACGTCGCTTGCCCGGTGGAGGGATGCCTGCACCAGCAGCGCATCGACCGCCTCAATGGCGCCCGAATCGCCCGAATCGGCCAATACGGCCAGCATGGCGCCGATCCGATCGAAGGGCATCGGCTCGGTCAGACTGACCTGTCGGTTCGGTCCCGGTCGTTTCGCAAACAAACCCATTCCGTTTTCCTAGAGTTGGTAAAGAATGCCGTCGACGGTGTTGCTCAGCAATCCAAAAAAGCGGGAATTGATGGCCAGCACCAGCACACCACAGCCCATAATCGCCAATGGAAACAGTAGGTTGGACAGCATGCGCATGGAACGCTCGGCGCGCAGCCGGTAGGCATAGGACAGCCGCCCCAGCGCCTCGGCCAGGGAACCTGCGTGTTCGCCAAAGGCGGCGGCGCTCCGCAGTGACCCGGGCACCGCCCGACCTTCCTTGGCCAGCGCCTCGGACAGGGAAAGCCCCGAACGCGCGTGCTGGCTGAGCCGCCGAAGGGCCGATTTGACCCTGCCCTGAACGTCGGAACACGCCGTGCTTTCCAGCGCCTTGTCCAGCGGCACACCGCGTGCCAAGAGAAGGGAAAGAACGCGCAGGGCATGGCCCCACTGGGCATAGAGGACCATGCGTCGGACGACCGGCAGATGGCCCAAAACATAGAGGCAGGGCCGCAGCAGGAGCAACGCCGGGACCAGAAGCAAGGCCGCCAGCAGGCCGCCGCCAATGAGCACGGGCGCGGCCGATGCAAAGCCTGAGCTTGCCCCATAATACTCGGGGCTGTGGTTGCTGTTGACCAACATTTTGTTGAACACCTCGCCGACCCCGTTAGTAAATCCTCCCACCGGCCCGGACAGGAACCCCGTGTATTTCATCAAGGTTGCGCCCATCTTTGGCGGTCCGTGAAGCTGGCCGCCCATTTCCTTGGCCATCTCGTTCATCACAGGGAAGGTGCTTGAAGAGAGAAGACTGCTGACGAAGATAACGTAGGAGAGCACGATGACGATATAGGCAACCCGATTTCGCACCGTGTGGCCGCTCTGGCGGCGGCTTTCCACTTCGTGTGTCAGTCCGGCGAGGGTCGCCTCAAGTTGATCGGATGTGCCTGCCAGTTCCACCAGGTCCACATAGTAACGCGGGAAGAACTTGGGCGACTGGCGCATGGCGCCTGAAAGGGTTTCACCGGCCTGCATGTGCTCGGCCAGACGGTTCAGGTGCATGGAGACCTGGTTGTTCGGGCAGTCAGCCGCCATTCTGCCCAGGCCCTCCGGTATGGGGGCATGGCAGGCTGCCAACTGCCGGAGCAGTGCGGTGAGATAAAGCAGGTCGGTGACCCTGGCCTTGCGCTTCAGCACGGTGACCCGCCGTCTGCGCGGTTTCCTGGGAGCGCCCTTGTCCTTTGCTATGGCGTCTGTCATGTGCAACGTCTCCCCTTAACCCGGCATGCCCGCAATGAGCGGTCCGTAAACGCTGAAGAACATCAGGCCCACGAAGATGCCTATGATCACGGTGGTCACCGGGCCGAGTGCCATGAGCACCCAGCGGCGGTGCCGTTCGGCGTTGCTTTCATAGGTCCCGGCCAGGGTGCCCAGCGTTTCGGCCAGCGTGTTCTGGTGTTCGCCATTTTGCACCAGCCAGCAGAGGCTTGCGTCAAAGTGTCCGGCGCGGATGAGGGATTCGCCCAGCGCGCCGCCGGCCTTGACCAGTTCCATGGCCCGCATGCCCGCCGTTTCCACCACCAAATTGCCGGAGGCGGCCCCGGCCAGTTGGAGCGCCTCGGGCAGGGGGGTGCGGGCCTCAACCAGCATGCCCAGCGCACGGCAGAACTGCGACATGGCGCCCATGCGGTTCATTCGTCCAAACAGAGGCATGTGCAGGCGGAAAGCATCGGCCCAGGAAAAGCGCAGCCATCCGCCGGGGGAAGGAACGCACAGCCAGACGGTCGCGGCCAGGAGGACCAAGAAAGCGACGACCACGACCACCATATGCGCGTCGGCAAAGTCCGCTGCGGAAACCCAAAGGCCGAAGAGGGCGGTGGCCGGTCGGCTGTACTCCAGGAATCCGTTCATCAGCACCTCATTGAACACGGGCACCACCTTCACGAGCATGAACAGGGCCAGCAGGAAGGCCGAGGCGACCAGCACCAGCGGATAGGTGATGGTCTCCACCACGCGGTTGCGCGTTACGGCCATGGCGCGCGAATAGTCGGTGAGACTGGACAGCACCCGCTCCACGCTGCCCGAAGCCTCCCCGGCGCGCATCATGGCACGGCACAGGGGGGGGAAGGTGGCCGGTTGGCGGTCCAGCGCCTCGGCAAGGGTCCGTCCGGCCTCGATGTCGTTCTGGAGTCTTTGGGCCACGGCCCGGCCCTGCCTGCCGCTCATGAATCGTGCCATGGCCGCAATCGACGGGGCCAGCGGGAGCCCGGCGCGCACCAGTCCCAGCAACTGTTCGTTCAGTTCGGCCAGTTCGTTCCAGCCGAGGCGACGGTTGCCTGGGGAATCGTGTGCGGGTCCGGAAGGCGGGGGGGAAGATGGCTGTATCACCGGAATGTGTGGTGAATCTCCAGCGGCTTCCGTTGTCCATTCTTCCACATGCACCTCGCCCAATCCCTGTTCCTGGAGCATGCGCATCGCTTCCGTGGTGGATTGCGCCTCAACCGTTCCGGATACGGAACGCCCCGCTTCGTCGACAGCCCGATAGTCGTAATTCGCCATCACGTATCTCCCCGTAGGGTCGAAGTACTACCCATCTGACTCCATAGTAAGATTACTGATGCGTTTTGTCAAGTGATTTTCGCGATGGGTGTTGGTAGACAGGGGGGAAAGTGGGGTCTTGCTGGACACGGACAAGCACAGACGAACACGGACAGGAATGCCGTTTGAAACAGGGTGCCAGTATACCTCCGTGTGGGTCCGTGTTTGTCTGCGCGTATTCGGCGCACTCGTGCGGTTTCCTTCTTCCGTGGCGGTCTGTGCTATGATTTGCGTTCCCAAGGACCCACACAAGGAGACACCGAGCATGGGCGCAAATCCGTTTCTGGGCGTAATCTACCACGCAATTGGCGGCTTCGCCGCGGGCACCTTCTACCTGCCGTACAAGAAAGTGCGCGGCTGGTCCTGGGAAAGCTACTGGCTGGCCGGAGGTTTCTTCTCCTGGATTCTTGCCCCCATCATCTTCGCGCTCATCTTCAATTGGGGCCATTTGGCCCAGATTTACGGCGGGGAGCAGGTAACGGCCAAAGTGCTGTTCTGGACCTATTTCTTCGGTGTGCTGTGGGGCGTTGGCGGACTGACCTACGGTCTGACCATGCGTTACCTGGGCCTTTCTCTCGGCATTGCGATCACGCTTGGTTTCTGCGCGGCCTTTGGCACGATCATTCCGCCGCTCATTAACACGATGCAGCATTCGGGCGGTGTGCTGGCCAGCATGACCAGTTTCCTGCCCGTCATGTCCGAGACAGACCTCGTCGTGATGGCGCACACCACCTCGGGGTTGGTGTTGTTCGCGGGTGTGCTGGTGTGCCTGGGCGGCATCGTCGTTTGCGGACGCGCGGGCGTCCGCCGCGAGAGCGAGCAGAGCCAGGAACAGCGGGCCATGATGAAGGAGGACTTCCACTTCGTCAAGGGCGTCTGGATCGCCATTTTCTCGGGCATCATGAGCGCCTCAATGGCCTACGCCTTTGCGGCAGGCAAGCCGATTGCCGACGCCGCCGTGGCCCTTCACACCAACAAGACTTTCAGCAACACACCCGTGCTTATCATCATCCTGCTGGGCGGGTTCACCACCAACTTCGTGTGGTGCATGTTCCTCAACTGGAAGAATGCCAGCTTTAAGGACTACGTGAGCGCGCCCGCAGGCGTTTCCATCACGTTGAACTACCTCTTCAGCGCCATTGCCGGCGTCACCTGGTACCTCCAGTTCTTCTTCTACGGCATGGGCACCACCAAGATGGGCGCCTATGACTTTTCGAGTTGGACGCTGCACATGGCCTTCATCATCGTCTTCGGCAACCTCTGGGGCATCGCCCTCAAGGAATGGTTTGGCACGAAGCAGAAGACCCAACTCATCATCGCCGCCGGCATCACCGTGCTCATTCTGTCGACCGTGGTCGTGGGCTGGGGAAACTACCTCGGCCTGCCCGCGAAATAATCGAAAACGGCCTGCGCCCGGAAAGGGTCGATCATGCTCGCAGCGACTTCAAGCGGACCGTCAACGCCGGACAATGTGCAGTACCGCATGGGCTATGTCTGGACCATCTGCGTGGTGGCGGCGCTGGGCGGGCTGCTCTTCGGCTGGGACTGGGTGGTCATCGGCGGTGCCAAGCCGTTTTTTGAGCGCTACTTTGAGCTGACCACGGAAGCGGCCAAGGGTTGGGCCAACAGTTGCGCGCTCATCGGGTGCCTCTTCGGCGCGCTGCTGGCGGGCGCGCTGAGCGACCGCTTCGGCCGCAAACGGCTGCTCCTGCTGTCGGCGTGCATGTTCGTGGTCACCTCCATCGGCAATGGCATGGCGACCAATTTCACCGTGTTCGTCATGTGGCGCATGCTGGGCGGCGTGGCCATTGGGCTGGCCTCCAACCTGTCGCCCATGTACATTGCCGAAGTGGCCCCGGCGGCGGTGCGCGGACGACTCGTGGCCATCAACCAGCTCACCATCGTGCTCGGTATTCTATTCGCCCAGTACATCAACTGGTTCCTGGTGCGGGGGCTTGAACACGGCGCGACGGACGCGATGATTCGCAGTTCCTGGTACGGCCAGATGGGCTGGCGCTGGATGTTCGGCCTGACCGCGCTGCCCGCCCTGCTGTTCTTTGTGGGTATGCTGCTGGTGCCCGAAAGCCCACGCTGGCTGGCCAAGAACGGCAAGAATGACCGCGCCCGCGCCATCCTCTCCCGCATCGGTGGCGACGCCTATGCGAACGGCGCCATCGCTGACATTCAAAGCACGCTGGTGAACGAGGTGGGCAGCGTAAGATACCGCGACCTGCTCGACCCGCGCATGCGAAAGATGCTGACCCTGGGGATAGTCCTGGCCGTTTTGCAGCAGTGGTGCGGCATCAATGTCATCTTCAACTACGCTGAGGAAATCTTCAAGGCCGCAGGCTACGACATCTCCACGGTGCTCCAAAACATCGCCTGGACCGGTTCGGTCAATCTGGCCTTCACCTTCGTTGCCCTCGGGCTGGTGGACCGGCGCGGCCGGCGACCGCTCATGCTCTTTGGCTTTGCCGGGCTGTCCGCCATTTATGTGGTCATGGGCGGCTGCTATTTCATGGGAGTGCAGGGACTCCCGATGCTGCTGCTCGTGCTGGCCGCCATCGCCTGCTATTCCATGTCGCTGGCGCCGGTGACCTGGGTGGTCATTTCGGAGATTTTCCCCAACCGCATCCGGGGCGCGGCCATGGCCGTGGCGGTGGCCGCGCTGTGGGTCGCCTGCTTCATCCTCACCTACACCTTCCCGCTGCTGAACGCTTGGCTGGGCGCGGCGGGAACCTTCCTGCTCTACGCCGCTGTCTGCCTTTTCGGCCTGGTCTACGTTTTCATCAAGCTGCCCGAGACCAAGGGCAAGACGCTGGAAGAAATCGAACGCGAACTGGTGGACTGACCGAGCACCGTTTTCATGACCTGAGAACGGGGGAGGGCTGCATGCCGTGAACGCCAACCGTCTGCGCAAGACCGTTCTGGCCCTGGCCCTGCTTGCCTCGCTTGGGGCGCTGGGCGTCGTTGCCCTCTTTTTCTGGCATCCCGTGGGGACAGGGCCCGCCGGACCGTACGTGCCGCGCGAAGCCTTTGCCCAGCCTTGGACGACACGGCCGGTGGTGCTCTTTGGCCTGGGCGACAGCGTTACCAAGGGCTATGGTGCGAAACCGGGCTATTCCTATTTCGACCGGCTCACGGCCAACCCGCCCGATGAGTTTGAGGATATGAAAGGGCTGTGCCTGAAGACGGTTCTGCCGCACCTGGACGTCGAGAACCTTGCGGTCAGCGGTAGCACCTCCCTACAGTGCCTGAAAGACCAGCTTGACGGACTGGCACCCCATGACCGGAAAACCTTCGGCGTGGTGGTTTTGACAACCGGCGGCAACGATATCATCCACCTGTACGGCCGCATTCCGCCCGGCGAGGGGGCCATGTATGGGGCCACATTTGAAGAGGCCCAGACGTGGATTGACAACTATGAAAAACGCCTGGACGCGATTGTCGACACCGTCGGGAAGAGTTTTCCGGGCGGCTACCACATCTTCCTGGCCAACATCTACGACCCGTCGGACGGGATAGGGCACCCGGAAGTCGTGGGACTGCCGAAATGGCCGGACATGCTCAAGATACTGGACGCCTACAACGCCTGCATCGCCCGCCGCGCGGAACGTCACAAGGACGTGGTCACGCTCGTTGACATGCACGGGCTGTTCCTCGGCCACGGAATCACCTGCTGGTGGTTCTGGGCGGCGCACCATGACAGCAGAGACCCGCACTACTGGTATTTCAACAACATCGAAGACCCGAATGAACGGGGCTATGACGCGCTGCGGCGCCTTTTCCTGCGCAGCATGGCGGAGACGCTGCCGGAGTTGCTGAATTAACCTGCAATTCTCCTGTGCGGCTGGCAGACTGTGCCTACGGCCGGGCATATGAATGACCCCGCCTACCTTTATATCCCGAAGGGATTATGGAGCAAAGCCCAGGGTTGGCGTGAGGCGGAGCAAAGCGGAGCCGAATGCCTACCCTGGGTCGGCACGCCAACCCCACCCAGCCAGGCTGAAAGCGTTGGGAGCAACCCTTTCAGCGTAAAGATGAAGTGAGGCCGTCACATTCCCAGGGTAGGCCTTGTCACGCTATCGCGTGGCTTCGGCCAACCCTGGGCTTTGCTTCATAATCCCTTCGGGATATCTGAACAGGAAAGGGTGCCGATTTGACCTCGCCCACCAAATACGGTACACTTATGTATGGATACATTTCTAAACAGTATGTATAACCTTTGGAGTCTGCCATGAAAGCAGTAGTAGCGGACCGGGGGCAGGTGACGATACCCAAACCCCTTCGGGACAGTCTGGGCATATCGCCCCGGACGGTGCTTGATTTTCGTGAAGAGAACGGGCGGTTGGTGGTGGAGAAGGCGGTTCAAACCGACCCCGTCAGCCAGGTCTATGGCTGCCTTGCGCTCGACAAAACCACAGATGAGATTATCGTCGAGTTGAGGGGCAATCCTTGATCACGGCGGTGGACACTAATGTGCTGGTTGATGTCCTCCAGGGCGACCCCAAATTCGGAACGCTGTCTTCACAGGCACTGCGCCGCTGCATCCAGGAAGGTCTAGTGGTTGTGTGCGACGTTGTTTGGGCCGAACTTGCCGCGGTCTTTCCGTCAACCAAGCAGTTTGAGGAAATGCTGGGTGTGCTCCCCATTGTGTTTTCACCCATTGGTCAGGAATCCGCCGCGCTTGCGGGAGACATGTGGAGGCAGTACCGCAAACAGGGCGGGGACAGGAGTCGTGTTGTTGCGGATTTTCTTGTCGCCGCGCATGCAATGGGGCAGGCTGACCGCTTGCTCACACGCGACCGAGGCTTTTACCGAAAGTATTTCAAGAAACTGCGGCTCATTGACCCGTCCCTTTGACCTCTGAAGACCGCTACTCCGCCCGCACCAGTTTCAGGTCGGGAAATGCCAATCCTTCCGGCATGTCCAGCATGGGCTCCTGGGCGTCGTGAACATATAACGTTCCCTTGATGCCGGTGATGGTCTGGGCCTCCTGGCGGCGGATGACACGCACGGCAGGTTGGTCGGTGGCGGCGTACACATGACAGTCTTCAAACTCCACGCCGCCGAAGGAGACCGGGTCCTTGGTGCGGCGGATGCCGAAGATGACCGGCACCGCCTCTCGGCCTGTATCGTCGGTGCCTGCCTTGAAGGAGCAGTGGGTGAATTTCACGGACGCGCCCTCGGCGGACTTGTCGTACACTTGCGCCGCCGGACGGCGCACCGCCTCGGCCGTGCAGTTCTTGAACTCGATGGTGCCTTTCGGCCCGTCGGGTGTGAGCGCGCCGACCACCATGCCCTCCTCGCCGTTGCCCCGGGCCACGCAGTCCTCAAAGAGGATGGAGATGGGCTCCGGCTTTCCGTCCTTCATCGCGTTCAGGTAGACGGCAATCCCGGCGCCTGCGTTGTTGTCGAACTGGCAGCGCCGGACCACGCAATTGGCCAGACGTTCCTGTGGGCCGTTGGGTTCAAAGTCGATGCCCGCCTGCGGGGCGGTGCCCTTGGTGCCGCTGAACACGCAGTTCTCGACCAGCAGGTTCACTGCGCTGATAACGCTGATGCCCTGGCGGTGGTGGTCCACGCACACCACGTCGCGGATGGTGATGTTCTCGCAGTATGGATGGTCGGCATCCTTGGCGCCCAGATAGATGCCGTCGCCGCCGCTGCTTTCCATGCGCAGTCCCGCCACGGTGACGTTGGTGCAACTGGAAAGGTCGAGTGTCATGCGCCATTCGGCCTTTTTGTAGTCGCCGCCCTGGTAGTCGGGCTTGTTCATTTTGAAGGTTGCGCCGTAGCCCAGCAGGGAGAGATCTTTCACGCCTTTGGCCGTGAACAGCGAATCGCCGCCCCCTTTGAATTCGCCCTTTTTCGCGCGAATGACCACGCCGGGCTCAAACACAATTTCCTGGCCGCCCACCAGCGTGATGGGCCGCACAATCCATTCCTGCCCGGTGTAGGGCACGATAAGCCGCTTTGCGCCGGCGTTGATGGCCGCCTGAAGGCTGTCGGTCACATCCTCGCCGTTGAAGCCCCACCAGGCGGCGTTGGCCTCGGTCCGCGCGCCCGAAGTCACTTCCTGCACCATCGCCGGGTTGGC
The DNA here is from genome assembly GCA_903893795.1 of Candidatus Hydrogenedentota bacterium. GTDB lineage: Bacteria > Hydrogenedentota > Hydrogenedentia > Hydrogenedentales > CAITNO01 > CAITNO01. The sequence continues at coordinate 59,890 of CAITNO010000068.1, read as the reverse complement.
CCAGGTGAAGACCCCTTCGGCCGCCCAGGCCCCCGCCGGAAGAAACGGCATGCAACACACCAGGACCGCAACTTCACACAACGCTTTTTTCATAGCCGATTCCCCGCAGTTGAAAGCTTGGCGATGGTCGCCGCGCTCAGTATAAGATAGGTGCATGGCCCGTGGGCAAACCGTCCATCTTCGAAAGGTTCCGCTATGGCAGAGAGCGTCTTCCTGAACCGTCGCAACTTCCTGGCAGCCGCAGGCGGTGTTGCCACCGCCGCTTCCTTCAACATCGGCCGGGCCCGGGCCGCAGGCGGGGGAGACCGTCCCCACATCCTGTTCCTCATGGCCGACCAGTTTCGCGGTGACTGCCTGGACGTGGACGGTCATCCGGTGGTGAAAACGCCGAACCTGGACGCCATCGCACACGGGGGCACGCACTTTTCCCGCGCCTATTCCTGCACGCCCACCTGCACCCCTGCCCGGGCGGCGCTCCTTACGGGGCTGGCCCCGTGGCGTCACGGCATGCTCGGTTACGGCAAGATAGCAGAGAAATATCCCGTCGAGATGCCGCGCGTGCTGGCGGAATCGGGGTATCACACGATGGGCATCGGCAAGATGCACTTCTCGCCCCAGCGCGGCGGACACGGCTTCCACGACATGATTCTGGACGAGTCGGGCCGCGCGGAAACAACCGAATTCCGCAGCGACTATCTTTCATGGTTCATGTCGGAGGCGCCCACCCTGAACTACCGCGCCACCGGCATCGGCTGGAACGACCACACCGCCAAGCCCTATGCGCTGCCCGAACGCCTGCACCCAACCGCGTGGATGGGCGACACGGCGGTAAGATTCCTGCAGGAATATGACAAGGCAGACCCGTTCTTCCTGAAGGTGTCCTTTGCGCGCCCGCACAGCCCCTATGACCCGCCTGAACGGTTCTGGCGCATGTATGAGGACGCGCCAATCCCGCCTGCCGTGCATTCCGACTGGTCGCAGAAGTACGCTCCGCGCAGTGACGGCAGCGATGCCATTTGGCACGGCGACATGGGGGAGAAGGCCGTGCGCACGGCCCGCCAGGGCTATTACGGCAACGTGTCCTTCGTGGACGAGCAAATCGGCCGCATCATGGACGCGCTCGACAAGCGCGGCTGGCTGGACAACACCTTGGTCGTCTTCACCGCCGACCACGGCGATATGACGGGCGACCACAACCTGTGGCGCAAGTCCTACGCCTATGAGCCTTCGGCGCGTATCCCCATGCTGCTGCGCTGTCCCAAGGGCATGGGTGCGGCTGCCGGACAGGTCTGTGCCAAGCCGACCGAACTGCGCGACGTGCTGCCGACTTTCATGGAGGCCGCAGGGGTGCCGGGTGCGGAAAACCTCGACGGGCGCAGCCTGCTGGCGCTGGCGCGCGACCCGGCCGCACAATGGCGCGAATTCATCGACCTGGAGCACGACATCTGTTATGACAAGGTCAACCATTGGAACGCGCTCACCGATGGCAGGCGCAAATACATTTTCCATGCCTACGACGCCTCGGAGCAGTTCTTCGACCTGGAAGCCGACCCCATGGAAACACACGACCTCACATCCGCTTCGGAACGGGCCGCAGAGCTAAAGAAGTGGCGCGAACGGCTGGCAACGCATCTCTCCGAGCGGGGCGAGGCCTTTGTGAAAGACGGCCAGCTTGCCAGACGGCCCGAGTCCTTCCAGTTTTCTCCCAACTATCCCGGCAAAGCGTAACAACACAAGGAGAGACGGCTATGCGAAAACGCGTTATCGGCTTGGCGGGTGCCGTCACCCTCGTTTGTATGCTGACGGGCTGCCCGGCAGCGCCGCCCGTGCAGGCGCACGACATTGGATTTGGCGGCGGGCTCTATCTCTATCGCACCCTGAATGATTTCCACCGCATGGACAGCATCGTGGAACGGGCGGCGGAGGCGGGGATTCGGTGGACGCGGGAAGAATTTCATTGGGAATGGATTGAACCGGAGCCGGGCATTCAGGACGAGGACACGCTGGGGCGGTATGACCACGCGGTGGCCTCCCTGCAAAACCATGACATCTCCATCCTGGGCCTGCTGGCCTACGATGCGCCCTGGTCCGCAGGCGAAAATGCCCCGGCCACGGACGCGCAGCGGGAAGACTATGGCCGCTTTGCCACGTCCATGGTGAACCGCTATCGCGACTCGGTCCATTACTGGGAGGTATGGAATGAGCCCAACCTGGACCATTTCTGGAAACCCAAAGCCGACGCGACGGCCTATGCAGAACTTCTGCACACCGCCCATAGCGCCATCAAGCAGGCTGACCCAAACGCGAAGGTGGTCGGCTGCGCCACCTCCGGCGTGAAGCTTGATTTCATCCGCGCCGTGCTGGAGGCGGGGGGAGGTGCCTGGATGGATGCGGTCTCCGTGCATCCCTATTCGGGCAATGAATCGACCGACGCCGCCAACGAGCGCCAGGACCTGCGCGCGCTGCGCGCCCTGCTCGCCGAATATGGATTGGACCTGCCCATCTGGGTGACCGAGGTCGGTTTTCAGACCTCCACCAGCAAGAACGGTGCATCGGAAGAGGAGCAGGGGGGCCTGCTGGCGCGCAGCTATCTGACGCTCTTCGCCGAAGGGGTGGATCTGGTCATCAACTACGATTTTGTGGATGACGGCACCGACCCCACCGACGGTGAACAGAGTTTCGGTGTGCTGCACTACGACCTGAGCCCAAAGCCTGCCTACGACGCGCTCGCCACAACCGCCTCACTGCTGGCCGGGGCAACCTTTGAACGTTCCGCAAATCTGGGCCTCTTTGTGGAAGCCTTTGCCTTCGCTCTGCCCGACGGCAAACAGGTGTGGGCGCTATGGACCCGCAAGCCCGACGGACCGCTCAGTCTTGGGTTGCTCGATGTGCCTGTGGTCAATCTCCCCATTTCGGGCATGGTTGAACGGGTCACCGACCTCTACGGCCGGAGTTTGCCCCTGCCCCCGGCAGGTTCTACGGGCATTACGCCAACGCAGGACCCTGTTTTCGTCACGGTCAGTTCTCAGTCTGGGTTATAGTGTATGTGTATGTTTTTTTATACGTTATGGTGTTTATTGTTGCATTCTTGCTCTTAATCCCCCTTTGAAGGGGGCAGGCCCGCAGGGCCGGGGGATGTTTGCCTTCAGTTCCTTGCGATACACCCACATCCCCCGCCGCTTTGCGGCCGCCCCCTTCAAAGGGGGACCTAAGCACTTTACGGAAAGGCGCCTGCGTCTCTGTCCATCCTCCGCTTGAAACCCAAGCTCTATGCGATTGTTCTTCTATCCAGTGAACTTCGGTGTCAGCCCATTTCGTCACGAGTTAGATTTGCCCACCTTCACCATGAACGCGCCATGGCGCGGCACTTCCGCGCTGTAGCTGCTCTCCATAATGCCCAAGTCTTTCTTCTGCCAGAGGTCGCGGACCGGTTGCGCGCCGGTCAGGCCGAGGTCGTTCCATTTGACGGTGACCGTAGCATTCTTGCGGCTTCGGTTAAAAAGTCCCACCGCCAGCGTGCCGTCGGCCAGGGTTCTTGACCACACTTCCAACTGTCCGTCCTTGGAACAGCGGTGTCCCGCACTGCCGAGCCGGTCCTGGTCCACCTCCAGCACTTCATCGTTCATCAGCAGGTCGCGGGTGAACTGGTCCAGTTGGGTCAGGTCGCAACTGAGCATGAGCGGCGCGGCCAGGAGGCTCCACAAGGTCATCTGCGTGATCTGCTCGTTGAGCGTCAGGTTAGACGGGCGGGGTTTGCTGGACATGCCGAGCAGTCCCGCCTGGATCATGTCCGCATCGTTCCAGTGGCCCGGCCCGGCATACTGCGCCAGACCGTCCTGACCGAAACCTATCTGCGTCATCACGCCCCACACGTCACCGCCGTCGCCCGTGGTGCGCCAGAGGTTGCCGCCCACTTCGGCGCCCCACTTCCAGACATCGCCCATGCCATATTGGCACAGGCTGTAGACCACATCGCGGCCTGATTTCTCCAGGGCCGCCTTGAACACCGCAAAGGGCTTCTGCATCGCCTCCAGGCTTTTGTCGCCCTTGACGATATAGCCGTAGGAGCACCAGTCGCTCTTGACGAAGTCCACACCCCACTGCGCATAAGTCTGCGCGTCCTGCTCCTCATGGTGCCAACTGCCGGGATAGCCCGCGCAGGTGCCCGGTCCGGGCGACGTGTAGATGCCGAATTTCAGTCCCCGGCTGTGAACATAATCGCCCAGCGCTTTCATGTCGGGAAAGCGCTCGTTGCCCTCAATATCACCGTTCTCTTTTCGGGGCCCCTGCCAGGTGTCGTCGATGACCACATACTGGTATCCGTGTGCGGCAAGGCCCGAACTCACCATGGCATCGGCGGCCGCGCGCACCTTGTCATCATCCAGATGACCGGCCCAGACAAACCACGAGTTCCAGCCCATCGGCGGTGTCCGCGCCAGTTGGTCCCTGCCGCCCATAATCGTCAATTCGTCTTTGGCCTCCCCCTGGGGACCCTTCACGCCCAAGGCGACCTCCGTACTGCCTTCGACCGCAAGGGCACCGGAAATGACGCCCGTCTTCGCGTCGAGGGTCAGCCCCTGCGGCAGATGCTCTGCCTGATATTCCAACGGACCCTCGCCTGTGGCGGGCACCTGGAACAGGAAGGGCCGTCCCGGCGTGGCGCCGGTGACGTGGGGTGCGTGAATCTGCGGTGTCGGCGCAGACAAGCTCGACGCGATGGGCATGGGCGGGTCGGGGAAGCCGACCACCGCCTGCGGTTTCTCCGTCGCACCAGGCATAAGAAAGAACATTGCCCCGGCCCAATCGGCGAGGTCGGAGTCTGTACCATCGCCCGCGTCCGACACCAGCACATCCATCCGCTTTGCACCGGCAAGGTCCAGGTCCACCAGCTTCGGCTCGTCGTTGCCCCGCAACACGCCCGAATCAAAGGCGTCGCGGTCATCCACCCAGAGCTGGAAACGCACCGAGCCCCTGCCCTTGGTTTCATCATCCACGCCGACCATGGCGACAAAACGTGTGGCCACGCCCTTGAGGTCAATGCCTATATCACTCTCGGCGTGTATGCCCAAACCGTGGGGATAGACCACACCCTTGAGCGTGATGGGTTTGCCCGAGAGGTTCCGGTCCGGCTGCGGTGCACCCTTGCCGATGGTCATTTTTGTCGGGTCCAGTTTGTGCAACCAGAAGCTGTTCTCGGGGGCGTCCTTGCTTTGCAGCAGACTTAGGTCAAAATCCGCCGCCACGGCAAAGCCCGCAAGCAGGGGCAATAGGACAATCAATCCGGTCAACCGCATGTGCAGACTCCCGTGTTTGGACATAACATTGCAGTAACCTTACCAGAACACACTAGAGCACACAGGGAGATGATTCAAGTGGCGCCTGCCCGAAGTGGCAGGGGCGTCCCGCCCATGTTTCCGGACCACGGGCAGGATGCCCGTGCCACAAGAGCGGACGCCAGCTTGTTGAATTGAACGCCGACTGCATTCAACAATGGGCAGGAACGCCCGGTGCAGGGCGAATCCAACACCACGGAGAATGAACATGGTCACGGCGATTATTCTGGCAAACGTAAAGCGCGCCTCCATCAATGAGACTGCACAGGCCCTGCTCGCGGCCCCCGGCGTGGCGGAGGTGTATTCGGTGGCGGGGGAGTGGGACCTCGCCATTATCGTTCGCGTCAAGGAAAACGAGCGGCTTTCCGACCTCGTCACCAACCACCTGCGGAAGCTGGAGGGCATCGAAAAGACCACGACGCTCATTGGTTTCCGGGCCTATAGCAACTACGATCTCGACCGGATGTTCTCGATTGGATTTGAATGAGCGCGCAGGGTCCGGGCGTTTGACTAACACGGACATTCACGGACAGGCACGGACCAACACGTACATGAGGAAGATTCACGAGATGCGACACCGCTTTACACAGGCTGTCTGGCTGCTATTGGCGCTGATATTTCTCCCTGGGGCCGTCCATGCGGCGGCGCCGCTTTCCGATGAGGCCTATTTCGACAAGGTGCGCGGGGCTTGGCTGGGCAAGTGCATCGGCGGGGCCCTGGGCATGCCCATTGAAGGCTGGCCCTACACGCGCATCGAGAGCACCTACCCCAAGATCACCGGTTATCTTGGCTATTTTGAAAATGGTCAGGTGGGCTGGTCGGGGCAGCTCCAGTCGCTGGAAGTGCCCAAGGACGGCGAATGGCATGCAATGGAATTTCGCGTGACCGTGCCCGCCCATGACACGGCCACGGCCTATGCCGCACCCATCATTGGACTCAGCCCCGAATTCACCAACTATCCGGTCGGCCTTGCCGTGCGCAATCTGCGCATGGAACAGCCCAAGGCGGACATCCCCGGCGATGGCGAACGGTGGATGGCCTCGGGCGGGGTGGCCTGGCAACAGGACGGCAGCGCGCAGTACGCCTGCCCGGCCGACCGGGCCTGGCTGCGGCTACGCCAAGCCGAGGCCAGGGGGCTGAACCTCACACCGGGCGACACTGTGGTCATTACTCTGGACGCTCGCTGGGCCGCGAACGACAACCACCTGGGCTTTGCCTTCGATTGGCTGTCCCGTGAACCACGCAAAGGCTTCGGTCCGGACGATGACACCTCCTACCAGATTGTGGGCCTGAACACGCTGGAGAAGTACGGCCCCGACATTTCGTGCAGGCAACTGGGCAAGGAGTGGTGCGATCACCTTCCAGCGATCGACAAGGTGCTGGCCGAGGGCTTGGCATTGGAACGCATGCGCGCCGGCATCGAACCGCCCGAGTCGGGCCGCCATCCCATCGGCGAGGCCATCGGCGGGCAGATGAAGGGCGAAATCTGGGGGCTCATCTGTCCCGGCAATCCCACCCTGGCCGCCGAGTACGCCCGGCGCGACGGGGTGGTGGCCCACTGTGACAATGGGGTCTATGGAGAGCAGTTCATCGCGGCCATGACGAGCGCGGCCTTTGAAGAAAAGGACGTGCGCAGGATTGTCGAAACCGCGCTGAAGCAGATTCCCGCCGATTCGAAGTACGCCGAGACCGTGCGCTGGGTGATCGAAATGCACGATGCGGGCAGGGACTGGCGCGAGGTGCGCAACACGGTGGTCAAGAAGTATCCCAACGCCTGCAATCCCGTCTATGCCGACACGGGCATTGTGACGCTGGTGCTGCTTTACGGCGGCGGCGACTTCGAAAAGACCATCACCATGGCGGCATGCTGCGGGAGCGACACCGACTGCGACACCGCCAGCGTGGGCGCGCTCGTCGGCTGCATCATCGGCGCCAACGCCATCCCGGCAAAGTGGATTGAGCCCATCGGCGACGAGTTCCGCTGCTTCGTGCAGGGTTCGGAAAACTGGTCGATTGCCGAACTGTCGAAACGCATATGCGCCATAGGGCGCAGGGTCGCCAAGCACCACGGCACCGGGATGAAGTTCACCGCGCCCATCTAAGTTTCTTGGGAATGAAGGATGTTCCAAATGATGCGAATCACGACGTGGATGGTCTTTGCACTGCTGGTGCTTTGCCTTTCCGCCGCGGCCGAGAACAACCCACCCTACCGGCAAACGCAAAACGTGATCTATGGCGAAGTGGACGGTGTCGGTCTGCTCATGGATGTGTTTGCGCCGCCGCGGAGCGATGGCCCCGGACAGGGTCTGGGGTTGATCTGCGTCACGAGCGGGGCATGGAAGTCGGACCGCGCCATGATGGAGGCCCACCAGCGCATCGGCATCATTGACGTGCCCTGCGGACATGGCTACACAGTATTCGCGGTGCGTCCCGGATGCCTTTCGGGATTCACGGCCCTGCAGATGCTGGCGCATATAAAAACAGGCATACGGTACATCAAAGGCCATGCGCCAGAATACGGCGTGGATGCGGAGCGCCTCGGACTCACGGGCGCCTCTGCGGGCGGGCATCTGGCGCTGCTGGCCGGCATGTGTGTGGACCCGCCCAACCCTGACGCAGAGGAAGCATTGGACAAACTGGGCACGGGCGTCAAGGCAATCGGTGTCTTCTGCCCTGCCACGGATTTCCTCGATTGGAACGGGAAGAAGTACGGATTGGACCTTATGGAGGGGCGGCTAGTGTTCAGGGACGGCCTGACGGGAAAGACAGAAGGGGAGAAGGAGGCGGCCGCGAAATCGGTCTCACCCCTCTATCTGGTGAAAGCGGGCCTGCCGCCCTTTCTGTTTGTCCACGGCGACGCCGATTCGGTGGTCCCCGTGCAACAGTCCATTAAGATGGTCAAGGCGCTGAAGGATGCAGGGGATTCTGCGGAGTTAATCATCAAGAAGGGGGCAGACCATTCCTGGCCCACGATACGGGAGGAATTTGAGCAGATGGCGCTGTGGTTTGACGGGAAGTTGTAGGGTGTGTGAAGGGACGCGCAGCGTCACGGAACGCACCATCCCCAGCCCACGCATGGCCGCAAGAAGGTGCGTTACATTTCTTTTCACAACATTTCACGCACCCTACTCGGGGACGGTAACCGACACGGGGATTGCGCCTTCGCCGCCTTCTCCCGGACCCACTTCGATGGCCTGAACAAAGGCCGTGCCGCCGGGATTGCGGAAGCGCAGTTCGATGACGCCGTTGCGGGGCTGGATCTTGTTGAAGACGAGGTCAACCGCTTGGTTCAGCCCGCCTGCGGTCTTTGCCACATCAAAGGCATTTGCGCGCACTGCTCCGTTGATGAGCACCGTGATGCCGTCGAGCGTGGCAGGGTCGTCTTCCGCTTTTGCCGTCTTCCTCGGGTGAACCCGGTCATAGGTCTCCATGAACTTCAGACGCACGTGGTAGCTGCCCGGGGCGACAGTAACGTTCACCCAGAATTCGGGCGCATGGATTCCGTAACGGTACAGTGCCGGGTCATGGGTGTTGTCCACGTCGATGCGGCGCGGTGTCGTCCACCACGCCTGTTGCACCACATCGGCCAGGTCGCCCGCTCGGCACACCCATTCCGTACAGGGCCGCCAAGCATGGCCCTGCGAATCAACGTAGTCGGTGCGTTCTGGGTAGCCGCAGATCATGCGCTGTGTTTCCGTGGGGCCGCCGCCCGCGCCATAGCCCGCATCACCGGTGGCAGCGGACCACTGGACAGCATCCACAACCACGTTTGTGCCCTTCGACAGGGCATTGCCCGCACCGCGCAGCACCACGCGCAGCCTGTGCTCGCCCTGAGGCAGACCGTTGCGATAGTAGAGGACCTGTCCGCCTCGGGGCGCGGGGCTCCAGCAATCGACGGGAACGTGCTGTTTCAGTCCGTCCAAGTACACCTCTGCAAGGCCGCCATCGGGGCCGACCCGTCCAATAAGACGCACCTGATTGCCGGTAAAGTGATGCTCCACGGCAGCATCCCGCGCCGAGGAGGCGCGCGATGTGCCGTCCACTAGGGTCCAGGCACCCTCGCAGTCCAGTTCTGCAGCAGTCCGGCGCTCCTGCGGGTCCGGCCCTTCGATCACGACATGCCGTTTGCCGTCGTGACGGACGATCACGATGCAATCGCCCTGAGAAAGTTTCTGCACGGCATAACTGTTTGCCTCAGATGGTTGACCCAATTCCAATACCGCATCGTCGGCGCGTAGGGCCGTCGGACGGAATGCCAAACGCAGCACGTCGACCGTCTGCGGGGGCGCGTCAAAGGTGGAATAGGCAATGCGACCCCGGCCGTAGGTCACGTCATTGATGACGGCGCTGCTGCGCACGATATGATTCTCGCGGTTCGCGCCGAACAACTCCGGCAACCAGGCGATGGTGCCCAGCACATGTTTCAGGGGCATCGGGTGGGTAATCTTGAACCAGTTTCCGGCCACGATGGCGCCACCGTCAATGTTGTCCTCGACCACACCTGTCTCGTGGGCATCGTAGGTGGCCAGAATCTGCTCCCGGCGGGCCAGTTCACGCGCCCATGCGCTGTCGGCCACCACGCCGTACTGGGCGAGCACCGTGGCAATTTCCATGGGGCCATACCACAACGAGCGGCCGCAGCAGCCCGATGATTCGGGATGGGCCCAGGCACCGCTGTACACGTCGCCGCCGGACCCCTGCGACACGCTGGTGCGGTTGAAAAACAGCGACAGAATGTTGCGCGTGTCGTTGCGCCAATTGGGAAATATGTCGGGATGTTCGATCAGATAGCGCGCCACAAACTCGGTCACATTTTCCGCCTGCACATCGTCCACCCAGTCCCAATAGTTCCGGCCCCAGGAATCGTCCACGGTCCACTTCGGTATAAGTTCATCCCTAAGCCAGGCCCGGCCCGCATCGCGCGACTTGACGATGGCGTTGTCCTCCCCGGTATAGCCCAGCCGGATGAGTTCATCAAAAAAAGCGAGCAAAAAGGCTATTCCCCCCGTCATATGGTCATCCCACAGGGCATCTTCGGGATTCGCATAACGGTTCCAAGGGGGCATGCCCAACTTGTCGTTGCGGTGCGTTGCGAGAAGATCGCCCCAGTGTTTGCAGGCGTCGAACCACTTCTCATTGCCGGTCATCTGGTAGGCGTGCAGCAGCGCAAGGCCGGTTTCGGCAACGATGTCGAGCTGAATCATGCCGTGGGGATCGCACTGCCCATAAGGATGGCCTTTTGTGGGCACGCTTATGAGGAACTGCGGCCAGGAGTGGTCGGGAGCGGTCTGGCAATAGCCGAGCAGATAGTCGGCCATATACGTCAGGTGCGCGAAGGCGGCGGGGTCGCCGCTGTAGCGGTAATAGTCCACCCAGGACGAGAACACATAGGCGGCGCGCTGGCCAAGGTCGCCGTTGTCCCAGTCGCGCAGGGCCGGAATGGTGATGTCGCCCTCGGGCGAGATGTTCCACATACCATTGAAGACATACTCGGGCGCAGGCAGCGGGGACTTGGGCGGCATCGCCCAGGGGTAGCGCTTGAGCGTTTCCGCCGCGATGCGCACGCGATAATCAAGCTGTCCGTTCAGCCCGGTATACCAGGGTGCGATGACGCCGTTAGCGTCCTCAACCGTGGGTTGGGCGTAGTAATGGTCCTGCCGCGCGGCGGCGAGGCTGACTACTTGGAGCAGGCACAGCACAAGCGTGGACATGTTGCAAGCCTCCTGGCCGACGTGGAGACGGCGACCGGTTTCGCTTTTTACCCCCCTGATCTTACGCGAAAGCACCCGCCGTATCCAGCCATCTGGCCCACCCAGCAGCACATTCGTCCGAATTGGTAGACACAATATGCGGATATCTAATTCAATTAAGTACGATATTTCACGTAATAATCTTGTCTTGTTCTGTGCATTATGTTAAGATTATTGTCAATCATCGATGAAGCAAGCAAATGCTGTCGCTGTCTTTCAGTTAAGGGTTTCGGCGCATGCACTACTGTCTCAACACCTCGACACGACCGCTCAGGCAGACGAGGCTGGTTCTTTGCATGGCCGTGCTTTTCGGGGCGTTGTCCTCGCAGGGCATGGAAGCCTTTTCGGTGTTTCCCTCCGTCGAAAAGCACATGGTGGAGACCGGCATGGAGGTGCACCAGTGGCTGACCCAGGAGGCCTGGCGCTACTTTGAGAGCCAAATCGCGGGCGCTGAACTGGACAATTACATCGGCACTTGGGGGGTGGACGGCATCTATTTCGACACCCGGAGAAGCACCGTAATTGACGGCACTCGCGACGCGGACAAGGGATTCAAACCACCCCTTTGGCAGGGGGTTGAAAATGCCATCTTTGACCTTGATTCACCCTCGTTGAGACACTTTTGCGCCTCGGGCAAGGACATTTACACGGGCCTGTACGTTATATACCATTTTGATTCGAACCTGACCCAGGCCCAAAATGTCTGGAAGGACAACGAGAGCGACAACCTGCTGCTGCGCTGGAACCAGTCGGACAAGACCACGGCCTATTATTATCTGGGACATGTGGCACATCTCATTCAGGACATGACCGTTCCCGCGCACACCCACAATGATCCCCACGGTTCAAACCTGCCCTCGCTGCACGATTCGTACGAGCAGGACTTTGCCGCCAGCCATTTCAAAGAATACCGCTATGATGACGCCATTGGCCTGCAATACGTCCTCAAGAACAGCCCCATCACGATTCCCGCGAGCCTGCTGGAGGCCTTTCAGAAAACGGCCGATTACACCGACGATTACGACAGCAACCATGCGGACGGGGAGTATGCCCGAAGCGGGCTTGCTGCCTGTTCTTTTCCCACCGATTATCCGTCGGCCCTGCTGCACCGGCCGGCAGACGCCCTTCGTACTGGTGGCGGAGACACCAGTATAGTCTCTGACGACAAATGCGCCATCATCGCCAATGACCTTATGTACTGGGCCGTCAGGCGCACCGCCCAGTTATTCCGCTTCTTTTACCAAGTGGTGGACAGCGCGGACTTTCACGCCGAAATCCGCCTTGCCGATCAGGATATTGTCTTGTCGGCCGACGAGAATGCCGCTGTGCCATATCTGGGTCCCAAACTGGCCGGACTGCATGTTTCTTACAGCACGCGCACACATACAGATTTTCCACCGAGTGGCATCGTCAAGGATTCCTGCGTCTTTCACTATGAATACAAACCCGATGGGGGAGAGTGGGCCGGGGAGCAAAGCCTGCCTTTCCCCACCGGTGCGGGGGCGCTCTCGCTGCCCACAGAGCCGGGACTGTACCGGGCCTGGGTGACGGCGGAAAACGGCGGGGGAAAACAGGCTGAACCCGTCTACGGCTATTTCCGCGCGCAGGGTTTTGCCCTGGTCCAAGCGCCCCGGGGCGGGACGGTTGAAACCGCCGGTGCGCTGTCACTGCATGTCAAAGTGAGCGGGGCCGGTGACGGGGTCACCTACCTTTGGCAAAAGGACGGTCAAACAATCCCCGGCGCGGACACGGACACCTATATGGTGGCGATAGTGGGATATGGTGACGCAGGCCGGTACACGTGCATCATTACAGACCCTGTCCAGGGAACGATTACGACGCCCGTGGCCATGGTAAACGTCGTCGCTGAGAACCGGTTGCCCGCTTCGGGCACAACTTTCCTGTTGGTGGAAATGAGCCTGATGCTGGGGCTGGGCACCCTGTGCCTTGCCCGCCGTCAGAGCGGCAGCATTTTCCCTTTGTCCAAGTGGCGGACAAGGGTGGCATAGGTGGATGCCTTGGGGTCGTGGGTGACCATGATGACCGTCTTGCCGAAGTCCCGGTTCAGCTTGCGCAGGATTGTCAGCACTTCCTCCGCCGAATTGGCGTCGAGATCGCCTGTGGGCTCGTCGGCAAGAATCATGTCGGGATCGGCCACCAGCGCGCGGGCAATGGCCACGCGCTGTTCCTGTCCGCCCGAAAGCTGCCGGGGATAGTGGGTCATGCGGTCGCTCAGCCCCACCACCTCCAACACGGTTTCCACATGCTCCTCGCGCTCGCGCCTGCTCAGGCTGGTCAGCAGCAGCGGCATTTCAACATTCTCGAACGCGGTCAGCACGGGAATCAGATTGAACGACTGAAACACAAAGCCGATGTTTTCGCGGCGCCACGCCGACAACTGGTCCTCGGTCATGTCGCTGATGTTGTGTCCCAGCACCCAGCAGTCCCCGCCGGTGGAATTGTCGATTCCGGCAATGATGTGCAGCAGTGTCGACTTGCCCGACCCGGACGGCCCCATGAGCGACAGGAACTCTCCCTGGGCCACGTCGAGGTCGATGTGGTCCAGCGCAACGACATCGGTGCCCCCATGGGCAAATATCTTGCTGAGGTTCCTAATCTGCACTACCGGTTCTTTGGCGGCGCTGTCCATGGCGTTTTCCTGCGTCATTTCTGCACGGCCACCACGCGCGCGCCCGCGGTAATCTTCTCCAGGGGGGAGACTATGAGCGTCTCGTCGCCGGTCAGTCCTTCAACGACCTCAACACCCTTTTCGGCCTCGGTCCCTACTTTGACCCGTGTGGTGGCCGCCCGGTCCCCGGTGATGGTGTAGACCGTGGTTCCCTCACTGCCCTGCACGACCGCCGCTTTGGGAATCCACAGACGGGCTTTGCCCGAGGCGCCTGAAGCCGCATCGGGCGCATCGCCCAGGAAAGTCACCCGCGCGTTCACTTCCGTCCGGACGCCTTCGTCCGGGTCGACAACGCGCACCTTGGCCTGCACCGTGCCCTTTTGCCGGTCTGCCTGCGGGGAAATTTCATCCACCAGTCCCGAATAGACGCGGTCGGGATTGGAGTCGAGCCGGATTTCAGTCTTCTGCGCAACCTTCACCTTGGACATGTCAGCCTGGTTCACATCGACCTCCACCTGGAGATCGCCCAAGTCCGCCATGGTCACCACGGAACTCTTGGCGCCGCGGGTTCCGCCGAAGTTGGTGTTGGTTACCAGTTCGCCCTGCTCGGCCAATCTCTCCAGGATGGTGCCGCTGATGGGCGCCACAAGTACCGTGTTCGCCAATGTGGTCTTTACGTATTCCAGATTGGCCTCGGCCTCGCGCAACTGCGCCTCGGCCGCATCGATGACCTCGTGCCTTGGCCCCGCCGTCACCAGTTCGGCGTTCTTCTGCGCCGAATTCAACTGCGCCTTGGACACATCGCGTGCGGTCCGGGCGCGGTCCAAATCCTGGTCCGACCCGACCCCGTCTTTGGTGAGTGATACAGCGCGCTTGTAGTCCTCCTCGGCGTTGCGCAATGTCGCCTGTGCCGAGGCCACGCTGGCCTGCGCCGCGGCAATTTCCTGGGGCCGCGATCCGGCCTTCAACTCATCCACCCGCGCGCGCAGCGCACCCGCGGTGGCCTCTGCAGAGCGCACCTGCGCCTGGTATTCCTCATCTTCAATCCGAAGGAGCACATCGCCTTCCTTGACCTTGTCGCCCCGCTTTACAAGTATCTCTTTGACCCGGCCGATGATCTTCGAACTGACCTCAATCTTGTGCCTGGGCACCACGTAGCCGCTGGCGGTCACCATCGGTATGCCCTTGCCCGCGGCCAGCGTTTCCTTTTCCACCGGCGCGGTACGCACGGGGATGGGTGCGTTAGCCTTTATATAAACGCCATAGCCCGCCGCACCCGCCAGCAGGGCGAGCAGGATCCATTTCCAGAGTCCGCCCCGGCGCCGGGTCCGTTTGCGCTCTTTGTCTATGCGCAGCTTGGCTAGCTGTTCGTCCAGGTTTTCGTTTGTCATCGCTGTCTTTCCCTCTTTATTCACCAATGCGCCCGATGGCGGGCCTACACCTGCCGGAGCGCCGCAAGCACGGGTTGCCTGGAAGCCGACCAAGCGGGGGGGAGGCCTCCCGCAAGCCCCATGAAGGCGGCGAACACCATGCCCTTGAACATCAGTCCTGGCGTTATTGTAAAGCAAAAGACGATCTCGCTGAAGGAATTGAAGTTGGTCGTGCCCGTGGCCAGCCCGTTGATGGGCAGTGACAGGGCGCAGCCCAACGCGCCGCCCAGCAGGGCAAGGCAGACCGACTCGATCAGGAAACTCGTCATCACCGCGACAGGTGTAAACCCAAGAATGCGCAGCGTGCCTATCTCCTTCACCCGGCTCGCCACATTAGCGTACATCGTGTTCATGCCGGCAAAACAGGCACCCACGGCCATGGTGAATGCCAGAAACACGGCGAAGGCCTTGACGGGCTTGGCCGTCTTGGTCTGTTCGAGGTAATACTGTTCCTCGTCCTGCGCCATCAACTTCAGCCGCCGGTCCTTGTCCACCTCGTCCTGAATGCGTCCGACCGCGGCCCGGTCCGATGCCCGAACCACCACCGTGCTGTAGTTTTTTCTGTCGAACTCCTGCATCACTTCCTTGCAGTCCGCCCATATCTCGGAATCATAGGCAGTTCCCTGCGCGTCGAAAATGCCCACCACCGTGAACCGGCCGCGGCCCAGCCGCGGCGTGTCGCCCAGGCGAAACTCCTGGAAGCGGTTCGACACCGACCGCGCCACAATGGCCTCGCGCAGGCCTGGTCGCATCATGCGGCCCTCGACAATCTGCACCGCCGGCCGCAGTTGAAATGCGGCCGGGCTGACGCCGCGGACCTGCAGGTTGGAGGTCATCCCATTGAGGCGCGGCTTGTTCACATGGGAGAGTATTTCCGGCGAGGCAAGGGGCTCTCCCTCCAGGTCCCGCACAATGCCCGGAAGATTGCGGACAACCTGGTACTGGTCCGGGCTGACCTCGCTCTGTCCCTCTGCCTGGGCTCCGGACCGCATGACAATAACATTCAGCGGGTTGCCCGTCGTGTTCAGCGCCTGCTCGATTCCTTCCGAAAGTGACATGACGATAATGAACGTCGCCACCACGAGCCCAAAGGTTACTGCCGTCGTAAGTGTGGTTTTCCAGCGCGTCACCAGGTAGCGTGTGTTGTATTTGAGCGGAATGAGCACGGCTATTCCATTCTCCGCATCGCGCCGGTGATGCTCATGCGCGCCGCCTGCCGCGCCGGGATGAACCCCGAGACCAGCCCAATCACCATGCCCGCGCCGACCACGGCGGCATAGGTGGAGAGGCCGGGGTCAAACTTTTGGATGAATCCCTGGGTGATGCCGTCCAAATCGACGAGCCGCAAAGACTCGCCCAAGCCAATGCCGATGGCGGCGCCCAGCAGGGCGATGAACAGCGCCTCCGCCATGACCAGCCAGAGCACCAGCCGTCCCGGGTAGCCAATCGCCTTGAGCACGGCCACCTCGCGCATGCGCTCCCGTACCGTCATGGTCATCGTGCTCACCGCCACCAGCAGCATGGTGAACACCACCACCCCCGCAATGGAGGCGATGATCAGCTTGATGTTTCCCAACATAGAGATGAAGCCCAGCACAAAGGCCTTTTCCGTGGTGGTCTTCGTCTCCGCTGGGGAATTGCGGAAAATGCCGTCGATGGCCCCGGACACTATGGGCACCGAGGCGGCGTCCGTCACCTTGACGGTATAGGCGCCCGACACGCCTGGATTGCCCAGCGCCTCGTCAAAATAGTCCCAATTGAAATACATCATGTTCTCGTTGAGGTCGGCGGTGAAGATGCCCACGATTTCCAGGTCCAGGTCCACGGGAAACACCGTTCCCATGAGCGTGATCTTGTCGCCCACCTTCCAGCCAAAACGCTGGGCAAGCTTTGCGCCCGGCACCGCGCCCCGGCGGTTGGCCACAAACGCGGCCTTGGCCTCCGTGCTCAGGTGCTGTTCGGTGTAAATTTTGAAGATTTCCGCCGGGTCCGTCGCGAAATTGGCAAACTGGTAGTCCGGGTCCTTGTAGATCCCGTTGAACCACTGCAGCGGCGCCACATGCTCCACCCCCTTCACGCGACGGATCTTGCCCAGGTGGGCAATGGGCAGGATGTCCGCGATGGACGTGGACCGCGTCACCAGCAGCCGCAGCGCCGAGTCGTCCTCGATGACCGGGTTGAGCAGCGTGTCCAGAAAGGTCAGCAGTGCCATGAGTAGAAACAGCGAAAAGCCGATACTGAGAATGGTCAGACCTGTCCTGCGCTTGTTGCGAAAAGCATTTTTCCAAATGAATCTGCTGAAACTCATGGTCCCGCCCTGCGCATGGGTCAGACATTATAAACCTACGTTGACATATTGCCCAAATCAGCGCCCACTGGAATTGCGGCAGACACCCATAGGCCGCCCCATCAACTTCAGTGCCGCCTTGAACAGGACAAATTGCGCCGAATTGGCCATTTTCGGCTTAAAATACCCCAACAGAGTGTCTGATTTACTTTAACAAGTGGCTATTCCCGCCGGGCAAATGAAGGGTCAATCCGGCGCCTCTGGCGTGGTGAGCACACCGACAGAAAGACGGATAGGGCTTGTGATGGCAACCACCGACAATACGGGGGTGGAACCAATATGGACTGCGGCGGCGTTGCCGCTGAAGTCCAAAGGAAGGCGCTTGCATAGTCTCCGTCTCTTCTTTTGAAGCATGGATACGGACATGGTAAAGTGCTGGTGCGGGTTCAATTTCTCGCCGTTCAACATCCCAGACACAAGGATTGAAGAACAGGGAACTCCATGGCAATCACCGATTTTGAAAGTGGCAGGGGAGCGGATCATCCGGGTGGGTTCATCGCTCAGCGCCCCTTCCTTTGGGTTGCCTGCATTGGCGTGGCCTACTTCCTCGCGCATCAGATAGCTTTCCTCTTTCCCGACGCTGAGACGGCTCTCATGGCGGTGTGGCCCGCGGGCGGCATTGGCCTGGCGGCGCTGCTGCTCAGCCCGCGCCGCCTGTGGCCGGTGATTGCCGCGGTCCTGTTCCTCGCGGGATATGCGGCCGATTTCCTGGCGGGACGCCCCTTCACGGGAAGTATGGGTTTCATGACGGCGAACATCGCCGAATCGCTGGGGTGCGCCTGGTTAATCCGCAGCTTCTGCGGGGAGGAAATCACATTCGGCCGGGTGCGTGAAGTGGTGGCACTGCTCTGCGGCGCGGTCTTCGTGAATGCAGCCACTTCGTTAATCGGTGTGGGGACAGCTTGGTTTATCGGCACGGCTACCCTTTCCCAGTTCTGGAAGACTTGGTGCACCGCAGACGGCCTTGGTATTCTGCTCATCACCCCCCTCGTTGTCTCCTGGGCGGGAAAGCGCGAGGCGGCGGCGGAAGGGGGAAGGGACCGACGGGCCGAGGCCTGCGCATTCTTCTTTCTGTGGTGCCTGGTGGCATGGAGATCCTTCAATCCCGGTTTTGGCCTGAGTCTGCATACGCCGCCGGCCTACCTCTTGGTCGCCCTGCTTCCCTGGCCCGCTTTGCGGCTGGGTCTGCGCGGCACCACGCTGGCGCTGGTCTCGCTGACGGCCGTTGTCCTCACCAGCAAGGCGGTGACGGTGGGCCCCCTTATCTGGGGCGGCAAGGATCTGACAGACCGGCTGGTGCTGGCGCAGTTGTTTGCGGCGGTGCTCTCCGTCTTTGGCCTGCTGCTGGCCGCAAGCTATACGGAAAGCCGGGCCGCGGCAAGGTCCGCACGCGAGAGCGAGAAAAAGTACCGGGAACTGGTGGAATGGGCAAACAGCATTATCCTGCGCTGGGATGCCTCCGGAGTGATAACCTTCTGCAATGAATTCGGACTGCGCTTTTTCGGGTACTCCAGGGATGAACTCATCGGCCGGAACGCCGTGGGAACCATTGTTCCGCAAACCGACTCCGCAGGAAACAACCTTGCCCAGATGGTCAGCGACATTCACGCCCAACCCGAAAAGTACGTAAACAATCGCAATGAGAACATTCGCAAGGACGGGACACGGGTCTGGGTGGCCTGGACCAACCGGCCCATCCTGGATGACCAGGGGCGGTGTGTTGAGATGCTCGCCGTGGGGAATGACATCACGGACCGCAAGGGGGCCGAGGACGCGCTGCGGGAGAGTGAGGCGCGGTATCGGCGGCTCCTAGATGAGGCGCCCTATCCACTGGTGGTGACGGACCATGGCCGGGGAACCATTCTCTATATCAACCAGCCCGGGGCCGACCTGTTCGAGGTGGACAAACAGCAGAGCTTGGGGAAGGAGACCGATGCTTTCTACGGGGAGGTCGGGTTGCGCGACCGCATGATGACCCTGCTGCGTCGCGAGGGCACGATAAAGGACCAGGAACTGATGATGCGCACGGCCAAGGGCCGGTGTTTTCACGCCCAGATTTCGGTGAATATCGCCCAATATGAGAGGGGATCTGCCGCCCTGATCTCGGTGATCGACATCACCGAGCGCAAGCGGGCGGAGGAGGCACTTCAGTTCAGCCAGTTTGCCCTGGAACACATGGCCGATGCGGCTTTCTTCGTGACCGAAAACGGACATGTGGAGTACGCCAATGAGGCCGCCTGCCATTTGCTGGGATACACCAAGCTCGAATTGTCCGGAATGGCTGTTTCCGATGTTGCGGAGGATTACACCGTAGAAAAATGGCGAACCCACTGGGACGCACTCAAACGGGCAGGTTCTCTGTGCTTTGAAAGCCGTCACATGACCAAGGATGGCAGGGTGGTGCCCGTTGAGATTCTCGCGAACTACATGTCCTTCGGCGGCCGGGAATACAATTGCGGCTTCGTTCGCGACATCAGCGACCGCAAGCGGGCGGAGGAGGAATATCGGACCCTGTTCCGTGAAATGCTGGACGGCTTCGCGCTTCACGAGATCATCTGCGATGAAAAAGGCGTGCCCGCAGACTACCGTTACCTGGCCGTAAACCCGGCCTTTGAGCGCATGACCGGGTTGAAGGCGGAGGATATTCTGGGGAGGACCGTGCTGGAATTGTTGCCCGGCACGGAACGGCACTGGATAGAGACTTACGGCAAGGTGGCCCTAACCGGAGAGCCGGCCTTCTTCGAGAACTACGCCGCGGTGCTGAAAAAGCACTTTGAGGTGACGGCCTTCCGGCCCAGACCCAACCAGTTTGCCTGCATATTCGGAGACATCACGGATCGCAAGCGGGCGGGGGAGGAAAAGGCCCGGTTGGAGGCCCAGCTCCAGCACGCCCAAAAGCTGGAATCAGTCGGACGGCTGGCGGGCGGCGTGGCCCATGATTTCAACAACATGCTGGGCGTGATTCTGGGCTTTACCGACATGGCGCTGTTGCAGGTGGACCCGGCACAGCCCCTTCATGACGATCTGGACGAAATCCGCAAGGCGGCCGAGCGCTCGGCCGATCTGACGGGTCAACTGCTGGCCTTTGCCCGCAGACAGACCGTGGCGCCGCAGGTGCTTGATCTGAATGACCTTGTCCTGGGTCTGCTCAAGATGATGCAGCGCCTGATTGGCGAGAATATCTCTCTCAGTTGGGAACCGGGCGCAAATCTGTGGAAGATTCGCATTGATCCCTCGCAGGTGGACCAGATGCTGGCGAACCTGTGCGTCAATTCCCGGGACGCCGTCACCGATCTCGGCAGGATAGCAATAAGGACGGAGAATTGCACGGTTAAAGCCCGCTGCGGCGCCGAGCATGATGACCTCGCCCCTGGGGAGTATGTGCTGCTCACGGTGAGCGACAACGGCTGCGGCATGGACAAGGAAACGCTGGAGCGCGTGTTTGAGCCCTTTTTCACCACCAAGGAATTGGGCAAGGGAACAGGGCTGGGTCTGGCGACCATTTACGGCGTCGTCAAACAGAATAACGGCTTTATAGAGGTGCAGAGCGAGGTGGGCAAAGGCACCACCTTTAGCATTTATCTTCCCCGGCACGCGGACCCGGCCGGTCACACGGCGGTGGATGCGGTTCCGTGCCCGAACATGGGGGGGCAGGAAACCATCCTGCTGGTGGAGGATGAGCCGGCTTTCCTGAAACTCACGGGAACCATGCTCCAACGGCAGGGCTATTCCGTGCTCACTGCGGACACACCCGGAGAGGCCCTGCGTATGGCAAGGGAACGGCAGGGAGAGATCTCCCTGCTAATCACCGACGTGGTGATGCCGGAAATGAACGGGCGCGACCTGGCCAAGAACCTCCTGTCCCTGTATCCCGGCATGAAGCGCCTGTTCATGTCGGGCTACACGGCCGATGTCATCGCACACCAGGGGGTGCTGGCCGAAGGTATTCATTTTATTCAGAAGCCCTTTTCCGCCAGCAAGCTGGTGGCAAAAGTGCGGGAAATACTGGACAGCGAATAGACAGAGAAGGGCAAAGATCGAAGGTCAAAGGCTGAAGGGCAGGGAGAATTCTTCGCATTATGGGCTCTCTTGTGGAACTTCCGCAGGACCGCCATTTGACCCCGTCACCAGTCAGGCATTATTCTAAAGCATGCCTTCCTTGGAAACCATGGATACTGTTGCCTTGCGGGACCGCATCGGCCGAAATGTTGCGGATATTCGTCGGCGCATCGCCGATGCCGCCGCACGTGCCGGACGCGATGCCGCATCGGTACGGCTTGTGGCGGTGACCAAGACAGTGGGCATGGCTGAGATTGCGGCACTGCATGCCGCCGGTGCGGTGGAGATGGGAGAGAACCGCGTGGAAGTGGCCCTGCCAAAGATCGCGGCCGGGCCGAAGGACATCCTTTGGCACATGATTGCTCCGCTTCAGACCCGGAAAGCAACGGAGGTGGCGACAGCGTTTTCGCATTTTGACGCCGTTGACCGAGTTCGGGCCGCCGAGGCGCTTCAGCGCCGTTGCGAGGAACTGGACCGTTCACTGAGGGTCCTGATTGAGGTCAATGTTTCAGGTGAGGATTCCAAACACGGCTTTGAGCCGGGGGATCTGCCGCAGGCACTGGCGGAGATCCGCAGTTTTGACCGTCTCCACGTGGAGGGATTTATGACCATGGCGCCCTTCGGCGCTGAGGACGCTTTCCTTCGGACCTGCTTCCGGAACTTGAAACAGCTTGCCGATGCCCATGAACTGGCTGAATTGTCCATGGGAATGACCGACGATTTTGAAATTGCCATTGAGGAGGGTGCCACCCAGGTGCGCATCGGCCGGGCCCTGTTTGAATAGGCGCTCCGGCCTGACACTGCGGATGACACTTTAGTTTATAAGCGCAAAGGAATGAATAGGTTATGAAAGACAAAATCACGGGCATGGAGCAGGAGGCGCTTGCCGCTGTGGCCGCATGCTCCGACTTGAAGCTCCTGGAAGAGATACGGGTCCGTTTTCTGGGACGCAAGGGACTCCTGACGGACATCCTGCGCGGACTGGCCACGGTGTCCGCCGAGGAACGGCCCGCCGTGGGGCAGGCCGCCAACTTGGTCAAGGAATCCATCACTGCGGTGATCGATGCGCGCAAGGCCCTGCTGGAAAGCGCGCTGGAAGATAAGCAGGCGGTGGAGGAGGCCTATGACTGGACGCTGCCGGGTCGGTGCGTCCCGCAGGGACACATGCACGTGATCAACCAGGTGGCGCGGGAAATCATCGAAATCTTCGGCCAGATCGGTTTTCAGGTTGCCCAGGGGCCCGATGTGGAAACGGAATACTACAATTTTGACGCGCTGAACACGCCGTCGGACCATCCCGCCCGGGATTCGCACGACACCTTCCTCGTCAAACCGGGTGTGGTGCTGCGCACCCACACCTCGCCGGTGCAGATTCGGGTGATGGAACAGGTCAAGCCCCCCGTGGCGGTAATCATTCCCGGACGGGTGTACCGGGTCGATTATGACGCCACCCACAGCCCCATGTTCTTCCAGGTGGAGGGACTGCTGGTGGACGAGGGCGTCACCTTTGCCGACCTCAAAGGCACGCTGATGCACTTCATCCACACCTTCTTTGGCCCGCACACTCAGGTGCGGTTCCGGCCCCATTTCTTCCCCTTTACCGAACCTTCGGCCGAAGTGGACATCCTCTGGACGGCCGATGACCGCCACGGCGGCGGCACCAAGAGCCGCTGGCTCGAGGTGCTCGGCTGTGGCATGGTCCACCCCGAAGTGTTTAAGAATGTCGGCTACGACTACGAAAAGTACTCTGGTTTCGCCTTCGGCTTCGGCGTGGACCGCATGGCCATGGTGCGCCATGGCATCAGCAGCATTTCCCATGTGTATGAAAACGACCTTCGCTTCGTGGAGCAATTCTAGCCATGCAAATCTCACTCAACTGGCTCAAGGAATACGTGGACATTGACGTGAGCGTCGATGAACTGTCCCAGCTTCTGACCATGCTCGGCCTGGAAATCGAAAAGATTGTCGAGCCCGGTAAAGAGATACAAAACGTCTTTATCGGCAGGATTCTCGATATCACCCCCCATCCGGATGCGGACAAACTGGTTGTTTGCCACACCGATACCGGCCAGGCCGAACCCCTGCAAATCGTATGCGGAGCCAAGAACATGAAAGCGGGGGACAAGGTGCCCACGGCGGTGATCGGGGCCTCACTGCCGGGCGGCTTTGCCATAGGCAAACGCAAGATGCGCGGCATCGAGTCGCAGGGGATGATGTGCTCCGCCCGTGAACTGGGCTTGGGCGAGGACCATGAGGGACTGATGATTCTTCCCGAGGACGCCCCCATCGGTGCCGATGCCAAGCAGTATCTCGGACTCGATGACGTGGTCTTTGAGATTGAGGTGACCCCGAACCGCGGCGACTGGGCCAGCATGATCGGCGTTGCCCGTGAACTGGCCGCCTATTTCGGCCGGGAACTGCGCATTCCCGAAATCACACTGACGGAAGCGGGGGAGAGGGCAGACAGCTTCTCTTCCGTCACCATCAACGACCCGGAGCTGTGTCCCCGGTATATCGGCCGCGTGCTCACCGGCGTCACTGTCGGCCCGTCGCCCCTATGGCTGTGCCAGCGGCTCATCGCCGCAGGCCAGCGCCCCATCAACAATATTGTGGATGTCACGAATTATGTGCTTTTGGAGACGGGCCAGCCGCTCCACGCTTTTGACTACGACCTGCTCGGCGAGCACCGGATTCTGGTCCGACGGGCTGCGGCCAATGAGGGCATCACCACGCTGGACGGTGAAAAGCGCGTCTTGAATGAGGACATGCTGGTCATCGCCGATGCGGTAAAGCCGCAGGCGGTGGCGGGGATCATGGGCGGAGCCGAAAGCGAAGTGGGGGAGAAGAGCACCCGTATATTCCTGGAGAGTGCCGTGTTTGCCCCGTCGTCCGTCCGCCGGACGGCACGTCGGCTCAATCTGCTGACGGAGGCGGCCCAGCATTTCCAGCGCGGTGCCGACCCGAACATGGCGGTTTACGCCATCAACCGCGCGGCCATGCTCATGCAGCAGGTTGCCGGTGCGCAGATTGCGCCCGGCCTGCTCGATGCGCACCCGCTCCCGCAGGCGCAGAAAACAGTTACCCTGCGCTTCGCCCGCACCAAGGCGATACTGGGTACAGACATTCCGGCAGACAGGCAATGCTCTATTCTGGAGCAGTTAGGCTTTGGCCTGACGGGGCGCACTTCCGAAAATGCAACACTTGCGGTGCCCTCATGGCGCCATGACGTGTCCATGGAAACTGATTTAATCGAAGAATTGGCCCGTTTCTACGGTTATGACAATATTCCTGCCACGGTGCCCAGGGTGCGCCAAAGCGAAAAAGTCTTTTCTCCGCAGGAGAAACGCTTCCGGAACCTCCGTGAAATCCTTGTGAAACAGGGACTTAGCGAGATTTTCAGTTGGACCTTCAGCAGCGTGGACCAGGTTCGCAAGGCAGGGCTCTCGGCAGAGAGCGAGGTCATGCTATTCCTGCAGAACCCGCTGACAGAGAATCTAGCCGCAATGCGCACCAGTCTCATCCCGGGACTGCTGGCAAATGCAGAGTATAACGTCAAACGGGGCAACAGCCGCATCGCCACCTTTGAAATGGGGCCCGTTTATCTTCCTGTGCAGGATGGTGTGCTGCCGGAAGAACCGGCCCATCTGGCCGTTTTGCTGATGGGGGCCGTTGGGCGGCAGCACTGGGGACAGACGGAACGCCCGACCGACCTCTATGACCTCAAGGGGTGGATGGAGACCATTTCGCACTTTTTCGGCGTGGCTCCGACCCTGCAGCCGGGCAACCTCGACACCTTCCAGAAGGGGGCGGGGGTTGATATCGTGCTGGATGGTCAGCGCATCGGGTGCCTGGGGAAAGTGTCCCGGGCGGTGCAAAAAGCCCATGACCTTCCGGCCGAGACCTTCCTGATGGAGATGAATCTCCAGACACTGCTTTCCCTCAACCCGCCAAACGCCGCTTTCCAGGCATTGCCCACCTATCCGCCATCACTGCGGGACCTTGCCGTGGTGGTGGACCGGGGTGTTCAGGCTGGGGCGCTGCTTGAAACCATCCAGAAGAGCGGGGGAGAGCTCCTCCGGGAAGTGCGTATATTCGACGTGTATGCCGGCAAGCAACTGTCGGCCGACAAGAAAAGCATCGCCTTCAGCCTGACCTTCCAGTCGCCCGAACGCACCCTCACCGACGCGGACACCCAGAATGCCTTTGACCGCATCCTGCACCGGCTGGAACAGGGGCACGGCGCCGTGCTGCGCTGAGGCATAGAATGAACCAGCTTATCGAGAGCCATCTGGAGTACCTGGCCGAGGCCGTCGAAAACATGACCCGGATGCTCGAGTCTGCCCATGCCAGGATTGACGAGCAGAAAAGGGAGAAGGCGGAGATGCAGCTCGCCATCGGGGCAAGGAACCGCAAGATTTCCATTCTGGAAGAGAACCTGGCCGAGTTGGACAAGGTGCGGGAGGAGAACAGGCGGCTCCAGGCAAAGCAGTCGCAGGCCGCTGAACATGCCGCCAAACTGCTGGCGCACGTTCGGGAACTCCAAGGAAAGTTCACCCCATGAAAGCCCAGGAAACCGTTCCCATCAAGGTTGGCAACTACCGGGCAACCCTGCCGGTCCATGAGTCCGAAGCGACCAGCAGGGAAATTGTCGACCAGGTGGAGGCCTATCACGCGATCGTGCGGGAGAAGATTTCGAGCGATACTGTGACCGAGGTGCTGTGGGTCGCCTATGAATTTGCCTGGGATGCCCATCGTCTCAGGCAGGAACTCAAGACGTTCAAATCGGACTTGAAGACCCAGGACGACGAGATCATTGACGACCTCCACAAACTGCTCACCCGAGTCCGCAAGACTGTTCACACCTATACTACCAAGGGGGAAGAGGAAAAGCCCAAGGACAAGGGGCCCGAGGACCCGCCACGACTCATAGGTTAGTTCACGTCTGCATGTATGTGAATGCGTTTCTTTACGTTAATTAGGGTCTGATAATCTGTATTATGTACTGTTTGCGTGGGGTTGTATTTACTCAGGTGAGTGTTTTCTTTTGAATCAACTTAGGGAATGCCGTCTCCAGGCACATCCATCCTTACTGTACCCCCAATTGTACGTGTCACATATCGACCTGTTTTGTAAAATGATGTTATATGGATAAATTCTTTTTATAACAAGAGTTTACAAAGTTAACTTCTTTGTGCATATGTGTTCTGCAATGAATTTTTTCAGTGGTTCTGAATGGCTATTCTAATTTGACACACTGAAGAATATTTTTTTCATTCCGGCCAAGAAGCCCATTCGATGGATTTTTCAGAGCGGATTGGCTGCTCTAACTACAACCACTCCCCCCCGGCCTCTCCCCCGCTGCTTCGGACCATGCCGGAAGAGGACGAACCTAGGAAGCGCCCTTGGAGGGGTTACTTCAAGACCCCATCACACGTTCAACTTTGAGGCCCGAGCTGGGTGACCTATGCCGTCGCCACAGAATCTACTTTCCGCCAACGGCTGTCTCATCCAACAATACCACCCGGAGAAATTTCTGTGTCACGGGCAAGCCAGCCGTTGCCGACAAACCCGACAAAGATTATGGCGGATTGCTATCAAGATGATGATTTCAAACTGTCATGAACATTACTGTTAGGGTGATCATCGATGGGTAAATCCTGCTTGACGAGGACGAGTCCTTGCGGTAACCTAAGCGACACGGCAACCGTCGGTCACCGTGGAAGTTTCCTGCGCTGTCTGAACAACAGACAGAACAGCTTGAGCTCCGGGAAGGACCACTAATTCTATGGCGAAGCGTCCAAACCTGACTCATCTTAATCTGCATTGTCATGATTTGGCCATGGAGGCATACGACCTCGGCGACGCGGCGCAGTTTGTCAGCCTCGCGGACCCGCCCAAGCGCTTGGCACATGTTTTCGACAATCTCCAACCGCTGAAAGAAAGGGGCCTGCTGGAAGAGGCGCTGGTCTGCGCTTTTCGCTGTCCTGAGAATGGCCAGGCAAGCTGGCCGCTTCCAGACCTGCTATTCATGCTGGGCCACTGTGACCGGAAGAAGCTGAAGTCGTGCGGTGACCCCTTCCCCGGCAAGGGACCGTTTCAGGTGTATCGGGGTATTGCCTACCTGTACAGGGGGGATACGGTCAGGGGCCTGTCTTGGACAACGTCCCTTGACACCGCCTGCCGGTTCGCACGTTCATACATGCTGCATGCAACCGGGAATAGGGACACCTCGGCCGTCTTTACGGCAACCCTTACGGAGTCCATTGTCTACTTTTACACTGACGGCATCTACGTTAAAGAGTTCTTGGCGCGGCCCAAAGTCTGCAAACGGATGAAGATACGGACAGACGAAATCCATGCGCGGGCGGAAGAGGATGAATTAAGGAGGAGACCGGCGGTCGAAACCCAGACTGGCAAGCTGCTTTACCGTGACCCCGTGACACGCCGCAAACAGATGGAAACCTGTCTCAGGCTCCCCGGAACTTCCGGGCGGCCCGGTTGGCAAGCGATTTACAAACAAGAAGACGGTGGCGGAAAGCCTGGCGCTCCGCCTAGGCATGAGCCCATACAGGAACGGTTGCAGATGCTGGAAGACTGTTACAAGCCGCGAAACCGGTCAACCCTGCCGAAAACACAGTCCTCTCTCCAGACCAAAGAAATGAAAGGGATGCCCAAGAAGTGATGGCTGGGACACAAGCGGCGAACAGAGCCGTCTACGTCTCTATTGCCGCTGGTTCATGCCGGATATGGCCAGAAAAAGAAATGGAGCGGGACACGGGGTTCGAACCCGCGACATCCAGCTTGGGAAGCTGCGATGCGCCGGTTTTAAAGGACTGTGAATCAAGGACTTACGCAGGGGCAGTGGGTCAGGACGCCCCAAATACGTCCCCTCAAATCGAAAAACCCGTCAAAACAGACCCCAAGTCGGTCCTGCTCGAAGCACTTCGAGCCGTGGACCGGGATACCTTGTTGGCCGTGCTGGCCGAAGCCCTTACTGGCAAGGGGACAGGCGCATGATAATCAAGTGCAGAAACGCGCCGTTTCACTATGAAGCACCCGCGCTTGGGGCCATGTCATCACCGACTTACTATCCCTGCGTTCGTGTCTCTCAGGGCACTCTAGACCCCTTCCTTTTTCCACCGGGGCGCGGGACATGCTGCCACGTCGGTAATTACGGTTTTGGCGACCGGCGGTTGGGCAAGTAATTAAGGCACACAGCTCAACTCGACGCGGCTCCACTGGCTATAGAGAACTCCGCCGATGACGGTCTCGACGACCTTGACCGCTGCCTTGAAGACAAGCCAGAACGGATGATGGCCGCGGGAACGGTCACCGTCCGTACCGCCCAGTTGAAGGGCGACATTGCAGGGGCATCGACCGGGACTTCCGGGAAGGTACTCCCCACGAAGCCACCGGGTGGCGAGCCCATCCAAACCGGCACCTACTGCCCCGCTCCGCCAAGCTACGGGAGCCGCGCAACAAGCGAGCAGACTGTGGCCCAATTAGACACTTGCCGCGCAGCCGTGTGTGAAGGGGTCAATATCGGCATAGTCATGGAGGTGTTGTGCCTCTCCCCTCTTTCCGTTCGTGCCTCTCAGGGCATTCTAGCGCCCTTCTTTTTCCCACAGAGGCACAGAACCCGCCGTTGGATGGGGAATCGGGCCGCTGGTGACTGGCGGGTGTGGAAGCCGCTAGACCGTATATGTCAACGAGGCGCGGTCCCCATAACGACCCCGAACGCCGCCTTCACCCTCGACGACCTCGACGGGGGGGGGCGGGGGGACACCCACCCCCCATACCCGCAGCGGGTCACCCTCAGAAATTTTACATTTTTCAAAATCACTCGGAAAGGAGTTTCCCATGTCTGCACCAACCAATCGCCCGCCCAAGACCAAGAAGGTCACTGACCGCACTGAGATTGGTCTGCCCGATGTCCGCCGGAAGGCCGATCAGGACCTACTGGCAGTGGCCACTGATGAACTGAACGCCGTTCAGCAGGAGATGGTCCGGCTGCAAATGGAAGGATTGCGTCCCGGCCAGATAGCGCGGCGGCTCCATTGCTCCACCGGACTGGTTCGCGCCATCCTTCACTCGGACGCGGCGGAGGAATACCGGGACGACCTTCAGGTGGATGGAGCCCTCAAGATGGCCGCGACCAAGCGCAAGATGGCCGAGAGTGCCGTCGAGCATGCCGTGGAGGTTCTACACAGCGTTGTCTCGGGGCAGTTGGACGCCACGCTCGACCAGCGCATCCGTGCCGCGCTTGCCATTCTGGACCGGGAACCAAACCGGCGCTTCACCAAGAACGAGTCTCAAACCGTTAACGCTTGCGTGGAAGTACGCCAATCGCAGTACACGCCCGAGGAACGGGACGCACGGGTAAAGGAGTTTGTCGCGAGGGCACGGGGTTGCACCGTGGAGGAACTGGAAGCAAGCGCCAAGAACCGGAAACTGCTGGATGCTACCCCGGCGGATGCGGCTAGTGAACGTGCGGCCGTTGCGGATTCGCTTCGCGCCTCTGCTTTGGCCCGGTCTCAGGAGATATCCGAGCGGGACGCTGGACTGGCACAAGACTTTCGTTACGGCAAGAACTCCAGCAAGGAACTGGCCAATCCCGGTTTTCATGAGAGTCTGTTCCGCGATGAACAGGGGATACTGAAATAGAGAACCTCCGACGGGTTTGACGGCACCACTCCGCTGGAACGAACAGTGATGGGAGGACTGTTCCTGTCGAAAGGGATATGGTTGAAACGCCTGACGCCAAGGTGTGCATGAGCCTTTACCATGACCACAATGTGTTCCCAGACGTGGAAAGCAGTCCTGAGTCCAAGCCGAGGCCCGTCACAAACGGGCTGGCGTCCACTCAAGACCGCTCTCCGCAGGGATTGTACCACTGGTACAGCAGCCCGGACAGAGGAAGGGAGGGAAACATACCTTGAAATAATCCAGAGCGGCGGCATCCCCACGAAAATGTGAAGGCAGATGACATCCGGGCCATCAACAAAGCGACCGAGAAGGGGCGGGAGATTGCCCGGAAACAAATCATGTCCACGATGCCGCCCAGACCGTAGGTGGGACAAAGGTGGGACAAACAAAACGCCCCCGGCCAGCGTGATGCCAGCCGGGGGCGTTGTGTGTCCGAGGTTAGTTGGTCGCCGGTTCAATCCATACCACGTGTGCCATGTTGTAATTGCTGTTGCCGGTGGATAACCACTGGCCGGTGACTTGTGTCACCTTGCCTGTGTAAAGGTTGTTCCCGGTGTCGAGGGTGAAACTGACCGTGTCGCCCATCTTTATCCCCGGCGGCGCACTGGTCGCCCCCGTTGAAACCGGACACCCTGCCAGCATCACGGACAGGGCAACTGCCAGCCCGAGCAGAACCATGTGTTTCAACATCATCATGTGACCTCCAAGGTAGAACCCCGGCAGCTCCATGCCACCCGGTCAATACTGCGTCAAGCGAGTCTAAGGTGGTAGACCGGTTAGTCTGCCGCCACTGACATGGCGATACGGAACCCGGTTTCGTTGGAAGCAAGGGCCGGGTCACTGCTGCCGCGATGCGCAGAACGACAGCGATCCCATAGGCTAGAACGCCAACTACCGCCCCGAATCACGCGATACGAGCTAGAAGCTGAGCCAGTCGGATTCATCTGTGTCGCTGAACCATAGCTGCCGTACCAATCGCCGCACCACTCCGAAGCGTTTCCACTCATGTCATAGCAGCCGCTAGGGCTAACGCTGTTGACGGTTGTCACATCAAAGTGCGGACTGACGTTCACTCCGTTGAACCACCCCACCGGCGATGTACAGGGGGTGGAGGCTCCGTAGACGCCCAGTGATAGGCCAAGTGGATTCACGTATGCATCATCAACATAAGCGCCCCTGAAGCCATTGCACTGGTCAACACGTTCGTTCGTGTTGCTGGAGAACCCATAGATCCAATGCTTGTATCCGTCCCATGCCCCGGCACGTTCCCATTCTGCTTCGGTCGGTAGGCGGTAGCCGCCCGGCGTCGGCGGGGCAACCGTCAGCGGCCAGTTCACTGTCGTCATGTCATAGCACAGCGTGAGGCCCTCCGTCTGGCTAAGCCAGTTACAAAACGCCACTGCGCCGTACCAAGTAACGCCGATCATGGGATGTGTGTCCATTGGGTAGTCGGTTTGGTCCGGTAAGCCGACGCGCGTCACCGGGGAGAACGTCCCGTTCAAATACCTGATGTTAGAAACAACTTCCCCTAACTGCGCGATCTGCTGCAAATTACTGCCCGCGTAGATTTCCCCCGCGCCCGCCCAACCGTCGCCAGTACTATCTTTTAGGAAGCCCTGCGCCAGTGCCCAGTTAAGCAAGTCGCAGTATTGCTTGTTCGTCACCTCAAATTTGCCGATCTCGTATGCGGATAGCGTCACTTGATGCTGCGGCAGTTCATCCGAGATGTTGTCGGTCGCGTCATCGCCAACGCCGCTATTGCCCATTGTGAATGTGCCCGCTGGTACCTGCACCATCTCATAGGAAACGAGACACGTTCCCGTCGAGACGCTAAGCTCCAAGGAACTTCCATACTGTACTTGCTGGCCTGCCAGCGGGCTCTGGCTGATGACCGAACCTGTGGGCACGGTGTTGCTACACCGTTGTGTCACTGTGCCTACGGTAAGGCCTGCCCCGATGATGGCCGTGGATGCAGCTTCTTGTGTCATGCCAACGATGTCAGGAGCGGTAACAGGGCAAAATCCCGTTGACACGGTAAGGGCAACCGTACTACCGGAGAGCACTTGCTGGCTAGCCAGCGGGGTTTGGCTGATAACCGAGCCTGCGGAGATGGTGTTGCTGCATTGCTGGGTCAAAGTACCCATGGTAAGACCTGCCCCGATGATGGCCGTGGATGCAGCGGACTGTGGTAAACCAACGACATCGGGAACGGTCGCCGGACAGAGACCCGTTGACACAGTAAGAGCAACAGCACTACCGGAAGGCGCTTGATGGCCTGCCAACGGGGTCTGGCTGATAACCAAGCCGGTGGACACGGTGTTGCTACACTGCCGGGTCACGGTGCCTGCGATTAGGTCTGCATCCACTATGGTTGTCTGGGCAACGGCCTGCGTCATACCAACGACATCTGGCACACTGACCGTCTGCGGTCCTTTGGAAATCGTCAGTGCTATGGCGGAACCAAAGGGCACGGAACCGCCCGCTGCGGGTAACTGTGCAATAACCAACCCGGAAGGAACCGTAGCGCTGTACTCTTCGATGACCACGCCAAGGGCAAGGCCTGCGGTGGTTATGGTGGTGGCGGCGGTGGAATGGGTCAACCCCACCACACTTGGAACGACAACGGGCTGTGGTCCCTTGGAAATCGTCAACGCCACTGTCGTGCCAACGACCACGGAACCGCCCGCCGTCGGGCTATGAGTAATAACAATACCCGAGGCCACGGTAGCGCTGTAATCTTGGGTGACTATTCCAAGCGTGAGCCCTGCGCCCGTGATGGATGTTGTGGCCTCCGCCTGCGTCATACCCACAAGATTCGGAACGGTCACAAGTTGTGGACCTTGGGACACCATTAGCGCCACAGGCGACCCGGAGAACACGGAACTGCCTGACGTTGGATTCTGCGAGATGACACTGCCGGAAGGAACCGCTGCGTTATACGCCTGTGTGATTTCGCCAACGGCAAGTCCCGCACTAACCAAAGCTGAGGAAGCGACAGACTGGGTCTGACCAATGACATTGGGAACAGTGACAGGCTGTGGCCCCTTGGAAACCACAAGATTCACGGAGCTTCCCATTATCACGTTAGTGCCCGCTGTGGGGTTCTGGGTGACGACGTTACCTGCTGGGACTGTGTCGTTGTACTCCTCGGCAACCGTACCCAAGGCGAAGCCGTTTGATGTCAGTGCGGATTGGGCGGCGGTTTGCGCAATGCCAACCACATTCGGAACGGGCACCAACGTCGGACCCGCCGACACCACGAGATTGACGGCCGACTCCCGGCTTACCTTTGTGTCGGCCGCAGGGTTTTGGCTGATTACGTTACCCACCGGAACCGTGCCACTCAATTGTTGCGTCACCGTGCCCATAGCGAGCCCCGCAGAGATAATTCCGGCTTCCGCTGCGGCTTGTGCCATGCCGACCACGCTTGGCACCGTGACGGATTTAGGCTTGCACCCGGCGAGAAAGACACACGCTACCACTACCGTGGCTGTAAAACACCATGCCGCCCTGTTCATTCCACGACCTCCTCTTTGTGACACCACCTGTGGCAAACGGCAACGAGTCC
This sequence comes from Candidatus Hydrogenedentota bacterium, assembly GCA_903893795.1. Lineage (GTDB taxonomy): Bacteria > Hydrogenedentota > Hydrogenedentia > Hydrogenedentales > CAITNO01 > CAITNO01. Next base: position 26,068 of record CAITNO010000068.1, on the reverse strand, counting down.
CTGCCGGGAACGTTACCCATTCTATAGTTTCCCTACGCCGCCACCCAGTCCGCGCAGAGCAGTTCCGCCTGCATGAGCACCGTCTTCACCGCCTCTTCCTGTAGGTCCGGGGGGTAGCCGTACTTGTTCAGGATGCGCTTGACCATCACGCGGATCTTGGCGCGGGCGCTTTCGCGCAGGGTCCAGTCGATGGTCACGCTCTTGCGGACCTGCGTGATAAGTTCCGCCGCGATGACTTTCAGCTTGTCGTCGCCCATCGCCTCAATGGCCGAACCGTTCGCGGCCAGCGCATCGTAGAAAGCCACCTCGTCGTCGGTCAGACCCAAGTCGTCGCCGCGCTTGCTGGCCGCGTCCATCTGTTTGGCCAGTCTGATGAGTTCGTCTATGACTTCTTGTGTGGCAATGGCACGGTTATGGTAGGCATTTAGTGTTTTCTGTAGTTTCTCGCTGAACAGTTGGGACTGCACCAAGTTGTGCTTGGCGCGGACCTTAAGTTCGTCCTTCAGCAGCTTCGCCAGCAATTCGGCGGCGACGTTCTTATACTTCAGCCCGCGCACCTCGGCGAGGAACTGGTCCGACAGGATGCTGATGTCCGGCTTGGGCAGCCCGGCGGCGGTGAACACGTCGATGACCTGTCCCTCCGTCACGATGGCCTTGGATACCAGTTGGCGGATGGCCGCGTCGAGTTCCTCGGGTGTCTTTTTTCTCCCGATGGTGTGCTTGTTCAGTGCCGCCTGCAACGCTTGGAAGAAGGAGATGTCGTCGCGGATCTCCTCGGCCTCGTCGGACGCGGCACACAGGGCAAAGGCGCGGGACAGGTCGGTCACCAATTGGATGAAGCGCGGCTTGCCGTCCTCCTGCTCAAGGATATGCTCCTGACCGGCCGGGAGCAGCGCCAGCCGCTCTATCGACGTGCCGGTGACCCACTTGCCCCAGTCGAACCCGTGCAGCATGTCACAGGCCACCCCGTACTTCTCCAGCATCACGGCAATGGCCTGCGCGGTGTCATAGGCCGGGTCGCCCTTGCCGCCGCTCTCGGTGTACGTGGCCAGCGCCTGCTTGAGTTGGTCGGCCAGCCCGAGGTAATCGACCACCAGCCCCCCCGGCTTGTCGCGGAACACCCGGTTCACCCGCGCAATGGCCTGCATCAGCCCATGGCCGCGCATCGGCTTGTCGGCGTACATCGAGTGCAGGCACGGCGCGTCGAAGCCCGTCAGCCACATGTCGCGCACGATGACGATGCGGAACGGGTCTTTGCTGTCCTTGAACCGGTTCGCCAGCTTGCGCCGCTTGTCCTTGTTGCGGATGTGCGGCTGCCAGTCCGGACCGTCATCCGCGCCCCCCGTCATCACCACCTTCACCACGCAGTCCCGGCCCTTCTCGGCCTCGGCGTCGTCATCCTTGGCGCTGGCCCACTTGGGCCGCAGCTTGATGAGCGCCTCATGGAAGTCCACGCAGATACGGCGGCTCATGCACACCACCCTGGCCTTGCCGTCCATCGCCTCCCAGCGCTTTTCAACATGGGCCACTAAGTCAGCGGCGATAAGCGCAATCCGCTTCGGGTCGCCGACCAGGGCCTCCAGTGCCGCCCACTTCGTCTTGAGGTTGTCCTTCCGCGACTGCTCCTCCCCTTCCGTGATTTCGTCAAACTCCGCGTCAATCTTCGGCATCGCCGCCGCGTTCAGCCCCAGCTTGGCGATGCGGCTCTCATAGTAGATCGGCACCGTGGCCTTGTCGGCGACGGCCCGCTGGATGTCGTAAATGCTGATGTAGTCGCCAAAGACCGCCCGCGTGTTCGCGTCCGTCTTCTCGATGGGCGTCCCCGTGAACCCGATAAAGGACGCGCTCGGCAGCGCATCGCGCAGGTGCCGGGCCAGCCCGTCAATCAGGTCGTACTGGCTCCGGTGCGCCTCGTCGGTGATGACGATGATGTTCCGCCGTCCGCTCAGCGCGGGCATCCGTTCCCCCTTCTCGGGCAGGAACTTCTGGATGGTCGTGAATACCACCCCCCCGCTCGCCACCGCCAGCAGTTCGCGCAGATGGTCCCGGCTCGCCGCCTGCACGGGTGTCTGGCCCAGCAGTTCATGGCAGCGCTGGAACTGGCCGAAAAGCTGGTCGTCCAAGTCGTTGCGGTCCGTCAGCACCACCAGCGTCGGGTTCTGCATGGCCGGGTGCCGGATGACCCGTGCCGCGTAGAACAGCATGGAAAAACTCTTGCCGCTCCCCTGCGTGTGCCACACCACGCCCGCCCGCCGGTCGCCCGGCTTGCCATGGCTCATCCGGCCCGCCCAATACGCCCCCTGCTCCTCCTGCACGGTCCCGTCCTGCGTCATCCCGCTGGCGCGCAGCGTTTCCTCAACGGCCACATTCACCGCGTGGAACTGGTGATAGCCCGCGATAATCTTGTGCGGCACCCCGCTGTCCGGGTCGTCCTCGAACACAATGAAATGCTGGAGCAGGTCCAGAAAGCGCTTCGGCTCGAACACCCCGCGCACCAAGGTGTCCAGTTCCAGCGCCGTCTTGGGCACGTCGCCCTCGCCGTCAATCGTGCGCCAGACCTTGAACCACTCCTGATTGGCCGTGATGGAGCCGATGAGCGCCTGCAACCCGTCGCTCGCCACCAGCACCGCGTTGTAATGCACCAGCGACGAAATCTCCGCCTTGTACGTCTGCAACTGCGCGTAGGCGCTCCAGACCGTCGCGTTCTCGTCCGCCGCATTCTTCAGTTCGATAAGGCCCAGCGGCAGCCCGTTCACGAACACCACAATGTCCGGACGCCGGTTCTGCTGCCCTTGGATGACCGTGTACTGGTTCACGACGAGCCAGTCGTTGAAGAGGGCATTGCCGAAATCCACCAGCCGCACATGATCCCCCGCAATGCTTCCGTCGGGCCGGGGATATTCCACCGCCACCCCGTCGCGCAGCATCCGGTGAAAAACGCGGTTCGTTTGGACCAGCGACGGCCTGCCAACCCGCAGCACCTTGCGCAGCGCCTCCTCCCGTGCTTCTTCCGGGATGGCCGGGTTCAGCCGGTAAATGGCCTCGCGCAACCGACCCTCCAACACCGCGTCGCCAAAACTCGCCCGCTCGGCAAACAGTTCGCCGGGGGCCATCTCCGGGCCGTGGCCCACGGTATAGCCCAGTTCGCCAAACCAAGTTAGCGCGGCATCTTCGACTACGGATTCGGTGAAAGAGACTGACGACATCAACCGAGAACTCCGGAAATCTGGGGAAAACATCAGGTTAGTATTTGTTGGTTTGTGTATGTACTCGTTTTGCGCCTAAATTGGAAGTCCTTGCTAATCTAGGCCTTCCTGCAGGAACTGCCTTCATTTTGGCTCTGTACCTAAATGGCATTGTCAGGCCCAGAACGGAATATATTTGGCGTACCTTCGGGAGCCGCCCGAGGTGCCATCTGGCTTAATTCGTCCTTCCTCGATGGTGTCCGCTATAATTCGCGATGCCGTTTCAGCACGGCTCTCTGGCAGTTTGAAACGCTCCCGCAGGCTTTGGTTTGTCATGCGGTCCTTCAGAACGTAGCGCAGGCAACAGTGCTGGTAGCAGGCCCGCACCCGGTCCGTTCGGGCCATCTTTTCAAACTCCCTCGGGCCAAACACGGTCACCGCTGTGCGGCGGAATGCCTCATTAAACTCAGGCGCGGGCAATTGATACACCTCGACGGTGCTAATCACGCGGTCGATACCGCTGCTCTTTTCTTCGCAAACGCCGATGCGGCGCATGAAATCAGCCAAGCGCTCGTTCCGGGACTGGTACCCGTCGATAAACCGGTCCACAGGAACGACGGGTTCGCCCGGATTCGAAATCTCTATCCGGTTGCTGTAAATCTCTATCATCACGGAGGCCCCCGTGACGGCAAAGTCCTGATGAATGAGCGCGTTGGCCACCAGTTCGCGCACCACACCCTCCGGCACGAGGGTCACTTCCCGGCGCAGCGCATCCTTGATGGCTTCGTTTTGCGGCAACTGTTCCATCACGAATTTTACAAGCCCCTGAAAACCAACCGCATACCCCCGTATGCCCGTCTGGTCAATGCGAGTATCCAATTTCGACTCGCCGGTATAGACCACGACACGGGCCGCCCGGCGGGCCAAGTCGGGAAACTCACCGAAGTCCTTCGCGAGCAACAAGGCCCCCAACCGGCGAATACCATAGCCACCATCATCCCGGTCGATAAGGCGTTCATTGGCAAGGCGGTCGATGACGCCAGCGCGGTCCGTGGGGTAGGGCAGTTTGAGCAATTCAAAGAAGGCCTGCGTGTCCAGCAAATCCACCACGTCTTGGGCGCTCAAGCCCGTTCTTGAGCTTTCTTCCAGCCAGTCCGGCTTTCCCTCGGCGAAAATGCGCCGAAGTTGATCCTCACTCATGGGAACCAGTGTTCCGCCCGAACGCATCAGATACTTGCCATCGAGATGGTAGGCGGTGCCGCGTGGACGGGAAGGAATGTCAAACACCAGCACACGCCCGTCGGGATGCTGGACAGCCTCGATGTCCACCCTGAAGCCGACCACCTCAAACAGTTTCTCCGCCATGGCGACGGGATTCTCAAACGCCCGCGTGCCCACCACCGCCCTCGGTGGCTTATCCGCAACCCCAAGCAGCAAGTGTCCACCGCCTTCGTTTGCCATGGCGACACAATATTCGTACAGCTTGTGATTGTCGAACTGGGTCTTGGCTTCTTTGAACTCCAGCCGCTGATGTTCCGACGGAGCTTTGCGCCAAAGGTCGATCTGTTCCGGTGTCGTCATTCGCCATGGCCTCTCACGTCCACTTCTCCTTCAAAGGAATACCTTAACATGGTTCGCTTCCGCCTTCTAGCACCGGCAGGGTCAGGTTGGCGGTTAGCGGACGGAACACCTCTTGAAACTTCATCAGCCGTTCATACAGCCACCGGTGGTAATCGGGCCACTGGGCTCTGTCGCCCAGTTCCACCGACCGGCGCACATAGAGACGGCACGACTGTACACCGTCCGCCGCATACCATGTTACCGGGTCCCCAAGCTTCTCTTCGATTTCCCGCTGTTGCTTCTGAAGCTCGGCAAAGTACGCCTTCGCCTGCTTGTTCATGATCGTGTAGTCCATGCGAAGCTCGCCGCCATAGGCTCGCTTTACACTGTCATATGTGCTCGCAATCGGCGCAATGGCAAACCCACTCCGCCCGACGGAGAAGTTTAGCCAATTCTGCGTCTGCGCCTTGGGTATCCGCGTGATGTTGTACTCACGCGCCTTCAAATATTCCCCAAACTGGCCCCAGAACTCCAGTTGTAGGCTCTTGCCATCGGTCAGCCCGCCCTCGGCCTTGGGTTTGGTCCAGTCGTTTGGCTTGCTCACGATGTTGAACTTTGGCGCGGGAGGAGATTCGCCAATCCGCCACAGTTCAATCTCAAGGCCGAAAAAATTGAAACCGCTCCCTGTAATCTCGTTGAGCCAGTCCAGTGCTGCCCGGTGTTCCTCTGTGAACTTGAAGGCCACCCACACAATGGTAGCCGCCTTCAATCCCGCCGCGTAGGTAATCAACTGCCCGAGATGTGTGTGGTCTGTCCGTTCCAGTTGGTTCTCCACCAGCACCCAATGGCCGGTGACCATTTCCTTGCATAGGATGTCCGCCCGGAATGGCCCCACCTCCTTCTCCTGTGACTCCAACTCTAATTCAATGTCAATGGCCTCGCCCAGAAGGCGCAGGTTGTCTTCCTGAGCCAGCCACGGCGTGAAGTCGCTCGATTCTGATGACCATGCTGTACGTAGCTCCACGCGTTCAAGTCGTCCCAGTTGAGTCATGGTTGAACTCCTGTTCTTGGGCAATTCATCAACTCGGTATGTGCATCACTCATAGTTATTCGCCTTGCTCCTGACACTTGGCAGACAGGTACTCTCCAAGCTGGCCCACAATCCTTACTAGCTCTCGCACCTCGTCCTCGTTTATACCAATCTTATGCCCAACGATGGCAAGGTTGTCGCCGGTTCTCTCGATGTAGTCCTGATCCACAACACCCATTTTATGCGCGACGAGGTGGCGCTTTTGAAAACATCCTAACGCGATACCCCAGTCATCAGAAGCAAGACCATCGGCAAGGTTAAACCCGAACAGCGATGTTATGCTCTTCCGGGCAGCGTATAAGTTCTGGAAAGACATCCGTTCAGCCTTGGCGGGGTCGGTGGCTGAACTGGCGCACACTCGGCATACTTCCTTGCCATACCCGTCAAACGCTGACACACAATCCTCCAAAGCATTTTCGATGAGCCGTTGCGACAGGTCCGGAGGCGAATCTATAGCTATGTCCAGTATCCTGCTTGCCAACTCAAGGTTTGTCTTGAGAATCTGGACCGAGTTGTGCTGTCCGCATTGTGGGCAAAATGCGAAGACTCCATAGATGGCATAATGTAGTCCGCATTCCGCGCACACCACGTTCGTTTCTAATTGCTGTTCGACATAGTGGCTAATTGGATATGGCCCAGTGTCATCTCCTGCGGACTCTGCTACGGCGGTATCGCCCAATTCGCGCCTCTTTGCTCGCAACCGTTCAACATGTTCCACGATTATTGTAGAAGCGTAGTTCATTGCCCATGACTTGGCATACTCCATTTGGTCCGTCGTAACATAGTCGTTGTGCTCCGCCTTGCTGCCACAATACGGGCAAATGGAATATGGGTTCGTTGCTTCCTTACTCAACTGCGTTTTGAAGTACTTTCGGCAGGACTGTTCCGGGCATTCACGTCCAGTCAATCCTTCGCGATCTGGCGGGATGTGAACCGCGATTGTTGCTGGTATGATAATCCTCTTACTCAAATCACGACCTCGTATCAGCGCATTGAGCAACGCTTGCAGGGAGGCCTTTAACTGGCAGAAGTTCTCGCATTTCGCAAAAGCTCACGACAATGTTACTGGACAACTGGGTTGCCCACACCCACGCATCCGGCGCTGCCATCGCTTTGACCAGACTCTTGTCCCACCGGCAATGTAACCCCGCCAAACTGAGCAATTCCGGTCGTTCACTATCTCCAAGCGCTTGATTACATGGTTCGCAGAGGGTGACTAGGTTGCCTTCACTTGTCTCGCCCCCTCGGGAATAGGGCACAACGTGATGCATAGTCAACTTGGCTTGATGACTTGCCCTACGTCGGCATCTGAGACACGTGTGACCGTCTCTTTGTAAAACTCGGTCTCTGATTCTCTTGTGCACGTGTCTGCTCGTAGCCTTTTTGAAACGCACATCGGTGTAAAAGCCCAAAGGGGAGCGCACGCAGGTGCGCGGTTGCATCATTGGACTGAGCTTGGTCTGCGCAACGTCTTCGGCTGCGAGTGCCCATCCGCCAATGTTCGCCCAGTCTACCACGTCCTGTTCATCTCCTAGCCATCGATATGTGTCTCCAAAGTGTTCTAGTGCGTTGCCGAATGGCAGTGCAAGAACCGTGCTTGCTTTCCGAATCTCCCGATAATGCTTCTCGAAACCGGTCCACAGGGTGAACGTGCGAAAATTGAACCGCTTTCCTTGTATCCCGTCCGAAAAGAATGCATATCCTCCAATATTGCTCTCCTGTGCATTCACTTTCCTACCCTCTGGAATTGCTCAGCAGCCGCTATGCGTATCTCGCCGGACAACAGCTTCGGCAATAGCGCGTCGCGAAGCGAGGCAAGGGTACGGGACTCTTGATGGTTCTGGCTCATCTTCTCGAAGAGCGGCGATACCAAATGCGAGAAACGGGAGACCGCCATGTGGCTTACACAAGCGACTGTGGTCGCGGCCACAACTTCCGGGCGGACGGCTGGATATGCGCCTCCGTCAGCCAGATGAGCGAGATTGTCAATGTTCGCCACAGAGGTTGCGGCCAAGTAGATGAACTCTGCATAAACCCTTCTCTTGGGTCGCAAGACGGCAAAACCGGTACTCCCAGTCAGCCCCTCTTCTGAGATATACGCATAGGAACCATTGCCGGGACGAACGGTGCCAACTACCGTGTCACATGGCCTCAACACCCGCTGTGCCCGGCTTGGAGCGTCCTGTGCTGCATGGTCGGTCACGGATTCTATGCAGCCCCACTTTGTATTTGAAAGATCTACGTAGCGGACGATATTGGGCCGGGTGTTCTTTGACCAACTTTCTGGATTGAGGAACGCATAGTTGTCGAGTGTCCCGCATGTCCATCCCCATGGAATCTCGCCAAGTTCGGAGTCCTCGAAGGAATCGGGGAACAAGTCGGCGAGGTCTTTGGGCAAGCTGTTGTCCCGGCATTCGGCCTTGGCGCGGACAGGGTCGAAATCCACAAACCACGACTGGAACAGCGCCCGCGCCATTGCTTCCAGCGTCGTATTCATCCGCCGGTTCAGTTCAATCTTGTCGTCCATCGTGCCGAGGATGTGCGCGATGGCGTTTTGTTCAGCTATGGAAGGCAGGCACACATGGAAGGCCTTGGCCTCAGGGTAGTAAATAGTCTGGTGTGTTGTGCCGCTCGCAAAACGCCAGAGAGCCTCGGTCTCTGCGAGTAGAACGTATTTAAGAAAATAGGGATTGATTCCCGAACCGCATACCCAGTTCACAAAATCTTGGCTTGTGGCCATTGGTTGTCCCATCACCACAACGAACCCAACGGACGCTGTACGCGAAAGACAGACTGTGTTCGCCGGTAAAAGGCGGGCAGATGAATTGTCTAGCCCCAACTGTGTAACGTGCTGATGAGTATCGTGAATTGTGCGACCATGATTCTCTGTCGCGTCTTTGATTCCAATCCATGGAATCTCCCCATCCCAGTATTCAGGGTGCTTGCGGCTAGGAGTGTGGCCACTTTCAAGCTGCGTAACGCTGCTAAGGGCGGTCCATTTCCATCCTTTGGGTGGCGTGATGCATGGAGCGCCAACGGAAAGAGCGTAACGGCCTGCTATCACGCCTGTCGTTGCATCGCGGCCCCCAGTGCGCCCAGTCCCCAGCACCGCTCCCTTATCGCCCATACCCCAGCCCCTTCATATTCTTCCGTATCTCCTTCTCCAGCCGTGCCGATTCGGCGAACTGCTGTTCCAGTGTGGCCGACAGCTTCTGCATCTTCTCCTCGAAGGGTTCCCCGTCGTCCTCGACATCCTCCGCACCGACGTAGCGGCCCGGCGTGAGGACGTGGCCGTGCTTTCGGATTTCCTCCAGCACGGCGCTCTTGCAGAAGCCGGGAATGTCCTCATAGGTGCCCACGCCCTGCTCTCCCCGCCATGCATGGTAGGTGTTGGCGATGCGGGTGATATCGTCGGTGGTCAGTTCGAGGTGCGTCCGGTCCACCATGGAGCCGACCTTGCGGGCGTCAATGAAGAGCGTCTGCCCGTTTCGCGCCCGCTGTCCGTGTTGTCCGTGGCGTCCACTCTTTCCCCGCGTCAGGAACCATAGGCATACCGGAATCTGGGTGCTGTAGAAGAGTTGGCCCGGCATGGCGATCATGCAATCGACCAGATCGGCCTCGATGATGCTCCTGCGGATGTCGCCCTCGCCGGACTGGTTTGAGGACATGGAGCCGTTGGCAAGGACAAACCCGGCGATGCCGTGGGGCGCGAGGTGGTGGATGAAGTGCTGGACCCATGCAAAGTTGGCGTTGCCCTTGGGCGGCACGCCAAACTGCCAGCGCACGTCGTCATCCTTGCGGAACCAGTCGGAATCGTTGAAGGGCGGGTTCGCAAGGACGTAGTCGGCGCGCAGGTCGGGGTGCAGATCGCGGCGGAAGGTGTCGGCCTGCTCGGGGCCAAGGTCGGCTTCGATGCCCCGGATGGCGAGGTTCATGAGGGCCAGACGGCGGGTGGTGGAGTTGCTCTCCTGCCCGTAGATGCTGATGTCGCCGACCTTGCCGCCGTGGGTTTCGGCGAACTTCTCGGACTGGACGAACATGCCGCCGGACCCGCAGCAGGGGTCATAGACGCGGCCCTTGTAGGGGGCTATCATCTCGACGAGCAGGCGCACCACGCAGGACGGGGTGTAGAACTGGCCGCCGTTCTTGCCCTCGGCGGAGGCGAACTGGGTCAGGAAGTACTCGTAGACCCGGCCCAGCACGTCCTTGGCCCGGTTTGACTGGTCGCCCAAGCCGATGGTGCCGATGAGGTCGATGAGTTCGCCGAGGCGGTGCTTGTCCAGTGCGGGGCGGGCGTAGTCCTTGGGCAGGACACCTTTGAGGCGCGGGTTGTCGCGCTCGATGGCGACCATGGCGTCGTCCACCAGCTTGCCGATGGTCGGCTGCTTGGCGCTGGCCTGAAGGAACGCCCAGCGGGCCTCCTTGGGCACCCAGAACACGTTGGCGGCGAGATATTCGTCCTTGTCCTCCGGGTTGGCCCCGGCAAAGTCGCCCTCGCCCGCAAGCAGCTTGGCACGGTGCTCCTCGAACGAGTCGGAGATGTATTTCAGGAAGATGAGGCCCAGCACGACGTGCTTGTATTCCGCCGCGTCCATGTTGTTGCGGAGCTTGTCCGCCGCAAGCCACAGCTTCGCCTCAAATCCGATATTGGCGGCCGAATCCTTGGCCGATGACGACTTCGTTTTCCCTGCCACGATGCTCCCGATGCTCCCTACGTTCGGCTGGCCCTTCTACCCGTAACCCACCGTCTCCTCCAGACTTGGCACGGGGCAGCTCCCCGCACCCGTATTCCAACGTTGGCCAACCGCGTATAACAATAAGCCTTCCTTGCGAAAGGATCAAGGTGGGGACACAATTGGTTGCGGTGAGGCATTCATTCGGGAGCGGCCATGCGTTAAAATGTTCAGGTTTCGGCTGGCCCACCGTCGGCGCTATGCAGGACTGACCGTTCGGAAGCGAGCAAAAGAGAAGGACCTGAAAAAAAATGCTGCCGCTGCCTTATTCTCAAGCCCACATCAGCTTGACCTTAGAAGCGATAAATGCCTTGCAGAACTGCTTGCTGCAATTCCAAAAGTACCCGCGCATGACCAAAGAAGACTTCGCGAAGTGCGATTACAAACACACACCGGCAGAAATTCGGCGCGAGAGCTTTAGCGAACTGAAGTACAACGCTGAACGTCTTGTGGCCATAATTAGGATGCGCCAGTGGAACGTGGTCCTTGAAGTTATTGACCGGGAATATCCAGACATTGCAGCCGAGTTCCGCAGGACAGGGGTCAAACTGGACATGCTTCCGGACAGGTTACAGAGCCGCCTGCTTGGCGCTTCATTCACACCTGAACAGTTCGTTCCTGTCTATGTGGACTACCCCCCAGAGCACACGAGTAGCGTCTACGACCTGACGCCAAAATGGACGGAATGGGCGAAGGAGCAAGGGTTACACCCGGCCTATCCAAAGCGCACAGAGGGTCTCAGAGACAAGCGAAAGGCCAAAGCAGGCGAACTGCGGGGCGCGGATTGGCGGACCGAGATGCTGGATGATATAGAAAAATCGGGGCGCAGGGAATGGTATACCCTTTCTGGATTGGCAGAGCATTTCGACGTTCCGCAAGACAAGCAGGCGACATTCAAGATCGGCATACGGTCGCTGGCTGCGAAGCACAAGGACATCCGCCGGGAAAATCACACGCTGCATAAGGGTACCTTAACACACGAGTACTGTCTTGGCAGCGCAGAATTGCGTAACCACAACCCAGCTCTTCGTGGCGCTGGGACGCGTGGCGAAAGAATTTACGCAAGACTTTCCATACAAAACAGCCGAGGTGTTAGGACGGCGCTTGAAGAGCGCTGAGCCCTTGTTGAGACAGGCAGGCGTGTTCATTGAGAAGGTCGGCCACAAGGAGACCGGCAGCGCGTACAGCTTCCGCGTTCCCGGTATGTTTCTACCGCACACGACACCATCGAACCAAAGTGCGCCGGAGAACTCGGCGTGGGAGGAACAGGAGATAAAGTTCGATGAAGAAATGGATACCTAGGCTACAATCGGCAGGCGGGCAAAGCCGACCGCCCCAGCCTCGTGCCGGGAATCATGGCCATACTCGTCCGAACAGATGACAGGAGACTGACAGATGACAGTTGTCTATTTAGTGCCGTCAGGCCGTAAAACCTTACACACACAGCACTTACACGCCTTCCTGACAGATGACAGCATTTTGAGAAGTGCCACCCCTTATAGTACGCACACGCCGTCTCTCTCTCTCTTCCTCTCCACGAGTCATATGTTCTTTTCCTATACGTAGACACTTCATTTTTTACTGTCATCTGTCAGTAATTAATATAAACAATTGATAAATATAGAGTTACAGCCTGACAGTAAGACTGACAGTAAGTTTGACCGTCAGGTGCGGGTCATAGTGTGGCACAAGTTGGCTGAAGCGTGATGCGCGACACCTACGCACTGTATCGCATGATTCAAATGAATGGAACAGCAAATGACGACATCTATGCGGCCGGTCCGGTTCACGGCCCCCTTCGGCTGGTGTACCGGTCCGATTCAAAGAAGACACGATTCCGTCCCGTTTGGCACGAAAATCAGGCCAATATGGGGAAGCGAAAACAACCCCTTGACATGCTGGACGCGATATGGTAGCCTATACTACATGAGTACTGTATCAGAAAGCCTCCGGAAGGCAATTGCTGACAGCGGACTGTCGCAACGCAAGATTGCCAGCGATACGGGTGTCTGCCGTATTTCTCTGGTGAAATGGCTCAACGGTACGCAACTAACGTTGACCACCGACGCGGTAGACAAGCTGGCCGAGTACTTCGCACTGGAACTGCGGCCCAAGACCAAAGGGAGCAAGTAACCCATGGCAAGCCTGAAAAAAAAATTCTCCCACAAGCCCATGCCGACCGGCGCGGAATTGTTCATGCGCGGCAAGACCCGGTTTGCCCGCTGGACGGATGGACGCGGACAGAAACAGACGGCGCGTGTGACCACCGCCATGGACGGCGCGGCCCGCGTCGTGATTGAAAGCGATGTCTGGTATGCGAAGTACACGCTTGCATCGGGGGCCACTGTGGAACGAACCACTAAGACCACTGACAAGGACGCAGCACTGGCTGTGTTGAGAAAGTACACCGCAGAACAGGACCGCATCCGGGCGGGCATCATGTCGGTGAAAGAAACTGACACGGCGAAACAGGGACACCGCGACTACGCGGAGACCGTGAAGGCATTCAAGGACAGCATGCTTGCGCGAGGATGCTCCAAGGATTGCGCGACGGAATGGGACGCACTGCTGAAAGCCGACGGCGCAGCGATGGGATGGCGCACGTTGCGCGACATGGACCGACCGGGGCTTGAACAGTATCTGGCCATGAGGGCCACCACCCCGAAAGACCCGAAGAAACCCAAAACTGTCATGGGTGCCCGGATGCACAACGTCCACGTTACAGCCTTCACCGCCTTCGGCACATGGTGCGCCCGTCAAGGGTACGTGAAGGTGAACCCGTTCGCGGGCACAGTGAAACGCGATGAACGCGCTGACCGCCGCCATATCCGCCGTGCATTGACGCCGGAAGAAATCCAACGGCTGTGTCACGCCACACTGACCCGGCCCTTGGCTGAGGCGCAGAAAATCAATCGCGGACCTGACAAAGGCAAGGCGGGCGCAAAGCCCACCGACAAGACGAAGGACGCGGCGATCTGGTTGGGCATCGTGCGGTCAACCTTCTACAAGACACTGGTGCTGACGGGGCTCCGACACGGTGAATTGCGCAGCATCTGCATCGGTGCTGTCCGCCTCGATGATGCACATCCTCACCTGATTCTTGAAGCGAAGAATGAAAAGGCCCGGCGTGGCGCTCAGATTCCCGTACCTGCCGGGTTCGTCCCTGAACTCAAGGACTATCTCCGGGAGCGCCGTGCGCGTCTTGTGGGGCAGCGTGGCGCGTCTGTGGTGGACTTTGACGCGACTGTCCTGAATGCTGCGCCACTGTTTGACGTGCCCGCGAACATGAGCCGAGTGTTCCAACAGGACGCGCTTGCCGCCAAGCTTGCGGTGACCGTCAAAGCCATTGGCAAGAAGAAGGGCGAAGACTGCGAAGTCGAGCGGATAGACACCCGCGACGGTGCAGGACGCGTCATTGATATTCACGCTCTTCGGCATACCTACGGCACCATGCTTGCGCGAAGCGGTGCGCCGTTACAGATTGTCCAGAAGGCCATGCGGCACAGCACACCTACGCTGACCACCGCCGTCTACCTTCATCTGGGACTGGCAGACGTTGGAAACGCGGTGAACCATTTGCCGACATTGCCCGCACAGTCCCCGCTTGAACTGGCCGCGGAGTTAGCCGTTATAGGGCAGAATCCGGACGCCCCAAATCCTCCCCCAACAGCAGGCGTTGCATGCCAAAAACCTGCATTAATTGGCATTTCCTCATCGAAAGAACAGGAAAGAGGAACAACTAGCAGAGAACACGTTTCATCAGCTATTGACGCGGGTTTTCAAAGGATGGCACAAAAAGAAATGGAGCGGGACACGGGGTTCGAACCCGCGACATCCAGCTTGGGAAGCTGGCACTCTACCAACTGAGTTAGTCCCGCTCAAGTAATTTGAGTATAGCACCCGGCCTCTCCGGTGTCAATTTGTCGGATTCCCCCGCAGTGTGCAGGAGGCGCGTTGCCGTCCTGTCGACCACTGCTTCATTCTCCGAGTGACCCTGTTTGCATTCTTCGGAAAAATACGTACAATGGATTTATGGTCGGCTTAATGGTTTCTATTGCGGGAATGGTCTCCCTCAAGAAGGGCCTTGGGTTTTATACTTTTCAGGAGGTCACAGCAATGCGAAAAATCCGTGGATTCACCCTGATCGAGCTGCTGGTGGTCATCGCCATTATCGGCATTCTGGCGGCGATACTCTTGCCGGCCCTGGCCCGCGCCCGCGAGGCGGCCCGCCGGTCGAGCTGCCAGAATAACCTGAAGCAGATGGGCCTGGTGTTCAACATGTACGCCAACGAGGCGAAGGAGACCTTCCCTCCCATCCGGCGGCTCAATTGCGAAGGCGGGCTGGCCTGGGATGCGAGCTTTGACGGCCCGTCGCTCTACCCGGAGTACTTGACCGACGTCAAGATATGCGTCTGCCCGTCCGATTCGGACGGCGACAGCGTTCTGAAGGGTTTCCATGTCAACGGCGACCTCGCCCAGCCGGTGCGCGCCTGCAATCTTGCCCGGGGCAGCTACTATTATCTCGGCTGGGCCTTCATGGAGCAGGCGGTTTTGAAGCCGGGGGTGGTGCCTCCGACCCTTCAGGAATATCAGCAGCAGCACTTGAATGATGCGACCGCAATCGCCGGGTATGCCGCGAGCTTTCTCAACGACAGCCTGATAGCCGGTGCAATGACCCTGTACTTTGCCAAGAGCGCCGGGGATATAACCAAAACGAATGACCTGAAAGACAGCGCCATGGGTCCCATCCCGCGGTTGCGCATCGGCGTGGAGCGGTTCTTCATCACCGACATCAACAATTCCGCGGCCAGCAACCAGGCGGCCAGCCAGATTCCGGTCATGTGGGACGAAATCGCGGTCTATGGCCAGGCAAGCACCTTCAACCACGTTCCGGGCGGCGGCAATGTCGTGTTCATGGACGGCCATTCGGAATTCCTGAAGTGGCCGTCGACCTATCCAGCCAACGTCCTGGGCGTGCTGCTGTCCGCCCTGTTCTAAGAGATTCTTATAAAGACATTCCTTTCGGGGCCTCCGCAGGCGGGGGCTCCTACTTGTTTTTTACTTGTTTTTCTTGATTGCGGAGACAGAGGGTATTATCCTATGCGCGTTGCGTCTCCCCAACCGTCATCTCCCTTACACGGTCCTTCGGGGCGGCCAAAACCAACCAAGGCAAATGACTAGAAAGGACTGCACCCGTGGGCGCTCCAGCATTGTTTGATCTTTCCGGAAAAGTGGCGGTGGTTACCGGCGGCGGCGGCGTATTGGGCGGGGCCATTGCCGAGGGGTTGGCCCAGGCGGGTGCGACGGTGGCCGTGGCGGATCTGCTGCCGGACATGGCCAAGGCCTGCGCGGAGCGCATCAAGGCGGCGGGCGGCAGGAGTGAGGGCTACCTCATGAACGCCTTCGACCGGACGACCGTCCAAGCCTGCTGCGACGCCATCGTCAAGGACTTTGGCAGGGTGGACATCCTGGTCAACGCCGTGGGCGGGAACATGAAGGGTGCCACGACTTCGCCGGAGCAGACCTTCTTTGACCTGCCGGGCGAGGCATTGCAGAAGGTGTTTGAACTGAACCTGACCGGCGGTACCATTCTCCCCTCCCAGATTTTTGTCAAGGCGATGCTGGACAATCCGGACGGCGCGTCCATCATTAATATATCGTCCATGAACGCGTTTCGTCCGCTGACCCGCATTCCCGGTTACAGCGCGGCCAAGGCGGCGGTGAGCAATTTCACCCAGTGGCTGGCGGTGCATCTGGCGCAGGAATACAACACCAAGCTCCGGGTCAATGCTATTGCGCCGGGCTTTTTCCTGACGGAACAGAATCGTTTCCTGCTAACCGACAAGGAAACGGGTGAACCGACCCAGCGCGGCAAAACCATTATCGGTCACACGCCGATGGGCCGTTATGGCACGCCGGAGGACCTGGTGGGTGCGACGGTGTGGCTCGCCAGCGATGCGTCGCGCTTTGTGACCGGTATTGTGCTGCCCGTAGACGGCGGATTCTCGGCCTTCTCTGGAGTTTAGTGAACCACAGAGGCACGAAGAGCACGAAGGCCCGACGGAAAACGGAAGGCAGAGCGTTGAACATGGATGGACAGGATAGGAAGGAAGGAAGAAGCCTCTTGTCTTGAATCCTGCGCATTCTGTGTATCCATGTTTATATAGTCGGAAGAATTTGGGTGAGTTCGGCTTTCCTTGGGTGAACCACCCGGAAACGTGAATCAAAGAGCAGTATATAAAGGAGTCCATTTTCCCATGAGCGACCCTGTGGCCACGCTGAAAGCCCGCCAGCCGGAGCATTCTTTTCTGATTGCCATCGATTCGGACGGCTGTGCCTTTGACACGATGGAAATCAAGCACAAGGAGTGCTTCATCCCCAACATCATCAAGCACTGGAACCTGCAGGCGGTGTCCAAGTACGCGCGGATGGCCGGGGAATTTGTGAATCTGTATTCCAAGTGGCGCGGGGTCAACCGTTTTCCGGCGCTCTTCATGACCCTCGACCTGCTGGCCGAGTGGGATGCGCCCATGGCGCGGGGCATCACACTGCCCGATATTCCCAACCTGCGGGCCTGGGGCGAGAAAGAAACGAAGCTCGGCAATCCGGCCCTGAAAGCCTACTGCGCGGAACATCCGGCCTCCGAAATGCCCGATGTCCACCAGGCACTGGCATGGAGCGTGGACGTCAACAAGACCATTGAGGAGATTGTGCAGGGCGGCCTCCCCCCCTTCCCCTATGTGCGGGAATGCCTGGAAAAGGCGCAAGCCCATGCCGACATGATGGTCTGTTCCCAGACCCCGGGCGAGGCGCTGGAACGTGAATGGGCCGAGCAGGATATGGACAAGTACGTCTTCTGCATCAACGGCCAGGAGGTGGGCACGAAGTCTGAGCACATCCAGTTTGCCTCCGAGGGCCGGTATGAGAAATCCCAAATTCTGATGATTGGCGACGCCAACGGCGACCTCAAGGCGGCCCGGGCCAATAATGCCCTGTTCTTCCCCATCAATCCCGGTGAGGAGGAAAAATCCTGGCAGCGGCTTTACGAGGAAGGTCTGGACCGTTTCTTTGCGGGCACCTATGCCGGTGAATATGAGGCCTCGTTGATTGAAGAGTTCGACAAGTATCTGCCCGCCACACCGCCGTGGAAGCGGTAGACGGTGAGGCGGGTTCCGAAAAACAGGGACAGACACGCTTTTCAAACTGCCGAAAAGCGAGTCAGTCCCCGTTTTTCCCGGCGCGAACCGGATTTTGGGCAGTTTCTGCGCGCCGTGACACGGCGCGGGCGGCCCAGCCACCTCCCCTTTTATGAGCATCTCGCCAGTCCGGGATTCATTGGCCGGCGCATGGGCGTGCCCTTTGACCGGATGAGTCCGAATGACAAGGCCTACTGGAGGACCTATGTAAATTTCTGGATGGGCATGGGCTTTGACTGCGTTCCTATGGAGATAGCGCCAAACTTCCCCCTCGGCCGGGCGGGGCAGGCCGACGGCACGGTCAGCCATGGGAGCGAGTCCAAGAAGGTCATTTCCACCATGGAGGACTTTGAGCGCTATCCCTGGCCCAAACCGGGCAACTACATGGACTTCTCCCACTGGGACAAGGCCATTGCGCTGCTTCCCGAGGGGGCAAAGATTGTGGGCGGCGTGTGCATGGGTCCCTACGAATGGGCATCGACTTTGATGGGGGTTGAGGGTCTGGCCACAGCCATTTATCTTGACCCGGTGCTTGTCCGGGCCGTGTTTGACAAGATTGAGGAAGTCCATTTTGGCTGTCTGCGCCAGTTGGTGACGATGGACGCCATCGGCGCGTTGCGCCAGGGCGACGACCTGGGTTTCAAGACCTCCACCTTCCTCTCCCCGGCCCATCTTCGGCAGTATGTGTTCCCAATCTACAAGAGGATGGCCAACCTGGCCCATGCCCACGGGAAGCCCTTTATCCTCCATTCCTGCGGCAATCTGGCCGAGGTATACGATGACCTTATTGACGGTTGCGGCATCGACGCCAAACATTCCTTTGAGGATGTCATTCTGCCGGTGGCCGACTTCAAGAAGCAGTACGGCCGCAGGGTGACGCCGCTGGGCGGTCTGGATGTGGACCGCATCTGCCGACTTGAGGAGAAGGAACTGCGGAAATACACCCGTGACGTCATCGACGCCTGTTTTGAAGACGGGCATTGGACGCTGGGCACGGGCAATTCACTGACCGATTACATGCCGGTCGAGAACTATATGATTGTGCTGGATGAGGGACTGAGAACGGCGGGTTAGGCCGGAGCGTGGAACGACTAAAACGTGTGCAGTGGAGTGTGGCGCGGGCATTCCTGCCTGCGCGCACAGACAGGTATGTCTGCGCCACATTGACTGCCAACTGCGGGTTGGGATTGAACAAGCAATGGTAATTCTTGTCGATGAAAATGTTCCCTATGGGCGCGAAGCCTTTGGCCTGCTGGGGGAGGTGCGCACGGCGCACGGGCGCAAAATCAGCCGTGAGATGCTGGCCGATGTGGACGCACTGGTTGTCCGAAGCATCACCAAGGTGAACCGCGAACTGCTGGAGGGCACACCGGTCCGCTTTGTGGGCACCTGCACCATCGGTGAGGACCATGTGGACAAGGCTTGGCTTGCATCGGCGGGCGTCACCTTTTCGAGCGCGCCGGGCTGCAATGCGAACAGCGTGGGCGAATACATCACCGCCGCGCTGCTGCATCTGGCCGAAAAGCACGGGCTGACCCTGGCCGGCATGAAGCTGGGCATTGTGGGCGTGGGCAACGTGGGCAAACGGGTGTGGAAGAAGGCCGAAGCGCTGGGTCTGCAGTGCGTGCTGAACGACCCGCCGCGTTTCGACCTCGAAGGCGGCGACCCGGTGTTTCGTCCCATCGAGGAAATCCTTGACTGTGACTTCATCACCTGCCACGTGCCGATTGAAAAGACCGGCCCCTATGCCACTTGGCACCTGGCCGGTGCCGCCTTCCTGGCCCGAATGAAACCGACCGCCATCCTCATCAATTCGTCCCGCGGCGGGGTGGTGGACAACCAGGCGCTGAAGTCGACCCTGCGCAACGGGCAGTTGCGGGCGGCCGTACTGGATGTGTGGGAGGGCGAGCCCCGGGTGGACACGGAACTCTTGGAACTGGTGGACATCGCCACGCCGCACATTGCCGGGTATTCCTTTGACGGCAAGGTGAACGGCACCCGCCAGATATACGAGGCGCTTTGCGCATCGTTGAACCGGCCCGCCGAATGGGACCCCTCTCCCCTGCTGCCCGCACCGGAATGTCCGGAGTTGACGGTCAACCCGTCCGAAAGCGGCGCACTGTCTGGCGCGGTTCGCGCGGTCTATGAGATAATGTCAGACGATGCGCGCATGCGCGAAATGCTGGCGCTGGCCGCGCCGGAGGAACAGTCCGCCTGGTTTGACCGCCTCCGCAAGGAGTATCCGCGGCGCCGGGAATTCTTCAACACGCGGGTAAACTTTGCCCAGCCTGACTCGGCCATGGAGCGACTGTTTTCAGGCGTGGGATTCCGCTGCGGCTGATTGAGACTTCGCCGCATTCGCCTGCATATCGCCCAAACCGCGTCCATTCCGAGGAGTGTTTCAGTCATGGTCATGCAACGCATTGCCGAAAACGGATATCTTAGCCCCGCCGACCTGAACGGGTTTGTGCAGGAGGCCTGCGCCGGCATGGCGCTGGATGGAAAACGGGTGCTGTTCGTCATTCCCGACCAGACCCGCAGCATGCCCATGCCGCTGCTATTCCGCGCGCTGCATGAGGCGCTGCACGGACGGGTGAAGAAGATGGACTACCTCATCGCACTGGGCACCCACCCGCCGATGACCGAGGCCATGATTCAGACCCTGGTGGGCATCACCGCCGAGGAGCGTGCGGGCACCTATGGCGATGTGGGCATTTTCAACCACGAGTGGCAGAATCCCGAAGCGCTGGTCCGCGTTGGCACGATTGGCGAGGACGACATCGAGCGCATTTCGGGCGGGCTCATGCGCGAGTCGGTGGAGGTGACCCTCAACCGCCGGGTGCTGGACTATGATCTGGTGTGCATCGTGGGGCCGGTGTTTCCCCATGAGGTGGTGGGATTCAGCGGCGGCAACAAATACTTCTATCCCGGCGTGTCGGGCGCGGAGATTCTGAACCTGTTCCATTGGCTGGGCGCATTGATCACCAACTACAAGATCAACGGGTCCAAGCACACGGCTGTGCGCGAGGTGGTCAATCTGGCGGCGTCCATGATCCCGGTGGAGAAGCGCTGTTTCTGCCTGACCGTGGTGAAAAAGGACACGAAAGCCATCTTCTTCGGCACGCCGGAGGAAGCCTGGGACAAGGCGGCCGACCTGAGCGCCGACACCCACATCATCTACAAGGACAAGCCATTCAAGAGTGTGCTGGCCATGGCCCCGCCGATGTATGACGAAATCTGGACGGCCGGCAAGTGCATGTACAAGCTGGAGCCGGTGGTGGCCGACGGCGGCGAACTGATTATATACGGCAGGCACATTCATGAGGTGAGCGTGACCCACGGACACCTCATCGCCAAGATTGGCTACCATGTGCGCGACTACTTCCTCCAGCAGATGGACCGCTTCCCCGACATTCCCGGCGGCATTCTCGCCCATTCCACCCATGTGCGGGGGATGGGCAGCTTTGAAAACGGTGAGGAGAAGCCGCGGGTGCAGGTGACACTGGCGACGATGATCCCGGAGGCGGAATGCAGGGCGATCAATCTGGGCTACCGCGCCCCAGACAGTATCAATCCGGAGGAATGGCGCGACCGCGAGGACGAGGGGTATCTGCTGGTGCCCGATGCGGGCGAGATTCTGTACCGGCTGCAAAGCGAACGGGATGCTGACTTGTGAGCCTGCTTGGCGCGCTTGACGGAAAGAGGCTGGAAGCCTCTTCCACAGTAGACGCGGCATTCTGCCGCATTCTTCTCATTCGCGCGCCGGGGCATTGCGCCGGCGAAGAAAAGCGGCGGCATGGCCGCGCGCAGGCAAGAATGGGGGCCATCGCGGCGGTCTGCATCCTCCTGGCGGGATGCTACTCCAGCCAGACGACGCAAAGCGGATATGCGCCCAAGACGCACGCCGTGCAGAAGCATGCCGAGGCGGTGGATGCGCTGAAATCAGACCGGTTGAAAGATGCGCTGGCGGCGATTGACGAGGCGGTGTCGGAAGACCCGGAGTATGCGGACGCGGCCCTTACGCGGGCGCTGATTCTGCTGCACGCGGAACGGCTGGACGAGGCTGCGGCAGCCTATGACGGTGTGTGCAAGAAATGGCCGGACCGGGCCGAGGCCCATGCCCTGGCGGGGATTATGCACGAAAAGACCGGCAAGGCGGAGGCGGCGAAGGCCGCCTACGGTGCGGCGAAAACCGCCTATGACCGGCGCATTACCGCCGGGGACCGCACGCCGGACACACAGTTAAGCCGGGCCTTGGCGGTGTATATGCTCGACGGACGCAGCGCGGGATTGGTGGAGATTAACAAGATTATTGGCGAGTATCCGGATTATGGTCCGGCGCAGGAAGTGAAAACGAAGATTATGGAAAACAACCGGGCGTTTCTTCTGGAGTGGATGGAACGGCCGGGTAAATAGCACGAGGAAGGATTTGCGAGTCATGCCAAAGAACGTCATCGTCGCCCAGTCGGGCGGCCCGAGCCCCGTCATCAACAGTTCCCTTCGCGGCGTCATTGAGACCTGCAAGATGTTTCCAGACGTGTTCGGCACGGTCTACGCCGGCTGGCACGGCATCGAGGGTGTGCTCAAGGAGGAACTGCTCAACCTTTCCGCGCAGGATGAGGACGAGGTGGCGCTGCTGCGCTACACGCCCGCGGCGGGGTCCATCGGCACCTGCCGCTACAAGCTGAAAAAGGATCAGCAGGAGGATTTCCAGCGGGTCCTCGACGTGTTCAAGGCGCATGACATCGGTTATTTCTTTTACAACGGCGGCAACGACTCGATGGACACGGCCCACAAAGTGGCCAAACTCGCCCGCGAACAGGGGCTTGACCTCGTGGGTGTCGGCGTACCCAAGACCATCGACAACGACGTGGGCGATTCGGAGTTTAAGCTGATCGACCACACACCCGGTTACGGAAGCGTCGCGCGCTACTGGATGGGCATCGTGCAGAATGCCAACGAGGAAAACGCGGGGTCCTGCCCGGCTGACCCAGTGCTGGTGCTCCAGGCGATGGGCCGCAAGATCGGGTTCATTCCGGCGGCGGCGCGGTTGGCCGACCCGAAGCGCGAACTGCCGCTGCAAATTTACATGTCCGAGTCCAGCGTAACGACTGAAGAACTGTGCGACAACGTTAACGACCAGTTGAGGCGTGACGGACGCTGCATTGTGGTGGTGAGCGAGGGCTTCGAAGTCGGCGATCTGGGCGATGTGAAGGACAGCTTCGGCCACACCAATTTCGGCGCGACGCAGATGACGGCGGCGCAGAAAGTTGTCAACCTGCTCAATGAAAAGAAACTGCCCGTGCCCGGCAAAGCGCGCGGCCAGGTGTCCGGCACGGACCAGCGCAGCACCTGCACCTATGCCTCTGTGGTGGACCTCGACGAGGCCTACAAGGTGGGCCAGCAGGCCGTGCTGATCGCCAAGTCGGGCGAGAACGGCTGGATGTCGACCATCCTGCGCGAGCCGGGCCCGATCTACAACGTGCGCTACGACAAGGTGCCGCTCGAACTGGTCGCCAACTCGGAGCGTACTTTCCCGGCCGCTTGGATTACGCCGAACAAGATCGACGTGACGGACGAGTTCATTCAGTACGCCAAGCCGCTCATCGGCGAGGATTGGGCCAGCGTGCCGGTCATCAACGGCCGCCAGCGCTTCACGCGCTTTGCGCCGATATTCGCGGAGAAGAAACTGCCGGAGTACGTCCTGCAGGCGCTGAGGAAGTAGCCTCTTAGAGAATCTGAAATGGTGTATAATGTCACAGAAAATCGGGGCACTATGCGCTTATGCTAGATGATGAAATCCTAAAGGAGATTGTTCGCCGCGTCCTTAATGTGACAGACGCGAGGAGGATTATTCTGTTCGGATCCGCCGCCACAGGCGCCATGACCTCCGACAGCGACATCGATCTTCTTATCATCAAGGACGATGCATCAGACCCGATACGGGAAAGTGTGCGCATTGATGCGGCAATGTCCGGGCTTAAATACGCTTTCGACATCTTCGTCATTTCCAAGGAGTCTTTCGAGAGGACCAAGGACGTGAAAGGCAGCCTTTCCTGGCCTGCCTCCCATGATGGAAAGACCCTCTATGACGCCGCCTGATGGTTCCATTCGCGAAGTTGTCGGGCAGTGGATTGACAAAGCCCGGGAAGACATCACCACCTGCGAGATATTGCTTGATAGCAACGCCATGGTGACCGGAATAACCGCATTCCACGCACAACAGGCGGCTGAAAAGTACCTCAAAGCCTTGCTGGTGTTTCGCGAGGAAACCGTACCCAAGACACACAGCATCCGACTCCTTCTGGAACTCCTGGCACCCAGTGACAAGGAGCTTGCCGAGTCTCTGAAAACTGCGCGGGAACTCACCCCCTACGGAGTTCTCCCCCGGTATCCCGGAGACCTGCCGGAGATATCGATAGGAGACGCCCGGCGTCTGTACCAGCTTGCACTGTCGGTTCGCGATGCTGTGCTGGACCTGTTGCCACCCCTGCGGTAAATTCCATAAATGCAATAAGGCATCCTGCCCGCGTCATTTGCTATAATCACGCCGTTTTCCCCCTCAAACGAAGCAACAAGGAGAGCATAACGTCATGCCACAGATGGATATCGGACTGATTGGGTTGGCCGTGATGGGCGAGAACCTCGTCCTGAACATGGAGAGCAAGGGTTTCCAGGTGGCGGTGTTCAACCGCACCGTGGAGAAGGTGGACAAATTTATCGCCGGCCGCGGCGCGGGCAAGAATTTCTATGGCGCGCACAGTATTGAAGAGCTCTGCGCAAACCTCAAGCGGCCGCGCAAGGTGATGCTGCTGGTGAAGGCTGGGTCGGCGGTGGACGATTTCATCGAACTGCTTCTCCCCCACCTTGAGCCGGGCGACATCATCATTGACGGTGGCAACAGCCATTTCCCGGACACGATCCGCCGGACGAAATACGTCGAGAGCAAGGGCCTCTTGTACATCGGCACTGGCGTATCGGGTGGCGAAGAGGGCGCACTGCTGGGGCCGTCGATGATGCCGGGCGGTTCGCCTGCCGCGTGGCCGCATGTGAAGGAGATTTTCCAGACTATCTGCGCGCAAACCGACACGGGCGAACCCTGCTGTGACTGGGTGGGCGAGGGCGGCGCCGGCCACTTCGTCAAGATGGTGCACAACGGCATCGAGTACGGCGACATGCAGATGATCTGCGAAACCTACCAGGTGATGGGCCAAGGGCTCGGCCTGAGCAATGCGGAAATGCACCAGGTGTTCACCGAATGGAATGCGGGCGAACTGGACTCCTATCTCATCGAGATCACCCGCGACATCCTCGGCTACAAGGACGAGAACGGCAAGGAAGTGGTCGATCTGATTCTCGACACGGCCGGCCAGAAGGGCACGGGCAAGTGGACGGCCATCGCGGCGCTCGACGAGGGCATGCCGTTGACGCTGATCGGCGAGGCCGTGTTTGCGCGCTGCCTGTCGGCCATCAAGGACGAGCGCGTCCGCGCGGCCAAGGCGCTGCCGGGCGATGTGAAGACCTTTGACGGAGACAAGAAGGCTTTTGTGGACGATCTGCGCCAGGCGCTGTATGCGTCCAAGCTGGTCAGTTACGCACAGGGCTACCAGCTCATGCGCGCCGCGGCGGCGCACTACGGCTGGAACCTGAACTACGGCGGCATCGCGCTCATGTGGCGCGGCGGCTGCATCATCCGCTCCGTCTTCCTGGGCAAGATTAAGGAAGCCTTCGAGAACAACCCGGACCTGGAAAACCTGCTGCTCGATCCGTTTTTTGCGGACGTGGTGGGCAAAAGCCAGGCGGCGTGGCGGCGCGTGGTGGTGAAGGCCACCGAGATGGGCATTCCCATGCCGGCCATCTGCTCGGCGCTCAACTTCTTCGACGGCTACCGTTGCGGGCGGCTGCCGGCCAACCTGCTCCAGGCACAGCGCGACTACTTCGGCGCGCACACCTACGAGCGTGTGGACAAGCCGCGCGGCGAATGGTTCCACACCAACTGGACCGGCCGCGGCGGCGACACGGCGGCTTCGACCTATCTGGCGTAAGCGCGACCCGTAGATGACGACCAATACATCCCCCTGCACCGCGTGGTGCGGGGGGATGTTGTTTTTAGCATAGAGGAGGCTTTCAGCCTCTTTCTTCTTCGTCTCCCGTGCGTTGACAGGACGCGGCTGGACGCCGCGTCTCTGATGTTTGGCCCTTTTAAGAGTGCCTTGTTGAGTATAACAGAGCAGAATATGGAGAGAAAGAACATTTCTGCGGCTTGGTGTTTTGAGCTTTATTGGCCACGAAGCCGGAGAAATG
>CAITNO010000067.1 GCA_903893795.1 Candidatus Hydrogenedentota bacterium | reverse complement strand
GAAGAGTTCGTCGCGCTGACGGGCCTGGACGCGCTGGCCGTCGCCATCGGCACGAGCCACGGCGCCTACAAGTCGGGCCGCATCGACCCGGTGACGGGCGAAGTGCTGCCGCCGACGCTGGCGATGGACCGCATTCGCGAGATTCACACCCTGATGCCGAACTGCCACATGGTCATGCACGGCTCGTCGTCGGTTCCGAAAGAACTGGTCGACGTCATCAACCAGTACGGCGGCAAGATGCCCGGCACCTTCGGCATTCCCGTCTCGAACATCCAGGAAGGCATCAGGCACGGCGTCCGCAAAATCAACGTGGACACCGACAGCCGCCTGGCCATCACCGGCGCCATCCGCAAGGTGTTCGCCGAGACGCCCGGCAAGTTTGACCCGCGCGACTACCTCAAGCCGGCCCGCGAAGCCGCCTACAAGGTGTACGTGGACCGCATGAACGCGTTCGGCCAGGCCGGACACGCCGGCGACTACCGGGGCATGACCCTGGGCGCCGCGGCGAAGCTGTACAAATAAGCACCCGGCCGCCGCGCCGAGCGCGGCCCGGTTTACCGTCTTGATCCGGGCGGCCCGCCCCACGTGGGCAGGCCGCCCGGTCTTCTAAAGAAAACGCGGCGAAAGCCCGAATGAAAGGACCCTTGCTCATGTGCGGAATCGTGGGATACATCGGCGAAAAGAATCCGGTGGAAGTGATCATGGCCGGTTTGCACCGGCTGGAATACCGCGGCTATGACTCGGCCGGCGTGGCCGTCGTCAACGCGGACGGCCTTGACTGCGTCAAGAGCGTCGGCAAGCTGAAGATCATGGACCAGAAGCTGATTGACCACCCGCTCACGGGCCAGGTCGGCATCGGCCACACCCGCTGGGCGACCCACGGCGTGCCGAGCGAGGTCAACTCGCACCCGCACTTCAACACCGCCAAGACCATCGCCGTCGTGCACAACGGCATCATCGAGAACTACTACGAGCTGCGCGAGCAGCTCCAGGCCTCCGGCATCGTCTTCCGCAGCCAGACCGACACGGAAGTGATTGCCCACCTGGTCGACAAGTACTACCAGGGCGACCTGTTCGCCGCGGTGCAGCGCGCGCTGAAGGACTGCGAGGGCGCCTACGCCATCGGCGTCATCTGCAAGGACAATCCCGACGTGCTCGTGGCGGCCCGCCACGGCAGCCCGCTCATCGTCGGCCTCGGCGACAACGAGGGCTACATCGGCTCCGACGTGCCCGCCATCATGAAGTACACCCGCAACGTCATCTACATCGAGAACGGCCAGGTCTGCGAGATCACCCGCAAGGGCGTGCGCATCGAGGACGTCGACGGCAACCCCGTCACGATGGAAGTCAAGACGGTCGAGTGGGACGATGCGGCCGCCGAGAAGGACGGCTACCCCCACTTCATGCTCAAGGAGATCAACCAGCAGGCCGCCGTGCTGCGCAACACGCTTGCCGGCCGCGTGGACGACCACTCGGACGCCGTGCGCCTGACCGACATGAACATCTCCCTCGACGAGCTGAAGGCCTGCGACAAGATCTTCATCGTGGCCTGCGGCACGGCCTGGCACGCCGGCATGGTCGGCAAGTTCCTCATCGAGAAGTTCGCCAAAGTGCCCGTGGAGCTGGACCTCGCCTCCGAGTTCCGCTATCGTGACCCGATCATCCCGCCGCACAGCATCATGATCCCCGTGTCCCAGTCCGGTGAAACGGCCGACACGCTTGAAGCCATCCGCATCGCCAAAAGCCGCGGCGCCCAGGTGGCCGCCATCGTCAATGCGGTCGGCTCCTCCGTGGCGCGCGAGTCGCACGGCGTCGTCTACCAGCAGGCCGGCCCGGAAATCGGCGTCGCCTCCACCAAGGCCTACACCTCCCAGTGCATGGCCTTCGCCCTCTTTGCCATCTGGCTTGCCGAGACGCGCGGCGTCATGGACAAGGCCACGGCCCGCGAGATGATCGCCCACCTGCGCGCCATCCCCGGCAAGGTCGAGGAAATCCTCAAGGACCACGAGAAGGTCAAAGAACTGGCCGCGCGCCCCGAATACCGCGACGCCGTCGGCTGCTTCTACCTCGGCCGCAACGTCAACTTCCCCTCGGCCCTTGAGGGCGCGCTGAAGTTGAAGGAAATCAGCTACATCCACGCCGAAGGCTACGCCGCCGGCGAGATGAAACACGGCCCCATCGCCCTTGTCACCGACACCTTCCCGGTGGTCTGCGTCGCCGTGAAGGGCGACACCTACGACAAGATGGTGTCCAACATCCAGGAAATCGCGGCGCGCAAGGGCCTCATCCTCAGCGTGGCCACCGTGGGCGACACGAGCATCCAGGCGCACAGCAAGGATGTCATCTACATCCCCGAGTGCTATGAAGCCTTCAGCCCGATCCTGGTGGCCGTGCCGCTCCAGCTCTTCGCCTATTACATCGCGGTCAACCGCGGCTGCGACGTGGACCAGCCCCGAAACCTGGCCAAGAGTGTGACGGTCGAATAATTGGCGCTTGCCTGTGCGGCCGAAAGGCTGCGCGGTCCTTATACAAGGCGCGCCGGGATGCAGTACTGGTCCCGGCGCGCCGACTTTTTTGTGTGGATGCATGAATGATTATGATGGGCTTGGTTCGGGTACCCCAACGGGGTTATGGAGCAACAGCCCAGGATTGGCCGCAGTCTTGCGCCAGCATGACAAGGCCTACCCTGGGTAATGGGGCTACCCCCCTCCATGACAACCCTTGTAAGGGTTGCGCGTTGTAGACGCGACAAGGAACGTGTTCACTTCCCGGCGGCGGCCCATTCCCAACCATGGCTCACCGCGCGGCAACGGTCTCCCGTGCCGGGGCGGTCTGGGCGGCCGGCCGCGGGTCGCGGAAGGGCACAATGTGCGCCTCGGCGATGCGCGTCTCGTAGACGCGGCGGCGCTTGTGCTGGATGGGGTCGAAGTGCTTCCACTCGGACTGAATGCGCACATTGGTTTCGAGTTCGGGGTTGCTCTCGGTGTATTTGACCCCCAGCTTCTGGGCGCTGTGGAACATCTCGCGCGCCATGATGAGGTCCACCCCCTTGCCCCGGTACTTCTTGCGCACGCCTGCCAGGCAGAAGTCCAACGTGTCGAAAGTGCGCAGGGCGCGCAGCAGGTGGAGGAATCCGAAGGGCAGCAGACGGCCGTTGGCCTTGCGCAGCGCCTCGGAAATGCTGGGCATGGAGATCATGAAACCCGCCACCTCTCCGTCCTCGGCCAGCACCACCTTGAGCAGTTCCTTGTGCATGAAGGGCATGAACTTGGGAATGAAGTATTGGATCTGCTTCCGCGTGAAGGGCACCATGTCGGCCAGTTCCATGTAGGACTCTTCGAGCAGGTCAAATACCGGCGGCCCCATGGCGCGGATTTCGCGCCGGTTGTTGAACTTCATCACGCGGAACTTGCCCCGCGCCATCACCCGGTCCACCAGGTCGGACACCCGCGCGGGAAACTGTTTCTGGTCGAGATTTTCAGTGCGGTATTCGACAAAGTCGTAACGCTTGCTGAATCCGTACCCCTCCACGAGGTCCTGGTAGTAGGGGTGATTGTAATACGTGACGAAGGTCGGCATGCGGTCAAAGCCCTCGACCAGCATGCCCTCGCGGTCAAAGAGGCTGAAACCATGCGGCCCGGACATGGTTTCCATGCCCCGGCCGCGGCCCCACTGCGCCACGGCGGTAAACAGGGCGCGCGAGACCGTGGCGTCGTTTATGGCGTCAAACCAGCCAAAGCGCACATCGCGCACACCGTCCTTCTCGTTGGCGGCGGAACTGACGATGCCCGCAATGCGCCCCACGATTTCATCGCCCCGCAGGGCCATGAACAGCCGCGCGTCGGCCGTCTCAAAGGCGGGGTTCTTGGCCCGGTTGAAGGTCTCCAGCTCGTCCAGCAACAGCGGCGGAACATAGTAGGGACAACCGGCGTATAGTTTCATCGGAAAGCGGCAGAAATCCAGCTTTTCCCGTTTTGTCACAGCCTCAACAATGCGCACGTCCATATTAATACCTTTCCCGCCCCATAATGCCTGGGCGGATCTGCCCATCACGCATATTAAGAACTACCTGTGGCTTGGGAAAGCGTTACAGTGCCCGAGAATGGCAGGGAAAGCCCCGTATGAAAGCGGTGAATAGCGTGAAAGGTATACCGCAAGGACGGTGAAGAGGCAGCTTGTCAGTGACAAGGGCACATAGGCTCGATTGAGCCTATGTGCCCTGTTACCTTTGAAAACGCGGAAGTGTACTACCCGCCCAGATACTGGTCGATGGCTTCCCGCAGCGTCTTGAAGATCCAGGCGCGCTTGCTGTCGTCCGTTTCGAGGAGCGTCACGCGGAACCCGGGGTGGGCGCAGTAGAAGCCCGTCAGCGGGACCACGACGATGCCGGTCGCGCCCATCAGGTAATATACAAAACGCTTGTCATCACTGACGTTCTTGACCAGTTCCTCGATGCGTCCGCGCACGGTGGCATTGCCGATGGGCAGGGTCTGCCGGTTGTTGAGCACGCCGTCCTTGAACATGACGGTGAGGTAAAAGGCGCCGCCCGGTTTGTTGACGATGACGGCGTCGCATCCGTCGAAGGCGGCCACGGCCTCGTCGGCGCGGTCGCTGAACATCTGGGCGCGCCGCGCCAGGTGGGCGGGGTAGCGCGCATCGCCAAAGACGCGCGGAATGGACATCTGCGGAAGCGTGGTCGAGCAGACTTCAAGCCGCTTGGCCGCCAGCAGCGATTCGGCGAAGGTGTTGAAGTTCTCGTCCCTGCCGCGGTTAAGCACTTCAATCCAGCCGCAGCGGCCGCCCGGCCAGGGATACTCCTTGCTGATGCCGCGCATGGCGATGGAGGGGACATCCTGCACCCACTGGCTCATGTGCATGTGCGGCTGGCCGGGATACACAATGTGCGCGTAGATTTCGTCGGCAATGAGGAAGAGGTCATGCTCCTGCGCAATCTGCACAATCTGGTCAAGGATCTCGCGGGGCCACACCACACCGGTCGGGTTGTCGGGCGAAAGAATCAGGATGCCCGCGATGGAATCGTTGTATTTCACCTTGTTGCGGATGTCTTCCACATCCGGGAGCCAGCCGTTGTGCGGGTCCAGGTTGTAGGTGACGTGGTTGTAGCCCGAATGGGCCGCCTCGGCGGAGGAGTGGGTGCTGTAGGCCGGCGACGGGCCCAGGATGCGCGCCTCGCGTTTGAGCTGGCCGTAGACCCGCGCCACCGCGTCGCCGATGCCGTTGAAAAAAATCAGGTCGTTGGCCGTGATCTGCACCCCGCCCGCCCGGCGGTTGACGATGTCGGCCAGAAAGGCGCGCGTCTCGGGCACACCGGCCGTGTCGCAGTAGCCCCACGAGGGCGTTTCGTCAATCAGCCCGCGCAGGATGTCGCGAATCCACGGGACGATCTGCTCTCCCTTTTCGATGGGGTCGCCGATGTTTTCCCAAATGATGGGCTGGCCCAGGTCGCGTATGTCGCGCGCAACGGTGACGATTTCGCGAATCTCGTACTTGAGATTGCCTGCGCCTTCGTGAACGATGCTTCTTCTCATGGTGATTCAAGTCCTTGCAGATCCGCGCCGCTGAAAACACCGCACCCGGCACAATCCAGGGAATCTCTCGAAAAGCGGCTGACCAACTCTTGCGGGGCGGGGATTCAATAGGCGGTATCATAGGCCTTTGGGGCGCGAAATTTCAAAATGCGCTCCCGGAATGTGCCAAGAAATGCGGTGGCAGAAACGTGTTCATTGGTGAACCGCTCTCTGCAAGAGGAAACCAATACACTGAAACCCGCTCGAATCCAACACCTGTCCCACTTCCCCGGTAGGGGAAGAATGTGAATAGCCGGAGACCGAAGGGAACCTCCGGTATGCGAAGGTTCCCTTTGGTCACCTCCGGCTATTCACATTGGTCCCTGCGGGACCTGAAGGGGCTTCCTCCCCCCTGCACACGTCTCGCGTCAAGAACTTGTCGTATCGCGGCAGCGCCGCTTCAGGTCACCACGCGGCGTTTCAACAGTCCGCGCAGATAGGCCGCGTAGGCGCTCTTGCCCATGCGCTCGCAGGCCTGCTCCACCTCAGCCTCGCCAATCCAGCCGTTGGTCCAGCCGATTTCTTCGAGGCAGGCGATCTTGAGTCCCTGCCGTTCCTCGATGGCCTGAACGAACTGGCCCGCCTCCATGAGGCTGCGGTTGGTGCCCGTGTCGAGCCAGGCCACGCCGCGGCCCAGCACGCTCACGTCCAACCGGCCCTGTTCCAGGTAGATGCGGTTCAGGTCGGTGATTTCCAGTTCTCCCCGCGCGCTGGGGCGAAGGGCCCTGGCGGTCTCCACCACCTCGGGCCCGTAGAAATAGAGTCCCGGCACGGCATAGGAGCTTTTCGGCTCCAGCGGCTTTTCCTCCAGGCTGACGGCGTGTCCCTTCTCGTCGAATTCGACGACGCCGTAGCGTTCGGGGTCGCTCACGTAATAGGCAAAAATGAGCGCGCCCGTTTCCAGTTTGGCCGCCTTGCGCAGGCTGCCGGTGAAGCCCTGGCCGTAGAAAATGTTGTCGCCCAGCACGAGGCTCACCGGACTGTTGCCGACAAACTCGGCGCCGATGACAAAGGCCTGCGCCAGCCCGTCGGGGCGGGGCTGCTCGGCGTAGGACAGCGAAATGCCCCATTGCGACCCGTCCCCAAGCAGGCGCCGGAACATGGGCAGATCATGGGGCGTGGAGATGAGCAGGATGTCGCGGATGCCCGCGATCATCAGCGCGCTGAGCGGGTAGTAGACCATCGGCTTGTCGTAGACCGGCAGGAGCTGTTTGCTCACCGCAACCGTGAGCGGATGAAGCCGCGACCCGGCCCCGCCCGCAAGCACAATACCTTTCATGGCCTGTCTCCTTTTCGACCCCTATCATACACCCGCCAACGGCAACCGCGGCACCCTACGTTTACGTCCAGTACAGCAAACCGACGCAGGCGGCCATCCACAGGGCAACGGTGGCCAGGGTGGGCCAGTCGCGCAGGAGCAGGGCGCTGGGGTCGCCGCCGTGGTGCGTTTCCCGAATAAGCCAGAGATAGCGCGCAAGCCCGTAAAGCACGAAGGGCAGGGTCATGTAGAGCTTGTCCGTGCCGACGCGGGCGACCACCTCGGGCGAACAGGTGTAAATGGTGTAGGTGATGAGCGCGCCGCCGGCGACCAGCAGGAGCAGTTGGTCGATAAAGGCCGTGTCATAGCGGTCCAGCACGGCGCGGTGCGCGCCTGCCTGCTCGTCGAGCAGGGCGATTTCCGTGCGGCGCTTGCCAAGCGAAAGCAGCAGCGCAAGGAACAGGGTGCAGACCATGAGCCAGTTGGAGAAGACGACATTGATGGCGACCGCGCCGGCCATGGCGCGGATGACGAAGCCCAGCGCCACGGCGATCACGTCAACCAGAAACACGTGCTTGAGCAGCAGTGTGTAGGAGGCCGTCAGCACGAGATAGGCGCCGAGCGCCGCCAGAAATTGGGGCCGCACCCACCATCCAAGGCACCCGGCGCCCGCGACAAGCAGCACAGCCAGCACGGCGGCGGCGGCCACCGAAATCTCGCCCGAGGGCAGGGGGCGTCGGCGCTTGGTCGGGTGTCCGCGGTCCTGCTCCAGGTCGCGGATGTCATTGAAGATGTAGGCGCCGCTGGAGGCAAGGCAGAAAGCGGCCAGCGCGGCCAGCGCAAGCAGCACCTCGCCGGGCCGGTTCATTTCCTGCGCAAAGACAATGGGCATCAGCACCAGCAGGTTTTTGGGCCACTGGTAGACGCGCAGCAGGCGCCGTGTGGTGCGCAGCATGGATGCAGGGCTGGCCATCACGCAATCACAGGCTGAGCCGCTTGAAGACCATGCCGGGAATGTGGCGGATAATCAGCATGATCAGCCGCCAGTATCCGGGCACGTAGGCCTCGCCGCGTCCCTTGAGGATGGCCTGCACGGCAATGCCGGCGGCCTGCTCCGGGTCCGTCAGGAGCCGCGCGGGCAGGTCCATGCCCCAGGTCATTTTGGTGTCCATGAAGCCGGGCTTGATCGTTGTCACGTAAACGCCCCGCTTGAACAGCCGGTTCTGAAGACCGCATAGATAAACGCTCAGCGCCGCCTTGGCCGCGCCGTAAATATAGTTGCTCTGGCGGCCGCGGTCGCCCGCCACGGAGGACACGGCGGCAATGAACCCGCTGCCGCGCGTCTCGAACAGCGTGGCGAAGTGCTCCAGCACGGACATCGCGCCGGTGTAGTTGACGTCCAGGCAATGGTGTGCGACGCTGAAGTCCTTCTGCGCGTCCTCCTGCACGGGAGTCACGCCGAAGCAGACCACCACGCCGCCGGGTGTTTCACCAAGTGCCTTTGCGCATTCGGCGGCGAAGTCCCCATGGCTGCCGTAGTCCAGCGCATCGAAATGCAGCGCGCGGCAGGACTGGCCGTACCGCACGCGCAGGTCCTGCGCGATGACTTCCAGTTCGGCCGTGTCGAGATCGGCCAGCACCAGCGCGAAACCCTTTTCGGCGAAACGCATGGCCATGGCGCGGGCAAGCGTGGAGCCCCCGCCGAGGAGAACCACTGATTTTTGGGAGCCGGGCATTGCGTTAGCCATGGTGAGTCTCCCCCGCGGCAGGCGCGATGCCGGTGCGCCGCGCCAAATCGGAACCAATTCTGCCGTCGGGATCCACCCGCCGCAGCACGCCGCGGAATTCCTCCAGCCTGGGATACATCGCCGCGATGGTCTCTGGCGAGGCCACGGCATCCTTGGCCAGATACAGGCGGCCGCCATGGTCGAGCAGGATGCGGTCCAACTCGCCCAGGAAGGCGGTCAGGCCCGGCGAATCGGCGAGGTCGAGGGTCAGTGTGTAGCCCCGCATGGGATGGGAAAGCATCCCCTTGCCGCCGTCGCCAAATTTCTTGAGCACCGCCAGGAACGACGCGCGACGCGCCACACTGCACCGTTCCAGCATCGCCCGCAACCCCGCACGGCCTTCGGGCGGGAAGGTGGCCTGATACTGCACAAAACCCCGCTTGCCGTACATGCGGTTCCAGTGGAGAATGCGGTCCAGCGGAAAGAAATACTTGTCGTAATCGACGAACTTGTCCTTGACGGGCCGGTTCATCGCGTAAAAGGTCTCGTTGAACGCGCGGATGGAGAGCGGGTTGAGCACGAAGCCTGGAAAATCAAAGGGAACCGTCGCGTTGAACCGGTTCGGCGTGTGCAGCGGCTTCTGTGCCGGGCCGCGCGGCAGCCGGCCCGGTGCGACGGGATTGCCGCGCATGAGCACCGAGCGGCCCAGACTTTCCGCCGTGGCCAGACAGTCCACCCAGGCCACCGAGTAGGCATAGTCTTCGTCGGTCGCGTCGAAGGCCTCCAGTGCGGCGTCGATATTGGCGCAGCGCTGGTAATCGGCCGTCACATAGGCGCTTTCCACCCGGCGCAGCCTCAGCCGCACCGAAAGCATTACGCCCGTCAGCCCCGCGCCGCCGACCGTCGCCCAAAAGATGTCGGCGTTTTCGGTGGGCGAACAGGTCACCACACCCAGCGCCGGGGTCCACAGGTCGATGGAATCGACAAAGCTGCTGAACGAGCCGTCACGGTGGTGGTTCTTGCCGTGCACATCGTGTGCTATCGCACCGCCCAGGGTGACAAAGCGCGTGCCCGGCACCACCCCCGGAAACCAGCCGCGCGGCAGGAAAACCGAGATGATTTCCGACAGGCTCACGCCGGGTTCGCACTCCAGTTCGCCCGTTTCCGGGTCGAAGGAGCGCATGCGGTTCAGGCGCGTCATGTCCACCACCGAACCATCGCGGTTGACCGCCGCGTCGCCGTAGCTGCGGCCCAGGCCCCGGGCAAGGACCGAGTCCGGCGCGCCGCCGTCCAGCAGGGCCAGCAGCGCATCGCGGCGCTCCGGCCGGTAGACGTGGCAGGGCACCGGTTTGTACCGTCCCCAACCCGCCAAAGCCATGTTCTTAAAGGATTCGTTCACCGTGAAAAACCTCTCGCAAGTACGCGTTTGTCAAGTATATACCCATTCCGCCGCGTCTGGCAAGAGCTTGAAATCGGAACCTGTGATGCCAGACGCGGTTTGGGTTGCTGCCCTTGCGCAGAGACTGACAGAAGCGGAATTCGAGCACCTCCTCAAAACCGAAAGCCTCCCGATAATCCGGAGAATGTCCTGATGCGCATGTTCCGCAATGACACTAAACTTACTGCGGATTTGGCCTGAGCGTTGCTGCAGGTTGGTCGGTCTTGTGCTTTGCTTCTTTGCGTAATCCATGACCAAGCTCGAAAGGAAGAGCCATGAAAAGCTCCCATCGCACGGGTTTCACGCTTATCGAACTGCTGGTTGTCATTGCCATCATCGGCATTCTGGCGGCAATCCTTCTTCCCGCGCTGGCCCGCGCCCGCGAGGCGGCGCGGCGCTCCTCCTGCCAGAACAACCTCAAGCAGTGGGGATTGGTGTTCAAGATGTACGGAAACGAGTCCAAAGGTTCCTTTCCCCCCCTTCAGGCAGGCGGATACAAAAAACTCGACGGAACCCCCTACGGCGCCATCGACGCCGGTCCAAACGTATTCTGCCTGTACCCGGAGTACCTGACCGACCCGGCGATCGTCTTCTGCCCCTCCGACGCAAAGCTTCAGTCGCACCTGAAGGACGCCAAAGGCCCCAACGGCACCTGGTGTTTCGGATACACTTCGGATTCAAACCACGGCTGCGCGCGTGCCATAGACGCCAGCTACGGCTATCTGGGCTGGGTGCTCGACCAGTGCAATTACAGCGATCCGACGGCGCCCATAAACTCCTACACTGCCCTCTCGTTGGTCACCTCGCTGCTGAGCGGCTATGCTCCGCCCGACCCGACGGCACCCATGCCGGTTCAGGCAGGGCGTTTGGCGGAGGCGCTACTGACCGGGTCCGGGGGCGGGATCGACACGACCGCCATCCAGTACATCAACGGCATACTGCAGGGTATCTACCCCAAGGCCGACCAGGACCTGAATGTGGGCGCGCCTTACGGCAACGGCGGCGGAAGCACGGTTTACCGGCTGAAAGACGGCATAGAGCGCTTTCTCATCACCGACATCAACAATGCGGGCGCGGCGAACACGTCGCAGAGTTCCCTCTTCGTCATGTTTGACCAGTTGTCCACCAACCCCAGCATGTTCAACCATGTTCCCGGCGGGTCGAACGTGCTGTACATGGACGGGCACGTGGAATTCCTGAAATACCAGAAGCTGGGTCCCGCCCCGACCAATGGCGTGCTGGCGACCTTCTTCGGAATGCTTACCGTGGAGTAGGTTTCCGGCTCCCGGACTCTTCCCCTTTCTCCCGGCCAAAACCTGCACTGTGGTCCCGTGGTCCAGTATGCGTTTGCATTTCCAGCCGCATCTGCCGGGAGAAATTCGTTGTCCAAATCTGTCCGCATAATATCTGTCTGCGTTTTGCTTGTCCTGTCCGGCCCGGCACTGGCCGCCGGACCGGAGGCGCCTGCGCCAAAGACGCTGAACGCCCTGCCGCCGCTCGTGAAAGGCGTGACCGAATCGGCCATGCAGTACATGGACGGCCAGTGGGACGAGACGGCGGGACTCATCGGCGGCGGAGGCAGCCACGGCACCCGGGCCTCGGCGCAATACGCCGTGGGGCTCATGCTGCGCAACGGTCCCGGAGACGCGGCGCGGGCGCGCCGCATCGTTGAAGCCCTCTCGCGCGTGCAGGTGGACGCCCCGGAAAGCGCCGACCACGGCATCTGGCCGCCGCGCGCCGAAGAACGGTCCTCCCTTCCGGACCGCCGCGCCCAGCCCAGTCTCGATCCCAACTGGCGCGAGTTTGTCGGTTCGGCGGAAATTCTCCTGCTGGAAGAGTTCCGGCCCCTGCTCGACGACCCTAGCGTCACCCTGCTGGAACAAGGCCTCCGCCGCGCCGCCGCAGGCGACCATGAGCGCAGGGTTCGGCCGCAGTACACCAACATCGCCCTCATGAGCGCCCAGATGCTGGGGTATGCCGGAAACCGCTTTGACGTCGCCGAGTGGCGCGAACACAGCCGCAGCCTTGCCGGGGCCATCCATCACAATTTCAAGGCAAACGGCTCCTTTGACGAGTACAACTCGCCCACCTACGGTGGGGTCGACCTTTACGGACTGGGACTCTGGCGCAACCATCCCGTGACGCCCGACATGGCCGCCATGGCCGGCGAAATGGAGGAGGGTTTCTGGCGGGACCTTGCCGCCTTCTACCATCCCGGCCTGCGCAACCTCTGCGGGCCCTTCGACCGCGCCTACGGCATGGACATGCAGCATTATGTCGCGCTGGCCGGGGTGTGGATGGCCTTCTGCCTGCCCGCGAATATTGCACCCCTGCCCGCGCTGGGTCCCGATTCCTCCAAGGACGGCGAACGCTTCGCCATTCCGTCCTACGCCCTCTTGCGGCAGGAACCGCCTGCATCGATTCTTTCCCAGTTGCAGTCCTTCGAGGGGGAACGCCAACTGCGCCGGCCCATTGGCCTGGGCGGCATGCGGGTGGCCACTGCCTGGCTGTCCAAAGACCTGATGATTGGCGGCGGGATCACTCCCCCGTTCAAGGACTCGCCCGAACAGTCCCACGCGGCCACGGCGCATTGGTTTGGCCCCGACGGCAGCGTCTGCTGGATGCGGCTGCGCGGCG
This sequence comes from Candidatus Hydrogenedentota bacterium, assembly GCA_903893795.1. GTDB lineage: Bacteria > Hydrogenedentota > Hydrogenedentia > Hydrogenedentales > CAITNO01 > CAITNO01. The sequence goes on along the minus strand of CAITNO010000067.1, from coordinate 61,059 downwards.
ACTTCCGCATGGAGGCGACCGCGGGAAAGAACACCCTGTCCATCTTGTGCAGGAAAGCCCTCCGCATGAAGATGGGGGACAGCGTCCGCTTTGAGGTGCACGCCCCCGGCGCCCGGGCCAGCCGGGTGGAGGCCGGCCAATGGCATCTGCCGGGCTTGGACGTGACGGTGGCCACCGCGCTGGCGGCACCCTCCGCAACCGAAACGGCGGACGGTGTGGAAATCCGCTATCCCGTCGCTTCCGACACCCGGGAGGTCCGGCTCGAACTGACCCTCACCCATGTCTCCGAACACACATCCCCACCCACCCCGTAACGCTTTGGCGGGCATGCTGTAAAGGAGAGCAAGAAACTATCACCGGCATGGGGCAGTGCGAATGGTCGGCGCTTGAAGCCTGCAGGATCGCGGTGTTGGAAATGGTGGCTGTACCAGAGCTCGCGAAACCCCAGGGTGTGGTGACTCGGGTAAGGCACCCGTTTCCGATACGCGAAAGTGCTGCCGTCCTTTGGCCTTGGACGGAAACGGGAGCCAGTCCCCCGGCGGCTTTCTTCCGCGAATCGCCGCCGTAGCCGGTCTGAGGCTCGCAAGCAACAGCAGGGCGAACCGACCTTCTCATTTTAGCGATTCACATTGGTCCTTTCGGACCCTGGCCGTCGCCATGCGGCGCGGACCAGCGCGCGGTCCCAGGCATCCACGGCGCCAAGCGCCAGCACTGCCGCAAGATAAACACCCGCGCCCACGGGAATGCCCAGGAACGGCGTGAACTCGCGCAAGGGCCACAGGGCCAACCCCATGACCACGGCCGCCGCCGCGGCGCGCAACAGCGCGCCCGCCGCCTCCCGCCACGAAAAGTCTGTCATGCGGCGCGCGGCGGAAATGCACAGCAGCACCGCGATGGCCGCGCCGATGCCGAGATTGGCGGCCACGAGTGCCATGCCCTGCCCGTCGGCCGCAAGCATGACCAGCGCCTTTGCCGCGCAGGCCGCGGCCATGACAACGGTGGCCACCATCTGCCGCCCCTGGGCGCGCAGATGCACCGTGGCCACGGAGGATAGCAGGAACAGCCCCAGCACCGCAGTGAGCCCGCCCACCGCGTAGGCGCCGGGCAGAAACTTGCCCCCGGCCAAGAGCACTGTAATCGGCCGCGCCAGCACCATGCCGCCCACGGCCAGCGGCAGGCCCAGCAGCCACGCGGCCCGGAACACCCGGCCCAGGGCGAAGCCCTCGTCCCGGCCCCCGGTCTTGCGGCTCAGCACGGGATAAATCACGGAGCCCAGTATTTCCACCAGGGGAAAGAGCATCCACAGAAAGCGCGCGCCAATGGAGTAATAGCCCATGTCCTCCGGCGTGGCATGCACCGCCAGCAGGGGCAGGTCCATGCTGAAAAACAGCGTGGCAAAGAGTCCGCCTGCGGCAATCGGCGCGCCGTGAAGGAGAAGGTGGCGCACCGTGGGACGGTCGGGCATCCGCCAGCGCAGGGCAAAGTCGCGGCGCGCCCAAACGGCGCCGAAAAGCATCCAGAGGAGATGGGCGGCCAGCAGCGCAATGGCCAGTCCCAGCGCGCCGCCACCCGTCCACAGCGCCAGCGCCGACAGCGCAAGCGTGAAGGCGCGCAGGAAGATCAGCGTCAGCGACAACGGACCGAAGCACCCGGCCGCCGCAAAGGGCGCAAAGCACATCCGCCCCAGCGTTGCGGCCAGCCCAACGCACGGCCCGATGACCAGCAGCGCGGTGCCTGCGTGCAGCGACAGCAGCGGCATCAGCGCCAGCGTGACAGCGCACAATACCGCCTGCGGCAGCCACGCCGACCCGGCAAACCTTCCGGCGGCACTGGGCTCGCGGGCGATGTCGCGCACGGCAACGTCGTACATGCCCATGTTGATCCAGACGGTCATGAAGGGAACCATCGTAATGAACAGCGCGTAGCGCCCGTTCTCCTCAACGGACAGCGCCCGCGAAACGAGCACGAACAGTGCGAGGGTGAACACCTTCTGGACAGCCTCGGCGGTGACCATGATGGCGAGGTTGCGGCCGTGGCTGCCCGAGGGGGAGTGCATGGCGTCCGTCCCGCTCACACCGCGCCGCGCCCGGTGAGCACGATGCGGACGGTGGCGGCGAGGATGCGCAGGTCCGTTTGGGCCGACATGACATTGAGGTAAATCAGGTCATAGCGCAGTTTCTGCCGGTACTCCGTGTCGTAGCGTCCGTGAATCTGCGCCAGGCCCGTGAGCCCCGGCCGCACCAGCAGCCGGTGCAGGTAAAGCGGCTCTTCGCGCGCGAAGCTTTCGGCAAACTCGGCCCGTTCGGGCCGCGGCCCAACGAGGCTCATTTCGCCGCGGATCACGTTCCACAACTGGGGCAGTTCATCAATGCGCATGTGCCGCAGCCTGCGGCCCACGGGCGTGATGCGCCGGTCATCCTCCGTGGCGAGCACCGGGCCGGTCTCATCTTCCGCGCCGACAACCATGGTGCGCAGCTTGTAGAGGCAAAAGCGTGTGCCGAACAGTCCCATCCGCTCCTGCGCAAAGAAGGCGGGCCCGCCGCCTGTGACACGTATCGCGATGGCGGCGGCAAGAAGGATCGGCGATGAAAGGACCAGCGCGGGCAACGCCACGGCCAGGTCCATCGCGCGCTTGACGAGGCCGTAACCCGAGCGGGCCGTGTTGGGGCTCAGCCGCACCAGCGGCAGTCCGGCCAGGCTGAACACGTCGGCGCCAGCCAGCAGCGCCAGCCGCACGTCGGGATTGACGCAGACCTCCACGCCCCTCCGGTCGCAGCCCACCACCACGGCCCCCAAACAGGCGTCGGGCAGCGCGGCCGTCGACAGGATAACGCGGTCAATGCGGCCCGAATCCACCCAGCTGCGCAGGAGCGCGTCCGCGCCGTCGCGCCCCGCTTCGGGATCGAGCGGCGCAATGCCGGCCAGTTCAACCAGCCCCGGTGCATGGCGTCGTATTTCCTCGGCAAGCACGGCGCAGGCCTCCTCCGGCCCCGCCAGCAGCACCCGCAGCCGCCAGCCCGTCCGCTGGAGCACGGCGAGCGCCACGGCGCGGGAAGCGCCATACCACAAGGCCAGCAGTGCCGTGTCCATCACGGCGACGGCGCGTGAAAACTGCGACATGGGGTCGTAATACAGTTGCAGGAGCGCGAGGAACAGGTAGCCTGGCAACGCGCCCGCCAGCGCCGCGCCAAGGCCGCCAAACATGTGGTCCGACGGCGCCAGCCGCCGCCGAAAATCATGCAGTCCGAAGGCGTGCGCCATGGCCAGGCGCCAGGCAAGAAAGAGCGGCATCCAGGACAGCGCCGAATACACATGTTCCGGCGGAACGGCGGTGCCGTAGCGCAGCAGCATGGGCGCGAGCAGAGCCGTGAAAGCGGCCGGCAGATCCAGCGCGGCCAGCAGCACCCCGGGACGCAGCCGGGGCGGCGCGCCTGCCGGAACAGATGTGAACAGGGACTCCATGTGTTGATAGTACGGGGAAGGAAGGGCTTTACGCAAAGCAGCGCCGTCGCGGTTTTAGCTCCTCACATCATGGCCTAACATTTCCGGCATATCCTTTTCCCAGAATAAAGGGACAATTCATCAAGCCCAAAATGGAAAGGATCAGGAAAAAATGATTGGCATTGGCGCAAGTTACTTTGAGTGTCTGCTTGCAAGTCTTCCCATTGTCCGGGAGGTGTGTGTCATCCGCCCGGCATCGGCGGACACGGACCATGAGTACCACGCATTCGTTGTGCTCACACAGACCGATCCGTCAACCCTCTATGAGTTTCAGACGGAATACGGCGCCATCCTGGAGGGAATGTCGGTCAAGGTGGAGATTCTGGCCGAACTGCCCAAGACGCCCATGGGCCGCGTGTCCCGCGAGGGTCTGCTGTCCCTCCGCGCCGGGTCCGCCGCCTGAGCTTTCACAGGATGGCGGGCACCCGGCAAGGGCGGGGCGCGGAAACGCAAAAGCGCCTTGGAAAGTGCGGAACAGACCGGTATACTGGTGTTTTCCGTTTACATGACCATGAGGAAGACATCATCATGACGGACAGAGCATTGCCGGGATGGAAAGACAAGACCCTCTTCACCCCCGGGCCGCTTACCACCAGCCGGACGGTAAAGCAGGCCATGCTGCGCGACCTTGGCGCGCGCGACGGCGGATTTCTCCAGGTGGTCGCCGAGAACCGGCGCATGCTGCTGGAGGCCGCCGGGCTGAGCCCGGAGGAATACGACGTAATCTTTCTCCAGGGCAGCGGCACCTACGGCGTCGAGGCCATACTGGGCACCGCCGTTCCGCGCGGCGGCCGGGTGCTGGTGGTGAACAACGGCGCCTATGGCGCGCGCATGGCGCGCATCTGCGACGTGGCGGGCATTGACAACGCCGTGCTGCGCTATCCGGAAAACCATCCGGCGCGGGCGACGGATATTGAGATGGCCCTGGAGGACGATCCCGGCATAACGCATGTGGCTGTGGTCCATCTGGAAACCACCTCGGGTCTGGTCAATCCCATCGACGAGATCGGCGCCGTCGTGGCACGCCACAAGAAGCAGTACTTCGTCGACGCCATGTGCAGTTTCGGCGCCGTTCCCGTGGATTTTGCCAGGGCCCGCATCGACTGGCTGGTCTCCTCGGCCAACAAGTGCCTTGAGGGCGTGCCCGGATTCACATTTGTGATTGCGCGGCTCGACAGCCTGCGCGCGGGCCGGGGCAACGCCCGCAGTCTCAGCCTCGACCTCTATGACCAGTGGGAGTATTTCGGGAGGGTGGGCCAGTTCCGCTTCACGCCCCCGGTGCAGTCGCTGCTGGCCTTTCATCAGGCCATGCTCGAACTGGAGGCCGAAGGGGGCGTGGCCGGCCGCGCCGACCGCTACCGCAACAACCATGCAACGCTGCTGGCGGGCATGCGCGCCATGGGCTTCGCCGAGTATGTGCCGGTCGAGGACCAGGGATACATCATCACCACGTTCATGTATCCCGACGACCCGAACTTCGATTTTGACGTCTTCTACGACCGGCTCAGCCGCCGGGGCTACGACATCTATTCGGGCAAGGTGGCCGAGGGAAGCTGTTTCCGCATCGGCAATATCGGCCGCATCTTCCAGGAAGACATGGAAGACCTGCTCGCGGCCATCCGTGACACACTGCGCGCCATGGACGTGCGCGCCCTTACCCTTTAACCCTTCGGGAGGAACGCCCCATGAATACTATTCCGGAAACCGGAACCCTCCGGGTGCGCGCCGTCATCGCCGATATGGCGGGAACCACTGTTGACTACGGAAGCTGCGCCCCTGCGGGCGTGTTTGTGAAGGTGTTTCGCAACGCAGGGGTGGACCTTTCTTTTGAGGAGGCCCGCGGTCCCATGGGCATGGGCAAAAAGGACCACATCCGCCAACTGCTGCGCCTGCCGCGCGTTGTCGAGGCCTGGCGCGCCGCCTGTCTGCGCGACTGGACCGAGGCCGACGTGGAGGCGCTTTACGAGGCCTTCATCCCCCTGCAGTTGAGCTGCATGGCCGACTACAACGACCTGATTCCGGGCGTCCATCAGACCGTGGCCGAACTGCGCCAAGACGGCATTCAGTTGGGTGTCAACACGGGCTACACGCGCGAGATGACGCAGATAGTGCTCGACGGCATGCGGCGGCAGGACCTTGTTCCCGATGCCGCCTCCTGCCTGTCCGACGTGCCCGCGGGCAGGCCCGCGCCGTGGATGATCTTCGACACGATGGAGCAGCTCGGCGTCTATCCTCCGGCCGCGGTGGTCGCCGTCGGCGACACGCTCTCGGACATCGAGGCGGGCCGCAATGCGGGCGTGTGGACGGTGGGCGTAACCAGGACCGGGAACATGCTTGGCATGGGCGCCGCCGAGGTGGAGGCGGCCGACCCCGCGCAGGTGGCGGCGAAACTCGCCGAGGCCACCGCGGTGATGCTGGCCACGGGGGCGCATTACGTGGTGGAAGGCTTTGCCGAACTGCCGCAGGTCATTGAGCAAATCAACGAACGCCTGCAAGCGGGCGAACGCCCCTAGGCGGGGCCGTTTAGGGCGTCTGCACGGCCTTTGGTTTTTTTTGGGCCTTCTTGGCCTTTTCAGGCTTCACGGAAGGCTTTGCTGCCTTCGTCGCCTTCTCCGGTTTCACGACCTTCACCGATTTCGTGGGCTTCGAGGCCGGGGTGGTCTTTTTGGTTTTTTTCTTTTCCGGGGCCGCCGCCGGAACCGGATTCACGTATGGCGCCTCCCAGCCGGCGGCCGCCAGGATGGCCGCCACGTCCGAAACCACAGCCCCTTCGAAGAGAATTCCCTTGGGCCACACCACGACCGCAGGCCCCTTTTCCCCGCATCCAACACTGGATGCCTTCAGCACCAGCACCCGGCCCTTCGTTTCCTCGGCGGCCGTGGCAAGGGCTTTGCGAAGCGCCTTTGATTCCTTCTTGCAGGATTTTTCGCCGCACACCAGCACGTGGCCGACCTCTGACAAAGATATGCTCTTCATGAAAACCCCTTTACTGGTGCGGCAGCGCCGCACCGGTTTCAATTGTGGCATCTTTTTCAGAAACACTCCGGCAGTTTCCGGCCGCCTTGTCTGTGCGGGTTAGAACCCCGGATGGACTATCTTGATGGCATAGAAGCAGGCCGCCGCGATTAGCGCGGAGCAGGGAACCGTGAAAATCCAGGCCCACACGATGCGGCCGGCGACACCCCACTTGATGCCGGACAGCTTGTTGGTGGCCCCGACACCGATGATCGCGCCGGTAATGGTGTGCGTGGTGGACACCGGGATGCCCCAGTGCGTGGCCATGAACAGCGTAATGGCGCCCGCCGTTTCGGCGCAGGAACCGCCCACCGGCTTCAGTTTGGTGAGGCGCATGCCCATGGTCTTCACGATGCGCCATCCGCCCATCGCCGTGCCCACCGCCATCGCCAGGCCGCATCCCCAGATGATCCACGCCGTGTTGAGATGGAACAGCGACAGCTTGGTGTCGGGGTCCATCATGCCGGCGGCAACCAGCAGGGCCATGATAATGCCCATGGTCTTCTGCGCGTCGTTGCCGCCGTGGCCCAGTGAATAGAGGGCGGCCGAAAACAACTGCACCTTGCGGAAGAAGCGGTCCACCTGCAGCGGGCGCCAGCGGCGGAAGAGCCAGAAGACGGCAATCATGATCACATAGGCCAGCGCAAAGCCCATGAGCGGGGCCAGCGGAATGAATTTCACCGCCGCCCACACCTTCTCCCAAATGATGGCGTGCTTGCCGCCGTGGGCCATGCCGGCGCCGACCAGTCCGCCGATCAGCGCGTGGGAGGAACTCGTGGGCAACCCCCAGACCCAGGTGAGCAGATCCCACAGCACGGCGCCGATCAGCGCCGTGAGCACCACGTACACGAAAGCGCCGTCCGCCGGGTTGATGTCGACGATCTTCTTGATGGTGTTGGCCACTTCGGTGGGGAACACCAAAATCGCGATGAAGTTGAAAAAGGCCGCCCACAGCACCGCCTGCTGCGGCGACAGCACACGCGTGGACACGACCGTCGCAATGGAATTGGCCGCATCGTGGAACCCGTTGATCACGTCAAACGCAAGCGCCACAATAACGGTAAGGATGACAACAACCCAGAGAATCGTCATGGGTTTACGATGCCTCGATCACGATGCTCTGGATGATGGAAGCCACCGCCTCGCAGCGGTCCGTGGCCTTTTCCAGACGCTCGTACAGTTCTTTCCACTTGATCAGTGTGATGGCGTCCTTCTCCTCCTTGAATAGCTTGGCCAGCGCGTTGCGCATTATCAGGTCGCCCTCATTCTCCAAATCAAATATCTTGACGCAGTGCTTCTTGATGGCCTCCGCGTTCTTCATGTTGCGCAGCATCGGCATCACCAGCGTGGTCTCTTTCGCGCATTCCACCAGAATGTCGCCCAGCGCGCGCGCCTCGGGCCGCACCTCGTCAATCTCGTACAGCATGACCCGTGCCGCCATCGACTCGACGGAGTCCACCACATCGTCCAGCCGCTGAATCAGCAACTGGATGTCCGCACGGTCCATCGGTGTGATGAAGGTGCGGTGCAGGGCGTCCATGCAGGACCGCGTCACCTGGTCCGCCTCCTTCTCCAGTTCTTTAATAACCCCGGCACGGACCGTCATGTCGCCGCCCTCGGCAAACATGGCCTGCAGCTCCTGACAGACCTTCAGGCCTAGCGTAGCGTGCAGTTCAAAAAGATCGAAGTAACCGTGCTCCTGCGGCAGTAATTTCCGAAACATGGCTATCCTTTCAAGATAATGACGAACCCCGACAATTAACCCGGCAAGAAACCCACTGCAGACAATATCTTAACATTAGAGCAACATATTGTTAGAAAAATGTTAGCGTCGGCACAAAAACAAACCCCCACCCCTGTTCAAGGGCGCCTGCCTTAGGTCGGAAATTGTGCCAAAAGCGACATTTCTTGGCCACAACCCCGGGATTGATTCAACCAATTGTCATGCGTGCACGTCAGTGGGCGATGTGCCGGACCCGGCCCGGGGAGGTCAGGAACCCAGGCCACCAAGGTTCGACGCGCCTTCTGGACCGTTCTTGTATTCTTCCGTGCGGTGACGAACAATCGTTCCCTCGATAAGGTAAATGACGTCCTCCGCAATGTTGGACGCGTGGTCGCCGATCCGCTCAATATGGCGGGAAACGCCGAGCAGATGAATGAGGCTGTCGACGCGTTCCGGACTCTTCCGGATGCCGCCCTCGACCTGCAGGTACATGTGCCGGTTGATGGCGTCGACCTCATCGTCCAGGGCGATAACCTCGTGCGCGATGCTGACGTCCTGCTCCACCAGTGCGTCCAGCGCCCGCTTCAGCATCAGACGGGCGATATCGGACATGCCGGGAAAGTTGAACGGAATGTCAATGGGCTCCTCATTGGAGAGGAAGATGGCGCGTTCGGCGATGTTGACCGCCGCGTCGCCAATCCGCTCCAGCTCCGTGTTTATTTTCAGCACCGTAATGATGAAACGGAGGTCGTGCGCCACGGGTTGGTGAAGGGCAAGGACCTTCTGGCACTCCTCCTCGACATCCACCTCGCGTTCGTCAATTTCGTTGTCCATGGCGATGACGGAGCGGGCCAGTTCTGCGTCCCGCTCGCGCAGCGCCTTTACGGCGCGGCTGACCGCCTCCTCCGCCATGGCTCCGACAGCGAGCAGTTTCTTCTTCAGCGCCTCTATGGCGTGCTGCATGTGTGCGGGCATTCTTGTTCTCCCAGGGTCAGCCGAAGCGTCCCGTGATGTAGTCTTCCGTGCGCTTTTCACGGGGCCGGGTGAACACCGTCTCGGTGTCGCCAAACTCCACCAGAAAGCCCTCGTAAAAAAAGCCCGTAAAATCCGACACGCGGCCTGCCTGCTGCATGTTGTGCGTGACGATGACGATGGTGTAATTCTCGCGCAGTTCCCGTATCAGGTCCTCGATGCGGGCCGTGGACAGGGGGTCAAGCGCGGACGCCGGCTCGTCCATCAGCAGCACCTCCGGGTCCACCGCGAGCGCCCGGGCGATGCACAGGCGCTGCTGCTGGCCGCCCGACAGGGCCAGTGCGCTGCCATGGAGCCGGTCGCGCACCTCGTCCCAAAGCCCGGCCCGGATGAGGCTGCGCTCTACCTTTTCCGCGAGCGCCTCCCGGTTGCGCATGCCCGCCACCCGCAGGCCGTAGGCCACGTTCTCGAAAATCGATTTTGGGAAGGGGTTCGACTTCTGAAACACCATGCCCACCCGGCGGCGCAGTGTCACCACATCGGTCCGGGGACTGTAGATGTCCTCCCCGTCAATCAGCACCCGGCCCGTCAGCCGCGTCCCGTCAATCAGGTCGTTCATCCGGTTCATCGTGCGCAGAAAGGTCGATTTTCCGCAACCCGACGGGCCGATAAGCGCCGTGACGCGCCGTTCCGGAATCTCCATGGACACGCCGTGCAGCGCCTGGACCGGGCCGTAGTAGAAATCGAGCCCCGTCACGCTGACCTTGGCCCGTGACACGGCATGCGCCGCCACCGCTACCATTGGTATTTTCTCCTGAAATAAAGTCTGAGCAGGACCGCGCCGAGATTGACGCCCAGCACGAGAATCAGCAGCACCAGCGCGGTGCCGTACTGCATCGAAAGCACCTTTGCCGCGGCCGGATGCTGCGTGGCCAGAACATACAGATGGTAGGGCAGCGCCATCACGGGGTCCATCAGCGACCTGGGCAGGCGCGGCTGGTAGAAGACGGCGGCGGTCAGCAGAATCGGGGCCGTCTCGCCCGCGGCGCGCCCGATGCCCAGCACACTGCCGGTGACCATGCCCGGAACGGCGTAGGGAAGCACGTTCTTGCGGATGGTCTGCCACTTTCCCGCGCCCAGCGCAAGGCTGCCCTCGCGGAGGTAGTCCGGCACGGCCTGCAGGGATTCCTCGCTTGCCACGATGATGGTCGGCAGGATCATGCAGGCCAGCGTGAGGCTGCCGGAAAGGATGCTCACGCCCAAACCGCAGAACATGACAAACAAGCCCAGACCGAAGAGGCCGAACACGATGGACGGCACGCCCGCCAGTGTGATGATGGCGAGGCGCAGCATGCGGGTGAAGCGACTCTGCCGCGCATATTCCGAAAGGTATATCGCGGCGGCCATGCCCAATGGCAGGGCCACGGCGGTGGTGCAGGCTATCAGCAGCACCGTGCCCAGGATGGCCGGAAGTATGCCGCCCTCCTCGCCGCCCCGGCTGGGTTGCGCGGTCAAAAAGACCCAGTTGATGGCGGGAAGGCCCTTGACAACAATGTCGAGCAGAATCCACGCCGTGGCCGCCACGACCAGATAGGTGATGCAGCGCAAGGTCCACCGGGCCGCCAGGTCGATTGCCCGGCGCCTCATCTGCGGTCCCGTGCCCGGCCCAGCACCCGCTGCGCCGTGATGTTGAGGATAAAGGTTGCCAGCAGCAGCACAATGCCCACCCAGAACAGCGCCTGGTAATGGGCGCTGCCCTGCGTCACCTCGCCCATTTCGGCCGCTATCGTCGCCGTCATGGTCCGCACCGAATCGAAGGGGTTGAAGGTGACCATTGCCGCGTTTCCCGTCAGCATCAGCACGGCCATGGTCTCGCCCAGCACGCGCCCCATCCCCAGCATGGTCGCGGCCAGCATGCCCGGCATCGCCGACGGCACCGTCACCCGCCACAGCGTCTGCATGTCGGTTGCGCCCAGCGCGGTCGACGCCTCCCGGTACGACCGGGGCACGCTGCGTATCGCGTCCTCCGAGATCGACATGATGGTGGGCGACGCCATCAGGCCCAGCACCAGCGCGCCGGTCAGCGCCATCATGCCCGTGGGAAGGCCGAAGACAGATTTGAGCGCCGGGGCCAGTATCGCCATGCCGAAGAACCCCAGCACCACCGAGGGTATCGCCGCCAGCAGTTCGATGAAGGGTTTCAGAAACTCCCGCTCCGCCGGGCGCGCAATTTCCGCGATGTACACCGCGCCGCAAATCCCCATCGGAACCGCAATCGCCCCCGCCAGCAGCGTCACCAGCAGGCTTCCCGTCACCAGGGGCAGAATCCCGAACTGTTCTTTCTGAAACGACACCGGTATCCATTTTGATCCCGCCAAGGCGCCCAGTCCGGGCTCTTTGATGAAGGGAGCCGCCTCCCGAAAAAGGAAGACGAAAATAAGCGCCACGATGACCACCGTCAGCGAACTGGCCGCCGCCAGGGTCCACTTGACCCAAAACTCTGTCCAGCGTTCCCCGCGCATCCTACTTGACCGGCACAAAGCCCGCCTTGCGGGCCGTTTCCTGGCCTGCCGCACCCAGGCAGTGGGCCACGAACTGTTGCACTGCCGGAGCGGCCGGGTCGGGGGTGTAGAAATAGAGCGCGCGGGCAATGGGATAGCTGCCGTCCAGAACGGATTTCTCGGACGCGGCAACCGCCGGCTGTCCTTCCGCCATGCGCACCGCCACCACTTTCACCCGGCCCTGCGCCTCATGCGCGTGGCCCAGGCCGATGTAGCCGATGGCGTTTGCGTCCGATTGCACGGCCTGCACGATGGCCGAGGTGGCCGGCATCAGCCGGACATTGACGGCGTAATCCTCTTTCTTCAGCACATGCTCCTGAAAGAACACATAGGTGCCTGAACTCGACTCGCGGGAGTAGGCCTCAATCGCCACGTCAGGACCGCCAACATCGCTCCACTTTACCGTGGCGCCGGTGTATATCTTGCGCAACTGCTCCAGGCTGAGTTCTGCGACCGGATTGGAGGGGTTCACCACAACCGCAATGCCGTCGCGCGCGACGGTGGTTTCCGAGGGCTTGACGCCCTTCGCCTCCGCCTTTTTCCGCTCTTCGGCGCTGATCTCGCGGGAGGCGGCGCAAATGTCCGTGGTGCCGGTGATCAGCGCCGCGATGCCCGTGCCCGACCCGCCGCCCGTCACGGATATATCGACGCCCGGATTGGCCGCCATGTACTCTTCCGCCCAGGGCGTGACCAGCGGCACCATGGTGTCCGAACCCTTCAAGGTGACCGACTGTCGGGCGGGCGCACCCGCCGGAGACCCGCCGCACCCGTATAGCAGAAACACTGCCGCCACGGTTGCCAGCATGCCTTTTCTCAACATAAAACGCTCCTTCGGGAAGGTATCTGTGGGCGGCCAGGGCAGGATGGATGCCTCCTGACGGCCGTATTGTTTCTATCCTCGGATGGCATTAAACAGCAGTACGGTTAAGAAATTGTTAGTGAAGGGTCCTGCCCGCCTTCCCTGTGCAACCCCTCTCCCTAACACAAAACGCACAAAGTTCTAATTCTCTCCTAATCTCGAACCGGTAAATTCTGCGCCGGTCAGGATGCTCAAGCAAAGGGCTGTACCGGCATCCATAAGAAACCCAAGGTCTGAAATGGGAAAGGAGAACTATGAGAGCGACGCGACTGTTGTTTTTTCTCACGCTGATACTGCTCGCGAGAGCGGCGGTGGCGGGGGACCCCGGGGCAGAGGCGCCCCCTGCAAATGCGCCTGAGTCGGCCAGCACCGCGGAAATCGAAAGGCTGCGGAAAGTTATGCTTGAAGAGCAGGAGGTGATTGCCAACTGCATGAAACGCATCGACGAGCTTGAAAAGACCAAGACTTCGCAGGACAAGGCCGGCATCAACAGCGTCAAACTGAACGGGGATTTCCGGTACCGCTTTGAGGACATCCACACGGATCCCAAAACCTTCAACACGGTCGGCGTCCGCGGCCCGCTGAAGAAGGCCGACCAGACCAAGGACCGCTTTAGGCACCGGTTGCGCCTGCGCCTGGGTTTTGAATGGACCGTCAACGACGAGGTAACCGTCGGCGGCCGGCTCGCCACCTCGATGAACGCCGGGGCGATGAATTCCGGAGACCCAATCAGCTACAACCAGACCATGACGGATGCCTTTTCCAAGAAGGGCGTTTATCTGGACACCGCCTACTTTGACTATCACCCGGCACGGGTGCCGGGTCTTAAGGTCATGGGCGGGAAGATGAGCAATCCGTTCTACGTTCCCGGCAAGACCCAGATGATATGGGACCAGGACCTGACGCCCGAAGGTCTCGCCGTCACCTACACCAACACCATGGAGTCCTCGCCGACCGGCCCGGTGTACCGCGAGGTGCCGCTGGAACTGGCGGCCACGGCGGGCTACTTCCTGGTGCAGGAGCGTTCCATTGACGTGGAAACGCAGTTGCTCGGCGTGCAGGGTTCGGCCAAGTACAATTTTGAGGCCGACGGCAGCACCAGTCTGATGGTCGGCGCCAGTTATTACGACTACGGCCACCTGAAGGGTTTTCCGCCGCTTCTCGACCCGGCCAACAGCTTCGGCAACGCGCTGTCCCTAGCCGTGCTCGGGGGAAGCGCGCTCTATGGCGACGATTTCAACATCGTCGAAGGCTTCACCGAATTCACCATCCCCGTCTTCGAGCGGCCTCTCGCACTGTACGGCGACATTGCGTACAACACGGCGAAGATCGACAAGAACTACGACGGGAACAACAGCGGTGCCGCATGGGCGCTCGGCGCCTCCTATGGCCGTTGCGTGACGCCCCGGTCCTGGTCGCTGCACTATGAGTACAGGGACCTGGGACGGGATGCCGTGGTCGGCGCCTTCACCGATTCCGATTTCGGCGGCGGCGGCACCAACTCGAAGGGGCATGTCCTCGGCGCCGATTTCATGCTGCTGAAGAACACCCGTCTGGCAGTCACCTACTTTATAAATCACAACATGGGCAGCGACTGGCTGCGCATGGTGCCGACCTTTGGCGGAAAAGAGAAGGTGGACGGTCCCTATCAGCGCCTTCAGGTCGATCTGAATTTCAAGTTCTAACCAACAAACACCATCAAACCACGAAAACAAGGAGCCTGACAATGAAGCACTTCAATGCCATCACCCGCAAACCCGCCCAAGCCATGAGCGTTGTCGAATTTGACGGCCTCGTCGGCGTGTTTGGACGCGCCCTGACCGCCCTGAGCAACACGCTCAATTTTGTGCTCGGCGCGTTTGGTATTCCCGTTATTGTGCAGCACCAGAAGGATACCGGCAAGCCCTGATTTCCGCCCCTGCGGCCCGTAGACCGGGCCGCAGGGACAACATTTTTTCTGCAAACACCCAAAGAAAGGGACCGTAGATGAAGCAAAAACTTAGACTGGCAATGTATGCGGCGGTGGCGCTTTCCACCGTCTGTGCCGGGTCCGCGTTTGCCCAGGGCAAGGCGGGCGCGGTGGTGGTGAAGGGTTCGGACACCATGGTCAACCTGTCCGCGGCATGGGCCGAGGCCTTCATGAAGGACCACCCCGAAACGATGGTTTCCGTCACCGGCGGCGGGTCGGGCGTGGGCATCGCGGCATTGCTGGCCGGCAGCGCCGACGTCTGTAACTCGTCGCGCGACCTGCAGCCCAAGGAAAAGAAACAGGGTGCCGACAACGGTGTCAATTGCGTGGAGACCAATGTCGCGCTCGACGGAATCGCGATTGTGGTGAACCCGGCCAATCCCCTGACTGAGATCAGCTCGGAGCAGTTGATGAAGATCTACACCGGGAAGGCGTCGAACTGGAAAGACATCAACGGCCAGGATGCCAAGATTCTGATCCTGTCCCGTGAAACCAGCTCGGGCACCTATGTCTTCTTCCAGGAGCACGTGCTTCAGAAGCAGGACTATTCCCCGGCGGTTCGGCTCATGCCCGCCACCTCGGCAATCATCGAGGCTGTGGCTAGTGACAAGACCGCCATCGGTTATGTGGGGCTGGGATATGCCGCCAGCGCAAAAGACCGTGTGAAGCTGCTGCCCGTGAAGGCCGATGCCGCGGGCAGCGCCATTCAGCCGACGGAAGAGTCGGTGCGCTCCGGAAAATACTGGATTTCCCGCCCGCTGCACTGCTACACCAACGGCAAGCCCAAGGGTGCGGTCAAGGCCTTTCTGGACTTCTGCCTCAGCCCGGCCGGCCAGAACATTGTCCGCGAGCAGGGCTACGTGCCGCTGAACTAACCCCTCCCTCCCGTGCCGCGGCTTTTGACCGGTCGCGGCGCGGTTAATGACATGGGCGCTCCGGAAAGCCCAACCCGGAGCGCCCATCCCCTTTTTGCATGGCCTGATGCCGGCGGCAAATGTCTATGCGCGGTACGCTTGGAAGAAGAGGCTGAATCTGCTCCCCTTGCCCAGTTCACTTTCAAGCTCAATGCGGCCGCCGTGCACGTTCATGATGTGTTTCACAATGGACAGGCCCAGGCCCGTGCCGCCCATGGCGCGGCTGCGGCCGCGGTCAATGCGGTAAAAACGCTCGAAGATGCGGGCCTGCTGATCCGGTGCGATGCCCGGCCCGGAGTCGGTCACGCGGATCACCACCCAATCCGCATCCGAAACGGCGTCAACGCGCACCACGGCGTTCCGTTCGCTGTATTTGACCGCATTGTCGAGCAGATTGACCAGCGCCTGCTCTGCAAGTGCCGCGTTGGCCAGCAGCAGGGTGTTTTCGACCTGTGCCACCTCTATGCGGATGCCCCGTTCATCGGCGCTGTGGCTGCAAAGGTGCAGGGCCGCCTCCACGACGGCATTTGCGCCAACCGGTTCAAACCCGGCCTCATCCGAATCCGCCGCCTCGGAACGCTCCAGGCGCGCCAGCGAGAGGATGTCGTCAACAAGCGCCGTAAGACGGTCGGACTGCCGCACGATAATGCCGAGAAAGCGTTCGAGTGTTTCGGGGTCCCGCGCGTTCTCCGCGAGCAGGGTTTCAGCGTAGCCCTTGATCGAGGTGATGGGCGTGCGCAGTTCATGGGACACGTTGGCCACAAAGTCGCTGCGCACGCGTTCAAGGCGGCGCAGTTCGGTCACATCCTGCAGCACCAGCAGCGCGCCCGCCTCGCCGCCGCGCCCGTCGCGCAGTCCGGTGGCGGACACAAGCAAATTCCGTTCGCCGGGGGTGCTGATCGTCACATTCTCGGAAAAGGGTGCCGACTCCGCGAGCAGCCGGGCCACGCATCCCTGCACCTGGGGATTGCGCACCACTTCTCGGATATCGCGTCCCCGGGACGCCTGGGGGTTGACGCCAAACAGTTCGGCGGCGGCGCGGTTCAGGCTGATGACACGCTCTTCCCGGTCCACCGCCAGCACGCCCTCCTCCATGCTGGACAGCACCGCGTCGAGTTCGGCCCGCTGCCGGTCCACCGTCTCCATGCGTTCGCGAAGGTCCCCGGCCATGGTGTTCATCGCCCCGGCCAGTTCGGCCAGTTCCGCCGAATCGGGCGGCACGAGGCGCGTCCCGAAGTCGCCTGCCGCCAGGCGGCGCGTGCCCGCGACCATCCGGTTTACAGGACCGGCGATGCGCCGGGCAAGGAACAGGCTCACCAGCACGGCCAGCAGGGCCACGGCGGCCCCGTTTGCCGCCATGCGCAGGTATGCCCCGCGCAGCGCGCTGTTTACCGAAGCCAGCGAGGTGCTCGCACGCACCACGCCCCGGGTCTCGCCGTGCTCAATGACCGGAACGGCAACATAAACCCAATCCTGGCGCAGGGTGTGGCTGTACCGCACGGCATGGCCCGCGCGGCCCGCCAGCGCATCGCGCACCTCGGGGCGGTCCCCGTGGTTGTCCATTTGCGCTGACGGTTCCTCCGAATCGCCGATCACCTTTCCCGATGGAAGAATGACGGTGATTCGGGTGCCCGAGATCCTGCCGATGTCCTTGCAGAGCGCATCGACTTTGTTCACCTGGCTCTCCGAAAAGAGCCCGGTCATCTCCAGTTCGACAATGCGGGCGCGGGCTTCCAGTGTGGCCGCGGTCTGGCTAAGGTGAAAGGCCCGCATGGACCGGGAGGTTTCCCAGGTCGCGGCCGCCAGGCTGACCAGAATGACGGCCAGAATGGCGGAAAGGATTTGACCGAACAGGCTGCGCCGCGCCACGGGTTACTCCTTGAATCGGTAGCCCACGCCGCGCACCGTCTCGATGCGTTCGCCGTGCGCCCCGAGTTTCTTGCGAAGACTGACCACATGCACATCCACCGAGCGGTCCGTCACCGGATAACCGGGTCCGTGCAGCGCATCGACCACCTGCGCGCGGGTGAACACCCGCCCCGGCCGCCGCGCCAGCAGGGCCAGCAGGTCGAATTCCGAACGGGTGAGGTCCACGGCAGTTCCGTCCAGGGACACTTCGCGCTGGTCCGGGCGCAGCACCAGTACGCCGACGCGAATCGGGGCGCTTTCACCCTCGTCTTCCGGGGGCTGCCGCCGCAATACGGCGCCCACCCGCGCCACAAGGACCTTCGGACTGAATGGTTTGGTCACATAGTCGTCGGCACCCAGTTCCAGTCCGCGCACAATGTCCCGCTCCGACCCGCGCGCCGAGAGTATGACAATGGGGGTCTTGGCCGAGTGCGGATTGCTCTTGAGCATCGCGCACACCTCGAACCCGTCGATTCCCGGGAGCATCAGGTCGAGCAGCACCAGCGCCGGAGGCTCTTTTTGAAACTGGCCAAGCGCCTCGGCCCCCGACTCGGCGCAGACGCAATGATAGCCCGCCCGTTCCAGATTGTAGCGGACGAGTTCGCGGATGTCCTCCTCGTCCTCCACCACCAGTATTGGTTTGTTCGCCATGGGTGCTCCAGTCGTTCCCCGCCTCAGCATGGCGGCAGTATGGTTCCTCTGTGTTAAGAAAGGGTTAGTCCGGACAGTTCCGAGGTCGTGGCATGCTCCATTGTGGAGTGCCGTGGCAGAGTGCAGCGCCGACACCACTTTGGCTGGCCCAGCGCGAGAAATCAGCCAAAGCGGCGTCGCTGCCGCCGCACTCCAAACAGGGCAGCCATGCGGTGGTGGGGAGGTCCTTGGCTGTCTCACTGGCCTGCCCGCAATTCCTCTTCTCCCGTGAATCGGCGCTGCAGGGGGGCTTAGGTGCTCAATGACGGGAAACTCCCTGGTCTTCAAGGACAAGAGTGGCTTCGGCGTTTTCATTGGGGATAGACCACCCGGAACACGACATCCAGGTTTTTTTCGGGAGCGTCCTCACCTCCGTCGTCCTTTCGGTTTTCGCCAATGCTGTAGAAGGTGTAGCCGTGGTCGTCGGAGAGATAACGGAGTGGTTGGCCATCGAAGGGGTCCAGCGGCACCGCGGGGAGGAACGCAGGCACCAGTTCCACAATCTGTGCGGGCGGATGGCTGTTGGCCAGGCGAAAGCGCTCCAGGGCCAATGCGGCCCGTGCCCCCAGCATCAGGGCATCGCCCCGCGCCGCCTGTGACATGCTCCGCGAAAGATTGGGTATGAGGTACTCCATAAGGCCGGGAATGAATGAACGCCGTGAAGCGGCTTCCTTTCCCAGGCGTTCCATTTTATCCAAGGCTTCCGGAAGGGGCAGGCGGCTCGCATCGATCATGTCGGTCATGTAGCCCAGGTAACGTTCCCGCTCGCCGCTGGCGGTCATGGACATGCGCACCAATCCGGAAGCAAATGAAGACGCGCCGGGGAACCAGTTGTCGGCCTGCTGTATCTGCGGGAGGAACACTTGCGGACGGTCAAACGCCGAGAGTCCCGAACTTCTTTCGCCGATGAATGCGTTCGTCATTGCGTCCCGGTCGTCCGTGTCGGCGAGGGCGGTCTGGAGTCGGGACAGTTGCTCCTCTGAAAAGGCGGCCATGGGCAGCACCCGTTTGATCGTGGTGCAGGCCATACCCCGCAGTGCCTGCCGCATCATCTGCATGATGAGGATCGGCGCTTGGCGCATCGGACGGTCCATCGCCAGCGCCGCCAGGATCGCCTCAACGGCGCGCGTGCTGTCGCCGTCTTCGGCGGCCACATAGGCCTCCAATTGCAGCAACTGCGCCGAACCGCGGAGTTGCAACAGGTTGGGGATGGGGGCGGCAAATCCCCTGCCCAAATCAAAGTCGTAGCGGGTTGCCGGATTCTTCGCCGCCTCGTGCAGGATGCGCAGGGCGTCGGCATACTCTTCCAGGTGCTTCTCCATCCACTGGTGAAGCTCTGCGGCAAAGCGCTCCTGGGTTGGCGTGCGGTTCACTTTGCCCAGTTGGTCGCGGTACCCCTTGTCGGAGAGCACCGTCTTCATCGCCTCCCCCGCCTTCACGTAGGTCTCGGCCGCGTTGTTCTCTTTCGACGGCGCGGGGAAACGCTGTGCGAGTTCGGCGGGCGTCACCGGCTCCCCCTTGGCGCGGATGGCGGAGATCTGTGTTTCGAGGGACGTTCCGCCCTTCCAGTGCAATGCCGCCAGGGCGAGCGCCACCATCCCGGCAAAGCCGAATAAGATCAGCAGCAGGCGGCGGCGGCTCCGCCGCCAGGGGTAGTCTCTGCGTTTGGACTCCATGTGGGTTGGCACCTCTTGAACCATTGTCCGCCATGGCCGCGTTCCGTCTCAACCATGGGGTGCATGACGGGGACCGGAGCGTGAGGAAGAAAAGGAAAGGCAGCATGATTCGGCTCCGTCATCCCCGTGCAAACGGGAATCCAGAGGCTCGCGCGAGACGTCGTGTACGGGCCTGGATCCACGCCTTCACGGGGATGACGGAGAGGTGGCGAATGACGAAAGGGTAGGCATGAGGTTCCGGTTATTTCGTCTGTTCCGCCAGCGCCTTGCACTGCGCCTGCACCTCTTCAGCCGTCAGGGCGCGGTCATAGAGTTTCACCTCGTCCAGCAACCCGTCGAAATGGGAAGCGTGGTCGATTTCATAATTGCCCAGGCACAGGTGGAAATCGTTGGTGTTTACCGGGCCGGGGCGGTCCAGCGTGCCCTGTTCCACCCCGTCGATGTAGATGCGGATGGTCTTGCCGTCGAAAGTGCCCGCGAGATGCACCCAGCGGCCGGTGGGCAAATCGATGTTGGCCTTGAGGTGGTGGCTCCAGTCGGTCTGGGGCACCTCAAAGCAGGGCTTGCCCTCCAGCACGCCGAGCCGGTAGCCCGTGGAGGTGCCGCCCTGGAACACGCGGTTGAGTATCCACGTGTTGCCCTGTCCGGCCGTGTCGGTCTTCACCCAGCAGGAAACGCTCACACCCTGTGTCACCGAGAGCAGGCCGTTCTTGGGCACCTCAACACAGCCGCCGTTGCAGACGAGGGCGTTGCCGTCGATGCCCGGCGCGCGCGTGGCCTTGCGCAGCAGGCCGCCGAGGCGGTGGCCCGACCCGTCCAGGGCCGCGGGCGCGTCCTTCTCCTCGTCGAAGGACCACCACGCGACCATCCCCGGTTCCCGCGCGCCTTCCTTGACGGTCTTCTTGGACACCTCCTTCTTTATCGACGCTTCGCGTTCCGTGAAGGTGCGGTAGGCGCTGTCGTAGGGGCCAAAGCCGATGTCTTCGGGAATCAGGTCGGTGTGCGGCCCGGCCGCGTCGGAGAAGACCTCGCGGACGGCGTCGAGATAGCCGAAGCCGTATTCGCGGTAGGGGGCGATGTAATGGCCCTCGCCCCACTCGTTCCAGTTGTCCAGGATCATCGTTTTGCTGCCCAGTTCATTGGCGGGCAGGGTGCTGATGAAGTCCTTTGCCCGCTGCAGCAGGGACTTGTACTCCGTGGGCGGAATCTTCCAGATGCTGCCCTCGTCGTTCCAGCCGCTCCAGGCCTGCGACACGGTGACCACCTGCGGCAGGATGCCCAGTTGTTGCGTCTTGTTGATGTAGCCGAGCTGCGTGTCGATGGCCTTCTGCGGCGCGGGGCTGTCGGGCACATACCAGCAGTAGGCAAAGGTGTAGTCGAGGCCGATGCGCTTCATCAGCGCCAGTTGCGCAGGGTCCGTGCCGCGGTATTCGCCGAGCAGATAAAGCCCGTCGAATCCGGCATCTTTGCAGGCCTGGCGCATCTTGTTGAAAGCCTGCACCACTTTGTCCTCGCCGCCCAAATCGTCGATCAGGAATTCGGGGCGGTAGATGAAGAGCAGCGGCTTGTTGTCGATCTTCACGTAGCCCGGCCACTTGAAGTAATTGTCGATCCAGAAGGGGAGCAAGTTCTCCAGCAGGTCCTTTTCATCGGACACCCCGGCGACGCCGCGCATCTGGTTTTCCCACATTATGGTGAACTTCATCTTGTCCTGAAACTTGGACTTGAAGAGCGCGTCGTGGATGGCGCTGGTGAAATGGGTCTGCACCGGCCCGCCCTGGCTGGCGCGGTACCAGCAATAAATGAAGTAGGAGATGCCGTGTTCGACGGCCCACTTGGTTTCCCAGTCGGAGACCTCGGGGTTTTCCTGCGCGTAGAAGCCCAGCGCGGGCGTGCGCTCGGGGTGCTTGATCAACTGCGACCACATGAAGGGCTTGTCGGCCTCCCAGAGCGGGCAGTGGTGCGCGCCGATGAGCACACTGGTCTTTGCGGGCACCGGCTCGGGGATGTAGGACGGCGGGTCCATGTGGACGGGCGCCAGGAAGTCCATGGGCAGCAGGGCTGCCGGGCCCCCGCTGTCCCCAACGCGAACCTCAAGCCGCAGTTCGCAGGACAGGGCCGCACCCGCCTCAAGCTGCCACAACAGTTCCTTTTCGTCCATGCCGTCGATGGTGAACGTCTGGGAGGCATCGCCGCCCGCGCAGCGCACCCCCTCGGGCAGAATGATCGTCACGGTTGCCGATGCCGGTGCTTCCCCCCTGTTGGCAACCACCGCGCGAATGCCCGCCGGGCGCTCCGCGCGGCTGATGGGCTTGACGGGAAGGAAGGAACGCACCGCCACGGGGCAGTCGGTTACCACCGCTTCGGCAAACACGTTCCAGGACACCGCAAGCATGACCAATGCGGCAAGAACAGCACCCACGCCCTGCTTCACTCATGCCTCTCTTTCACCAGATTGCTGGCAAACTTCTGCGCCAGATCTTTCTTTTCCGTTTCGGGCAGGGAGGCCAGGTAGGCCGCCTTGCCGCCGTGCGGCACGATCGGGGGGGACTGGACCCCGTGCCACTTGGGCCAGATGAACTCGTCGATGGTCTCGCGGACATAGAAGCCTTCGGTGGCCGCGCCGCGCAGCGGCGTTTCCTCGGTCTCACGGCGGGTGAGCGATCGGTAGTAGGCCTCGCGCTTGTAGGCGTCGGCCATGGCGAGGGCCTTTCCGCCGCGCACGGGGGTCGGCATTTCGGGCGCCTTGTCCGCCTCGTCCGATCCGGGCTTGGCGCCCCAGCGCAGTTCGGGGGGATGGTTGGGGTCGAAGGAGAGGTTGTAGAAGCGCCGCTCTATCTCGGCCAGCGAGAGGGTGTGTTTCACACCGGAGCTGTCGGCGTACTCGAAGTTGGTGTCGGAAAAGACCCGGTTCTTCACGCTGATGGCGGCATAGGCGAGGTCCGAGTGGTTCCAGATGGCATCCCCGTGCAGACCCTCCAGGCTCACATAGTCCTCTTTCGCATCGTACCAGGAGAGCATCCTGTCGAGGGCCTCGCAGAAAGCGAAATAGTGCGCGCGGAACTCGGCGTCGGCCAGCGCGGTGGCGTGCTCGCCCCAGCGGCCGCCCGCGCGGTAGATATTCTGCAGATCGGCCCCTTCGGGGAACTGGATGGACCCCTTCTTTTGCACGTCGGCCCAGGCCTTTTGTACAGACTCCTCACGCTCTGTCAGCAGGCGTTGCGCCTCCTTCACATATTCGTCGATAAGTTTGGCCGCCTCGATCGGCGCGGGTGTGCTCAGGCGGTACCGGATGAACTGGTGCATGCTGTCGAAGCTGAGGCCGTTGTCGGTGATCCTGCCCTGCTTCATCAGTTCCTCGAACTTGTCATACTGCTCGGTGGACCAGCCGAACTCCCTCATCTCCTCGTCGGTGCGGCGGCGGACCCGTTTCACCTCGCCTTTCTTGTCCGTTTCGGCGATGGGATAGCGCAGCACGCGGAAGCCGCGAAAACAGCCCGCATATTCCCTGCCGGCGTTTTCGGAATGCTTCGGGGTGAGGCCGCTCACGGCGTTCATGCCGTTGAACGTGTACAGGTCGCGCGAAACGGCGACGGTCGCGTCGAGAAAGCGCGGCTCGCCGTGCTCGTCCACCTCGGCCAGCACCAGCACGTGGCCGTCCAGATAGTAAACGCAGCCCGGGCGCAGGTATTCGCGGTCGATGGCCACGGGGCAACTGTCGGACTGTTGGGCGTTCTTGCCGAAAGGCTCGACGCGCATGTTGCCCGTGCAGACGCCGGTGACGCAGTCCATAAAGAATTTGTGCGGCGAATCGTAGTCGAAGCAGCTTGAGCCGCCGACGGGAATGGTGGAATCGGCGGTGCGCAAATCGCTGCCGTCAATGGCGCGCACATGGCTGATCATGAAGGGCAGCCCGCGGCGGCATGAATAGTAGGCCGTGAGCGAGATGACCAGTTTCTGGCAGTCCACGATGCCGGCCATGGAACGGATCGAGTCCATCTCCACCTGGGGATTGGACGGGTCGCCGGCAAAGGAGGGGTCAAGCAGCAGGTTCATTTCAGGATCGGTCAGCACCCGGTCCAGTTTGGCGAGGCGCTGCTCGGCGGTGCCGTTCGTCTTTTTCTCGTAGATGCGGCCAATCCAGCGGGAGAAGAGCTGCGTTTCCGCCTTGTTCCACTGCCGGTGCAGCGGCCATGCGCCGCCCTTGGAGTGAATGGAGGCGGGGTTCACATCCTCGGCCCGAACGGGGCCGCAGAGCGAGAGCAGCGCCAGGACGGCCGCCGCGGCGGTTTTCAGTCCGTGCATATGCATACTTTATCCTTGGCTGACGCCGGTAATGTGCCGCGAAAAACAGGGACTGACTCGCTTTTCGGCCGTATGAAAAGCGCGTCTGTCCCTGCTTTTCGCTTAGATCAGCGGCTGCGTCGCATAGGACCATTTTCCGACCTGGGCGTCCAACTTGTCGCGCACGGGATAGCCCGAGGTGAACATGGTGCGCAGATAACTGGTGTCCGTTTCGCGCTGGCCGATGCAGCGGTAGAAGCCCTCCAGGCGGAAGGCCTCCTCCATGGGGATCCGTTCGCCGCAGGGCACGGGCGTATAGGTCTGCACGGCCGTGGCGCGCTCGGCGCTGCCATAGGGCGCGCCCCAGCGCAGCTCGGGCGGGTGGTTCGGATCGAAAGAGAGGTCGTAGATACGCTTTTCCAGGTCGGCCAGCGTGAGCTTCACCTTCTCGCCCCTGGAGTTGGTGTAGGCCATGGACTTTTCCGCGAAGATGCGGTTCTTTTCGGTGATGAAGGCGGCGGCGAGGTCGGCCTGGCTGTGGATCTTGTACTTCTCCAGGCCGGTCAAATCGACAAAGGCGGGCTTGACGCCAAACATGCGGATGGCATATTCCATCCAGTCGGCCAGGTAGAAATACTTGTTGCGGCGGTCCACGTCGGAGGACGGCGAACTCCAGTCCTCCCAGCGTCCCTTGGCCTGGAAGATGTTGTCCACCTTCTGCTCTTCGGGAAACACGATTGCCCCGCCGCGCTTGACCTCCTGCCAGGCGTCCTGCACGAACTGTTCACGGAAGGCGAAGGCGTCCAGCAGTTCGCAGCAGTAGGCCTCAATAAACTTTGCCGGGGTGATGCGGTCCACCGTCTTCATGCGCAGGCGGATGAGGTCGTGCAGGCTCTGGGGCTTGAACTCCCCCTCCTGGATGAACTGGTTTTTCGCCATTTCCTTGGCGAGGTCGTACTGCTCGGTACTGTAGCCGAACTCGCGCATCTCCTCGTCGGTGCGGCGGCGCACGCGGATAACATTGCCCGATTTGTCCGTTTCGGCAATGGGGTAGCGCAGCACGCGCAGTCCCTGGAAACAGCCCGACCATTCGTTGTCGGGATCACTGCCGCGGGGTGTCATGCCGCCCACCGTGTTCATGCCGTTGTAGCTGAAGATGTCGCGCGAGTGGGTGGTGCTGCAGTTGAGAAAGGCCAGTTCGCCGTATTCGGTGACCTTGGACAGCACGAGGCAATGGCCGTCGAGATAGTTGATGCAACCAGGCAGGAGAAACTGGCGGTTGAGCGCCACGGGCAGCGTGTCGGTCAGTGCTGCATTCTTTCCGTTCAGGTTGACCCGGTAGTTGCCGGAAATGAAGCCGCCCACCGCATCGGTGAAGAACGCGCCGACGGAGCCGCTGGTGAAACTGCTGGCGCCGCCGACGGGGATGTTGAACTTGGAGATGCGGATGTCGACCCCGCGCTCGCCCGAGGCGACAAAAGTGGTCATCCACGGGAGCGCCCGGCGGTAGGCGTAATAGGCCGGGACGAAGGCGGTAAACTTGGCGCAGTCGACCATGCTGTGGATGGTGCGGATGACGCCGTCGGGCAGTTGCGGGTTGCCGCCCTGCCCCAGGAATTCAGGGTCGAGCAGCAGGTTCATATCGGGGTCCGTCAGCAGGCGCGCCAGTTTGGCCGTGCGCTGATCGACGGTGCCGCCGGCCTTGCGGTCATAGAGCCGCTCCATCCACTGGGCGTAGTGCTGCGTTTCGGCGGCGTTCCACTGGCGGCGGATGGGCCATGCCCCGCAGTTGGAGTGAATCGAAGGGGGATTGGGGTCCTGCCCGGCGGCGGCCAAAGCGCAGCCGCCCAATGCCAGCACCAGCAACAGGCCGCGCAGGGCGGCGGGATGGAAGAATGTCCTGAAAATCATGTCTGCGTCACTGCCTCATAGGGTGGTTCAAGAGACCCTATTCTAAGGCCGTTGGCCCATCTGCGGCAAACCGGCGCAGTTTTTTTGGGCGGAACTCTCGCAGGGCGTGCCCGTAGGGTGTGCGCAGCCCGTAGGGTGTGCGCAGTGGAGCGAAGCGAAACGCAGCGCACCGGTCTTCAGCATGCGCCATGCTCCGGACGGTGCGTTTCGTGCCGCTTCACGGCACTTCACGCACCCTACGAAATGCTGTGAATGGGTCAGGGGGCCACGATCTTGATGTAGTCGTTGTAGACGGCGGAATAGTTGCCCGCCGCGTCGAGGAACTGGGCGCGCACGGTGTGGTAGCCCAGCCCGGCGGGCAGTGTGTAGGCACGGGAGGCTTTCAGCGTCTCCCAGGCGGTCCATGTGGCGCCGTTGTCGCTGAAGCGCATGCGCGTGACGCCGGAGCCTGTTCCGTCCGACCAGGTGAGGCCCAGCGTGACCTTTTGCGCGGTGGTGGTTGCGGCGCCGCTGTTGATGATGATGGATCCGGTGGGCGGTGTGCCGTCCAGGCGGATGAAATCGCTGGCCACGGCGGAACTGTTGCCCTGCGAGTCGCGGAACTGGACCCGCACCGTCTTGTAGCCGTCTCCCGCGGGCAGCGTGTAGGCCCGGGTTTTGAGGAGCGGTTCCCAGGCGGTCCAATGGGCGCCGTCATCGCTGAAACGCATACGGGTGGCCCCGGTGCCGAAGCCGCCCCACCAGTTCAGCGCCAGCGACACCTGGGGGCTGGTCGTTGTGGCGCGGTTGTCGTTGATTACGATGGTGCCCGCGACCGATTCCAGGGTGGTTTCGACGATGGCCGTGCCGTCTATTCCGCCGGTGACAATACTGTTTCCGTTCGGGGAAAAGGCCACTCCGTACACTTCCCCCGTGTGGGCCGTGATGGTGCGCAGGTCTCCCCCCGTGCCGGTGTCCCAGAGCTTCGCGGTGCCGTCGATGGAGCCGGTCAGCAGCCGGAGCCCGTCGGTGGAGCAGGCCAGTGTGTACACGGGCAGCGTGTGGCCGGTGAAGGTGCGGAGCAGCGCGCCCGTGCCGACGTTCCACAGCTTGGCGGTGCAGTTGCCCGACCCGGTAAAAAGTTTGGTCCCATCCGGGGAATAGGCCACGCTCGATACGTAGTCCTTGGTCACGTTTTCGGTGATGGTGCTGATCAACCCGCCCGTGTCCGGGTTCCACCGCTTGGCCGTGCCGTTTGCCGAGCCGGTGGCCAGCTCTGTTCCGTCGGGGGAGAAGGCGACGGACATCACGCTGTACCCGTCGGTGTTCTCGGTGATGCTGCGAAGGAGCGTGCCCGGCGCCGTGTAGGCGTCCCAGATCTTGGCGGTGCCGTCATATCCGCCGGTGACCACCTTTTTCCCGTTGGGGGAAAAGGCCACCGAGTAGAGCCAGAAAGTGTGTCCCGTGAACGTGGCAACGAGGGCGCCCGTCGCGGTGTTCCACACTTTGGCCGTGCCGTCGGCCGAACCCGTGAGCACCCTGGTCCCGTCGGGGGAAAAGGCCACGGCGTAGACCGAGTTGGTGTGTCCCGTGAAGCTGCGGACAAAGGCGCCGGTCGCGGCGTTCCACAGCTTGGCCACGTCATCGTAGTGGCCCGTGAGCACCATGGTGCCGTCGGGCGAACAGGCCACGGCATTGACCGAACCGGCCCCTCCCTCGATGGTCACCACGGTCGCACCGGCCGTTGCCGCCAGACATAGCAGCACCCCGGCCATGAACCCGACGAAGATCCTCCCGAAACGTGCCTTTGACATGCCGCTACTCCCATGTGTAAACACTTGGCGAACCACTGCCTCCCCGCCGCCGCTTCATCGTTCGGGGCGCAAACGTCGTCCAGAATATAGCCAATTGTTTTTCGCCCGTTCAACGTTCTGGAGCCTGTCCGAGGATTCGGCGGCCGGGCATGGAAAAGGCCCCGTGCTTTTCTTGAAGCACGGGGCCTGTGCAGTTCTTGATGCCGCCACGAAGGGCGCTCCTCAGTTCCGCTTAAGGTGCGAGAACCTTGATGTAGTCGTTGTAGACGGCGGAGTAGTTGTTTGCGCCGTCGAGGTACTGCGCGCGCACGGTGTGGTAGCCCGGCCCGGCGGGCAGGGTGTAGGCGCGCACGGGGGTAGGCGCCTCCCATGCGGTCCAGTGGGCGCCGTCATCGCTGAAGCGCACGCGCGCCACGCCGCTGCCCGCGTCGGCCCAGGACAGACCCAGTGAAACGAGCGGGTTGACGGTGGACAGGGCACCGCTGTTGATGATGATGCTTCCGGTGGGCGGTGTCATGTCCAGGCGGATGAAGTCGCTGAACACCGCGGAGCGGATGTTCGCGGCATCGAGGTACTGCACACGCACGGTCTTGTGGCCGTCCCCCGCCGGGAGGGTGTAGGGGCGGGTGGCCTTGAGCGGTTCCCACGCGGTCCAGTGGGCACCGTCGTCGCTGAAGCGCATGCGGACCACGTTGCCGCTGCTCCCCGCTGTCCACGCCAGCGCTAGAGACACCAGGGTGCTGTTGGTGGCGGAACGGTTGCCGTTGATCACGATGGACCCGGTCGGCGGCACGCTGTCCACGTGAACGTGGTTCAATTTCGTCGTGTCGCCCTGCATGTGCGCCGTGGTCACGGTGAGCTTGACCGTGTAATCTCCCGCCGCCACATAGCTGTGCGAGGGATCCTGTTCGGCCGAGGCGGTGCCGTCGCCGAAGTCCCACTGCCAGCCGGTGATGTCCTCGACGTTGGAGGTGGAGCTGTCGCTGAAGTTCACGGTCAGGGGGGAGGCGCCCGAAACGGGGGCCGCGTCAAAATCGGCGGTGACCTTGGCCAGCGGGGAGATGTAGGTGTAGGTGTCGCTGGCGGTATAGGGGGTGTAGGCGGGGGAGGCGCCGCGCTGTTTGAAGGTCAGCGTGACCTGGGCTCCGGCCACGTCAATCACGCAGTAGCCGTTGTTCGTCACGTTGTATACCGGCTCGACCGCCGGGTCCGCATAGGTGCCGCCCCAGGTGTAGAAGGGCGCGCCGCCCGAACCGACGAGGTACTGGTGAATCCAGTTGCCCGCCGAATCCTGCACGCGGGCGTGGTTAAAGAGGTGGTCGTGGCCGCAGAAATAGATGCGGCATCCGGCGGCGCCCATGCTGTTCCAAAACACGTCGCGGTCGGCGGGGTTGTCGTCCAGGCAGTCGGTGTGCACGACCTGGTAGGCCGGGTAGTGGTTCATCACGAAAACGTGGGGCTGGGTGTTGGCCGCAAGCACCGGGTCGAGCCAGGTCTGGTTGACGGAGAGCTTTGCCGGCAGCCGGTCAAGGGCCACAAAGAGGGCCGTTTTGTGGTTGACATAGTAGGTGGCCTCGGTCGAGGCGTCGGGGCCGTTTGCGGGCAGGGCGCGGTTGCCCGTGAATACGGCGTTCCAGGCGGTGATGCTGGAATCGTGGTTGCCCC
Source organism: Candidatus Hydrogenedentota bacterium (assembly GCA_903893795.1). Lineage (GTDB taxonomy): Bacteria > Hydrogenedentota > Hydrogenedentia > Hydrogenedentales > CAITNO01 > CAITNO01. The sequence goes on along the minus strand of CAITNO010000067.1, from coordinate 31,618 downwards.
GGGTGGGGTACACGGAAACCCCCGCCTGCTGGAGCGGATCCATGAAGAGGGTGGCCCAGTGCTCCAACTGGCTCTGGGTGCCGCTGTAGACCAGGTCGCCGTCCACCATCACCAGATCGATGCTCTCGGTGAGCATCTGGTCGCGGATTTCCGCCACGACGGTGTCATTGACCGGGGCCGAGGTGCTGTTGCCGCGCATGTCACCCACGGCGGCGAAGCGGAAAGCGGTGTCGGCCACGGCCGCAATAGCCGGGAGGAGCAACAGCAGCGCGAGCGGGAGAGCAGCGTTTCTTGTGATTTGCGTCATGCCTGGAAATTCCTTTTGGTCCAGTTTGCACACCCCATGCACCATATCAGCCCATCTTTCCTCCGTCAACGGGGGAAACTACCCAATCGACACATGGTCGCCGGCTGGAACTGGATTCCGTCAGGTCAGTCCATCACGGGGCGACGAGTTTGATGTAGTCGTTGCTGACCGCGGAGTAGTTGTTTGCGCCGTCGAGGTACTGCACGCGGACGGTGTGGTAGCCCAGTCCGGCGGGGAGCGTGTAGTTGCGGGTGGCGGTCTGGGGCATCCAGGCTGTCCAGGTCGAACCGTTGTCGCTGAAGCGCATGCGCGCGACGCCCGCACCGCTGTCCGACCAGGTCAGGGCCAGCTTCACCGCCTGGGTCTTGGTGGTCGCGGCGTTGCTGTTGATGACGATGGTGCCGGTCGGCGGGGTCGTGTCGAGCAGGATGAAGTCGCTGAAGACCGCCGATTTGTTGTTCAGCTTGTCGAGGAACTGGACCCGCACCGTCTTGTGGCCGTCGGCCCCGGGCAGCGTGTAGGCACGCGATTTTACCGGCGCCTCCCAGGCGGTCCAGTGCGAACCGTCGTCGCTGAAGCGCATGCGCACCACGCCGGTGCCCTCGCCGCCCCACCAGTTCAATGCGAGCGTCACCTGGGGGGTGTTGGTCGCGGAACGGTCGCTGTTGATCACGATGGTTCCGCCCATGGGGATCGTTTCCAGGCGTGTCGTGCCGTCGGCGCTGCCTGCAAGCACCTTGTTTCCATAGGGGGAGAACGCCACGGAAGTCACCGCATCGGCCTGTCCGCTGACCGTGTGGAGCAGTGTGCCCGTGGCCGCGTCCCACACTTTCGCCGTGCGGTCGCCAGAGCCGGTCAGCAGCTTGGTGCCGTCCCGCGAATAGGCCACGGAAGTCAGGTAGACTTCGTGTCCCGAGATGCTGCGGATGACCGCGCCCGTGGAAATGTTCCACAGTTTGGCCGTCAGGTCCCAGGACCCGGTGAGCACCCTGCCCCCGTCCGGGGAAAAGGCCACGGAGGTCACCTCGTCGGTGTGGCCCGAAAAGGTGTGGGCCAGCGCGCCCGAGTCGGTGTACCACAGCTTGGCCGTTCCGTCCCAGGACCCGGTGAGCACCAGAATTCCATCGGGGGAAAAGGCCACGGAGACCACGCTGTTGGTGTGGCCCGTGAAGGTGCGGATAAGGCCGCCCGTGGCCGTGTTCCACAGTTTGGCGGTGTTGTCAAAGGAGCCCGTGAGCGCCTTGGTGCCGTCGGGGGACAGTGCCACGGCGGCAACGTAGTTGCTGTGGCCGGCGAAGTGGTGCAGTTCATCGGCGGTCTGCGCGTCCCACAGCTTGGCCGTGTTGTCGCCCGAGCCGGTGAGCACCTGCTTTCCGTCGGCCGACCAGGCGACGGAGGAGATGGACGAACCGTGCCCCACGAGGCTGCGCAGGATGGTGGCGCCCGCCGCGTCCCACAGTTTGGCCGTGCTGTCGGGAACAACCGAACCGGTGAGCACCGTGAGCCCGTCGGGGGAGCAGGCCACCGAGTTTACGGGGTTGGTGTATCCCGAGAAGACCGTGGTCTCGCCGCCCGTGACGGCATCCCACAGAATGATGGTGCTGTCATCGGACCCGGTAATCACGCGGTTTCCATCGGGCGAATAGGCGGCGGAGAGGACCCAGCCCGTGTGCCCGGAAAAGGTGCGGGACAGCGCGCCCGTGGCCGTGGTCCACTGTTTCGCCGTATTGTCCCGTGCCCCGGTGAGCAGCGTGAGCCCGTCCGAGGAGAAGGCAACGGAGTCTATGGCGGCCGTGTGTCCCGTAAAGGTACGGGTGGCGGTTCCCGTGGACATGTTCCACAGAATGGCCGTCTTGTCCCCCGAACCGGCAACCACCTGGGTGCCGTCGGGCGTGAAGGCCACCGAGGACACCCACGAGCTGTGCCCCGTGAAGCTGCGGATCAGACTGCCCGCCGTGTACCACAGTTTGGCGGTGCCGTCGCCCGACCCGGTGAGCACCTTGGTGCCGTCGGGCGAAAAGGCCACCGAATACACGGTGTCCGTGTGTCCCGAAAAGGTGCGGGTGACCAGGCCCGTGGCCACGTTCCACAGCAGCGCGGTCCTGTCGGCCGAACCGGTCAGCACCTGGCTTCCGTTTGACGAGAAGGCCACGGCGTAGACAATGCCGCTGTGGCCTGCGAAAGTCTGAAGGAGTTCGCCCGTCGAGGCATTCCACAGGATGACCGTGCTGTCGGCCGAACCGGTGAGCACCTTGGCCCCGTTCGGGGAAAAGGCGACGGACTCCACGCTTTTCGTGTGGCCGATGAAGGTTTGGAGGAGTTCGCCCGTCGTGCTGTCAAAGAGCCGGGCCTTGCCGTCGCGGGAGCCGACCAGGAACTTCTTTCCGTCCGGGGAGTAGGCCGTGTTGGATATCAGCTCGCCGTAGCCGTACTGCACATAGGAGGCGGTGTCGGCCGCCGTCTGCACATTTGCGACGGGCGGGGTATTCTCCGAAGCGCCCGCCAGGGCGGTCACCAGCATGACCGTCACGGCCATCCACACGCCCTTCTTCACTAAAGGTGTCAATACCATGCCGCGCATCCTTATCTCGGGAGCAACCTCATTTCTCGCAAAACCACCTGAATGGCAACCAGCCCAACCTCACGTTTCGAACTAGACATTATAACAGAACCCTGTCCAGAAATCGCTCCCTATGAAAATCGGTTGAACCTTTGGGGGGGTGGGAAGCGGAAACAGGCGACGCTTTTCCCATTTCATCCTGTTGACAGCGGCCCGCAGTGGTGCTACGCTGGTTGCATGCCGAGAACAGCACGCATGGTGGTGCCGCGGGTGCCCTATCACATCACTCAGCGGGGCAATCGCCGGGAGGATGTTATTTTCTGTGACGGCGACAGAAAACCCCGTGTGATGGAGGCCTTCCTGAAGCATCACGTCCGCCCGCGCAAGCCGCCGCGGCTGCGAAAAAAGAAGAGGGAGATATGAGAATAGGGGAAGCGTCCAGTATCCCCCTAGTATCTCGCAAATACAGTAACGAAAGGTTGACTGTCCCTATTTAACCCTGGAGACTGCACATCGAAAGAATTCGAGAGTCTCCATTCCACGATAGAAAGACTGACAAAATGAAAAGACGTACGATCATAGGTCTTGTGTTCTGTTCGGTACTCCTTGTAGGGTTCGTCGGAGTCTATTGGGCTACGCATTTTCGCTCTATTCCCGCCTGTTGTCCTATAGTTTGTAGAGGGGGTACCTACCTAGAAGTGCTAAACCGTTGGGACGAAATAAGAGTCGACCTCACAGCTATGAAACAGGGTAGTACTAACGATAAAGAGACCGACGAAAAGCTCGCCACCGTTCTGGTTTTATTGCGTGACACGGCTGCTATGATGAGGGGTGACGCCCCTGTGACGAATGATACTCTCTCTTTGGCAGAACGAATAGAGATGGTTCTTCACGTACTACCATTGGAACAATTCTTGACTAGGAAGGTAACCGCCTTAACGTACCTTTGCCAGGAGCAAGTCTTGACGATTCAAACGGTGATTCGTTCCGATAAAATGTCAGAGGCACAGGCAAACCGCCTAGAAAGGTTGATCCCTAAGGACTCGGAACTGACTCCCGCGATGCTTCAAAGAGTTCTTCAGAATCAGTCCGGTGGTACGCTGACAGTGACGGGGGAAGATGCCTATGATATCCTACTCAATGCTTCCGTTGCACTCGGCATGTTTAAGGATGAAACTCAACATAAACTTCGGGGGGTGCTGTTCAACTCCGAAACAGGGACGGCTACAGGCCAAAGCGGGACTGCGTTGGGCCGAGAGAATGCTACCAAAGTAATCAGGCGGGCCATTGCGTTTCTGGTCAATGAATCACTCAAGGCCCTCCTTTTGGGAATCTGGCAAGAACATGGCAGCCTGCCGGTAACTAGCCTTCCTCCTGATGTACACGCAACCGTGGAAAGACTCGCCCCCATCTTCAGAAAGGTCATCGAGGACGGAGCTAGGACAGAGGACGAATTACAGTGGAACATATATGAAGTTCTTTCTGGGGTAGATTTCAAGAAGGAGCCGATTGCCTCGGGAGCATTTGTACAGTTGGAGGAATTTATTAATAGGACGCTAGAATATAGCAATGAAGACAAGGCGCCATCGTTGGAAACAGGGGACGCTTCCCAATTAAGTGTGAATAATATGCATGAGAACAGCCAAGCCCGGTCCATATGCCTCGTCGACGGAAGACCGTGTTCCGCTCTGACGGATGTCAGCGGGAAACGGCGACGCTTATGAAGGGCTATTGCCTAACGAAAACGCTTTTGTTGCGCGCTTTCGGCGCTTCTCTTTCGCTGTAAATCCTTTTCCCGGGGCGTTGCCCAGGGCTGTCTTGTTGTGCGCCTTTGGCGCGTGGGACCACAAGGGTTTGGTTATTGAAAAGGCCCCGCGCCTGGGGGCACGGGGCCTTGTGTATCCTGTCGTGCCGCCGGGGACCGCCCCGACGGGGGAATGCTTACTGCTCGCCCAGCCGGTGGCGGAGCGCTTCGAGCTCGTTGCGCAGTTCCCAGGGCATGCGCGAGCCCAGGCTGTCGAAGAAGGCTTCGACGTCGTCGGCCTCGGCTTTCCAGTCCTCGGCATTCACGTCGAGCAGCTCTTCCATGACGCCGGGGGCCAGGTCAAGGCCGGTCATGTCGAGCGCGTCCTGGGTGGGGACGTATCCGATGGGGGTTTCCTGGGCCTTGCCCTCGCCGCGGGCGCGCTCGAGGATCCATTCGAGCACGCGGAGGTTTTCACCGTAGCCGGGCCAGAGGAATTTGTTGTTCTTGTCCTTGCGGAACCAATTGACGTGGAACACCTTGGGGGCGTTGGGGGTGGCGCGGCCGATGTTGATCCAGTGCTTGAAGTAGTCGGCCATGTTGTAGCCGCAGAAGGGAAGCATGGCGAAGGGGTCGCGGCGCACTTCGCCCTGTTTGCCGGCCTGGGCCGCGGTGCGCTCCGACGCCATGCTGGCGCCGATAAACACGCCGTGGTTCCACGAGGTGGACTCGTACACGAGCGGGGCCAGGTGCTCGCGGCGGCCGCCGAAGATAAACGCCGAAATGGGCACGCCGTGGTGGTGTTCGAGGCGGAAGGAGGCACTGGGGCACTGGTTAAACGGCGCCGTGAAGCGGCTGTTCGCGTGCGCGCCCGCGACGGGCTTGCCGTCCTTGTCCTTCGTGTCCCTGGTCCAGGGTCTGCCCAGCCAGTCGAGCGCGTCCGCGGGGGGATCGCCGTCGCCCTCCTCCCACCACACCGTGCCGTCCTTGCCAAGCACCACGTTGGTGAAGATGGTGTTCTTCTGCACGGTTTCTATGCAGTTGGGGTTGGTCTTGGAGTTGGTGCCGGGGGCGACGCCGAAAAAGCCTGCCTCGGGGTTGATGGCCCAGAGCCTGCCGTCGGTGTCGGGGCGGATCCAGGCGATGTCGTCGCCCACGGTCCAGATCCGGTAGCCCTTGCTGCGCAGCCCCTCGGGCGGGATGAGCATGGCGAGGTTGGTCTTGCCGCAGGCGCTGGGGAAGGCGGCCGCGACGTATTCGGTGCGGCCGTTGGGGCCTTCAATGCCGAGGATGAGCATGTGCTCGGCGAGCCAGCCCTCCTGGCGGGCCATCCAACTGGCGATGCGCAGGGCGAGACACTTCTTGCCGAGCAGGACGTTTCCGCCGTAGCCGGAGTTGACCGACCAGATGGTGTTGTCCTCGGGGAAGTGGAGAATCCGGCGCTTTTCGGGGTCCAGCGTGGCCTTGCTGTGCAGGCAGCGGGTGAAATCGTTGCTCTGGCCGAGCACGTCGAGCACGCGTTTGCCGATGCGGCACATGATGGCCATGTTGAGCACCACGTAGATGCTGTCGGTCAACTCGATGCCGATCTTGCTGAAGGGGGAGCCGACGGGGCCCATGGAGAAGGGCACCACGTACATGGTGCGGCCGCGCATGGAGGCGCGGAAGAAATTGGCCGCCTCGGTGTAGGCCTCTTCGGGCGCCTTCCAGTTGTTGGTGGCGCCGGCGTCCTTGGCATTGCGGCAGCAGATGAAGGTTTTGTCCTCCACGCGGGCCACATCCTGCGGGTGGGTCCGGTGGTAGTAGCAGCCGGGGTATTTGTCCTGGTTGAGCCGGACGATTTCGCCGGTGCCGCAGGCTTCCTCGGTGAGCGCGGCGCGCTGCTCGTCGCTGCCGTCAATCCAGACCACCTGGTCCGGCAGGCACAGGGCGGCCATCTCGTCCACCCAGGTTGTCACGAGGCGGTTGGTTGTCAGTGCTCCGTTTCTGTTGGGCATGTCCGTGTCCTCCGTAATCCGCCTGCGGCGGGATGGCTGGTCCTGGTCCCATGATGTGCGGCCCGAAGCGGGCCTATGGCGCCAGATATGACAAAAAGGCCGGACATCCGCCCTTGGGGCAAGTGTCCAGCCTTCACTTCCGGTGACGCACCCCGCCGGGGTCCGTCCAGACTTGAACGACTCTTGTGGCGGCTGAACTGATAATCGGATATGGAGAAGCCCATGTGGAACTGCCTGGCACCCGGCCGATATAACCCAATCAGGCCGTCTGCATGCACAGCCGCGTGCAGTTCACAGGGAAATTATGACAAATCCCGCCCTGCACAGTCAAACCACCGTCGGCGTTCGGCCTTACACCGCCTCGATCACCGCGCCGACGGACTGTCCGCCCGCGGCGCAGATACCCAGCATGGCCGTGCCTTTTCCCGAGCGTTTCAGCTCATTGGCCGCCGTGACCAGCATGCGAATCCCTGTGCCTCCAAAGGGATGGCCCAGGGCCACCGACCCGCCGTGGAGGTTGATGTCGGCGAAATTCAGCTCGCCCGCGGCCTTGTCGCGGCCGCGCCATTCCCTGGCAAAGGCGTCGCTCGCCATGGCCCGCAGCACGCAGAGCACCTGCGCGGCAAAGGCCTCGTGGATCTCAACGAGGTCCACGTCCTTCAGCGTCATGCCCGCCTTTTCCAGCGCGCGGGGCATCGAAATGGCCGGGCCGATGAGCAGTTGGCCCGCCGGATCGACGGCGTCGTAGGACCAGCTCCGGAATGCCGCCAGGGGCGTGAGCCCCAGCGCCAGGGCCTTTTCCTGACTCATGACCAGCACCGCGCCCGCGCCGTCGGTCAGCGCGCTCGAATTGCCCGCCGTCAGCGTGCCGTCCTTGGCAAAGGCGGGCTTGAGCCGGGCCAGTTTCTCCAGGGTGGCATCCTCGCGGGGGATGTTGTCGGCGGCCACGGTGCTTCCGTCGGGCGCACGCAGGGCAATGACCTCGCCCGCGAAGCGGCCCGATTTGATGGCCGCGCAGGCGCGGGCGTGGCTCTGCGCCGCGAATGCGTCCTGTTCCTCCCGGGTCACGCCCCATATTTTGGCCATGCGCTCGGCTGATTCGCCCATCAACTCGCCGGTGGACCGCTCCCGAATGCTCGGCCGCCTCGGGATTAAGTCCTTGCGGATGCTGATCTTGCCGAGCAGACCCAGGTAGTCGAGCACACCCGATTTGGCACTCATGGCCACGGGGGCCATTTTGTGCACGAAGCTGGGCGGCAGGGTCACTTCGGCGTTGCTGGTCGAGTCGCCACCGCCTGCAATGACGACATCGGCCTCGCCCCGCTCTATCGCCGCCACCGCCTGGGTCACCGCAAGAAAGCCGGAAGAGCAGGCCCGGCTGACGGTGGACGCCTCCAGTGTGCGGGGCAGTCCGGCGTCGAGCACGATTTCGCGGCCCACATTGGGCGTTGCGCCGGGCAGGATCGCGCCGCCCCAGATGAGGCTGCCGACCTCCTCCGGCGGCAGGCCGGTCTTGTCGAGCAGCGCGCGCACCGCGGCGGCGCCCAGCGCGATCGTGTCGAGCCGGGTGAAGGCGCCAAAGGCGCGGAGGAACGGCGTGCGCACACCGTCGATGATGACGGCGCGGCGCATATCAGAGCTGCTTTTGCTTGGGGGCATCGGGATGCTTCCTTCCGTTCGGGCTACTACCCGTCAACGTGTTGTTTCCCCGCACAAGTTGGCTGCGTCCCCCCGGCCTCACAGCCCAGGATGGTAAGTGCCGCGCTTTCAGCGCTCCGAACTGTGGCCAGGGTCTCTTTTCCCGCCGTGTCCAGCGGTTCCCTGTATCTACCTGACCATACGCTGACAGGGGCTAGTGTGGGGCAGACATTCCTGTCTGCCGTCTTACTTCTTCTTGCCATTTCTTTCCATTCTGGCTCCTGAATTCTGACTTCTGAATTCTTCTTATCACGCGCCGACAAAATTGCCGCCGCAGACGCGCACCACCTCGCCGGTGAGCCCGGTGCTGTCCGGGCCGGCGAGGAAGGTGATCGCTTCGGCGATGTCCTCCGGCAGGCCGCCTTGGGTCAGCATGCACAGCCTGCGCGCCACCTCGCGGGTGCCCATGGGCATGGCCGCGGTCATTTGCGTCTCGATAAAGCCCGGCGCCACGGCGTTCACCGTGATGCCCCGGTCCGCCAGGCGCGGGGCCAGCGCCTGCACATAGCCAATCACGCCCGCCTTGGTGGCGGCGTAGTTGGTCTGGCCCGGATTGCCGGCAATGCCGCCCACGGAGGACAGCGCGATGATGCGGCCGCCGTCGCGGAGGCTGCCGAGGAGTTCCTCGTTGGCGCGGATCAGCGCGATCAGATTCACCGAAAGGACCATGTCCCACTTGTCGGGCGACATGTTGGCGATGGTTTTGTCGCGCGTGATGCCGGCGTTGTGCACCACGATGTCCAAGCCCCCGTGATGCTGTTTCACATGGTCCAGCACGGCCAGCGCCGCTTTGGGGTCGGTGATGTCGGCGGCCAGCGCCGTGCCGCCGATGGCTGCGGCCACCTTCTTCGCCGCCTCAATTTCGGCGGGACGGTCCATGACGATGACGGCCGCGCCCTCGCGGGCCAGCGCCCGGGCAGTGGCTTCGCCGATGCCCCGCGCCGCGCCGGTCACCAGGGCCACCTTGCCTTTCAGCGCCTGGACGCGGCAGGGGGCCGCCGCGCCCGCAATGCGGGCCGAAACGTGGATGGGCTGGCCGGAAATGTAGGCGGAGCGTTTGGACAGCAGGAAGCGCAGCACCGGTTCGACCCGGTCCTCGGCGCCCGCATCCACATAAAGCGTCTGCGCCGTGGCGCCGCGCCGCCCAATCTCCTTGCCCAGGCTGCGCACAAAACCCTGGACCGCGCGCCGCGCGGCGCGGGCCACGGGGGCGTCCGTCTCTTCCGGGAGGCGCGCAGCGACGATTACGCGGCCGCAGGCGGCCAGGGAACGGACCTGCGCGTGGATAAAGTCGTATAGATCGCGCAACGCCTCAGGCGTTTCCATGCCCGTCGCGTCGTAAATGAGCGCATGGGGGCGCGCACCCTGGGGGGCATCGCCGCCACCCTCGCGCGTCCAAAGGTCGCCGCCCGCGCCGGTCACCGTGTCCCGGATGACCCCGGCAAGGGCACTGTTCGCCCCCGCGGCCGCCCAGACGGCGCGGCCCATGAGCGGATGCTCCTCCAGCGGAGCGCTGGACCTTGCCAGCAGTTGGGGAAGGGGAATCGGGAGATGCAGTGTCTGCACCACTTTTCGCGCCGTCGGATTGGCGCCCAAACGGACCAGAAAATCGCCCATGGCCTTGCTCCTTCTTTTGCATCGCGGGGGCGGCCCCTGCCGCCGCACAGGTAAACCTTACCAAGAATCACCGCTCCGGGGGAACCGTCTTGCCGACGGTGGCGGAATTCCGGGAACGGGTGCTGCCGCACCATACCGGACCCGCCGGAGCAGGCGCCGGTGTCAACCGGTGCCCGGCGGGAGGAAAAGGCCGCTCCCGTCAGTCTTCCCTGGTCGGGATAGACGGTGCACCGCGGACCCCAGCGAGGAGATCAGACCGTTCTGGTCTTTCGAGAAAAAAATCCGTAATTAGACCGGTGAGGCCCTTTATTGCTACAATATAAACGGTTGCCGCGCCTAATGACCGACGATGCGGTGCGCGGCAGTAACGCAATACATTTAGGCAATTTCCGTTCGTCCGTGAATGCGGCCGGATTTCACATCGGGCAAGAAAGAGGTTAAGCATGGACAAGCACATCATCCTGGGCGTTCACATCCACAACCGGGGCGAGAATGCCGTGCGCGTGCAGCAGTTGCTCACCGAATACGGCTGCCACATCAAAACACGGCTCGGCCTGCACGAGGTGGGTGACGGCAAGTGCGCCAGCGGCGGCGTGTTCCTGCTCGAACTGGTCGGCGATGAGGCCCGCTGTGGAGAGCTTGAAACCAAACTCGGCGCGATCGGCGGCGTCGAGGTGAAGAAGATCGAGTTTAATCACAGATGACGGCAATTCAGCATCGGAAAAAGGCAGGCGGTGCCCGGCTTTGCAGGAATGCCGGGCCAGGTCCCCAGCCCAAAGGAATGACACATCATAATCCCGAACACGCGCCCTCTTAAGTCCCTTTCGAAGGGGGATTTAGGGGGATGCAAACCTTCACCAGAGACCCGCATCGTGAGCACCGACACCAACAGCCTCCATCCCACCCGGCGCGAGCAGGACCTGCTCGGCGCGCGGGATCTGCCGTGCGACGCCCTCTACGGTGTGCACACGCTGCGCGCCATGGAGAATTTCCCGCTGGCCGGGCGGCCGCCCCATACGGGGCTGTTTCATGCCTACGGCGATGTGAAACTGGCCTGCGCGCGGGTCAACCGCGACCTGGGCTGCTGGGTCGGCGCGCCGGAGAAGGCTGAAGCCATCTGTTGCGCCTGCGCCGAACTCGCCGCGGGCCTGCTGGACCGGTGGAACCTGACCGATGCGCTGCAAGGCGGTGCGGGCACCAGCACCAACATGAACGTGAACGAGGTCGTTGCCAACCGCGCCCTGCAACTGCTGGGTGCGGCGCCGGGACAATATGACCTCGTGTCGCCGCTGGACGACGTGAACCTTCACCAGTCCACCAATGACACTTATCCCACGGCGCTGCGGCTGGCCGCGATTCGCGGACTCAAGCCGCTGGAGGACGCGCTGGTCGCGCTGCAGGAGGCCTTTCAGGCGAAGGAGCAGGCCTTTGCGCACATCGTGAAGATGGGCCGCACGGAACTGCAGGACGCCGTGCTGATCACCCTGGGCCGCGAGATGGGCGCCTATGCTGAGGCCTTCGCCCGCGACCGCTGGCGCATCTACAAATGCGAGGAGCGGCTGCGCGTGGTGAACCTGGGCGGCACCGCCGTCGGCACGGGCTACGCCGCGCCCCGGCAGTACATTTTCCGCGTGACCGAGACGCTGCGCGAAATCACCGGCATCGGCTTTGCCCGCGCGGAGAACCTGGTCGAGGCCACGCAGAACGCGGACGTGTTCGTCGAGGTGATGGGCATGCTCAAGGCCTGCGCCGTGTCGCTGGTCAAGGTGTCCACCGATCTGCGGCTGCTCTCCTCGGGGCCCGATGCGGGCCTGGGCGAGATTCGGCTGCCGCAGCGGCAGGCGGGCTCGTCGATCATGCCCGGCAAGGTGAACCCCGTGATTCCCGAGGCGGTCACCCAGGCGGCGCTGCTGGTCATGGGCCATGACCAGGTGGTCGCCCACGCCGTGTCGCGCGGCGATTTGGAACTGAACGCGTTCATGCCGCTCATCGCCGACTGCCTGCTGCACAGTTGCGACCTGCTCGCGCGGGCCTGCACGCTGCTGCGCACGCACTGCGTGGAGGGCATTGCGGCCGATGAGGCCCGGTGCCGCGCGCACATCGACGGGTCCACGGCCATGGCCACGGCGCTGGTGGCCGTGCTGGGTTATGATGCCGCGTCTAAAATCGCGCGCGAGGCGGCCGCCGCCGGAAAGACGGTGCGCGGCTTGGTGCTGGAGCAGGGCCTGTTGACGGCGGAGCAGTTTGACGAACTGGTCACGGCCGAGGCGGTGTGCCGGCTGGGCATGCCCGACGGGCACCGTCCCACGGGCGGCCACGGGGGCAACGATGCAGACCACGCCTAAATCCATGCGGCTGCACATCGGCCTCTTCGGCCGCCGCAATGTGGGCAAGTCGAGCCTGCTCAACGCCATCACGCGCCAGCAGGTGTCCATCGTGTCGGCACAGGCGGGCACCACAACGGACCCCGTGGAAAAGCCCATGGAACTGCTGCCGCTCGGGCCGGTGCTCTTCATCGACACGGCCGGCGTGGACGACACGGGCGCGCTTGGCGCGCTGCGCGTGGAAAAGACGCGCACCGTGTTCGACCGCACCGACCTCGGCGTCATCGTCACCGAGCCGGACGGCTGGGGCGCCTTTGAAGAGGAGCTGCTGGCCGAACTGAAGCGGCGCGAAACGCCCGTGGTGGTGGTGTTCAACAAGTGCGACCTGGGCGAAGCGCCCGCCGCGCTGGTGGACGCGCTGAAAGAAAAGGGCGTGACCGTGGTGCGCACGACGGCCTGCGACGGCACGGGCGTGCTCGATTTCCGGCAGGCGCTGCTCGACAGCGCGCCCGCCGATTTCATTGAAACGCCCGCCATACTGGCCGACCTAGTCGGCCCGGGCGAAATGGCCGTGCTGGTGGTGCCCATCGACAAGGAGGCGCCCAAGGGGCGGCTCATCTTGCCGCAGGTGCAGTCCATCCGCGACCTGCTCGACGGCGACGCCTACTGCATGGTCGTCAAGGAGCGCGAACTGCGCGACGCGCTGGCCCGGCTCAACCGACCGCCCAAACTGGTCGTCACCGATTCGCAGGCGTTTCTGAAAGTCGCGGCGGACGTGCCGCGCGACATCCTGATGACGGGGTTCTCGGTGCTCTTTGCGCGCTACCGCGGCGACCTGGTGACGCAGACGCTCGGCGCCTGCGCGATTGAGTCGCTGCGCCCCGGCGATCGCGTGCTCATCGCCGAATCGTGCAGTCACCACCCCATCGCCGACGACATCGGCCGGGTGAAGATTCCCCGCTGGCTCACGCAGTATGTGGGCGGCAAGATTGCGTTTGAGCACATCCAGGGCCATGACTTCCCCGAGGACCTGACGCCATACAAGCTCGTGGTGCACTGCGGCGCCTGCACCACCAACCGCCGCGCCATGCTGAGCCGCATCCTGCGCTGCCGCCAGCAGGGCGTGCCGATCACGAACTACGGCCTGGCCATCGCCTACAGCCTGGGCATTTTCGAGCGCGCGCTGGAGCCTTTCCCCGCCGCGCTGGAGGCGTACAGGGCCGCGGCGGGAAAACCATGAAAGTCAGACTGCATTCACGGCGCAGAGATGCGACTGTCTTAGGTCCCCCCTTGAGGGGGGTGCCACGAAGTGGCGGGGGGTGTATACCCCGCACGATCTCTTATTCCCCTCGTTTCCAAGTGCACTTGGGAACGCACTTGTCGGCGAAGAAAAACCTTTGCGCGAGACTCAGTAAATGACCTTTGAGAATATGACGTTAACTGAAATCGAATCCTGGCTGCGCGAGAAGGACCCCGCGCGGCTGGAATTGCTGTGGGCCGCCGCCGATGGGGCGCGCAAAGCGCATGTGGGCGAGGCGGTGCATCTGCGCGGGCTTATCGAGGTCTCCAGCCACTGCTGCCGCCTCTGCGGCTATTGCGGTCTGCGCGCCGACAACCACGGGCTGGAACGGTACCGCATGACGCGCGACGAAATTCTCAACTGCGCGCGCGAGGCGCGCGAGTTTGGCTACGGCACGGTGGTCATGCAGGCCGGTGAGGATTACGGGCTCACGCGGGAATTCATCGCGGACATCATTCGTGCCATCAAAGAGGAGACGGGCCTTGCCGTCACGCTCAGTCTCGGCGAGCGGCCCGACGAGGATTTCATCGCCTGGCGCGCCGCCGGGGCGGACCGCTACCTGCTCCGTTTCGAGACTTCCGACCCGCGCCTTTACGCCATGATTCACCCGCCGGGACCGGGCCGCACCATGTCCGACCGGCTGGCCATGCTGGAGCGGCTGCGCGGGTTCGGCTACGAAATCGGCAGCGGCGTCATGGTCGGCATTCCCGGCCAGAGCTATGGCATGCTCGCCCGCGACATCGACACATTCCGCAATATGGACCTGGACATGATCGGGGTGGGTCCCTATATTTCGCATCCCGCGACGCCCCTGGGGTCTGAAGAGACCGGCGAGGGTGCCTCTCCCACATTGTTGCCCGGCGAGCAGGTGCCGAACAGCGAATTGATGACCTACAAGACGGTGGCGCTGACCCGGCTGGCGCGTCCCGATGCGAACATCCCCAGCACGACCGCGCTGGCCACGCTCAACCTGGCGCAGGGCCGCGAACTGGGCCTGCAGCGCGGCGCAAACATCGTCATGCCCAATCTCACCCCACCGGAGTACCGAAAACTCTACGAGATCTATCCCGCCAAGGCGTGCATCGCCGAGACGGGCCGCGAATGCCACACCTGCATGGGCGCCCGCATCCGCTGCCTCGGCCGCGAACTGGGCCGCGGGCCGGGGGGCAGGAAGCGGCAGGGATAAGAACATACCGGAATTGCCTTCACTGGGAGCGCCGGCGTCTCGCCGGCTGGTTTCTTGCAAGTGTTCCGGAGCCGGCGAGGACGCCGGCGCTCCCAGTAAAGGCGCTTCCAGTGGAACCATTTCCGTCCTTGACCAGTCCATCAGACACTACCTTGAGGTTAGAGCCGTGTTCAGATACGCAGCACTCCTACTTCCCCTCCTGCTTGTGGCCACTCCCATCTTCGCCGAACCGGCGGCGTGGCCGCCAAAAAGCGACGGCGGCAATGAATGGGTTGACAAAAACACCGGCCACCGGGTCGTGCGGTTGTCCCGGCGTGAATCCGGCAATGAGGTGTTTTACTTCCATCAAAACCCCTTTCTCCCATCGGGCGACAAAATGGTGTTCATGGGTCACACGCCCACGGGCCGCTGCGCCTTTACGGTGGACCTGAACAGCCATGACATCCGGCAGGTCACCACGGTGAACACCGGCTTCGAGGTGGTGTCCGCCAAGAGCGGCGGACTCTATTACATGAGCGGTGACGCTGTGTTTTGCACCGACCCGGTGACGCTCGAAACGAGACAAATCGCCGCGGTGCCGCATCACTACACCTGGGGACGCGGCCTGAGCGTCAACAGCGACGAGACCCTGCTCACGGGCTGCTATTGCCTGGGCGAGGAGAAGTATTACCAGTCGGGTCTGCCCCGAAAGGAGTGGATTGAGGCCATCTGGAAAGCCAAACTGCCCAACGCCCTGTACACCATCAGCATACAGACCGGACAGATCAACGAGTTCCACCATGAGAACGAATGGCTCGGGCACGTGCAGTTTTCCCCGACCGACCCGACGCTGATCGAATTCAGCCATGAGGGGCCGGGACACGAACTCGACCGTCTGTGGACCATACGAAGTGACGGGTCGGAACTGCGCAAGGTTTACGAGAAGAAATATCTCAGGGAACTCCAAACCCACGAGTTCTGGTCACCCGACGGCACGCGCATCTGGTGCGATTTTCAGCGGCCCAGCGCCACCGCACGGGCCCTCCCCTTTCTCTACGACCTGACCTTTCCCGAGTTCAACCTTGCCAGCATCGACGTCAAGACTCTCGCGCTGACGCGTTATCCCCTCAAGAGACGCCACGCCTCGCGGCACTTCAACATCTCCCCCGATCAAACCATGTTCTGTGGTGATGGCGAAGGGGGGCGTCTGCACCTGAGCCCGTCGCAGAAATGGATCTTTCTCTACAGGCCGGAGAAGGGCAGGCTGAAGGTGGAGCGGCTGTGCAGCATGGCTGGGCACAACTGGACAACTGGCCCTGAACCCAACACCCACTTCACGCCCGATGGAAAATGGGTTGCGTTTCAGTCGGACGTGACCGGTACCACGCAGGTCTATGCGGTGGCCGTGCAGTAGGTGAACACGGATAGAGACCGCCGGGGGGCAGGAAGAAGTGGGGATAAACACATGCCGGCGGCGCCTTTACTGGGAGCGCCGGCGTCTCGCCGGCTCCGGGGCGCTGGCAAAACCCAGCCGGCGAGGACGCCGGCGCTCCCAGTAAAGGCGCCGCCGGTCCCGTGTGGAACCGGCGGCGGTGCAGATTGTTTGTCAACCTGCGCTCATCCCTAACTCGGTGCGCTCCGCTTCGCTTCGGGCACCCTACTGCTGCACGGGCCTGGGTGTGCCCAGCAGCGCCGAGGCGGTGCGGGCCAGGTTGGTGAACTCGGCGCGCAGGCCGTTTTCGTCCGCGCCCTTCCCCTGCTGGGCAAGGTTGATGACCATGTCCATGGTGGCCGTGCCCGCGTAGGCCGAGTGGCGCAGCAGCATGCCGAAGGCCGCCACGGCCGAGGCGAACTGGAAGTCGGGCCGCGTTTCGGCCGTCACCACCGTCGCCGGGATCGGCACGTCGAAGCGCGTGCTCACGTCGCCCGTGGGCGGCTTGAAGCGCAGCTTCACCGTCATCATCTCGGGCGAGTCCGACGCGGCCGGGGCCGGGGCGGGCGCCGGGCCGGCCTGGTACTTGAGCGGGTCCGTCTGCGGCGGGGCGATTGCCTCGCCCGGCGGCACCAGTTCATACAGCGCTGTAACGGTGTGGCCCGCGCCGATCTCGCCCGCGTCCTTGCGGTCGTCGTTGAAATCCTGCGCGGCGAGCATGCGTTTCTCGTAGCCAATCAGCCGGTACGCGCCGACCCTGCCCGGGTTGAACTCGATCTGGATCTTCACGTCCTTGGCGATGGTGAACAGCGTGCCCGCGGCCTGCTCCAGCAGCACCTTGCGCGCCTCCTGGAACGAGTCGATATAGGCGTAGTTGCCGTTGCCCTTGTCGGCGAGCTTCATCATCCGCTCGTCCTTGAGGTTGCCCTGGCCGAAGCCGAGCACGCTCAGCGCCACGCCCGTCTTTGCCTGCTCCTGGATCATGTTCACCAGTGTGCCCGTGTCGCTGATGCCCACGTTGAAGTCGCCGTCCGTGGCGAGGATCACGCGGTTGACGCCGTTCTGGATGAACGCGCGGCGCGCCAGGTCGTAGGCCAATTGGATGCCGCCCGCGCCGTTGGTCGAGCCACCCGCATTGAGGGTGTCGATGACGCCCTCAATGGCGGCCTTGTTGTCGCCCGGGGTCGGGTACAGCGCCACGCCCACGCCACTGGCGTAGGTGACGATGGACACGCGGTCGTTGGCCGTGACGGTCTGCGCCAGCAGTTTCATGCCCTTCTTGAGCAGCGGCAGCTTGTCCGCGTCGGCCATGGAACCGGACACGTCAATCAGGAACACCAGGTTCGCCGGGGGCCGCGTCTCCGTATTGAGTTCCTTGCCGCGCACGCCTATGCGGGCCAGCGTGTGCGTCGGCGCCCAGGGGCAGGGGTGCGCGTCGACCGTCACCGAGAAGGGCGCGTCACCCTCGGGCTTGGGATAGTCGTACTTGAAGTAGTTGATCAGCTCCTCGATGCGGACCGCCTCGCCCGGCGGCAGCGTGCCCTGCGACAGAAACCGCCGCACATTGGCGTAGGCTGCCGTGTCCACGTCGAGCCCGAAGGTCGACAGCGGCGCATCCGCCACGCGCTGGAACGTGTTCTCCGGCAGCACCGGGTAGGACTCGTCGTTCGGCACCGGCGTGGGGGGTGGCGGTGGCGGCAACTGGATAAAGGCCTGGACGTTTTGCGTGGCCTCGGCGGGTTTGGGCATTCCTGGCGCGGGCTGCGCAGCAGCGGGCGCGTTCTTGTTGATATAGCCCAGCGCCTGCAGTTGCTCTTTTACCTCGGCGGGCGGTGTGGCCGGCGCGGCCCCCAGGACAGGGACGTTGGGCGTGGCTGGCGCTTGGGCACAGAGGCTGTCGCCGTCGAGCGCCTGCTGGCTCATAGTCTTCGTCCTGACCGTGTCCCAGGCGTAGTTGCCTTGTGAAGCCTGCACGGGTGCGGCAACCAGCGCCGGCGCCCCGTTGCCATTGATATCCTTTGGCGCCGGCATCGAAAGTTTGAGGTCATGCACCTCAACTTTGGGTGCGTTTGCCGATACCGAGCCGCCGTCACCTTTAGTAGCACCCCGCGTCAGTCTCAGATACGAGGTCGGCTGTGATTGGGCCAACTGCCTGAGATTTCCTTGGCTCGCCTTCTCGGAACCGCCCATCGAGTACGTAAAGGGGCTGACAGGAGCGCCAGCCCGTTTTATCATCCGCGGCCCGACCGTGAACACCATGAATCCAAGAATCATGGGTACGGCGGCCGCAATCGCCCAGCGTCCCCAACGAACCCTGCGGACCGGCTTGGCCGTCTTCGCCCGGTCCAAGATGCGGGCCTGTTCCAGTTCCGACAGCCCCTCGGGGGTTTCCGCGCCGAGTTCGGCGCTAAGCCACTGCGCGGCCTCGCGGATGCGGGCCACCTCGTCGTGGGCGGCCCCGTTTTCGTTCAGGAAGGCCTCCACTTCGGCCTTTTCGGTGTCATCCAGTTCACCCAGCGCGTAGGCGGTGAGCCGGGGATCGTCGAGTTCGTAGTTCATGATGGTTCTCCTCAGGCCTGGCCGGCGGTTTCCGCCGCGGCAAGCCGCTGGCGGAGGGCCTTGAGCCCGGTGTGTATCAGATAGCCCACGTTGGTGGCGCTGAGTCCGGTGACCCGGCTGATTTCCGCGTAGGACAGGGCGTCCTGGAACTTGAGCCGGATGACTTCCTGCTGGTTTTTGGGGAGGGTGTCGAGCCATGCATCGGCGCGGGACCGGGACTCGGCCCGTTCGATCGCGTCCGAGGGCGGTGCGGTGGCGGCGGGGATTGCCGCCGCCGCGGTTTCGTTCCATGGGGCCATGTGGCGCTCCTTTCGGTGGAGGTCCAGGGCCAGATTGCGGCAGACGGTGTAGAGCCACGCGGCCAGATGCCCCTCGACCCTGCCGCGTTCGGCGCGGCACAGCCTCAGGAAGGTTTCCTGCACCACGTCGCGGGCCGTCTCGGCGTTGCCGGTGAGCCCCGTGGCGTAGCGCAGCAGCGGACCGCTGTGACGCTCCATCGCCTGTTGTACCCAATCCATAACCCTGAATCTCCTGTGTGGGCGAAGCGCCGTCCGGAACGGCGCCCCGCAACCCGCGGTTTAGCGCGCTTCACTCATCATAACGTTCAGACACCCGAACTTCTTAGAAGTTCGGAAATGCGAAGGGCAAAGGACGAAAGGCAAAAGGGGAAAACATCCCCCTCCAACTTATTTTTCGCACTTTGCCCTTCGTCCTTTGTCCTTCTCTTCCGGCTTTTCCCATGCTGGCCGGGTGTGTAAAATGGGTTCTGGTTGCTGAACCCCTACCCTGAAGGAGCGAGCCATGACGCTGATGCCTGTTTTGCTGCTGGTTGCGAGTGTGTTTCCCGGTGCTGTGGACGGCGACCTCGCCACGGTGGCGGGGAAGCTGTCCCAGCCGCCCCATGAATACACCTCGGGGCCGCTGTGGGTTTGGAACGACCTGCTGACCAAGGAAGAGGTGACAGATTCCCTGAACGCGCTGGCCGACCAGGGCATCCGCCAGGTGTGGGTGCACCCGCGGCCGGGGCTGATGACGCCCTACCTGTCGGACGAATGGTTTGCCCGTTGGGAGGATGCGCTCAAGGTGGGCCGCGAGCGCAACATGCTGGTGTGGATCTATGACGAGAACTCCTATCCCTCCGGGTTTGCCGGGGGCAATGTGCCCGCACAGATGCCCGAATCGCGCGCGCTGGGTCTGACGCTGAAAAAGGAAAAGACGATTGACCCGTCGAACCCGAAGATATACGCCATTTACAGCAAGACCGCGGACGGGTACAAGGATGTCACGGAGAAGCTGAAGAAGGAGCAGGGGCTGGTCAAGGACGGGGAGTATGTGGTGGCCCGCATGGAGGAGGCGAAGGCATCGCCCTGGTACGCCGGCAAGTACCATGTGGACCTGATTCGGCCGGGCGTGGCGGAGAAATTTCTGGAAATCACACTGGACGCCTACAAGAAGCACTTTGGCGGCGAATTCGGCAAACTCATTCCCGGTTCCTTCACCGACGAGCCCCATCTCAAGGCCTGCGGCGACATCCACTGGACGCCCGACCTGCCGGAACAGTTCCAGAAGCGCTGGGGCTATGAATTCAACGCCGCGCTGCCCCTGCTGAAGGATGACACGGCCAAGGCGCGCGAATTCCGCCACAACTATTTCCAGGTGATCAACGACCTGTTCGTCGATCGCTGGGCCAAGACCTACTACAACTACTGCGATAAGAACGGACTCCAATTCACAGGCCACTATTGGGAGCACAGTTGGCCCGAGTGCGACCATGTTCCCGACAACATGGCGATGGCGGCGTGGCAGCAGCGGCCCGGCATCGACATGCTCTTCAACCAGTACGCCGAGGGCGTGCATGCGCAGTTCGGCAACGTGCGGTCGGTGATCGAACTGGCCAGCGTGGCCAACCAGACCGGGCGCCAGCGCACCCTCAGCGAGACCTACGGCGGCAGCAGCGCCGAGATGACCTTCCAGGACTACAAGCGCATAGGAGACTGGGAGGAGGCGCTGGGGGTGAACACGATCAACGAGCACCTGTCGGACATCACTATGCGCGGCGCGCGCAAGCGCGACTACCCGCCTACCTTCTCGTACCACTCGCCGTGGATGAAGGAGTACCACGTGCTGGTCGACTACTTCTCGCGCGTGTCCTACGGGCTGTCGCAGGGACAGCAGCTCAACCCGGTGCTCCTGCTCAGCCCGACCACCACAGCATGGATGTATCAATTTGGCGAGGAGAAACCCCTGGAGGCGCTGGGGGACAGTTACCAGGCGCAGCTCGTGGGGCTTGCGAAGGCACAGCTTGAGTTCGACGTGGGCGACGAGCACATCATGCTGGAGCGCGGGTCGGTGGTGAAAGACGGGTCGGGCAGGGCCGCGCTCAAGGTGGGCGAGCGGCAGTACACGGTCGTGGTCGTTCCGGAAAGCATGGAAAACCTGAACAAGCTCACCTGCGCGCTGCTCACGTCCTATCTGGAGCAGGGCGGTGTGGTGCTGTCCTGTGCCGGGGCGGACCAGCCCTCCTGCATCGACGGCCGCGCGGACGACGCCTGCAAGGCGCTGCGCGCCGCCGCAAGCTGGCAGTTGGTGAAGCCGGAAGAAGTCGCCGCTAAGGCGACCGCGCTGTGCGCACCCACGATGCGCGTCGCACTCGACCCGGCCAACAAGGGCATTGTTTACCACCACCGCCGCCAGATGACCGACGGCGATCTTCTCTTCGTTGTGAACACCAGCAACGACATGTCCGCGTCGGGCACGGTGGTCACCGCCGCCAAGGGGATTCGCGAGGTGAACCTCGAAACCGGCGCCATCACGGCCCGGGCCGTTGAAACGCAGGCCGACGGCCAGATCGCGACGAAGTTCACGCTGCCGCTGTGCGGCAGCATGATGCTCCTGCTCGACAAGGCGCCCATTGCCGCGCCTGCGCTGCCCGCGCCGGGCGAGCGCAGGCCGGTGGCGGTGAAGAACCTCACGGCGAAGCGCATGGACGACAACAACCTGATCCTCGACTACGTGGATGTGACCGTGGGCGGCGAGACGCTGAAGGGCGTCTTCTGGCGGAAGGCGGCCGAGTTCATGTTCAAGAAGAACGGCATGCGCGGCAACATCTGGGACAGCGCGGTGCAGTTCGGCGACGAGTTGCTGAAGACGCCCTTCGCGGCGGACAGCGGCTTTGAGGCCACCTACCACTTCACCATCGAGGGGGCGGTGCCTGCGCGGCTCTTTGCCGTGGTGGAGCGTCCCGACATCTACACCATTACCTGCAACGGCGCGCCCGTGAGCGCGACGGCGGGTGAATGGTGGATCGACCGCGCCTTTGGCCGGATCGACATTGCCAAGGCCGCCAAGGCGGGCGAGAACACGCTGACGATCAAGGCGTCGCCGATGAACGTGTTCAGCGAATTGGAAGCGGCGCACATCGTCGGTGACTTTGGGCTCAAGGCGGCCGACAAGGGCTTTGTGATCGTGCCCGCCGCGCCGCTGGCGCTGGGTGAATGGAACAGGCAGGGCATGCCGCTCTACGGCCACCGCGTGTCCTACACGGCCGAGATCGATGCGCCCAAGGGCGGCCGTTGCATCGTGTCGCTGGGCCAGTTCAATGCCGTGGTGGCGCAGGTGCTCGTGAACGGCAAGGACGCCGGGGCCATCTACCGACAGCCCATGGAATGCGACATCACCGACCAGGTCAAACCCGGGAAGAACACCGTCGAGGTGGTGCTGTACGGTTCCCTGCGCAACACGCTGGGACCGCACCTGGGCAACAAGGATGTGGGCCTGACCCATCCGGGTTCGTGGAGCAATGCCCCCGAATCGCCGCAGCCCGCGGGCGCGGAGTATTTCTCGATTGGCTACGGGCTGCTTGCGCCCTTTGAGGTGTTTACAGCGGCTTCGTAAAACACACGCATTGCCACGTCATCGTGAGCAAGGGATTGCCGCGCTTCGCTCGCAATGACGATACTGTCCGTCATTGCGAGGAGGGCTTCAACCCGACGAAGCAATCTCGTGGAACCACGTCCTTGACCCTGGGCTGTGGCGGGAAGGAGATTGCCGCGCTTCGCTCGCAACGACGGTGCGGCATTTTGCCGCGTTAAGGTTTGATGTTGCCTGACGATAACGTGAATGAGGAGGAACGGACGATGTCGGAACGGAAACTGCGGGTGCTGGTGCACGGCGCCGGATGGGTGTCGGGCGAGCACATCAAGGCGTTCAAGAACAATCCCAACGCGGAGGTGGTGGCCATATCGAGCCGCAAGCTCGAAAGCTGCAAAGCCCGTGCGGAGGAGGCCGGTCTGGAGGGGGTGGTCTACTATACGGACTATGACAAGGCGCTGTGCCACGAGGGTGTGGACATCGTTTCCGTCTGCACGCCGCAGCAGCACCACGCGGAAAACGTCATCGCCGCGGCGCAGGCGGGCAAGCACATCGTGATCGAGAAGCCCATCGCGAACACCGTGGACGAGATGCGGCTCATGCTGGGTGCTGTGCGCGCCGCGGGCGTCAAGACCGTGGTGAGTTTCGTGCTGCGCTGGAACCCGCTCTTCGAGCTGGTGAAGGCGCTGATCGCGGACGACACCATCGGCGACGTGTATTACACCGAGGCGGACTACCAGCACGACATCGCGAGCTGGTGGAAGGGCTACGAGGACGGGCGCACCAAGGCGCTCGGCGTGAGCGCCATGATGGTGGCCGGTTGCCACGCCATCGACGCGGCCCGCTGGTTTGCCGTCAAGGGGCTCGGTCAGGCGGCCGTGCCCGTGGAGGTGTTCGGCTACTCTGGCGGCTACCGCAAGGGGCTGGAGGTGGAGTACGACTATTTCCAGAACTCCTGGCGCAAGGCGCCGCCGCTTGAATATGACGACCTCGAGGTGCTGCTGGTGAAGTACAGCAACGGCGCCATGGGCAAAATCTCGGTGAACTACGGCTGCATCATGCCCTACAGTTTCCCCGTGGAGGTCTTCGGCACGCGGGGCACAATCAAGGACAACAAGGTCTGGTCGCACAAGTATCCGGGGCAGAAGAACTGGGCCGAGATTCCCACCATCGCCCCGGAAAGCGCCGACGTGTCGCACCATCCCTTCCAGGGGCAGATGGATCACTTTGTGGACTGCATCCTCAACGACCGGGAGTCGCACTGCAACCTTGCGGACGCGATCCACACCCACTCCATCGCCTTCGCCGCGCTGGAATGCTACGAGACGAAACGGCCGGTGACGCTGCCGCTGCCGGGGCTGGGCTGAAATGGAACCAAAGAAGAAAAGCTCAACCACGGAAAACACGGAACGACACGGAAAAGAATTGAGCAGGGAATCTCGACTGTGCGGTGCATTTCTTTGCGCTCTTTGCGGTTAAGAAAAAAGAGAACCGCAAAGATCGCAGAGAACGCAAAGAAAGATCTGTTTCATGAAATGATGGTGAAATAAAACATGAGAGGGATTGGGAATGGGCGATACGCTGGCGATTGAGGGCGGAAAGAAGTCACTTGACGGGCCGTTGCCGAGCTGGCCGTGTTTCGACGAGGCCGCCCTATCGGCCGTGACGGACACGCTGCGTAGCGGCAAGGTGAACTACTGGACGGGCGCGCGGGGTATGGAGTTTGAAAAGCGCTTTGCCGAATGGCAGGGCTCGCGCTTTGCCATCAGCACGACGAACGGCACGAGCGCGCTGCACACGGCGCTGGCGGGGCTCGGAATCGGCCCGGGCGATGAGGTCATCGTGCCGAGCTACACCTTTATCGCCAGCTCGTTTTCGGTGGTGCAGGCGGGCGCGGTGCCGCGCTTTGCCGACGTCAACCGCGACGACCACTGCCTGAGCGCCGAGAGCGTGGAGAAACTGATCACAAAACGGACCAAGGCGATCATGCCGGTGCACCTCTACGGCAACGTGGCCGACATGGACCCGCTGCTGGCCCTGGCGAAGGCGCACGGCCTGCATGTGGTCGAGGACAACGCGCAGGCCTTCGGCGGCGCCTACAAGGGCAAAATGACGGGCACGCTCGGCAGTGTCGGCGCGTGCAGTTTCTGCCAGAACAAAACCTTCACCACCGGCGGCGAGGGCGGCATGGTGACCACGGACGACGAGGAGGTGGCGTGGCGCTGCCGCAGTTTCCGCGACCATGGCTATAACGTGCGCGAGCGGCTGCGCCTGCTGGAGATGGAGCAGAAGCTGCCCTACATCCACAACATGGTCGGCTGGAACTACCGCATGACCGAAATGCAGTCGGCCATCGGCCTCGCCGAGCTGGACCGCATGGACAATTGGAACATGCCCCGGCGTCGGCGCAACGCGGGCATCCTGCTGGAGGAACTGGCGGGCATTCCGCAGATATTGCACCTGCCCATGGAAACGCCGGAACGGCGCAACGGCTGGTTCGTGTTTCCCATCACGCTCGACATCGACCGCATGCGCTGCGACATGAAGCAGTTCCTGGCCGCGCTGGGCGCGGAGGGCGCGCCCTGCTGGAACGTGTTCTGGCCGCAGTGCCACACCGAGGCGGCTTACCAGAATCACAACTCTTTCGGGTTCTCGGGCTTCCCCTTCACCTCGAAGGAATATGCGGACCCCGCGTCGGTGGACTACGCGAATGTGGACGTTCCGAACGCGATATGGCACCAGCCGCGCACCTTCATCACCTTCGTTTTCCCGACCTACGAGGAAGCGCACATGCGCGGCATTGCGGCGGGCATCAGGAAGGTCATCGCGGCCTATTCGGCCTGACGCGGAGGGATTGTCATGAAGATCAAATGGGCCGTGCTGGGATCGGCGGGTATTGCCCGCCGCAGAACTATTCCCGAAGGCATCGCGAAGGCATCCAATGCGGAGCTGACCGCGGTGTTCGACGCGAATCTTGACGCGAACACGAAGCTTGCCGCGCAGTTTGGCGCGGTGGCCTGCGCCAGCGAGGCGGAACTGCTCGCCACCGACGCCGATGCCGTGTACATCGCCACGCCCGCGTGGCTGCACTGCGGGCAGGTGTTGCGCGCCGCCGCCGCGGGCAAACACGTCTTCTGCGAGAAGCCGCTCGGTATGACCGTCGCCGAAGGCGCGCAGATGCTGCAGGCCAGCGCGGACGCCGGGGTGAGGCTGGGCACGGGTTTCATGATGCGCTATCACGCGCAGCATCAGGCCGCGCTGCGGCTGGTGCGGGAGGGACGGCTGGGCACGCCCGTGCTGGGCCGGGCACAGTTGTCCTGCTGGTATCCGCCCATCGCCGGCGCGTGGCGGCAGAACCCCGAAGAGGGCGGCGGCGGCAGCCTGATGGACCTGGGCGGCCACTGCATCGATCTGCTGGAAATGTTCTTTGGCCCCGCGCGGAGCGTGCTGTGCATCACTGGAAACCTGGTGCAGGAATACGCCAGCGAGGACACTGCGGTGGTGCTGCTGGAGTTTGCGTCCGGCGCGAAAGGCGTGGTGGACTGCCTCTTCAACGTGCCCGACGCGTCGTCGCGCAACCGGCTGGAACTGTACGGTTCGCTCGGCAGCATCCTTGCCGAAGGCACCATCGGCCAGGGCGAGTTGGGAAGCATGACGGCGCACCTGGAAGACGGGGCGGGCGAATACGCGGCGCAGCAGGAACGCGGCGCTGACGGCGGCTTTAGTATCAGCCCAGCACCGGTCAACATGTACCGCGCCGAGGTGGAGGCCTTTTCCAAGGCGCTGCTTGAAGGCGCCGCGCCCCCGATCAGCGGCGAGGACGGATGCTGGAGCCAGAAGGTGCTGGCGGCCTGCTACGAAAGCGCGCGCACGGGCGCGCGGGTCGTGGTGGAATAGGGCAAGAAGCTGGCCAGTCCAAAATGGCGCGGGATCTAAGCCAAAGCGGCGTCGTTGCCGCCGCACTCCACATGGGGCGGATGTGCGGCCCCAACAATGCGGTCGGACACAGGAGAACAGGCCATGATTGTTCCCAAGAACTGGGCATGCTTCGCTGTGACCCTTTGGGTCATGGTGATGGCGTGCGCCAACCTTTCCGCAGCGGACACCCGTTGCATCCCCCACAAGCCCGACCCACCCATCGCCATTGACGGCGACCTGGGCGACTGGGCCACGGTGCCCAATGCGTGGACGCTGGGCGCGGAGGCCACGGTGCATGCGGCGTGGCGCGAGGAGTGCCTCTTCGTTGCCGTCGAGGGAAAGCAGCGTCTGGACGGCGCCGATGCGCCGAGGCTCTTTTTCATGGCGCAATGCGGCGACGGACCGGGTCATGTCCTGGCATTCAACGCCGCCGTCCAGCCGCCCACGGTGGCGTGTATCGCGCCCGAAGGCGGCGCGGTTGCCGGGGTTGTGGTAGCGTCCAAGGGCGACGCACAGGGCGGCTGGACCCTCGAAACCGCCGTGCCATGGGCGCTGCTGGGACTGGACAAGCCGGGCGCGGGAGCGGCGCTGCGCTTTGACGTCCGGCTGTCGGCGCAGGCCTCGGAGCAGGACTGGGCGAAGGACGGCGCTTCTGACGCAGTGCTGACGGGCACCGACGGCAAGGCTCCCGCCGCGCCACCTGTGGCCACGGTGTTTTCCGAACTGCGTTTGGAACCGGGCAAGGAACAGACTTTCAGCTTTGACGCGCCGCACCGTCCCGAGGGGCAGATCGCGGTGCTGTCGCTGCTGGCGCGGCTGGAGTTCAACCAGGTGGCTGGCTATGCCGGATCCATGCGGCTCACGCTCAACGGCAAATCCGTCGGGGGCGAACGCATGCTCAACAAGCCGCCGCGCATCAAGGCCCGCAGCGGCGACCTCTATTCCATGGTGGGGGGCGATGTGTTCTCCGCCTACTACAGCCCCGACTTTACCAGTCCCGACACCCATCCCTATTACGGTCCGGTGGACAAGATCGAGGTGTGCCGTTTTGACCTGAATGTGTCGGGCTTGCTGGCCGAGGGGGTCAACACGCTGGTCATCGCCCAGTGCGCGCCAACCATCCCCTGCGCGCTGGTGGCGGCCAACGGCGAACTCCGCTTTATGCCGCCCCCGCCGCCGGCCAGCCCCAAGGCGGGCGCGCCCACGGGGCCGTTGCCGCGCATGGCACCGCAGTCGGCGCGCAGGATTGTGCAAAGCGCAAAGGCCCTGCCGGAGGGCGTCATTGAGGCGACCGCAGGCGGCGCGACCTATCGCGTTGAAAGCCGTTTCTCCACACCCAAGGGCGAGTGGGTCACGGGCAATAATGCATACTTCACACTGGAGCGGACGCTGGACGTGCAGGACGACTTCATCGTCGTTCACGATCGCTTCACCAACCTGACCCAGGACAAGCTGCCGCTCATGCGGCGCAACGAAATCCGCCTGGGCGGTGACCTCGCCACGCTGTGGATTGGCGGACTCGACCGGGCCGGCAGAGAGGGGACGAGCACCAATCCCGCCAACCCCACCACCTACGCCGCCACGGCATCGGCGGGCATCGGGCTGATGGCGCTCGACGACGTGTCACGCATTCACACCAGCAATTACGCCAAAGACGGCACGGTTGGCCTGGCAGACAACGAGCTGGTGCTGGCACCCGGCGCATCCCTCGGCGCGGCGTGGCTGATCATTCCCACCGACACGCCCGATTACTGGGCCTTCCTCAATGCGGCGCGGCGCGTCTACGGCGCCAATTTCAAAATCGACGGCGCCTTCGCCTTCCTGAGGGCCGACCCGAACACGGACCAGTGGAGCGACGCGCAGCTCACCGATTTCATCCGCTTCAAGGACGCGAAGTATGTCTCCGCGTCGATCAGTTATCCCATGTACATGGGCCGCTACACCCACGGCACCTCTTTTCAGCGCATCCCGCTGGACGCCTACAAAAACTCCTTCGCGCGGTGGAAGGGGCTGGTGCCCGACCTCAAGACCATGGTCTATTTCCACTGCTTCATCGACGTGACCGACGAAGGGCCGGAGAACTTTGCCGACGCGCGGCTGATCGGGTCCGACGGCGCCCACGCCAACTACGGTGTGCCCCATGACCGGATCTACATCCCCACCGAGACCAACAGCTATGGCCGGGAGATCGCGAAGAACGTGGATCTGATCCTGGACGACATCAAGGCCGACGGCGTGTATTGGGACGAGCACGAGTACAGCCGTTTCCCCTACCACTACGCCGAGCCCTGGGACGGCTGGTCGGGCGACATCGACCCGGTGAAGATGACCCTGATCCGGCTCAAGTCCTCCGTGACGCTGCTGTCCGAACCGTGGCGCCTGGCGCTCGCAAAGAGGATCATGGCGCGTGGCCCGCTCATCGGCAACGGCCCGCCCTTTACCCGCGCCATGGCCGCCCTGCATTTCCCCTGCTTCGTGGAAACAGGCAGCATCACCAACTGCGTGCAGGCGCACCTGTGGTCGCCCATCGCGCTGGGCGACCACCTGACCGAGCGCTCCGAAACCGACGCCTACCGCGTCATGCTCGGCGCGCTCGACTTCGGCTGCGTCTACCACTGGTACAACGACCTCACCGTGATCCCCACGCACCCGCAACTGACCCGGCACATGTACCCCATCACACCGATGGAACTGCACGGCGGGTACATCATCGGCGAAGAGCGGATGGTCACAAAGCGCAGCGGACTCTACGGCTGGAACGATGCGTCAGAGCACGAGGTGCACGTGTTTGACGACACGGGCCGCGAGGTGGAGAACTTCCAGACACCGCTGATAACCGAAGACGGCAAGACCTGGACCGAATTGCGCATCGCCGAGGACTGGTCCGCGGCGATTGTGCGAAAATAACCGCAGGGGGATTTGGCCGCCAGGGGACTGGCACCGATGCCCGCCCACAGCTTTGATTTGTCAACACCTGCCAACACCGGACATCGGTGCCTGTACCCGTGAAATACGGTCCCCGCTGGTCCAGCGCAAGCACATATTTCGACATCACCGTCCCTCCGTTGTCGAGTCTCCCGATGCATTCTTTCACATCATCTCGAAGGATACCGGATTTGATCCGCTCATAAAGCATCTCAAGGAACAGAAAATCTTCAGCAAGAGAAGTTCGGCGGTGGATGGGATTCCGTTAATCAAGAACGGCCCTGATTCGCGGCTTATAAGCGAACAGGTTGAGGCCGTCATGGAAAGACTGGTCAAAGGCACAAGACCCCGTTCCCTGAAAACACTCACAAGCACCATCAAGGGGCTTTTCAAGCAGATTTCTGATGAGCAAATTGACTCAATAATCAAGGAGCTTCAAAAGCGCAAGATTATTACCGTCGCCGCCGATGGCAAGATCAGCTACGGCTCGCAGCCATAGGTTCAGTTGTCGACAAACTGTCGACAACTACCGGAGACTACCAGCGTGAAGTCAGTTGTACACAAATTGTGGACAACTGACTCTTGGCGGGTGTGTCGCGTGGCGCTGCGAGCATATCGGCAGCGACAGGACTGCAACAATTCAAATGCCCCCTACGCCAATCGCGCAGGGGGCGTTGTGATTCTTACGGTTTGTGCAACTTGAATCAGTCCTTGAAAAAACCCGCCTTGTTGCGGACGCGCAGGCGCAGGGCGTTGAGCCGGATGAAGCCGGTGGCGTCGGCCTGGTTGTAGGCACCCTCGTCCTCCTCGAAGGTGGTGATCATGGTGTCGTAGAGCGTCTTCTCGGCCTTGCGGCCGACGACCGTGCAGGTGCCCTTGTAGAGCTTGAGGCGGGCCGTGCCGGTCACGTTTTCCTGGCTCTTGTCCACGTAGGTCATCAGGGCCTCCATCTCGGGGGAGTACCAGAAGCCGTTGTAGATGAGCTCCGCGTATTTCGGCATCAGCTCGTCCTTGAGATGCGCGGCGCCACGGTCGAGCGTGATGGACTCGATGCCGCGGTGCGCCTGCAACAGGATCGTGCCGCCGGGGGTCTCGTAGACGCCGCGCGACTTCATGCCGACAAAGCGGTTCTCGACGAGGTCGAGCCGGCCAATGCCATTGGCCTTGCCGAGTTCGTTCAGTTTCGTGAGCAGGGTCGCGGGCGACATCTTCACGCCATCGATGGCGACGGGATCGCCCTTCTCGAAATCGATGGTGATCTCGGTGACGACGTCTGGCGCGTCCTCGGGCGAGATCGTGCGCATGTGCACGTATTCCGGCGGCTCGACCCATGGATCTTCAAGGACCTTGCCCTCGGAGGACGAGTGCAGCAGGTTCGCGTCGACGGAGAAGGGAGCCTCGCCGCGCTTGTCCTTGGCGATCGGGATCTGATTTTCCTCGGCAAAGGCGATCAAGGCCTCGCGGCTCTTGAAGTCCCATTCGCGCCAGGGGGCGATCACGTGAATGTCGGGCTCGAGCGCGTAGTAGGCCACCTCGAAGCGGACCTGGTCGTTGCCCTTGCCGGTGGCGCCGTGACAGACCGCGTCGGCGCCGACCTTGCGGGCGATCTCGATCTGGGCCTTGGCGATCAGAGGGCGGGCGATCGAGGTGCCGAGCAGATATTGGCCCTCATAGACCGTGTTGGCCCGGAACATCGGGAACACGTAGTCACGCACGAACTCCTCGCGCAGGTCCTCGATGAAGATGTTTTCCGGCTTGATCCCCATCAGCAGGGCCTTGTCGCGGGCCGGCGACAGCTCCTCGCCCTGGCCGAGGTCGGCGGTGAAGGTGACCACCTCGCAGTTGTAGGTCTGCTGCAGCCATTTGAGGATAATCGAGGTGTCGAGCCCGCCGGAATAGGCGAGGACGACTTTCTTGACGGGCGCAGCGGGGGCGTCGGCCATGGACAGTCCTCAAATCGCGGGGCGGGCGGAAACCTGGGCCTTAAAGGACAGGCGGGAGACAGGTTCAAGCCCGATCTTGCGCCGGGGCGCTCAGATGGTCACCTGGGTGCCCAGTTCGACGACCCGGCCGGGCGGTATCTTGAAGAAGTCGGTCGGGTTGGCTCCGTTGCGCATCAGCAGAATGAACAGCTTGTCCTGCCACAGCGGCATGCCCGATTGAGCCGCGGCCACCACCGTGCGTCGGCCGAGGAAGAAGCTG